>JBBPZQ010000001.1:0-3864 GCA_038198935.1 Anaerolineae bacterium
GCACAAACGCATCCACTCATCCTTGGGCTACCTGACACCAGCCGAGTTCGAAAGCCAGTGGTTGGCCCAACAAGCAGCCACTTAAGTTGTTCATTGTCTAAGGTCGATTTTGTGTCCAGTTTTTGGGGGTCACTACAGTTGTTCAAGTAAATAAATTAATCATCTGTACGATTGCTTGCACCTTTGCATCCTCCCAGCCAGCAGACCCGTCAGGTTTTGAAAATCTAATAACTCACCTTACGCAGCGAACGGCATCGGTTAAAAACCGACGCCTAAAAGAGTTCAAACCCGCGCAGCGGGTTTAGCGCTTGCTTTTAGCCGTCGAATTTTATTCGATGGCGGTGGCGTATTAACGGCAACTGCGTAAGGTGAGTAATAAGTCTTTTCATTGCCACCCAGCCCGGCAATAATCCTCCCAACACTTCACACGAGGAGCGACACATGACCGCAGCGGTTGCGGGCATTGTGCAAAACGCACTGGCGGAGGCGGGCTGATGAAAAAAGGTCCGCCATGCAGCGGCTGATGCCTGACGTCATCTTCTTCCCCCGCCTTGTCCCCCACAAGGCTTTTTGTTTTTCCGCGCCTACTTGCATTAGAATGAACACTTGTTCGCCTGCATTTTTCCGCACGACCCATCACCGCAATGCGAAAGGTGTTCCATGCGCAACCGTCAAGCCAGCCTGCCCTTCATCTTCGTCACACTCTTTCTCGACGTGATGGGGCTGGGGTTGATCATCCCCGTGCTGCCCAAACTGATCGAGAGCTTCACCAACAACGACATCGCCAACGCGTCGTCCATCTACGGCTTGACTGTAGCCGTGTATGCGCTGATGCAGTTCATCTGCGCGCCAATCCTCGGCAGCCTGTCGGATCGCTACGGGCGGCGTCCCGTCATTCTCATCTCCTTGCTCGGTGCGGGCTTCGATTACCTGCTGATGTTCCTCGCGCCGAGCGTCGAATGGCTGTTCCTCGGGCGCGTTATTTCGGGCATCAGCGCCGCGAACTTCTCCACGGTCACCGCGTACATCGCCGACGTGAGCCCGCCCGAACAGCGCGCGAAGAATTTCGGCATGGTCGGCGCGGCGTTCGGTCTCGGCTTCATCATTGGCCCCGCCATCGGCGGACTGCTCGGCAACGTCGGCTTGCGAGTGCCGTTCCTCGTCGTCGCGTGCTTCAGTTTGATAAACACGCTGTATGGGTTCTTCGTGCTGCCGGAATCGCTCAAGCCTGAGCATCGGCGTGCGTTCGCATGGTCGCGCGCCAATCCCATCGGCTCGGTGCTCGCCATCCGCCGCTATCCCGCCGTATTGAGCCTCGCGCTGATCATTGTGCTGTCTGGCTTGGCGCAGAACGCATTGTAAAGCATCTGGGTGCTGTACACGGGCTATCGTTATGGTTGGGGACCGGGCGACGTCGGCATCTCGCTCGCCATCGTTGGGCTTACGTCTATCTTGATGCAGGGCGGCTTGCTCGGGCGATTGGTCGCGCGGTTCGGCGAGTATCGCACGCTGCGCATCGGACTCGCCGCGAGCGTCATCAGTTACGTTATGTACGGGCTCGCGTCACAAGCGTGGATGTTTTACGTCATCCCGTTCCTCGGCGCGTTCGGATTCATCGCAGGTCCCAGCGCGCAGGCGATCATCTCGAAGAGCGTGCAGCCCAACGAACAGGGCGCAGTGCAGGGCGCCGTCACCAGCCTTGTCAGCCTGACAGGCATCGTCGGCCCGCTTCTCTCGACGAATATCTTTCGCTACTTCATCAGCGACCGTGCGCCGTTTCTGGTGCCGGGCGCGCCGTTTTTGCTCGCCGCCGTATTATTTTCGATCGGGCTCGTGATCGCGTGGCGTAGCACGCTGCTGCAACCGCACACACGCATGCACGCATCATCAAACACAGGGTGAGCAACATGTTGGTTCGAGTAGATATGAAAAGCAAACCACGAAGACGCGAAGCACACAAAGATTGCTTCGCGCACTTCGCGTCTTCGCGGTTCAAGTCTTGAGAGTTGTCATATGAAACCCATCTTCTTCTCATCACCAGCCGAATGGCGGCAGTGGCTGGCTGCGCATCACGACAGCGCGACAGAAGTGTTGGTCGGCTATTACAAGACTAGCACGGACAAGCCGAGCCTGACGTGGCAGGAGTCGGTGGACGAGGCGCTGTGTTATGGTTGGATTGATGGCATTCGCAAGCGCGTGGACGATGAGCGCTATACAATTCGCTTCACGCCCCGCAAACCTAAAAGCAATTGGAGCGCGGTCAACATCAAGCGCGTCGGCGAGTTGATCCAAGACGGACGGATGCAGCCCGCAGGTGTGAAAGCGTTCGCGGCGCGCGACGAAGCGATGACGCAACAGTATTCCTATGAAGCGCGTCAGCGTGGCCTCGACGAGACATACGCGAAGCGGTTCACAGCCAACAAAAAAGCGTGGGCGTTCTATCAAGCGCAAGCGCCATCGTATCAGCGCGCGGCGAGTTGGTGGGTGATGAGCGCGAAGCAAGAGGCAACACGCCTTAAACGATTAGCGGCGCTGATAGACGATTCCGCTCACAAACGGCGTATCGTATCGCTCGCGCGCACGGCGAAGCCGAAGTGAGTGTGAACACGAGCATGACCTCTCCAACACCGTATCCCGAACTCAACGCGGTATTGCGCGAGTTGGTTCAGAGCGCGCAAGCCATTCTCAGCGTCCACTTCGTCGCCGCTTGCCTGCAAGGTTCGTTCGCGGTGGGTGACTTTGATCAGGACAGCGATGTGGACTTCGTTATGGTCACGCAAGCAGAACTGTCTGATGTTCACGTCGGTGCGCTGCAAGCCATGCACGAGCGTATCTATCAGCTCGATTGCGAATGGGCAAAACATTTGGAGGGATCGTATTTTCCGCAGGCTGTCTTGAAGGATTACGCGCAGCGAGGCAAACCGCTGTGGTATCTCGACCACGGCAGTCGCTCGCTCATCCAGTCCACGCACTGCAACACCGTCGTGGTGCGCTGCGTCGTGCGCGCGCATGGAGTCAGTTTAGCGGGTGCTCATCCTTCAACATTGGTTGATCCGATTCCGGTCGAGGCATTGCGTCAGGAAATCCGAAACGTGATGCAGAGCTGGGAACAACAAGTCTTGGCAGCACCCGAACAGATGAACAATTGGTGGTATCAAACGTATGCGGTCTTGCAGTTCTGCCGCATGTTGCACGACCTGCATAGCGGTACGGTTGGCTCGAAGCGCACGGGGGCGGAGTGGGTGAAGGCGAACCTCAACCCGTCGTGGGCAGACCTGATTGATCACGCGTGGGCTGGGCGGCACGACCCTGCACTGACGTCGCGCACGCCCGCCGACCCCGCGGAGCTCGAGCGCACGTTGAAATTTATCCGGTACATCATGAAAATAGCGGCAACGGAGGAAGGATAAACTCTGCTCACCACCTGCTAACACGAGCGCGTTGTGCCCGAAAGCAACCAGCAGCTCATCCGCAACATCTTGGCCAAAGTGAAGGACGGCTCCTTCGCGCGCGAACTCGTCCACGATCAGCAGCAGTGCTACGCGCGCTTGCGCGGCATGTCGGACGATGCGCGACGCAACTCGTTGAGCCAGGCCGACCGCAAACTTGCAGCACTGATTCGTCAAGCCCCCATCAATGGAAAATGAAAAGCGGACAGTCGCGCGGTTAGGCACTCCCATCGTTTCACTTTTCATTCACCGCTTTCCACTTTGCACTGATACTTAGGGTGATTCAAAAGTCTATTGACAGGTAGCAAGAAAGACCTCTCGCGCTTAAACTGATGTCTGGCAAAACACAGTCCACCGCGGGAGGTCAGGATGAATCATAGCACAGAAGTGTTGGAGACCTGGGTGTTACCGCAGA
>JBBPZQ010000002.1:0-58565 GCA_038198935.1 Anaerolineae bacterium
CAGCAATGGTTTCGCTGAAGGTGTCAATTTGAAAATCAAACTGCTCAATCGCCGTGCTTTTGGCTATCGCAGCTTCGACAGCTTTCGTTTACACGTCTTGGTCGCTTTTGAGCCGCGTTCCCGTCAAAGTCGGTAGAGCCAACTTTCTGAAAGTGGGAGATGGCGATAAGCTTGCCCTCACACTCGCGCTTGCTCCGTTCCGTTTGCTGCCAGCAGTCGCATGGGCGCAGAGTCCCAGTGTGCCCGTTCACTATCAGTTCTCCGATGAAATGCTGCTGACGGGCTACGATCTCCAGACCGACGCGCGTGCGCTCCGTCTTAAATTGTATTGGTAGGCACTGCGCCAACCCTCCCACGACTATACGATGTTCCTGCATCTGACAGGCGTTGACGAGCGGGTCATTGCACAATATGATGGTCAACCCTTGGCCGGACGCTTCCCGACGAGTCTGTGGCGAGCAGACGATCGGCTAACGGACACCATCGAATTGCCACTCGCGCGGGCATTCGACCCTGAGCATACACACCTGTGGCTCGGCATGTACCAACTAGCGACGTTGCAGCGGCTCATTATAAGCGATGCGCAGGGACAGCGACTTGCGGACGATCGGATTCCGATTCGCTAGTATGGTATAATCCTTCGATTGTGAACTGGCTCTCCGCTCCCTCAGATCAAGCCGCACCGACCACGCGCGACCGACGGCTCCAGTACGGGCTAGTCAGCCTGCTGCTTGCACACAGCCTGTTGGCTGTGCTGTATAGTTTGGTTGTGCCGCTCTGGGAAGCCCCAGACGAACCTGCCCACTACGCATACGTTCAGTACATCGCCAATCACTTGCGATTGCCCGCAGCGGGTGAGCGCGTGATGGGCGAAACGGACGAAACGAAACAGCCAGCCCTGTATTACCTGCTTGTGGGTCTATCCACTGCCAGCGTGCAGCCGCGCGCGCCATTGTATCTGCATTTGAATCGCTTCTTAGCAAGCGGTGAAATCAACTTTGCGATACACAGTGCGGATGAGTCCAATCTGTTCGACGGCTTTGCGCTGGGCGTACACCTCGCTCGCTTCATCACGATATTGTTCAGCTGCATTACCGTCTGGGGCACATTCGAGTTGATGCAGTTGATCTTTCCCGCGCGGGTGACATTGACGCTGGCGGCGACTGCACTCGCCGCTTTTTGGCCGCAATTCGTCTTTTTCAGCGCCGTAGTGAATAACATTGCGTTATCGGTCGGCTTGGCATCTCTGATCGTGGTGGTCGCACTGCGCTTGATCGGGCAGCCTGCGAATGCACTCAACCTGTTGTGGTTGTTGCTGTTGCTAATCGCAGGTGCATTGACCAGAGCCAATGTGCTCACGCTCGCGCCGCTTGCACTGCTCAGCCTCGCCATCGGTACGTGGAAGCTCGGCTTGAAATATCATGTCTCGCGCACTCGGATGAGCGCGCTCGCAGTGTTGAGCGCAGGCGTGTTGGCGTTGGGTGCGTGGCTGTATATCGCAGACCTCGCGCAGCGTCAGACGCTCGATTTGCCGCTGGTGCAGGCAATACAAGCGCTGACCCAATTTGTCACGAATCCATTTTCACCGATCTTCGGATGGGCGCTGATGCCGGCCGCTATCACCCGCGGTTTCAAATCATCGTGGGCGTTGTTTGGCTGGGAGACATTGCCCGTTGATCAAAACATTTATCTGCTGCTGCTCGTCGTATGTCTCTTCGGTGCGCTCGGCCTTCTGCCTGACTTTGCTCGCTGGACGCGGATGCGGCGTGTCAATATTGGGCTGCTCGTGTTCAGTCTGGTCGGCGTCGTCGCGACGACAATGTACTTTGCATTATTCTTGCGGAATGCCGGTGCGCTGTCGGGCCGATACCTCTTGATTGCGCTCTCACCGATTTGTGTGTTGCTCGTTACGGGCTTTGCCCATGGCTTCCCGAAGCGCCTGCAAGACGGTGCCGCAGTCATGTTAGCATCGGCGCTGGCCGTTTGGGCACTCGTCATTCCATTCCAAACTATCCTGCCGGCCTACGCGCCGCCGCGTATTCTGGCGGAGAGTGAGCTGGCTCATGTGCCCAATCCCGTGCAGGCACGCTTCGGCGATGAGTTCGAGTTGGTTGGTTATCGGCTAGCACACGACACGGTGACGCGCGGCGAGCCACTGCCGCTGACTCTGTATTGGCATGTCCTGAAACCAATCACCAACGATTACGCCGTCGAAGTTCGCCTGACCGATGCGACGAGCACGGTAGTGGGCAGCGTTGAACACTATCCCGCAAATGGCAACTATGCCACCTCCCTTTGGAAGCGCGGTGACATCATCCCCGACGAATACCTTGTCCCGATCAACGCGGACATCGGCGAGCCAAGCGGTGGCAAAGTCGTCGTGTCGGCATTTCTCAGCAACGGAAAGACTGAGACGCCGCTCAAAGTGATGCGCGCCGATAAGCCCGCGATTGCAGTGACGCTCGGCCAGTTTCGACTGCTGCCGAGCACAATGCCGGCCGCCAAGCCTGCCGTGTCCCTTCGCTATCAATTCGGCGATCAGCTCGCGTTGATCGGTTACGATTTGAGCAGCGCCGATCAGAAACTGTGGCTAACTTTGTATTGGCAGACCCTGCGCCAGCCCGATCGCGATTACACGACCTTCGTTCACTTGACCACCGACACGAACACAATGGTCGCTCAATACGACAATCAACCGTTGGCGGGCCGCTTCCCGACAAGTCTATGGCGACCCGGCGACGTGATCGTGGATCGCATTGCGCTGACGCTCGCACAGCCGCTCGACTCGGAGCGCACGCATCTGTGGCTTGGCATGTATCAGCTCGAAACATTGCAGCGACTCGCTATCACCGACGCACAGGGACAGAAACTTCCCGACGATCAAGTTCTCATCAACTTGCCGTGATCGTTGTGTTTTGTATTGAGTGGTTCTTCTCGTGATCGTCTCCGCTCGTCCTCGCTCGCTGCTGCTACTCATTTTCGCTGCGTTCATTCTGATGGGCGCGTACTATTCCGCGACCACGCTGATCTTTGAATCGCCCGACGAGCCGCAGCACTTCTTCTTCGTGCGTGAGATCGTCGAGCAGCACGGCTTGCCTGTGCAGGTCGAACATAGCGAAGGGCGCTGGTCGCAAGAGGGCAGTCAGCCACCATTGTATTATCTCGTCGGCGCACTCGCGACGTTTTGGACGGACGCGAGCGACTGGCGCGCGTTCAGCGAGACGAATCCGTATGCGGTGCAAGGCGACCCGCTCGCGCTCGGCAATCGCAACTTATACATTCACAGCGCGCGCGAAGATTTTCCGTGGCGCGGTACCGCGCTGTCGGTGCATGTGCTGCGCGGGCTCTCGCTCATTCTAGGCGCGCTCAGTCTCTTCTGTACGTATCAAGCCGCGCGCGTGCTCTTCCCCACGCAGCCCATCGTCGCGCTCGGCGCAGTCACAATCCAAGCCCTCATACCAC
Organism: Anaerolineae bacterium; assembly: GCA_038198935.1. Classification (GTDB taxonomy): domain Bacteria; phylum Chloroflexota; class Anaerolineae; order JACRMK01; family JACRMK01; genus JBBPZQ01. The sequence continues at coordinate 3,463 of JBBPZQ010000002.1, forward strand.
AATTTTTGTTCATCAGCGCGGCGGTGAGCAATGATGCGCTCGCGGCGTGCGTTGGCGCAGCGACGTTGTGGCAAGCCGCACGCGTCGCGCGCGGCGCACATCGAATGCGCAATGACATGGCGCTCGGCGTGCTGGTCGGCTTGGCCGCGCTGACGAAATTGAGCGGCGCGGCATTCGCGCTCGTCGCGGTGGTTGCAGTCGTGATAGGCGCGTGGTCATTCGTTCATCCGCGCGTTGCGTTCGTGCGGCGCGTGCTCCGCGCTGGCATGGTCGTCGCGCTGACGGCGTTCGTCGTCGCGGGTTGGTGGTATGCGCGCAATCTGTTGCTGTATGGCGACGTGACAGGACTCACTCGAATGCTGGCGATTGTCGGCCAGCATGAACAACCGCTAAGTCTGTGGGACGTGCTGGCTGATACAGAGGGACTGCGTTTATCGTTCTGGGGCGTGTTTGGCTGGTTCAGCATCTTGCTGCCGAATCTTTATTACAACGTCTATGACACTCTCACACTCGCCGCGCTGATTGGCTTGAGCGTGATGGCGTTGCGCGCACTGGCGCTGCGAAGCGCGCGTGTCGTCTCGCCGCCGTGGTTGCTGCCGCTCTCATTCCTCATCGTCTTGCTCGGTGTGCTGCGTTGGGGTTCGATCACGCCGGGCTTGGCAGGCCGATTGCTCTTTCCGGCATTGAGCGCGATCGCCATTTTGTTGAGCGCGGGATTGAATGCGCTCCTGCCGTTGCAAGTGCAGCGTGGTGTGTGGCTCGCCATCGCCGGCGTGATGAGCGTGCTCGCACTACTCGTCCCCGCCGTCGTCATCGCGCCCGCCTACGTGCGTCCTGTCGTCAGCGCCGCCGATGGGTCCGCGCCGCTGGTGCGCTTCGGCGATCAGATCACGTTAATTGGCGTGAGTGCTCCGACTCTCGCCGTTCATCCGAATGACGAGATACTGCTCACGTTCAAGTGGACGAGCGCGCAACCGCTCACGAAAAATTACACGCTGTGGGTCAAGCTGTTCGGCGAGAACGACGAACTGCTCGCCGCGATTGACACCTATCCGGGCTTTGGCATGTTGCCGACGACGCAGTGGCAGCCGAATCGTGCGATTGTGGATGTGTATCGGCTGCGCGTCAGTCCACTCGCGTACGCGCCGACTTATGCTAAATTGTCCGTGGGGTTCTACCAGCGAAGCACACTGGCTGCGCTCGCGCCAACTACTTCGGAAGGCAGGCGTATCGTGCGCCCAATCGTCGCACGCATCAAAGTGCTGCCGACCGTTGCGCCGTCCTTTTCACCAACACATCCACTCGACGCGAACTTCGGCGATCAGATTAGTCTGCGCGGATATGACTGGTCGCCGACTGGCATCACGCTCTACTGGCAGAGCATCCATCAGCCCGCAGAGGATTACACGGTGTTCGTACATGCGCTGGATCGCGACGGTAAATTGATCGCGCAGAGTGACGGCCAGCCGCACGCTGGCGACTACCCGACTTCCGTATGGGAGCGCGGCGAGTGGGTGCGCGACACGCACGCGTTCGCGCTGCCGCCGCAAACGGCGCGCATCGAAATCGGATTATATGTTTTGCAGACGGGCGCGCGCCTGCCGCTCGTGCCGAGCGGCGATCCGTCGTTCGTGATTGAGCCCGCGCCGTAACAAGGCTCAACAACGAACGTGCAGCATCCCGAGCGGAACGCCGCGCACTTTGCGGTGTGCAGTCGAAGGATGCGTGTGATGACAGAGCGTTCTTCACAGGGACCGCATCCATTCGACTTCAGCCGACGAAAGGCTGTCGGCTTCCGCTCAGGATGCTTCGTCGCTCAAGTGAGTCAATCACCCTGCTCAAACTCGGCGAGCCATACCGTCTCGCCGGTGCGCGCGGACTCGTAGCCCGCGAACACGAGGCGCAGCACCTCACGGGCGTGGCGCGCCGCCGCATTGTCGCGCTCGCCACGCTCAATCGCCTCAATACATTTTTGTAAATGTGTCGCCGTCGCCGACGCATACGCCTGTCGCGGCTCGCGCGCGATCACGTGCGAATGTCCGCCCGCTTCGACGCGCGCTTCGCCGCCGCGCACGAAACTCACGCGCGCAATGGGACGCCCGCTTGCCTTCGACCAATCCAGTGACGCGCGCGCCACCCCGCCGAGCGACAGCCGCAGCGACGCACGCTCGCAGTCCACGCGCATTTCCAAGTAGCGTTCAGGTGCCTGACTCACGCGATTGAATGCGAGCGTCGCGATGCGCTCATCGGGAAAGCGCAGCGTCATCTGCACGAGCACGTCCGCGTCGAACTCGGCGCGCGCGCGCGGCGTATGCGCCGTCACCGCGCACGGCAGCGCGTCGAATAAGAAGCAGATCAGGTCAAGCACGTGCGTGCCAAACTCATAGAGCGTGGACTGCTTCAGTTCGCCGCGCCAGCCTTGATCGTGCGCGGGTGGGTGATAAACTTGCTGCCAGCACTGCACGAAGTACGCACGTCCCCACTCGCCGCGCGCGATGCGCTCCCGCGGCACGGCATACGTGCGCATGAAGCGATACTGATTGTTGATCCACAGCAATCGCTCGCGCGCATCGGCGGCGGCAATGAGGTCGTCCGCTTCGCGTACGCTGCCGACGAACGGCTTCTCGCAGAACACGTGCGCGCCATGATGGAGTGACAGCAGGCACAGGTCGTGATGCGTGTGCGGCGGCGTGCCGACGATTACCAGACCGGGCTTGCACGCCGCCAACATGGATTCGGCATCTGCAAATGTTTGCGCGATGCTGAATTGGCGCGCCAGCGCCGTGCGCCGCGCCGCATCAGGTTCAGCCGCGCCGACGAGTTCGATGCCACGCACGCTCTTGAGTGCGGGCAGGTGGATGAGTTCCGCCACGCGCCCCAAGCCGACCAATGCGATACGAATGCGAGTCATGTCAATCCGAGTCATGAAACTGAAAACCTCAAAGCCGCGAAGTACACAAAGGCGACCTTAGCGTTCATTAAACAATAATTTCCCGATACGGGTTGTCATTTCGAGCGAAGCGAGAAATCTCTACGCCGCGAGTTTGGTGGTCGTCGCGAGCGAGAGATTCCTCACTCCGCTTCGCTCCGTTCGGAATGACATTCAGGAAGTTATTCTTTTTTGGACTCTTGGTGTTCTTCGTGTCTTCGTGGTTTGCTTTTACTTCAGTGTCGCTCTGCGAAGTTCGCGCTCGGTTGGCCCGTGAAGTACCACGCATAATTCACGCCGCGAATCTGCGCGACCAATGCATCGCGCTCCGACAAATCGGCGCGCACGTAATAGTCGTGCGTGTCCGCTGCCTGCACGCCAAACGATGCAGCCAGTATGTAGCCATGCGCGCGGGCATAGCGTGTGAGCACATCGTCCATCGCGAGCCAACGCAGTGCGCGCGCATCGCGCTCGCTCGGCGTGAAGCGATGCAGCATGATGAGCGCAGGCTGATGCTGGTCGAGATAATCGGACGTGATGAGGTCGTGATGCGCGATCCATTGGTCGTTCAAGCCCCACGCATCCAGCGCGCGCCATTGCGAGTAGAGCGGCAGCAAGCCCGCTTCAGTCGTCACCAGTGTGTAACCTTTGTCGGCATACCCATCGAGCAATAACGCAACGTCATAACGTCCGTCGCGCACGTAGTTCGCGAATCCGAATTGCGCCACTTGATAAGCAAGCACGAGCACGAACGCGCACGCGATCCATGCGTAACGCTGCGTTGGACGCGCTCGCCAACGCAGACCGCTCAACAGCGCGGGCGCTGCGATGAGCGCGATGGGCAGCAGCGGATATTGAAAGCGCATCAGGTAATTGATTTCGTCGGACACCAGCGCCCACAGCGCGACGAAGCCGACGATGGGAATCAGCGCGAAGATGGTTAGACGCCGCGTGCTGCGTCTCGTCAATCCGATCACGAATGCGGGGACGAACGGCAAACACAATTGCAGCGTGTTCTGCGCAGCGTTGACGAGACTGCGCAGGTGCAGGGTGCTGCCGCTCTTGATGTAAAACGGATTGGGCAGCGGATAGCTGAAGTACCACCAGTGCCAAATAAAATACGCGCCGCCTAACGCAACGAACGTCAATGCGAACGTGACGATGAGCGAGCGCGACGAGCGCAACCCGCGTTGCCACACGACGGCGAGCAGCATGAACGCGGCGAGGAACACGCCTTCGGGACGGATCAATCCCATCACGAGCGCGCTGGCGGCGAACAGCCATTCCCGTTTGCGCGAGTCGGATGTGGCGAGCGTCCACGCGAGCATCCACGTCAGCGTCACGAACAGCACGAAGAACGCATTGCCGAAGTACGCGACGATCTGTCCCAGTGCGGGCCCGATGGCGAGATATGCCGACGAGAGCAGTGCCAGCCAGCGCGGTGTGTCGTGCAGCCGACGAACGGCGACGTACACCAGCGCGACGGTGAGCAGATGCGCCGCGAGGCTGAGCGCGCGCGCCGCGATCTCGACGCTCGCACTGACCTTGACAACAGCCGCGAGCGCGAGCATGTACAAGAAATCGGTCGCGCCGTCCACCGGCTGTTCGCCGATGTTCCATACGATGCCGTGACCTTGCGCGACGTGCTGGGCGTAGCGCATCAACATCGCCGCGTCTTCAAACGGCGGCAGCGAAAAATCGTATTGATGCAGCGCGTAAGCCAGCGTGAGCAGCAGCAGCGCGGTGACGCACAGCGCGTCCGTCGCGGAGTGCGCGCGCAACCGAGTGTGTGCGTGCGCCGCCGCCGACTGTGGCTGCGCGATGCTCCGCTCAGTCACCGCCTTGCAGTTCCTCGAAGACTTGCAAGACTTTTCGCGCTGCCGAGTGCCACGTCAATTGGCGCGCGCGTTCCAGTCCGCGCGCGCGCATCGTCTCGCGCAAATTCGCATCGAGCAAGACTCGCGCAAGCGCCGCGCGCAATTCATCGGGTTGTGTCGGATCAATGAACAGGCAGGCAGCCTCTCCTGAGCTTGCCTGCCCTGCGGGAAGTAACGCACGGGTCGAAGGATCGCCGAGCCATTCGGGCAGCGCGCTCTCGCGTGTGGCGATGAGCGGCGTGCCGCAGGCGGCTGCTTCGATGCCCGGCAGACCGAAGCCCTCGTCGAGCGAGGGCAGCACGCACACGAGCGCCGCATTCAACAACTGCGCGGCTTCGTCATCGCTCACGCCGCCCGTGAAGATGACGGACGCTTTACAAGTCGCGTCCACCTGCGCGCGTAGTGCGGGATACGCGGAGAAATACACGTCGCGTGAGTAGTCGCCCGCGAGCACGAGCAGCACGTCGGCGAAGCGCGCATCGCGAATGAGGTCCGCAAAGACGCGCACCAGCAGCGAAAGATTTTTGTGCGGCGTGATGCCGCCGAAATACACCACGAAGCGCGCAGCGGGCGCCAGTCCAAAGCGCGCGAGGGTTGCTGCAATGCGCTGTCTGTCCTCGATGGGATGAAAAGCAACGGCGGGCGCTTCGTGCGTGACGCAGATTTTATTCGGCGTGAGTCGAAAATGTTTCTGCACGCCAGCGCGCGCATGTTCGGAGACGGTCAGCACGCGCGTGGCTTGGCGCACTGCCAGTTGCGTTTTCAAATTCCAAAACAATCGCGCGCGCGCGTGCTTGAAAACATACTGCGGAAACTTTTCTGCGATCACGTCGTGGATGCCCACCACGACCTTCATGCGGCGCGTGAGCGGGACGAAGGTATAGACCGATGGAAAGAACATCACGTCAAGCGGTGCGCGCGCGATGGCACGACTAAACGCCCACAGGTCGCGCGCCGAGCGATAGCCATCGGCCGATGCGGCGCGTGATGGCTGCTCGTGCGTGGCCACTTCGATCACTGCCAAGCGAGAGGGTAAATCAGCGCGTGGCGTGAACGGGTCGAGGAATATGCTGTACGCATTGCGCTCGTCAATCTCAAGCAGCGCGCGCACCAACTCGCGCGTGAACCGTCCATAGCCGCGCGCGTTTGCCCACGTCCCGCCGTCAATGCCGATGCGAATCGCACCGACGGCAGACGGACGATGAGAGGCCGAAGTCACGGTCATCTGTCTTCCCGCTGCCGTCTTAATCGCATTCATCATCGGCGCGCTAGTCGGGTCCTGGCATCGGCACGGGGACAGTCGTTTCGCGGTTGCCGTTCGCGCGCATCTCTTCTTGATACTCCATGTCGGTGTTCACTTCCCAGATGTCGTGGTGCTCGCCGCAGATATTGCGCGCGGCCAGCAGGGCGGTCATCATCGAGTGATCTTGATTGTTGTACTTGTGCAAGCCGTTTCGCCCGACCGTCTGAAAATTTTCGAATGCGTCGAGGTAGCCGCGCACGACTGCGAGGTTCTCGCGATAGGTCGAGTCGTACACCGGATAGGCTTTCCGCATGCGCTTGACCGTGCCGTCCATCACCTCGTGTGGCTCGGCGATTTTCAAGAATTGCAGTTCCTTGCGCGCGAGATCAATCAATTCGTGGTCAGCCATTGACCACAACTCGTCGCCTTCCGATACGAAGTATTCGAGGCCGAGACTGGTCGTGTTCGGATCGGGCACCATCTCCTGGCTCCAGTTCTTGAAGTTCTGGATGCGCCCGACATAAACGTGCGGTGTGTGGACATAAATCCAGTTGTCGGGGAATAGGTTGGCACGATGGATGATGACGACCACCGTCAAGAAGTCGCGGTAGTTCAAGCCATTCGCGGCGTGCTGCACGTCGTCGGGTGCGGGTGGATCGAGTTTCTGGATCAGGTCGCGCAGCGCGAGCGTCGAGATGAAGTGCGTACCCGCAAACGTCTCTTCGCCGCCGTCGCGCCGCCGCACCGTCACGCTCGTGATGCACGCACCGTCGCGATTCACGCGCGCGACCGGCGAATTGAGCAGCACGCGCGAGCCGCGCGCTTCGACGAGCGCCTTGAACTTATTCCACATCACGCCCGGCCCCAGTCGCGGATATTCGAACTTTTCGATCAGCGACTTGATGTTGTGTTGGCGCGATTTGAACAGCGCGCTCCACACCGCCGACGTGAACGACAAGCCGCGGATGCGCTGCGCGGCCCACTCGGCGCGAATCTCGCTGCACGGGATGCCCCATACTTTTTCGGTGTACGTTTTGAAGAAGATGAAGTACAGCCGCCGCCCGAAACGATTGCTCACATAATTTTCAAAACTATCTTCGGGCAGCGCGGGGAACATGCGTGCACGCAGATAACTGAGCGTGACCCAGACGCTGTTCTTGAAGCCGAGACCAAAGAAGGCATTGAGCGGACGCAGTGGATAATAGAAGTATCTGCCGTAATAGAGAATGCGCGAGAGGCGCGGCACCTCGATGAAGTCGTCGCCCATCACCTCGTGCCAGATGCGATTGACCTCGCTCATCTTGGTGTAGAAACGATGACCGCCGATGTCGTAATGGTAGCCTTTGTATTGCTCGGTGCGCGCGATGCCGCCGACGACGTTGTCCGCTTCGAGCACCGTTGCGGTGACGCCGTGCTTTGCTAGTTCGTATGTAGCAGTCAGCCCTGCGGGCCCCGCGCCGAGAATGACGACTTGTTTATCCATAAATGCTCTGAGCTACCGTAGAGACAACCCGTCGGGTTGCCTCTACGAAATCTGTTCCAAACTCGCACCCGCGCCGAACGCATAGCCGATCAACTCGCCCCACGACCAACTCAGCGTGAACACCATGATGTACGGCAGCGACATGAGCAACTCGCGCCGCTTGCGACCTTTGCGCCACACGCGCAAGGCGATGCGCGCGAGCAAAAGCGGCGGCAACAATGGCGCGCCGCCGATGAACAGCAATCGCTGCGCGAGCGATGCGCCGACCATGCGCCGACCCGCGAACGAGCGCGCGTAGTGATAACGCTCGCTCAAGAATCCACGCAGCGTGAAGTGCTTGCGATGATACACAACGACATTCGGATCATTGATGAGCTCAACGCCTTCGCTCATGAGCCGCCAATGCCAGAACGGTTCCCACGTCGCGGGCGCGAGCAGATCGCGGAAGCATTCGAGCGCGGCACGTTTGTAACTCACATTCGGTCCCGGCAGGTCGTCGGTCGCGCCCGCGCGGATCGGAGGCATGTAGCGGCCGTACTCGCAGAAATACACAGCCCAATCAATCAGCCGCTCCGTCGCCGCGTTCTCGACCGCGCCGCCGATCACTAGATGGGGTGAGTCATGTGCGCGCAGCAAGTTCTCGACCCAGTGCGCGTCGGCGAGACAGTGATCCTCCGTCATGGCGAGCACCTCGCCGCGCGCGTTCAGCAGACCGATGGCGCGCAGTTCGGGAATCGTCTTACGCTCATCCAAGTGCAGGTGTCGCACGTTGCGGAACGGCGCGCACACACGCGCAGCTTCGCCATTCGGCGACGACTCTGCCACGACGATTTCGAGTTGCTCACTGTTTGTCTGCTGTGTGAACGAGGCGAGGCAGTCCCGCAGCGACTCTGCGCCGCTGATCGAGGCAATGACGAGCGAGAGTTTGGGCGTCGTGTCCACGTCGTGTGATTATACGCTTGACGGTGGAATCAAAAAATTTGCGCGCACGAGTCGCCCGCGCCGAAGATGTAACCGCACCACTCGCCGAATGCCCATGCGCACATGCCCAACCATATCTGCGGCAGCGACGACCACAACTCGCGCGCGTGACGGCGCTTCGGCAGCAGGCGGCGCAACATCCGCACGAGCAGCACGAACGGCAGCGCGGGCGCGAGCAGCGCAAACGTCATTCGTCTCATGGTTGATGCGTTGGCAACGCGCATCGCAGCGAAGCAGCGCGCGTGAATCATGCGCCGATACAGCCACGCGCGCAGCGCGTAACGCTTGCTGTAATGAATGACCAGCGACGGCGCGTTCAGTGTTGCGATGCCTTGCGCTTGCAGTGCGCGCACGAAATGCGCTTTCCAAAACTGCGGCGCGGCGAACTCAGGCGCGCGCGACAACAGGGCGCGGCGCATCAACAAATTGTTGCCTGCGACTTCGTGTGCGATTCCATCATCGAGTGGCTGCATGAACGCGCCATAATCACAGCAGTATGCCGCCCAATCGGTGCGCGTCCGCAAGTCGCGCGGCTCGACCACGCCGCCGAAGATGACAGCGCCTTGATCGCATCGCGTGAGCGCCGCCGCGAGCCAGCCTTCGCCAACCGCGCACTCGGCGTCGAGAATCGCAATCCACTCGCCGTTCGTCTGCGCGAGCGCTCGTCCCCACAACTGCGGCAGCGGCGCACGCGGCTCGCACGCGATCCACTGCACGCAAAAAAATTGCGCTTGCAATGCCGATACGACGGCACCCGCGTGTGCGACCGTGATGAGCGCATCAGCATTCGTGCACTCACATGCTCGCGCGAGCGCGCGCAAACACGTTTCCAGGTGCGATGCGTTGGCGGGTGCGGCGACGAGCAGGTCGAGCCGATTAGTCACGCAGCAAACCCAACCACTCGCCCGCCGCCCAGCACAGCAGGAACCAGACGATCAGGGGAAGCGCGCTGACGAACTGGGGAAGGTTGCGTCGCTTGCGCGCGAGCCGCTTGACGATACGCGCGAGATAGAGGAACGGAATCGCAGGCGCGCTCACAATGTACAGCGTGCGCTGGCGGCGCGTGACGCCGTTCGCTGTTCCAGCGAACGGCACAGTGCCAGAACGCGAATCGCGTTCTGGCGTGCGCGCGGCGCGCATCCGTCCGAAGATGCGGCCGTGGGCGAAGCGCTGCTTGGAGAAGCCGAGCAGCGAAAATGATTTCTGGTGATAGACGATGATGCGCGGGTCACCCCACAGACTGCGCTTCTCCTCACGCAGCCGCGCGTTGATCTCGTTCTCCCAAAAACCATGCTGCTCAATCCACTGCATTTGCTCGTCGAGCGCGGCGCGTTTGTACGTGCCGTTGTCGCCCGGCACTTCCATCGCGCCTGCCGCAAACGGCAGCATGTACGGCGTGTAGCGCACGAAGTAAACCGCCCAATCCACGAGTGACGAGCCGCGCGCGTTTTCAATCGCGCCGCCAATAGCGGTGTGGTACGCCGCGTGCGCGCGCAGAATTTCTTCGACCCAGTGCGCGTCGGGGATACAGGTCGCAATCGTCAGCGCGACGATGCGTCCGCGCGCCTGCGTGACGCCTCTGCCCCACATCACCGGGATCAGCGTCTCGCGCTCGACCGCGATCACGTTCGCGCTCGGTAGTTGCTCGCGAGTAATGTGCGCTTCAGCATCGCTTGACGTGACGACGCAGACTTCAATCGCTCGCGCCCTAAGTTGCGGCATCAGTGCGCGCAGACATTCGCGCAACGTGTGTGCGGCGTGCGACGCGGCGATGATGATCGAAAGTTCGGGGTCAGCCATAGATGAGAATGCGCAGCGAATCGTGGCCTGCAAGGGCGGCGAAGTATACCATGAAGTTCATACACGCGATAACGACAGCATGTGAGCCGTGCGTTCCGACTCACGCCGTTGCGAGCCGCGCCATCAACACATCGCGCGCGCGCGCGACGGCGAGAATATCTTCATCCGAGAATGGTGCAGTCGTCCCCGCGCGAATGGCGGCATAGAATTTGCAGATCAGCGCGCGCAGGCCGGGGTAGGCTGGCTCGCGCGTCAGCGCGCGTGCTGCGAGGTTAATGCTTGCAGCGGCGAACGTGCGCAGAGACAGCGCAAACGGACGAACGAGTTTGTGGGCGCGCGAAACGTCGCCGCGCTCGAACAGCGCGAAGCCGTGATATAGGTCGCAGTCAATCGTGCCGCGCGCGCCGACGATGCTCAATTGATTCTGCGTTGGACGCGCGTGCGTGCTGATGTTGATGGCGAGCGAGCACTCATTCACCTCAGCCCACGCGCGCAGTTCGCCCGCGCGCGGATGCTGCGTCTGCCATGCTGCGCTGTCGAGACTGCTTGGCGCCACACACGCAAACAACGCGAGCGCGTGCGGCAAGACATCCGCGACGAGTTGATCATCGCTGCCGCCTGCGGTAAACGCGCTGAAGGCGATGTGCACGAGCGGCGCGATGCGAGCAAGTTGGGTCAACGCGCGTTGCAACCCAACTTGAAAAACGAATTGATGCACAGGTTGCACGATGCGCCCACGCTCCCGCGCACAGCTTAATAACTGCTCGGTGCTGCGCGCGTCGGCTGCCAATGGTTTTTCGATTAGCGCGTGCGCGCCCGCCTCCAGTGCGCGCATGGCGCAAGCCACATGCGTTTCGAGCGGCGTGCAGATGTGCACGACATCCACTTGCGTGCGCGCGAGCAACTCGTCGAGCGACACGAACGCTTGCGCGCGATGCGCACGCGCGAACTGCGCGGCTCGTTGCGAGTCCGTGTCCGCGACGGCGACCACGCATGCGCCGACGCGGGCGAGCGTGTGCGCGTGCCAACGGCCCATCAGTCCCGCGCCGACAATCGCTGCACGCAGCGGCGCATCACTCATGGGCACGCTCCGCCTTTGTAGATCGCCATCACGCGGCCCTGCAAGCCGCTAATCACACACAACGGCAACTGCGTTCGCAAGAGCGAGAACTCGCCTTGACGTGCGAGCAGCAGCAGACTGCGTGTGGTCGGCTCGGCTTCGAGCAGGTGCGGCACGTCTTCGCGCGCGGCGAATCTCGGCGCGTAACCCTGCATGCGTAATAGATAGCCCATCACAACGCCATAGGTGCTGCCGAACTGCACGACGAACTCATTGTCGAGTCGCGTGCCGATCAGTACGCGATAGCCGTCGCGCGCATAGGGCAGCGCAATCTCGTTCCACGCGAGATACGACTCGTTGCTGCGTCCCTGAGCAATTTCGGTCCGGTAGTAGCCGTCGAGCGTGAGCCACGCGTTCACACCATACCACCCGAGCACGACGAGTGCGGCGAGTGCAACCACCCGCGTGCGCGAGATGTTGCGCGCGCGCAGCCAACCCCAAACTGCGTCGAGCGCAAGTCCCATCGCCGCAAACGCCATCGGCAGCAAAAACATAATGTAGCGTTCGGCGTAACCTGCGCCATAGACTTTGTTCGAATATGCGATGATGAGCGCGGCGCACAGCGTCGTCCACCAGAGTAAGCCGCGCGTCGTTTTGAGCGCGAGCACGAGCGCGGCAGCGAACCACAGACTCACGATCAGGTTCAACACGGTGAGTGGCACGTCGGGCTGCGTCGTCGCCGTCAACAGACGAAACAACTCGTTGAGCAAATCGTGCAGGCGGTCGGTGTAGCCGCCGACGACCGCGCTCTCTTCAGGCAGCGCATACGATTTCGCGCTTGCCACCTCGAGCGAGCGAAAGCCGTTCGAGAAGTTGAAGACGATCATGTTGGCATAGGCAAGCAGCGCGCCGCCCGCGCCCACATACGTCCACGCATCGCGCGCGCGCGCGCGCACATCGCGGCGCGCGACGAGCCACAACGCAATGCCCGGTGCGAGCGCGATAACCGACGGATGCGATTGCAGCGCGAAGCCAAACAGTACGAGCGCGCCGAGCCACCACACACGCTGCGCGCGCGTGCCGATGGCGAATCGCTCGACCGCGATACTCAACGCGGCGAGCGCGAGCGTCGTCAGCAGAGGCGTGATGCTGTTCGTCCAGAAGACGTGACTGTTGATGACGATGTGAAACGGATTGACGGCGAGCAGCAAGCCAGCCACTGCGCCAGCCGGTCGGCTGCCCCAGACGCGCGCGAGCCAGAACGTCGCGACGACGGTGAGCGCGCCGCACACGGCGACGAACATGCGCGGCGCGAATGGGCTGACGCCGAAGACGCGCAGCAGCAGTGCGAGCGGATACGCGGCGACGACGCCCAGGTGCGGCTGACTGGGCAGCGCGAGCGGTAACGTGCGCCCACTGGCGATGTCCAACGCGTCCAACGCCTCAGCCGCTTCTGAGTCCCACAGCGGCGGCACGAGCGCCAGGTTCGGCAAGCGCAGCGCGAGCGCGCACGCAAACAATGCGAGCGCGATGGCGATGTCGCGCCAATGTGCCGAGAAAAATTTCCACAGCATGACGTTATCGTTTTTGTGCCAATACTATAATCGAGTGGCCAAACGGCAGGGTGCGATTGCCCGCCGAAAGGTACGCTGCTTCGACGAGCAGCGAACGATAGAACGTGCGCGTGATGAGATTCGTGTTCGGCGGCCGTGAGACGGCGCGTAAACCCGGATCGCTCGCACCGTTCGCGCGCGATAATTTCAGACGCACGCTCGCCGCGAAAGCGGGCACTGCATTGACGTAACTGGCCGTGTGAATTGTCATGCCTGCCTCGCGGGCGAGCGCGCGCACTTCATGCAATCGGTAGCGATGATAGTCGCTGGCATCGGTCGGCGGAAAGCCGCAGCGGCTGTTGGTGCGCAGCAGCAGCAGCCCATCCGCACGCAAGACGCGTGCCATCTCTGCAAATGCTCGCGCGTCTCCGACGGGACGCGGCAAATGTTGAATCACATCGGTTGAGATGACCAGATCGAATGACGCCGACGCGCACGGCAGCGTGATGGTGCTGCCTTCAATCAAATGTTTGCTGCCACGTCGCGCGCAGAACTGCAAACCTGCACGCGCGAGGTCGAGACCGACCGGCTCAAGGTCGGTGTAGCGTTTGAGCCATTGCATCGTCAAGCCCGTGCCGCAGCCGGCGTCGAGCACGCGCCAGTCCCGCTGCGGCGGCGCGAAGCGGTCTAGCAGGCGCGCGGCGATGGCTCTCATGCCGAGCGACCACCAGTGCGTCTCTTCCTGATACGCGAGTCGTGCGTAGTATTCGTCCGTGAAGATGTGTGCTTGGGTCATTAGACTCGATACTAGGCGATGGGATGCGTCTTCGCAGTAGGGGCGAAGCATTCGCCAAGGCGGCTACTCAATCCACGATTCGCCGCGAATCCTAAAGGATCGCTTCGCCCCTACCTTTATGTCATGGCGCGAGCGTCGTGATGCTGTGGGCGGGCAGCACGATGTTGACCGGAGTCGTGCCCGCAGTCACGCTGCCGCTCTGCCACATTTGCGCCGCCGTGCTGACGCGCGTGCGCAGTGACGCGCTCGCGTTCTTCAAGCCGCTCACGCTCGCCGTCACGCTGTCGCCGCGATTGTTGATCAGCACCACGACGACTTGGCCATCCGGACGCTCGAAGGCGGCGACACGCACGAGCGGATCGCTGCTGCTGGCTTCGACGCGCGCCGAATCCGCTACGACCTCGCGCGCAAAATGCGCGAGCGCGTAACCGTAAGGCGACACGTCGTAACGTTGCAGTGTGCCGTCGGCGTTGAAGCGCACGTAAAAAAATGATTCTTCGATGGCGGGACGCTGAATGAAAAACAATAACATCTGATCGAAGGCGGCGACGTCGTACAGCGTGAGTTCGTCCAGCGCGTGGTTTGCGCGCAGCAGCGCCGCCTCGAACTCGCTCGTCTGCGCGCCGCGCATCGCGCTCACTTCGGTCATCCACAGCGGCACGCGATATTGCGCCGCCAGGCTGCGCAGTTCCGCGCGCGCATCGTGATCGGTCGGGCGCGGATTTTGCACCGCACGCGCGAGGTTGCCATAGTTGTCGTAGCGGCCATCGTATGAATGATACGCAATCGCGCCGACGTATTGGCGCGTATTCGGATCGCTCAAGATGGGACGCGCGTACTCCAGCGCGCTCGCGGGGGTGATGTCGTCGGCAATGACGAGCCGCGCCGCCAAGCCGTTCGCGCGCAGACGCGCGCCAAGTTTCGCCACGACCGTCTTCATATACTCGACGGACATGATCGCGCCATGCGCCGGTTCATTTTGCAGCGCCATATACTCGAACGGGATGCCGAGGTCACGAAAGTGAATCGCAACAGCCAGAACGTGTTCGACATATTCATCTACCAGTCGGGAATCGAGCGTCGCGGAGTTCGGCAGACGCAGCCATTCTTCGCCCGTGCCCGTGTTCTGAAACGTCGTGAACCAAGTGCGCAAGCCGAGCGGTCGCGTGAGCGAGACGTAATCGGCGAACGGGTCGGTGCCCATCAAATCGCCGCCGCGATTTGCCCAAACAAATTTGCTCCAGTCGAATGTATTCGGGTCGGCGTTGTCATTCTCTGGCTCGAAGCCGCTCAGCGACAAGCGCACGCGCGAGAAGCCCAACTCTTGATGAATGATGCGCGCCATCGCCTGCCGCTGTTCGGCGGACACGACAACGTGCATCGGCTGCGACGAATCATGCGCGCGATAAAATCCGTCGAGTTCGAAAGGCACGAGCGTCGCACCGAAGCCGTTGATGACTTGATGGCGCTCACTCGCGTTGACGACGATGTTCACGCGCGCGGTCGGCCTCGGTGTCGCCGTGGCCAATGTCAGCGCTGTGGCAGCAGCAATCGTTGTTGCCTCACCCGATCGTGTCGCTGCTGGAGACGGCAGGCTGTTGGACTCGGGTGTGAGGATGGCCGGCGCGTTCGTCGCGCAAGCCGTGAGCACACTGAGTACGACGAGTTGCAGAAGGCGTTTGAGTGCAAACGGAAAATGATCGTTCATGTCGTTCGTCTCGCGCGCACGACTAGGCCGCCGCCGAGCCAGCGCCAGCGGCCCCGCGCGTTGCGATCCAGCGCGCGCGCGAGCGGCAGGCTGAGCGGCGCGAGCAGTGCATCCAACGGCGAGAGTAATACTTGAAAATTGTAATACGCGCATTGCTCGACGCGGCAGCCCACGTCGGCGAGCCAGCGCGTGACGAGCGGCTCGCTATAGCCGCGATGCAGGCGCGACGAGAGCGCCTCTGTCTGCCGCCGCTTGACAAGATTGATGAGTGGGCGCGCCGAGTCGAGCGCGCGATAATAGACTTGACCTCGCCAGCGCGCGTACGGACTGCGCGCGTTCGGAAAACTGATGATGAGCGTGCGCTCCCGCCGCAGCACGCGCGTCAGCTCGCACAGCGCCGCGCGCTCGTCGGGCGCGTACTCGATCACGCCCATCGCGAGCACCGCATCAAAATGCTCGTCGGCGAATGGCAGCGCTTGAATATCGCTCACGCCGAAGCGCGCCTGCGGCTGGCGTTCGCGCGCGAGCACGGTCATGCCGTGTGCGAGGTCCACGCCCGTTACGTCGCAACCCATTTGCGCGAGCACGCCCGCCATCACGCCCGGCCCACAGCCCACGTCGAGCACGCGCCCGTTCGGTTGATCGAATAATTCGAGCACGCGCGCCATGCGCGAGTGCAATGCGTAGCCTGCTTGCGTGCGCTGATCGTACTGCGCGGCGTATTGCGCGGCACTGCGCTCAAAGTATTGCTGGATGGTGTGTTGGGTGTCCGCCGCGCTCACGCAGTCGCCTCGTGCGCGCCATCCCCTGCATGGGCGGGGGAGGGTATGCCCTGCGCCGCACGCGAATGCGTGCCAACACCGCCTTGCGGTGTGGCGCAGGGTGCGGGTGGGGGCAGCGCCGTGCCGCTGCGGATGATCTCAAGCGATTGCGTGCCGCAGTTCATCAGCAAGTCGAGCGCGGAGAGATGCGAGCTGAAGTCGTCGCGCTTGTACTGCGCATAGGTCGGGTGCGCGAAGTGATGGTGCAGGACCTGAATGCCGCGCGCGGCGAAGATTGCTTCGTTCAAATAGTTGCCCGCCAGTTGGCCCGCGAGATACGCGCTCGCGTTCGTTTTGATGCACAAGTCGAGCAGCAATTTGGACGACGCACCTTGCCCGTCGAGATCGGATGCGCGCACGATGGGCGTGCTCACGCCGAGCACGGCGAAGCAGTAGCGGATGATGTGTTCGTTCAATTCAGCCAAGCGTTCCCAATGGCGCACGCACACGTCTTCAAAAAACGCGACGTGCTCGTGGTAGTGCGGATGATGTTGATAACTGTGGCGGATCGTCTCGCAGTAAGGTTTCTGCCAGTTCTGCGCGTTGTCAATCTCGATCTCGCATATCTTCTTCTCGCGATGATGCTTCGAGCGCACGGGCACGGTCAGCCACGTCACGCCGTTCACGCCGAGAATGCGATTGCGATTCTGGAAGTAGCGCTCGCGGTACTGCACGTTGTCGAGCAGCACGAGCGCGTCGGCTTGGTCACACTTGTTGACGAAGCCGAGCCACGGCAGGTGTTCCGGTTGGTGAATGGTGACAAGCATGATGGCTGATGGCTGATGGCTGATGGCTGATGGCTGATGGTCACAGTCTATCAGCCATCAGCCATTCGCCATTAGCGAATTGTTTCGTCCAGCACGCGCGGTCTGAGGTTCGGCAGTTCGTGCGCTTGGCGCTTCTTGCGGTCGCTCTGCGCTTCCAGATAAAGTTCCATGCGCGCCGCCTCGAACACTTCGGCGTACTCGACGCCCATCTCGAAGCCGCGCAGGTATGCGCGCCCACGCACCGCGTCCACCCAACCCTTGCCGTACTTGGCCAGTTCGGACTTGTGCGCTTTGATCGCGTCCATCTTCTGCTCAATGAACTCGCTAATGTCCACGTACACCTGTGCACGGAAGCCGAGCACGCTGCGCCCGCCGGGTCCGAGTGGCTCGAACATCAAGATCGAGTTGAAGTAGCGGCCCGCCGCCAGCGTCGAGTACGCGGTGTTGTTGTGCGACTTGTGCGTGTCGAAGGGCCAATGCGTGAAGATGATGTCGGGATTGAATTCGTCAATCTTGTGATTCAACTCTTTCACGATCTCCGAGCTAAAGGGCACATCGAGCGTCGGATAACTCAGAATGTCCAACTGCTCGACGCCGAGACAGCGCGCAGCGCTGCGTCCTTCGTCGTCGGCGATCTCTTTCGCGCGCAGCAGCTCGCCGTGATAGCCGCTGTACGACGAGTCGCTCGTCACGATCATCTTGACGCGGTGGCCGAGCGACACCGATTTGGCCAGTGTGCCGCCGCACGCCAGTTCGATGTCGTCAAGGTGTGCGCCGATGGCAAGAATGTTCATTGCACTCCGTGCGACGACCGACAGCAGACGGCAGACGGCTGTCCGCTCTGAGCCGTCCACCGTCCGCCGTCTGCCGTCAAATTTCCTGATACAGCGCGTGATACGCGTAACCTTCGGGCGATATGAGTTTCTCGCCTACGATGCGATCGCCCTCGCGGTGTCGGCGCGCTTTGAAAGCGGCCAACTCGTCGCCGGACAAAATGCGAAAGCCGAGCGCCGTCCACGCGCGCACGGCGTTTGGATTATCGGCGTTGACGGTGTGGCTCATCGTCTTCAAGCCGAGCCGCCGCCCGTCTGCGCGGATGCGCTCGAAGCAGTCGCGCCATACGCCGCTGCGCCGCCAGTCGGGATGAGTGCCGCCGCGATGACCGCGCAAATCTGCCGCGCCGTCATGCGAAGCGATCCAGAACGCGATCACCCGATCGTCGTCGTCGAACGCGATCTTGCTGAGTTCCCATTTGCCCGGCAACGGATACAAAAAGTTTTGCTCCGTCCACACTTCGTGTGAGTAGTTCAAGCCGAAATCGCGATAAAATATTTTTTCGAGCGCGAGCATATCGGCGATGCGCGCGCGCATGCTGTCTTCGCTCAGGTTCGAGATGTGATAGGTGCGAGTCACTTCGCGCTCACCGCTAGCCCCTCTCCCATAATGGTCGAGGTGATGCTGGTTGTCTCCCACACCCGCTCGCCGCGCGCGACGGCTTCGAGCACGCGCATCGTGTCGCGCGCGGAGCGATCCCACGAGTAGTGCTGTGCGCGCGCAAGCCCTTTTGCGCGCAGGTCGGCTCGCAGCGCGTCATCACTCACGACGCGCTGGATGGCATCACTGAGCGATTCGACGGTGCACTCGTCCAGTAAGATCGCCGCGCCCGTCGCCTGCTCGTCGAGTGAGGGGCGATTGAGCGTGATGACGGGCGCGCCGCACGCCATCGCTTCGAGCACCGTGAACGAGAAGCCTTCGCCTTCGGATGGCAGCACGAACACGGCCGCCAGGTTGTACAAATAAACCAAATCGTCATGGGCGATGAACTCGGCGTGAATCGTGTCGCGCTCGATGCCGAGCGCGCGAATGCGCTCACTCAGCGGAAACTTGAGATAGTTGGGGCCCGCGAGTAGCAACTTGTGCGGCAGCCCTTGCTGCTTCAGTGCGGCAAATGTTTCGAGCAGCGTCGGAATGTTGCGGCGCACCGACAATTTGCCGACGAACAGAATGAGCGGGCTGTTGCCCAGCCTAAATTTTTCGCGCACGCGAGCGATGCCATGCGCATCGTCCACGGGACGAAACGACTCGTCGGCGCCTGGTGGCACGATCACGATCTTGCGCGCGTCGGGACGTTGATTGTAATAATGCAACATACGCTGTTTGGCTGACTCGCACGGCATCAGAATCGCGCGCGCGCTCATCGCCGTATAGCGATAGAATGGCAGAAAGCGCAAACTATAGTAGAGCGGATATGAGTTGACCACCACGCGATCAAAACCGCCGTGCATCGTGACCACGCACGGCCCGCGAAAGCCGACGGGCATCGAGTACGACGGACAGAACATCACGTCGTCGCGCCGCGCGTGTGCGGGCATGATGAAATTCTCCCAGAACAGCCCTGAGATTTTTGGGCGCACGACCACGTTGCGAAAATGTTCCGCGAGCGGCACATCCACAAGTGGCGACCACGAGTAGAGTGTGACCTGCGCGAAGGCGTGATCCATGTCGGACCAGCGCGTGATGAGCGCTTCGAGATAGCGGCCAATGCCGGTACGATGTCCAGACAGACGATGTGCGTCAATAGCGAGTCGCATACTTTTACTCACCGCAGAGGCGCAGAGAACACGGAGTTATGTTGAAAGACTCTCTGCGCGCCCTCGTCTCTGTGGTTCAACTCACGAGCGAAACACGCTCATCAATTGCTTCGGTTGAATCTCACCGAAGGCAAACAATAAACCGAAATATACTAACGCGCCCGCGCCGATTTCAATGGGTGCGCTGGTGAAGCGCAGCAGCCAGACCACGAGCGCCATCATCAGGGTTGCAATCAGCGGGCGCAGCAGTTTGCGCGCGAAGTTGAGCGGCACGACGCGCTTGGTAATGGTGATGTAGCCGAGCACCGCCAACACGAATTCCGAAACGACAATCGCCAGCGATGCGCCCACGAGTCCGTAGAGCGGAATCAATATCAGATTGAGTGCGACATTCAACAGCGCCGACAGCGCAACCCAGATCACGTCCACGCGCTGCAAGTTGGCCGCGATCAGCGCTTGCCGAAAGTGGCCGGCGAGCATCAGGCACGGCACCATCCAGATCAACACTTGGAACGCTGGCACCGCCTCGGCGAATGACGCGGGATAGATCAGCGCAAACAGTTGCGGCGCGATGATGGTCGCGCCGAGCGACATAGGCAACGTGAACAGCGCCGTGAGATGAATGGAGCGCGTCAGTAAGCGCTGCATACTTTCGCGTCCTTCGGTGAACGAGCGTGCAATGGACGGCAAGTAGGCGAAAAAATACAGCGCGCCGAAACCGCTGATGAACAGCACCAACTTTTGCGCGCCGACGAACAAGCCGACGGCGGAATTGTTCAGCCAGAAGCCGATCACGATCACGCTGAACGAATAGATGATGACGCGCAGGAAGTGACTGAGCGCAATCGGCAGCACGGCGACGACCAGTTCGCGCCATACGCGCCAATTGATCGTCGGCAGTGGATTGCCGACGAAGCGAATGTACACCGAAAGCACGAACACAATCGCCAGCAACTCACCCGCCGCTTGCAGCAGCGGCACGAGCCACACCTGCTCGGTCGCGCTCACGAGCAACACTACCGTACCCGCGAACACAGCGATCTTGATGATGTTCGCAATCGCGGCGACGTATGCCTTCTCCAGTCCGTAAAAAACCCAATCGAGCGAGAGCGCGTACGTAAACAGCAGCGAGCCGCTTAAGAGCAAGACGAGTTTTTGCAGCAGCGGTTTGTCGAGCAGCAGTGTGAACACCACCAACGCAAGCAGCATCACGCTGGCAAGCACGAGTCGCAAACCGAGAATATCTTTGGCGCGCTGCTGCAAGGCGACGTGCTCGCGCGCGATGTCGCGCGTGCCGAGCACCGAGAGTCCGCCATCCACAACCGTCGTAAAGTAGCCAAGCAGTGCGAGCGCAAACCCATAGATGCCGAAGCCATCTACGCCGAGTGTGCGCGCGAGGTAGATCGTCATTAGTCCGCTCAATGCGACGCGAATCGCTTCGGCGACGGACAGTGCGGAGAAGTTGCGCACGACGCGATGCAGCGAGGCGCGGCGATTATCGCTGCTCAACGGTTTGCCGTCCATGTGCGCGCGATTGCATGAGCCATAGTAAAACCCCAATACCAAATGCGATGCCGCTATAAAAATAGTAGAACCAGTGTAGTGGAATCGCACGCAGCGTAAACCACCAGCCGCGCCGCGCCGCGAAGAATTGATACAGCTTGATGTTCAACACGAGCAGCACAATAGCGCACAGCGCAGACAGGATGACGCTGGCCGGCAGCACGCTGGCGGCGAATAGTGACGCGAGCAGCAAGAAGGTGAGTGCCACGCTGAGCCGATGCGACAACTTCAGGTTGAGGTCGGCGGGGAATTCGCGGTCGCGCAGAATCAGTTGCGTCCACGGCACCGCGCGGTCGCGCACGTCAGTCTCGACGAGTGATTTGAGTGTCCACTGCTTCAAGTGCGTGACTTGCAAATTCTTCAGCAGTCGCGTTTGATAGCCCAATTTCTTCAAGCGATAACCCAACTCGATGTCCTCAATTGAAGGACGCTCGTACGCTGCGCTGAAGCCGCCGAGCCGTGCGAACACCTCGCGACGGATCGCGCCGCAGCCAGCCCAGAACGATGTCGCCGTGCCCGACGAATCCTGGTGCACAAAGTGATGAAACAGATTTTTGTATTGCGAAATAAAATTGTGCGCGGGCGGCGCTTCGTCATACGAGCCGTAGATCGCCGCCGTGCTCGGATCAGCGCTGAAGGGTGCGAGCAACTGCGTGATCGCGTCGCGCTTGACTTGCACATCCGCATCCACGAAATACAGAATCTGACCGTGCGCTTGCGAAGCGGCCAGGTTGCGCGCGCTGGCGGGCCCACTGTGCGCGCGCTCCGTTTGCAGCACGCGCACGCCGGCCTGCTGCGCACGCATCCGCGAGTCGTCGGTCGAGCCATCGTCCACGACGATGATCTCGCCGGGGCGCGGCGCAAGCGACGCGAGCGCGTCGAGGCAGCGCACGAACGCTGAGCCGCCGTTGTACACAGGCACAATCACAGAAACATCGCTCGGCTGTAGCGCCGCAACGCGCTCAGCCATGTTGGTTATTTTTGAAAGCAAGCATATGAAATAGCGGCCCGTACAAATATACATACCATTTCAGCACAGGCAAATCTTTGAGCGCGTGATAGAGCGGCACGATGGCTCGCTCCCAGCGTGTCAGCCGCGCCGCGTGCGCAGGCTCGAATGCTGGCAAATAAATATTCCAACGCTCGAACCCACTTTGAAGAAAGAGTCGCTGTATCTCGAAGTAGTTGAGCGTGCGAATGCGATACGGCACATGGCGCACAGCGCGCACGTATGCGTCGCGCCACGCGCGCGGCAAGAAGCCCAACCCGAAAAGCTTCATGTGCGGGTCGGGCGCGAGTGTCCAGCGGTTCGGCGTGCTCAGGAAGAGCGCGCCATCGTGATCGAGCACGCGCCGCGCCTCGCGCATCAACTCGACGGGATCGCGCGTATGCTCGATGATGTCACTCGCGACGACAAGTTGAAAACGATGGTCGCGAAACGGCAGATACTCCGCGCACGCGCACACGAGCGTTGCCTTGCGGCCTAATTCTTCCCAGCGCTTCTGCGCGATCACGAGCCAGCGCAGCGCGATATCCACGCCAATGAATTGCTCATATTCGTCACCAGCAGCGGCGGCGAGCAAGCCAGCCGTGCCGCAGCCGACATCCAGCAGTGCGCCGCCGACTTGCGCACGGGCTTGACGAATTTCCGCGAGCGAGCTTTCCCCACGCGTCACGCTGCTGGCGGTGTAGCGCTGATATTTGCGCGCCAACTCAGGCGACACGTCGTCCGTGATACGGTAATAGAATGCGACCAACTCATCGAACGTGCAGCGCGCATATGCATTCAGCAGACGCTCGACCTTGCAATCCTCGTCCGCGATACTGATATATGGATCGGAGAACACTCGGAAGTCGGCGATGCCGTGCGTGATGCGATAGCTGCGCTCGTCGCGCGCGCAATAGTAACTTTCCGCACACGCTTGCAATTCACCTTTGCACAGTGGGCAGACAAACTCGATGGCGTTCACGACGGACGCGGCGCCCACACCGCAATCTCGCCATCGCCGATGGTGGCTGGGAACGTTCGCAAGCGCATCCAGCCCTGATCAATGCGCGCGTACAAATTAGGATAGTCAATGTGCAGCGCACGCGGGAACGTTGTCACCAGCAGCGCGCGCTGCTGCGGATGTGTCGCGAGCACGTCGTTGAACGCCGAGAGCGAGCGGACGTAAAAATAGTTGCTGCCTTCGGCGATGTTGAACTGCTTGCCGTAATAGCGATAGCCCGCTTCCGCCAGATGAATCACCAACACCACGTCGTCGGACTGACGAACGGATTGAACGTAAGTCAGTGAGCTGCTATACGGCTGCTTGGGAATCGTGTAGTACGGAATGAGCGACAGCAGCGAGGCAATGCACAACAGCGCCACGAGCACAGGCAACAGCGAACGGCGAACAGTGGTGTCGGGCGACTGCCCGCGAGCGAATGTTGCTGACGCGAACGCGAGCAGAGCGTCGAGTCCCTGCACCGCCGCGATGATCGCGACGGGCAACGCGAGCAGGAAAAAGCGCGGCGAGAACACGAGGTTCTGCGCCGTCAGAAAAACCATGTGCACGACGATGGGCAAACACAGCGCGAGCATCAGCGCCCAGTTGTGGCGCAACAGCGTGACGAAGCCCACGAGCGCGGCAATGCCGCCGACGATCAGCAAAGGCAACGCGGCGATCAGGACGTTCGGACTGAAACCCGCCGCGATGCCGCGCAGCAACTCGGCAAAAAACTCCAACGAGAGGGGTGCGTAACCTGCGGCCGGATCGGCATAGACCGTTTTCATGATTGCGTACATCTGCGGCAGCACGGCAGCATACGTTTGAAAGACGAGCAACCCCGCCAGCGCGAACATCACGACCACACGCGTGAGCAAAGGCAGCGGGGAGGAGCGTCGTCGCATCACGTCCAGCAGCGCGAGCGCGGCGACGATGCTGTGCGCCGCGAACACGAACGCGCCGATGAGTTGCGAGGCGACGTTCAAGACCGTCGTGATGATGAACAGCATCCAGTCGCGCGCGCGTTCTGCGCGCAAGGCGCGCACGAGCAGCGCAGACGAGACGAGCGAGAAAAACAAATATGCGCTGTAGCCGCGCGCGTTCTGCGAGAAGAATATGTGATGATACGAGACGGCGAGCAGCAGCGCCGCCAGCAGGCCGCTGCGCCGCGACATCACTTGGCGCGCGACCCCGTACAGCGCGGGAATCGTCGCCGTGCCGAACAAGACGGCAGGCAAGCGCACGACCCACTCATGCTCGCCGAGCGCATCCACAAAAATTTTTACAAGCAGCGTGTTTAACAAGTGATGATTCGAGCCGCCATAGGTGATGAAAATTTGCCAGAGCGACGCGTGCGCATATGCGACGAGTGGCGCGATCTCGTCAATCCACAAATCGGAGTTGAGCCCGATGAGACGCAACACGAGCGCCAGCACGCTGATCGCGGCGAGCAGCCATATGGCTGTTCGGTGCGCAAGGGTGTCTGCGAGTGCTGGCGTGCTGATGCGCAATCGCTGCATGTCGGGCACAGGACGGAAATGCCAGCCGAGTGCGCCGAGCGCAACGAGCAGCACACCTTCGAGCACGAACGACAGTTGCAGCAGCGTCATGCCATCGAGCGGCGGGAGCGGCAGCGGCTCGGTGGCGGGCAGCGGTGTGTACCAACTGTGCGGCAGCAGCACGCCGCAGACGACGAGCGCGAGTCCGAGGACGATCTGGAGCGGGCGATGGTTCACTGCGGGCGGTCACGCGGGACGATGTTCACGAACACGCACCACACAAACTTGGGCCACTCGCGCCAGATGTTGATGTGGCTGCGTCCGAACTGGCGCGCGTACTCGTGCGTCGGCACGTTCATCACGCGGTAGCCGTGACGCAGCATCTTCATCACCATCTCTTGCTCGATGGTGTGCGTGTCTTCGCGCAGCGCGACGGCGAGCGCGGCTTGGCGGCGCACCGCGCGAAAGCCGTTGAGCGTGTCGCTCAAGTAAACGTGCCAGCGGCGATTAATGGCGATGTTCATCAAGATATTGCCAATGGTGCGAATCAGTTGGCTCACGCTGATCGAGAGCTCTTCACTGCCGCCAGCGAAGCGACTGCCCACACACAAATCGCTTTCACCATTGACGACCGGCATTGCAAGTCGCGGAATGTCGGCGGGGTCGGGCGAGCCGTCGGCGTCTATGAACACGAGTACGTCGGCGTTGATGCTGTGCAAACTCTGACGGAGCGCCGAGCCTTTGCCGCGGCCAGGATCGGCGCAGACCGTCGCACCCATGCGCTGCGCGATCTCTACCGTGCGATCGGTCGAGCGTCCATCCATCACGACCACGTCGTGCACGTAACGAGACGTGCGCTCCACCACAGCGGCAATCGTGCCCTCTTCGTTTTTCGCGAGCACGACTCCGACCACACGGTTATTGCCATAATCGTTAAGCGACCACGCATGAGATGAACAATCAGTCGGCATGAGAGTATTCGTGATGGATCGTACTCGACTCGCGCAGCCAAGCGGCACACCCCACGGGTAGCCGTCCTAATATCTAAGCGTAAATATTCGGACCAAGCGCCGCATGAACAAATACACGTTCAGCCAATTTTGGCTGAGCGCGCGGAAGAAGAGCGGCGAGCGCACGTAATACAGATCAACGCGGCGAATCTTCGTGAGGCGATTGCGCCGCGTCGCAAAGCCGAGCGTCGAGCCGAAGCCCGCACGAAAGTGAGTGCCCACCACGCGCTCCAGCGCGCGCGTGCTCACGCCATATGGATAGGCGAACGCCTGCACGGGATGAGCCACTCGCTGTTGGATGACGCGCTGACTTTCCGTGATTTCGTAGGCGGCGCGCGCATCCGCCAGCGCCGTGAGCCACGGATGTGACAGCGTATGCGCACCGAGTTCCATGCCGCCGTCCGCCATCATGCGCAGGTCGGTCCATGTCAGCAGCGGCAAGCGCGGAACCCATTTCGGCTGCGTGCGCCAATCGTTCGTCGCGCCGACCCAATCGGGAATCGCAAAGATGAGCGCGCTGAAGCCGAGAGTGCGCAGCACCGGATAGGCTTGCTCCATAGAATTGCGAAAGCCGTCGTCAAAGGTGAGCAGAAATGTTTTCGGCTCCCATTCGCCGCGCGCGTGTCCCGCGAGAAATTCATTCAGTGTCAGCGTGCGCCAGCCAGCCGCGTACAGGTATTCCATCTGCCAGCGAAAGTGCAGCGGCGCAACTGAAATCGGCGAATGGCTATCGTCGAGCGAGTGATAGGTGAGAACGGGCAAGCGATGCAAAGGCAGGGGGAATGAAGTTGGTTGGTCAGTTGGTAGGTTGGTTGGTTCGTTGGACGATAGTTGTTGGCTGACGGCGGACGATTCGTCACCCACCGCAGATGGTTCGCGGGTTGTTTGCGGCCCACCATTCGTGGCCGCCGATGGCGCGCTCAGCGCTTCATGCCCATCGCTCGTCGCCGATTGCTGTTCGCTGTTTGACATAGACTATCTGCCATTCATAAGTTGCACACGCGCGCCCGTTCGCGCCGACTCATAGACCGCGAACGCCATCTGGTTTGCGCGCAAACCGTCGTCGCCGCTGGAGAACACGTCCGTGTTGTTGCGGATGGCTTGCGCGAAATCGCCGAACTCGCGCGCGAACGTCGTGCGCGACGTGTACCAATACGAATACAGCCGCTCTTTGACTTGAAACATTGGGAAGAGTAAATGACGTTTGCGCGCCGGGCGACCGCTGATTTGATTAACGCCGATGGTCGCGCGCATCGGCGGATATGCCGCGCGCACGAAACCGTGCGTGCCATATGCTTCGAGCATGAAGCGATAACCGGCCCACTCGGTCCAACTCGAACTCACGGAGGCGATTTTACCATCAGGTGAGCGAAACAGCGCAAACGCATTATCTTCCAGCGGCGCAACGTCCCAACGCGCGCGTGTGACCAGTCCCTGCGCTTCGGAAACCTCGCCGAGAAAGTAGCGCGTTAGATCGAGAATGTGAATGCCGTTGTCGAGCAACGTGCCGCCGCCCGCGATCTCGGCGTTGGTAATCCACTTTGCCAGAAATTCGTCGCCGCCTTCGTGGCCGATGGTGCTGCGCACGAACATCAACTCGCCGATCTCACCGGCGTCCAGCGCCCGCTTGGCTGCTTCGACCGCGAGATAGTAGCGATGATTGAAGCCCGTCTTCAACTTCACGCCACACGCGCGCGCCGCGCTGACCATCTGCTGCGCTTCGTCCACCGTGCGCGCGATGGGCTTCTCGACCAGCACGTGCTTGTGTTGCTGCGCGGCGGCGATGGCAATCTCGGCGTGCCACTTGGTTGGCGTTGCCACGTCCACGATGTCCACGTCGTCGCGCGCGATCACCTCGCGCCAGTGGGCTGATGCGGCAACGCGATGCTTCGCGGCGATCGCGTCAGCCCGTTGCGCGTCCACATCGCACGCGACAACGAGCTGCGCGTCAGGTGAACGCGCGAGCGCATCGGCGCGCACCGCGCCAATCTCGCCACAGCCGATCAGGGCAACGCGAAGGCGATCCATAAGTCAGTGAACGGTAAACAATGAAGGGTGAACAGCCAGCAATGCACTGTTCACCCTTCACTGTTCACTTTCCTCCTCTTTACGCTCTCGACGATCTCAAAATACTTTTGCAGGTGCGGCTCTTCATTCCACAGGCGCAGATATGCCTCGAATCCGTTCTCACCGAGTGTGTGGCGCAGCGCGGGATCATTCTGCACGCGCGCCATCGCTTGCGTTAGTTCGTCGTCCGTGCGAAACGTGAAGCCGCCCTGCGAATCCTCGACGGCTTCGGGCATGCCGCCGAGATCGCGCACGATCACCGGCGTGCGCATCGCAAACGATTCGATCAGCACGATGCCGAACACTTCGTAGCAAATCGAAGGCATGATCGTCGCGATGGCGTGCCGGTAATACGCGCGCAGTTGGGCGTGTGGCTGCGCGCCGATGAACTTGACGCTCGGCACGTCGCGCGCGAGTTGGCGCAGCGTCGGCTCGTACTCGCCTTCGCCGGCGATGAGCAAGTCGGCGTGTGGATAGTTTTTGAAAATTGGGAATAGCGTCTGCACGCCTTTGATTTTTACCAAGCGCCCGACGAACAAAAAATATGGACGCGGATGCGGCGAACGCTCGGCGACGGGCGCATCGTCGCGCGGCAGAAAGTAGGGCAGCACGTCAATCGGCGCGGCGATGCCGCCTTCGAGGTGCTTGCGGCGCGTGAAGCGGCTCGGCGCGATGAAGCGGTCCACGTGCGCGAGTTGGCGCGCGAGTTGTCCCGTGTAGCGCCACCACTGCGGCGGTCGTCTGCCGTGCAGCGTGCACAGCAAGCATTGGCGGTGCGTGCAGACCTCGCGATCAAATTTCCACAAGACGTGCATCGGGCAGATGAGCCAATGCTCGTGCAGTGTTTGCAGCTTGAGCGCGCGCCCATATGCCAGCGCCGCGGGCCCGATCAGCGAGATGTTGTGGAAGTGAATCACGTCGTACGTGTTCGCTTCGAGCAAGCGCTTGATCTTCGATTTGAACCACGGCCGGCCCGTCTGCTGCGTGGCCAGCGGCGAGAGCGCGCCGACCCGCGACTTGAGTGCGTGCACGCTCACGTTTGGATGCTGTTCATAGCATTGCGTCGGCTCGGCAGGGTGCTGCACGTAATAGGCATCGCGGTCGTGAATGACATCCACCTGATGCCCGCGCCGCGCGAGTTCATTGGTCAGCCGATAGATGTACGTCGCGTCGCCGCCGAAGTGATAGGGCGGATAGAACGTGGTGACCATGCAGAATTTCATGTTGTGCTGAGGCAATCCATTTTTCGAGGACACTGCGCGCGCAGGATTTTACCATGATTCATGAGCGAACAGGAAAGCGACAGAGCGTCTGGTCGGTTGTGCGCTGGCTGACCGGACTCAAAATGTTGTTAGCGTAGTACAAAAGACGACACGGCTATCCGCAAAACTACTACATCAAAATCAAACTTTTTCCTATATCTTTCTGTATCTGCCCACTGTATCCTAATCGGGATGTTTCAAAGTTGGGCGCGTTGAGGTGCAGTATCTTAACTCCAACAGATTTTATTCCTATGAAGGTATTCGTTGCCGATGATTCCCCCGCCGTTCGTTCGCGTGTCGTGAACATGTTGACTGAGATCGTCGGCGTCGAAGTCGTTGGGCAAGCCAGCGATGCGCCCGAAGCGGTTCGCGAGATCAAGCGATTGCAACCTGACGCGGTGGTGCTCGACATTCACATGCCAAACGGCAACGGGATTGACGTGCTGCTGGAGATCCGCCAAACGCCGCCGCCGCCGCTGGTCATCATCCTGACCAACTATCCATACGATCAATATCGTGACCGCTGTCTGCGCGCAGGCGCGGATTACTTCTTTGACAAGTCGAATGAATTTGAAAAGATCACCGACGTCTTCAAGCAGCGTCTCGAAGGCGGCAGTCGCAGCGACGCACCGGTCATGTGGCATGGCACGCAGCCGCAAGCGTCGCTGGCTGATCCATCCATATTGTTGCAGAATCCGGTCCACCCGCCTCCGCCCCTGCTCTGAAAATGGCACGTTGGTTGTGTGGCATCTCCCATTTCACTTCAGTACCACATGTCAAAAAAATGTCAAAAAAACTGGATAGCCGCAGGTGGGAAGTTGCTGTGAAAGGCACGTTAAATGTACCGTGATACTCATGCATCGCGCCCAGCCCACACACCACTAAATGGATACCCGACGTGGTGGCTGTTCGCGCTGGCAGTTGCAGCGATGCTAATGTACATGACGCTCTCCTCGTCTACGTCCATGCTCGTCGCGCCGCACACACTATTTTTGGATGGCAGCAATACCGCCGCGCGCGTTGGCGCGCTCGACAGTGGAGCGGCTCGCACGGAAGTCGAATGGCGTCGCATCATTGCCACTGCTGTCGGCATAGACGAAAGCGAATTGCTCATCGTATCCATTGCGCCCACGAATGGCGACGTGTATGCCGCCAGTGCGCGCACGCTGTACTCGCTGCGTGATGGCGTGTGGCAGTCTGTTGGGCGCACGCCTGAATCGCCCACAGCGTTCGCCGTTGCCGATGCGCGCGTGATGTTCGCGGGGTCGCTTGCCAATGGACTGTATCGCAGCATCAACGGCGGGCAATCGTGGCAGCAAATGTCAGTGGGACTGCCGAATGCCAATCGCTTGACCGTCAGCGCGCTGGCAGTTGACCCAGTGAATACGCAGCGCGTGTACGTTGCGCTGGCTGGCGGCATCGGCGAGCAATCATCCAGCAGCACCGTCGCGCCGATGGATGCGATCGTGCTGCCGCTCGGCATTTATGCCAGCCGCAATGGCGGCGATCACTGGTCGCTGCTGGCCAGTGCGCCGCGCGATGCGCTGACGCGCCGTCTCTCGCTCGACGCAGCAGCGCCGCAATATTTGTTGGGCACAACCGATACGGGTGTGTGGCGCACACGGATCGCAATTAGCGACGAGGAGTCATCACAATGATCCGTTTGCTCTTGGTGGATGAAGTCCGCTTGATGGGCAACGCCTTTGTAAACGTGTTGAGTCACGAGCCGGATATGGAAGTCGTCGGCTGCGCGACGACGGTGGACGAAGCGCTGTCGCTCGTCGCGCATTGCAATATGCTGCTGGTCAGCGCCACGCTTCCGAAGGACGGCGCATTGGAGCTGACGCGCACGGTGGCGCGCACACATCCGTTCGTGCGCGTCGTTATCGTCGGTCTATCCGCCGCGAAGGCGGACATCCTGCGTTATGTCGAAGCAGGTGCGACGGGGTACGTCTTGAAAGAAGATTCGCTCGAAGCGATGCTCGTCACGCTGCGCGCGGCGCACAGCCGCGAGGCGCTCGTCTCACCCGACATGGCGGCTGTGCTCATCTCGCGCATCGCGCAGTTGGCGGAGATTTGCAAATCGGCAGGCGCCCGCACCTACACGCCGCCGATGCCCTCGGCGATGCTCACGCCGCGCGAGCGCGAAGTGCTGCGCTTGGTGGCACAAGACTTGAGCAATGCCGACATCGCGGAGCGGCTCACGATTGAACTCGGCACGGTGAAGAATCATGTGCACAACATCCTCGCCAAGCTCAACGTCAGCAGCCGCCGTGATGCGATCACGTTTTTTGCTCAACGCAGGAGCCAAGCGTCAGCCCAACGTGCTTACGACGTGCGCCGCGCCGCGTAATGTCGTGAAAGGCACGTAAAACCGTGAGGCTATTTTGTCTTTGGCTGCGCGCTTATCATTTAGGTTGACTATCCGCCAAAGATAATCAATCAACATTTGTCTCCTGACCTG
The DNA here is from genome assembly GCA_038198935.1 of Anaerolineae bacterium. GTDB lineage: Bacteria > Chloroflexota > Anaerolineae > JACRMK01 > JACRMK01 > JBBPZQ01. Next base: position 34,925 of record JBBPZQ010000002.1, read on the forward strand.
TCCCAGCGGCGGACAGGTTTTTTGTTGCTGCATCGCGCGATGTTCTCTCGCGCGCGTTTGATATGGCTGAGCGCAGTGTCGACCGCGCCAAATTTGCATACAAGACGTAACAACTGAAGACGGTCGTATTCAGTTGAGCATGTTACAATGAATTGATCTCACACCCAGGAGCAGACAACATGCCGCGCGCGCGTCAACCGAAGGTGGACATCACGATGCCCGCAGAGGGCGAGCCGATTCAATTGCAGCGAGTCTATCTGCGCAAGATGGGACGACAACAAGATATGCAGGTGTGGGTCGTGGACGGGTCGCGCGTGCGCGCTCACGTCTTCGACGAATTTCTGGAAGGCGGCAACGATCAGCGTTATCGCTTCGTTCCGCCCGGCGAAGCGTGGGTGGACGGCGCGACCAGTTCGGAAGAGTACGAGTATGCGCTCGAGCACGAGCTGCACGAACGCCACCTGATGCAGTCGAAAGGCTTGTCGTATGACCGCGCGCACACTTCCGCATTGATGCTCGAGCTCGATCTGCGGCGCAAGATGCGGCGTGTCTGCCAGCAGCACGAACTCATGCAAAAGCCGATGCCGTCGGTGGATGTGCACGGCACGCAGGAAATCGAAGACATCGGCGACAAAGTAGAACTGCGCGACATTTATCGTTATCGTCTGCGCGTGAGCAAAGGCTTGACGATCTGGATCGTGGACGGCTCGCACATTCGCCGCGACATCTTCCCCGACTTTGGATTCTCCGGCAACGACCTCAGTTACCAGTATATTCCCGCAAACGAAATTTGGATTGACTCGCTGGTGGACTGCTTCGAGTTGGAATATCAGATCACGCATCAACTCGCGATGCGCGCGGCGATGGCGCGCGGCAGCAAAGAAGAGGATGCCTACGGCGTCGGCTCCGAAGCGCAGTTGCGCCAGCGTCGTCTGGACGAGCAACAATCGCGCCGCAAAGAAGCGAACACGCCACCCGTCGAAGGCGGCACGCGCGCGCGCGGCGTCCGCTCGACGAGCAACAACTTGAAACGGACGACCACGGACGGATGATGGAAGTTAGTCGTTCGTCGCTGGTCGTTCGTCCTTAGTCGTTCGTCACTGGTCGTTCAAGTTTCGTGCATCGTCTGCCATTCCTCGTAATGCGTCGGTAATCCTCCGTCCTCTGTCCTCGTTCGCCCGTCAGCTTGTGGCATAATACTCCTCATGCCATTGCGTCTGCACCTACTCGGCCAACCACTGCTCACGCGCGACGATCAGCCTATCGAACTGAATACCGCGAAAGCCATCGCGCTGCTCGCCATGCTCGCGCTCGCGCGCACCACGCAGACACGCGAACGTGTGATCGGCTTGCTGTGGGGCGAGAGCACGTCCGATGCTGCACGCAAGAATCTGCGCAACACACTGTGGACGATTCGCAAGTCGCTGGGCGATGACGTGATTGAAGCGGATGGTGATCGGCTTGCGCTGAGTGCGGACATTTGGGTAGATGCAAGGGAACTACAGAGACGAGAGACGAGAGATTGGAGACGCGAGTCTGAATCACGCAATCTCCAGTCTCTCGTCTCGTTGTATCGGGGACCGTTGCTCGACGGCTTTGTCCTCGCCGATTCGTCTGAGTTCGAGTTGTGGTTGACGAGCGAGCGCGAGCGGTTCTCGCAGTTGTACTTGCGTGCATTGGGCAATCTGTTGGACGCCTGTCGCGCACAGCAGGATTGGCGCGAGATGATCGCCGTCGCGCAGCGCGCGCTGACTGAAGACAACTTGCAGGAGCCGATGTATCGCGCGTTAATGGAAGCGCACGCGCGGCTGGACACGATGATGCAGATGGTGCGCGAGGTTGCGAGTGAGGAGTAGAGATTGATCGGTGAAGTAGAACGCCCCTCGTATCGAGGGGCGTTTGTGTTTTTTTATTGAGCAGAATGCACTACAGACCCAAGTCCACGCGGATCGTGTAGCCGCCCACGACGACCAGTGGCGCGTAGCTGAGCACCAACCCTTTGGCGGCGGCTGGCACTTCGGTCGCCACCGTGCCACGCACCTTTTCGCCCTTCGCTAGTTCGCCTGACTTGAGCGCATCGTTGCTAACGTTGATGGTCGCGCTGTATTCAAAGCTATCAGCGTCTTTGACTCTGAAATAGAACAGGTTGTATGGGGCTTTGTCGGCGCTGACATTCTCAATCGTCACGTCCACGATCACGTAAGTGCTGCCCGCTTTGGCTTTCTGGAAGTCGCCGATCTGGTCGGCTTTTGTAACTTTGTTGACGGTGAACGCGATGCCCTTTGTCTCAACGCGCTGGCCGACTTTTGCCAGTCCCGGCGTCGGCGACAGCTGCGGCTTGGGCGTATCGGTGGGCTTCGGTGCTGGCGTGGCTGGCGGCTGAACTGTGGCCGTCGGTTGTGGTACAGCGGTTGGTTGCTGCGCCGTCGTCGCGCTCGCACCCACACCCGCGCTGGTCGTTGTGGACTGCGGTGGTGTGGTCGGCGTGGCTGGCGCGGCGCAGCTGAGCAAGAGAAATGGCACGAGCACGAACATTATCACGACCTTCATCGCAACCTCCAAGCGGGTGTGTGCCGCGCATTGTAGGCGATGTGCTGGGGGCTGTCAATGGAACAGATGAGCAGTTCGTATATGCTCGCGCAGACGCGCACGGTAGCGACGGGGAGCGGGCACGGCGGCGATGCGCTGCTCGCGGCGCGCGCGCAAACACAAGCCGCCGGCAATCCCTATTTCCTGATCGAGTTGGCGCACGCCTCGTCGAGCGAACTGCCCTCTGCGTTGAGCGAATTGTTGCGCGCCCGCATTGCGCATCTGTCGGAGTTGGCGCGTCAAGTCTTGCAAGCCGCCGCGATTCTTGAAAGCGATTTTGACGTGCGCGCGCTCGCGCACGCAAGCGGACGCAGCGAAGGCGAGACGTTGGATGCGCTGGACGAATTGTTGAGTACAGCCGAATTGATCGAGCATGACGGGCATTACGTCTTCGCGCATCCGCTCATCGCCACCGTCGTGCGCAATGGCTTGAGCAGCGCACGCCGCGCGTTCCTCCATCGGCGCGCTGCGGCGGCGCTCGAATTGGCACAAGCACATACGCCGCAGGCGGGACGCATCGCCGCGCATTACGCGCAGGGCGGCGACGGCGTGCGCGCGGCGCACCTCTTCGAGCAGGCGGCAAGACACGCGCTCAACGTCGCCGCGCCGAATGAGAGTGCGCAGTTTTATCAGCAAGCATTGCAGTACGAGCCGACGCCATTGCGGCGCTTAGGGTTGGGCGATGCGCTGCTGCGACTGGGTGAACTGGCCGCCGCGCGCGAAGCGTTCGAGTCGGCATACGCCGAGTTCGTGGCGAACAACGATCAGCACAACGCGGCACGTGCGTCTCTGAATCTGGCTGAGGCGTTCATGGCGTCCGAGCGTTTTGAGGAGGGGCGCGAGTGGATGGAGCGCAGCCTCGCGTACAGCGATACGGATGCCGATCCTGCTTCGCACGCGCTCGCACATTTGCTGCTCGGCTCCAGTCGGCTCGACAGCGGCAAGTCCATCGCAGACGCCGAGCGTAACCTTAACGAAGCGATTCACATCGCAGCCAAGCATCAGTTGACGCGCGCGCTTCATTCTGGGCAATGCGTATGCGGAGCGCGGCGAACTCGCTCTGGCGCGTGCTGCGTTCGAGATGTCCATCGCATTGGGCGCCGCCGCCGCCGATGACTTTCAAGTCATCCTGTCGTTGAACAATGCAGCATACCATGCGCTGCTCGACGGCGACCGGCTCGCAGCACACGAGCATATCAAGCAAGGCTTGGCGCGCGCCGAGTCGCGCGCGCTGCGAGTGCCGCTGCAATATTTGTACAGCACGCGCGGAGAGATTGCGCTGGCGGAGGAACAATTCGACGACGCGGCGCTATGGTTCAACCGCGCGCTGCACGAAGCCGAGCGCAACGAGAATGCGGCGCACGTCGCCAACACACACATGAATCTCGGACTCGTCGCACGCGCGCGCGGCGATCTGGACGAGGCGCTGGTGCTGCTCAACCGCGCACGCGGCGAGGCAGCACGCTTGCCCGCACAGCATTTACAAATACATATTGAATTACATTTGGCCGAATTATTTTTACAGCGTGGTGAGCGCGCGGCGGCGCAGGAGTCGCTCAAGCGGGCTGAGGCACTGCTGGCAAACGGAGAGCGCAGACAACTGCGCGAGCAGTTACAGCAGTTGCGTGCGCTGGTGAAAACGTAAGGGCAAGAAATGCGGGCGAATGAATTCGCGCCTGAGGGACTTGCAGCCGAACGTCCGCCTGTGCGGACTATCAGCCGAAGGCTACTCAGGCGCGACTTTAGTCGCCTGTACTCCGTTATTCCGCCGTCATCGCCGTCATCGAGTGTGCGCGCTCGACGCCGTGCAAGCGCAACAGCGTGATGATCGCCACCATGCCGAGCAGCATGGTCAGAATGAGAATACCGTCGAAGCCCTGCCAGTCGCCGAAGGGACCGCCCAGCAACTGGCCAATGAACTGGCCCAAGCCGAAGAAGACCGAGTACAGCCCCATAATCGCTCCGCGATCATTCGGCGCGTCCTCCGTCAGGTCGGCGAGGTAGGTGAGCGCCGCGGGCGTGAAGCCGCTGACGACCATCAGCGCCAGCGCGCCGACGAACAGCAGCGGTGAAATGATCGGGTCACTCACACTGTCGGCGTGATTGATGAGGAACAGGATCACCACGAGCGCGAACAGTCCCACCGACGACGCGAACATCACGCTCGTGCGGCGGAAGCGGCCCAGCACCAGACTCCACACGAACACCCCTAAACCGAAGATGCCGAGCAGCACGCCGGAGCCAAGCGAAACCTGCGTGCCTTGATTGGCTGATTCGCGCAGCAGGCCGAACAGCAGTTGGCCCGGGAACGAATGTGTCTTGTTCACCAGTTGCCCCACGACGCTATTCAACCACACGCCGAGCACCATGTTGATCGCCAGCCACGCAGGCACGAAGCGCAAGATGCGCGCCGACGTGAACGCGGCGGCAATCGGCGCGAACGCGATGCGTATGACCATGCGCAGCTTGCGCATCTCGTGCAGCACCGTGCGCAGTTCGTCAACGGCGGATTGCTGCGGATGGCGTGTGTGCGCCCTCATGCCGAAGAAGAAGATGGCGAGGCTAAGCAGATAGAAAAGGCTATTCAGCGTGAACGCGTGATTTTGAAACGCATCGAACAATGGTCCACCGAGCAAGATGCCGGCAATCGTTCCGCCCAGCGTCGCGATCTCGAACAGACCGACCACGCGCCCGCGCAAGTGATCGTCGTGCGCGGTCACTTCGGACAAATAGCCGAGCGTCGCGGGTATCGCGCTCGCGGTCGAGAGTCCTTCGAGGAAGCGCGTCACCGCCAGCAGCGGCAAGAGCGTCGTCAGCGCGGTGATCTGCACAGCCAGTGCGCCCGTGATGGGACCCAGCAAGATGAACAACTTGCGCCCGTACTTGTCGCTCCACGCGCCAAGCACCGGCGAGCCGATGAGCTCGGGCAGGAAGAACACGCCGATGACGATGCCGCGCATCGTGAACGAGATCGGCTCCACGTGGCTGTCAATCCAATCGAAGTACAGCTGCAACATGCTGCCCATGATGCCGGCCGCCATGCGCAGCGCGAACGTGCCGAGCAGACAGGCGGCAATGGAGCGGCGCAGGTGCAGCCAGTCCGCTGGCGGGACCGTGTTTTTGGATGTCGAATGAGGTGTGTGCATTTTTCTAGCAGCGCATTATAACCAGGCGGCTGCGCTCTCGCAAGTGCAGCCCAATAAAAATCGCCAAGACGATGAGTAGGCTGATACGGCTTGGCGGCTTTGCGATCCGTGTGTCTGGACGTTCGACGTGGGCGCTCGCATTATTCAGATGTCTCGTTCGAGTTATCTTGCTCGTGATCGCTTGTAGGTTTGAGTGTATCTGCCCATTCGAGCGTGACCTCATGGCCAAAGTTGATGTCGCGGAAGCGCATCGAGGTGACAGATTTGACTAGCTTGCGCTCGCCGTACGCGCGCATCTTGCCGTCCGCGCCTCGATACACAATCACGACGGGCATGTCGCGCGCCTGAATGCGCGGGTGCTGCTGGATGACCTGCCAGACTTTGTCTGCGCCTTTGTCTTTCACGTCGGCGAAGTCCACGCCGACCAGCATGAACCCTTCTTCGAACACGGCAATCTGATGGGTTGAAGTGCGCATCAACCAATCTCAACCTTTGGGAACGGTGAATTTTGAGGCTGATTGTATCACAATGTGACTGCTCGCTCACGGACGGAATTGTGTGGGCGGATGGGCGCGCAAATCGTCGAGCAGCACTCGGCCGCGCGGCGTCAGGTCGAATGCGCCGTCGAATGTGCCGCCGATGTCGGCGCTGTCCAACACCCACAGCGCGTAATGAACAAACTGCGGATGGCTGTTGACGATTTGAAAGACATCGTGGATGTATTGAATGTCGTGCTCGCTCTGCACCGGCGGCACGCTCACCGTGCAGCACGCGCCGCCGAATTCGTTGAGCATCAGCGGATAGCGATTGATAACCCACGTCCACATCTCTCTTGAATACGGATACTCTGGCGCGTAGGTGGGCGGCGCATAGTAGTCGTGCACGTCGTAGCTCAAATTATCGAACGGCAGCGGGTGCGTGCGGTAATAACTCAAATCTCTGGAATAGAGCACACCGCCGGGCGCAATGATCAAGGCTTGCGCGTTGCGCTGACGGATGGCGCTCGCCACATTAGTCGCCGCATCCATCCACAACTGCCATGCCTGGCTCATGTCATTCGAGAGGCCGGTGATGCTTTCGGGATGTGATTCGTTCCAGAGGCCATACAACACGTTCGTGCGCTGCGCATAGCGCGCCGCCAACGTTCCCATGAAGTCGGCGACGCGCTGATCGGGGATCGGCAGATGGTTCTCGTCGCGCGTCGGCTCCGACGTGCTGGCGAACGGCACGAGCAGACAGTAGATGCCCTGCGCGCTGGCGAAGTCGAGCAACTTGTCCAGCTCGGAAACGTAGCCATCAAAGGTTTCAATGTCGAGCGCGACGCGCAGGAAGTTCAATCCCCATTTTCCTTCGACGACTTTCTTCAAGCCGCGTTTTTCATACAGATGGGCGAACGTGTGCGGGCCACTGCTCCAGAATTCGACGACGTTCGCGCCTTTGAGCCAAACCGGTTGGCGGGTATCAGTGCGGATAATCTGCGCCCCTTCGACGCGCAGCGCGGGCAGCGGCGCGACGGATGTCGGCAGCGGCGTGGGCGTCTTCGGCACGCTCGGCGTGACCACCGGTTTCGGTGCGGCAGCCGCATCGTCGGTTGGCAGGATGATAATTTCGACCGGTGTGGGAGCGCCGCTTGGCAGCGGTGAGTTGGGCCCTTGAGAAGCCGTGCAAGCCATCGCGAGCATTATCGTCAGCAGAGCCACCACACGCACCAGCATACGAGCCTCTCCTTACAGCATTCATTATACTTTGCTCGCTCTGGCGGCGGCGCATTCAATGGCACGTAAGAGGCAAAACAAAACCGCCAAGTGTCAACGTGGTGATGACTTGGCGGCTGGCCCAGTCATCTGCGGGAATGCTCCAGCGCCGGCATGTTGCTCACGGGTGCAAGCGCTCACGTTGATGCAAATACTCACGGCATTGGCGTTGCCCACTCAACCAAACCGTACTTTGCAGTTGGCGTGTAATCTCGCGTGAGCGTAATCGTCCAATACTCAATATTCCCTTGTCCATCGCGGCCAGGTGGTACCACAAAGCACACATTCACTCGGTCGAGTGCGGCCGAGTTGGTCGGCGCGGCGCAGTAGCCGTCAACATTGATGCGAATCGTTCGGACAGTAGTGGGAGTTGCGAACGAATGCGCTCCAAGAATCGGCGTCACGCGCGGGTTGCGGGTTGGCGACGGCCCTGCTGTGGCAGTTGCAGTTGCTGTAGGTGTTGGCGCAATGCCTTCAAGGATGTGATAGCGGAACACTTCCAGTCGTGGCTCCGACCAAGTATGCGTCACTATCAGAACGAAATAATCCAGATTGCTCTGTTGCTCGAAGAAACCCGGTTCTTCAAAACACAAAGCGAATCCTCCGTCCTGTGTGATGCCACTGACACCGTTGGCTGACATTCCGCACGAATGCTTAACCACAACGTTGTACGTCCGGTGAATGGGGAGCGGTATATTGGTCGGTGTGGTCGTAGGCACAATCGTCAGTCGAGCAACGAGCGTTGGTGTCGCGCGTGGAGTTGCGGTGTTCTGAACAATTGGCGTCGGCGTTACGGTTGGCGGTTCAGGCGTTGTGGATTGTGATTCACAACCAATCACGCATACGAACACGAGCACTGAAATCAACAGCACGGTAAGTCGCATTAGACCCCTTCAGAAAATGAGGGCGGCAGTTCAACTGCCGCCCTCATCTTCAAGTTGCATCACGGCAGCACCTGAAACTTCGCGCCCTCGCTCCTGCCCTGCACGTCGGGGAAGTACATCTGCCACGCGCGCGCGGGCAGCGTGCGGAACTCGCCCGCGACGCTGGCGCGCATCATATACGTGTACTCGTAGGTGCCGCGCCCCAGATACGTCGCGAACACCGACACGCGGTCGTCGCGCACTTCGGAGTGCGCCCAGTACGTCCAGTACGGTTGGAAGTAGCGGTCGTCGCCTGACGCTGGCTGCGGTTGCTGCTGCTTCAAGCCGCCTTTCTGCGCGGCGATGCTCGCTGTCTTTAACGTCGTGTCCACCGCCTCGAAGCCTGCGGGCAGCGGGTCTTCCAGCACCAGATAGTTCATGTCGCTCGGCGCGACGACGACCAACTTCACCAGCACGTAATCGCCAATCTTCGCGCTCGCAATCGCATCCGTTGTCACGGTCGGCTTCAACGTGGCTTGGTCAACGGCGTAATACTGCCGTCCGACGAGGATGCCTTTGTTCAATGCGGGAATGTTCTCGGCGGGCAAGAAGTATTGTAGGTTAGCGCTGTAATACAACTTGCCATCGCCCGCGCCGCGCGAGATGAGCAACTCATTCGCCGCATCCTGCACCAAGTCTTTGAGCGGCACGCTCACGACGTGCGGCTGATCAATATTCGACTTATCAACTTTCACATCCCCTTCAACCAACTTGCCATTCACCAACACTTGATACGTGTAGTTGCCGTTCAACTCGCCCGTCTCTTGCATGTACTCGGTCAGCGCGAGTACGGCCCACGCGGTCTCCTGTGTCGTCTCCCAGTGGCCCGCCTTGCGAGCGGCCATGAGCCAGCGCGTCGCGTTCGCCAGCGTTGCATTCTTCGGATCGCTTCGCGCGAGCGCCATGATGACAATCGCCGTCGAGCGCGTGTTGGTGTTCATCATCCAGTAATCGGGTTTGGCTTCTTCCCAGTGTACGCCCGCCGCGCTCTGCATCGCCGCGCTCGTCAACTCGCTCTGCAAGGTTTGCGCTTGCGGCAACTTCAGCGTGGCCATCGCCATCAGCAGATATGCCTTGCCGTAGTTGGCGAGACCCTGCCCTGAGCCTGCCGAAGGGTTCGCGCGCTGCTCGAACAGATTGACCGCGCGGCTGGTGTAGTTGCGGCCCATCTCGGTCAGCGTGAAGATGACGAACGCGCGCTCGTTGTACTCGTATCCAAATTTCGCGTCAACCGGTTTCTCGAACGTGCGAATCAGAGATTGCTCGGCGCGATTCATCACCAGCTGGTCAACGGCGAAGCCCGACTTGCTCGCCAAGTTCAAGCCAAGCAGCGCATATGCGGTGAGCATCGGGCGGCTCTGGTCGTTCTGCCACCAGCCCCAGCCGCCGTCGCCGTTTTGCAGCGCGTACAACCGCGGGATGTCGTGCGCGATGTTCGCTTCGAGTTGTTTGCGCAAGTCGTCGCGCTCGATGCCGAGTTTCTTTAGTTCGGCGTAGGTCGCGATGTTCGGGAAGAAACTGCTGACGACACACTCGGCGCACGCATACGGGAATGATTCGAGATACTTCAGACTGCTGCGGCTCGCGGCGGCGAGCGACGGGCTGAGTTCAATCTGCAACGCGCCCGCGCTCTTGTCTGCGTTGGCGGGCAGTTTGATTTGCTCGGCAATCTTGATTTCGACCTGGCCCGCCGTCGCAACCGTCTCGGCTGATTCAGCGCGCTTGACAGGAATCTTGTACTCAATTGAATCTTGCGGGCGTGAACCGTTTAGCGACGTTGCCGTGAATCTCAACGTCACTTCGTCAACGGGCTTGATAATGCCGAACCACTGCACTTTGCCCTTGTCGTGCGCCTTCACGGTTGTGGCTTGCAGCGGCCCTTTCGCATCGAAGGCGTTCGTTTCGAGATTCACTTCGACCATCAATGCTTCATCAGTGTTGTTGTTCACGACGGCTTCAATCTGGGCTTGGTCACCGACGACGAAGAAGCGCGGCGTGACGGGACGCACGAGCAAGTCTTTGGTCGCAATCACGTCCGTGCGCGCTTCGCCGACCAGCGTGCTCATCGTCACGCCCTTCGCGGTCAAATTCCACGTCGTCAGATTGTCGGGCAGCGTGACGCTCACCTGCGCTTTGCCCGACGCATCCGTCGTCACGTTCGCATTCCAGTACGCCGTGTCGAGGAAGTTGCGGCGCACGGCGGGCAGCGCCGCCTGAGCGCCGCCACCACCGCCGCCTTTGGAATTCGCCTGCACCGTTTCATTCAATCGCTCGACGGAACGCACAAGCGTTGTCGCGGTCTGCACGGCCAAGCCGCGTCGTCCATAGAACGCTTGCAGCGCGGACTGGCTCGTGTCGTTCGCGAGCGACTGCACTGCTTTGTCCACCAACGCGACCGACAACTCCGCGACGACGGGTTTGCCGCTCGCGTCCATCGCTTCGACGATGTACGTCACCTTGTCGCCAGGTCCAACCTTCTGCTTGTCCGACGTGAGTTTGAGGTTGAGTTCTTTCTGCGCCGTGTTCACTTCGAGGGCGACGTAGCCCAGCTTGAATTGGGCCGGCACGGTCGCACCGCCGCGTCCTTTGACGAGCATCACCGACACGAAAATGTTCGGCGCGTAGTCGGCGCGAATCGGCACGGACACTTTCTCGCTGTTGCCCTGCAAGGTCATGCGCTTCACTTCGCGAATCGAGCCGCGCTCGATAGTGAGCAAGGCTTCCGCGCCCGCGAACGGCGCGGGGATGAGAATCTCGGCCGTCTCGCCGACGGCGTATTGCTTCTTGTCACTCACGAGTTCAAGACGGTCATTATTATCCTGCCGCCAGTTTACAAAACCGCTGCTCGCCACCCACTGATACGTCGCGCTGCGAATCGAGTTGCCGTTCGCGTCCTTGCCTTCGGCGACGATGCGATAGACGCCACCCTTGCTCGGCGTGAACTGCGCGAGCGTCACGCCGTCGGCGTTCGTGGTCACGTCCTGCTTGGCCGCGAGCGTATCGCTGTAGTGACTCGTCCAGTAAAAGTTGCCGTCCTCACGCTTCTCGCGCACGCTGAACCACTGCCGCTCGTAGAATGAAACTGTTAGTGGCTTGTTGCCGACTGCTTTGCCTTGTGGGTCAACGCTCAGCACATCAAACGATTGCGCGACGCCCATCGTGCCGACATAGCGCTGTGGCTTGAGTCCGATGTAGAACTGTCCCTTGTGCACGGGCAGCGTGATGCGATTCGCCACCGACTGATTGTTGATGTCGGTCACTTCGACTTCAATCGTGAAGTTTTGACTGAGCGGGTAGTCCCGCAGGTCGGCCGGCACTTCAATATGGAAGTTGCCCGCGCTATCGGTCTTGCTTTTGCCGTCGCGAATGACGCCGCCAACCTGTTTGCGATTTTGCAGCAGATCGGTATCGGTGAAATCCCAATAGCCTTTCACATTGGCGGGTTGGAAGAAGAAGTCGTCGCTCAGCAAGCGCCACGTCACGTTCGCATCGCTCACCGCGCCGCCGAAGAAATACGTCGTTAGCGCGTCCACTTTGATCGTCTCTCCGGCGATGTACTCCGTCTTGTCGCTCTTCACGTTCACGTCGAACTCTGGTTTGCGATATTCGGCGACGACGAACGAGACGCTGCTGTACAGTTGCTGGTTGCCCGACTTCGCGTCGCCGAGTTGCAGACTGAGGTTGTAGTAGCCCGTGCGGGCCACCTCGCTCAATTTCACTTCGCCGTTGAACGTGCCGAACTTGTCGAGCGGTACTGCCTGCGAATAGACTTCGCGTCCCTGGCTGTCGTTCACGCGAATCGGCAGCGCGCTCACGTCGCTCGGCAAACTGTAATCCACGTCGTTGTCGCGGCGCAGGATGCCTTTGAAGTACACCGTCTGACCTGGCCGATAAATCGGACGGTCGGTGTAGATGTTGGCGTAATACTTCTGCGGCTCGTACTGCACGGGCAGCGAGAAGTCGAACGGCGCGATGCCGTTGCTCCAATCACTGCCGACTGCCGCGACCACGCGCCCAGCCTGCTCGCTGATCGCGAACACCGCATCGAATACGCGCACGTTATTGAGCGCCGTGCGATACACGCCATCCGCATCGGTCTGGCCCGACTCAATCGCTGTGCTCGCGCTGCCGAACAGCGTGAGCGGCAGGTTGGCCACAGGCTTGCCCGTTTTCAAATCGGTCGCCCACACGAGCGCCTCGCTGCTCGTGCGCTTGAGCGCGAGGTTCACGCCCGTCACGACCAGCAGATGCTTGTCCCAAGTTTTGCCCGCCGCGTTGGCGCTGGCATTTGCTTCGAGGTAATACACACCCGCCGCAAGCGGAGCGCCCGTCGTCAGCGTGGTCGAGACGAGACGCGCGGCGTTCAAGGACGTGCTGACCGCTTGGGTCCAGTCACGCAGTTTGTTTGCCGCTGGCGGCTTATAGTTCTGCCACAATTGGAAACTGTCGCGCCCGATGAGCTTGAGAAAGTCGTCGCGCTCGACGCGTGAGAGCGAGTAATTGATCTTGTCCATGTTGACGTAGGTCGCGTACATCAACTGCGCGCCGTTCACGTCGTACATGCCCATCATGCCCGGCACGTTGAGCGTCACGGTCGGGTCGAGTGGCGCCGTCGTGAACTTGATGACGACATCGTGGCCCACTCTGTCGCCATAGCGGCCGCGCGATTCGCCGCTGACCGTCACGACGTAAGGGGTGGACGCTTGCCAGCCACCGCTGATGCGCGCGCTTAGAGCCTGCCCTGAGCCTGCCGAAGGGTCGCCGCCTTGCTTGTCGCTGCTCTGCCAGAAGATGAATTGATTCGTGAGGGTCGGCGCGATGCTGATCTTCACGCTCTCCTTGTCCATCGGCGACGTGAAGTGAATGAGCAAGCCCTGCCGAATGTCTTTGCTGTCCTGCGCGCCGTTGCTCGGCACGGACGAAGCGACATCGGGTTTGGCGACCGTGCGGAACGTCCAGTTGTTATTGTTCTTCGTCGCCGCGATCTTGTTCACGTCCTGCGCGCCTGCGGACAGTTGCACGACGTAAGTCGCGTTGAACTCCAGCGGCTTGTCGGGCGTGAACAGCAGCGTGGCGCTCTGCCAACTGAACGTGCCCGACATCTGCGGACCAAATTCGTTCGTCGTGGGCGAGACCAAATGCTTTAACGCGAAGCGCGACTCGACGGAGAGATGATCCATCAGCGTGTTGAAGGTGACGGAGATGGGCTGTGTAACACCCGCGAACTGCGTGTTGTCGTCGGGATTGCGGAGGCTGATGGCGGGCGATGCCGTCTTGAACGAAAACGCGAAGCCGTTCAGCGACTGGCCCAACATGTCGGTCAGTGGTTTGACGTTCACGCTGTACGCCGTCGCGACGTTCAAATCCTGCGCGGGCGTGAACACATAGGTCGCGGTGTTCACCCATTCGCCCTTGCCTTGTACGGCCGGCGCAAGCGTGAGCGGCTGCGGCAGCGACGCTTGCGCCGACACCGAGACGAGCGGCACGACGGGGTGATTGAACTGCACGACGATGCGCGCTTTATCTTTCGTCACGGCCGCTTCATCCGTCTCATCCGCCGGTGACGTGCTCATGACGGCGAGCGGCTCGTTCGTCAAGCCCGTCGGGAACAGATTGCCAGGCTTGAACGTGGACGGCGCACCCGTTGCATTCGGCACGCCCGTCGCGTTCGGCGCAGGCGTGGACGCTTGCGGCGACAGCGTACTCTGCGGCGTTGCATTCGGCGTGAACGACGGCGACGGCTGCGGACTGAAGAAGTCGCACGCGGCGAGCACGAACAGCAGGACGATGGTGAGCACTGCATTGCGGAACTTAGACATAGGTCACTCCGAGATGAATTTACTTTGCCGATAGTACTGCAGCAAAAACACCGTGTGTGATAAGCAGCGGTTCTGAATCTTTGATGCTGACTAACCAAAGGTCGGGAACCTCACTGGGCGTCGCTGTTTCAAGAATGAGAAAGTCGCTGTTGGGTATCCAGTGCAGACCAAGACGATTTTGGACGCTCAACTTTACTTTCGTGGTTTGACCGCTTTCGATATCAATCACTTGAATCGTATTCGGGTCGTAGGTGTTGTTTGCATAGCCTGATGGGAAGCAAGCCAAACGCTTTACGTCAAACGCTAATGTGCCCCATTCACAGCGATTGATTTTCTCGACGCGTTCCTTCATTGGCTCGGCAAACGTCACATACTTCTCTTCCACTGCAAGACGGTCTTCCACCCAGAGATATGGCGCGAATGGTGACATGAGCATATTCACCGCTTGCATTTCCGTAAGCCGATTGCCCGTTGACGCTAGCGCCCATAAGCGTGCAGTTTGCGCCCCCCAGACTAGTAGATATTGTCCATTGCTTGACCATTGCAACTCGAAGTACGCGCAGCCCCGCCCTCCAATCTCGAACTTGTCAAGTTGCTGCACACCTGAGCCGTCAGGATGAAGTAGGTTTATGCTGACAATGGCTCTCGGTTGTGCGTCAATGCCCTTGATTTCGCGCGATGCAATCCATTGCCCGTCGGATGACCACGTTGGAAATGAGCACGACCCATAATTGCCAGAAGCAATGCGGCGTGGTCGTTGCCAATCGTTGAGGGAACGCACGAAGATAGAGCCAGCATCCGCATAGGTGACGGTACGGCTATCAGGAGACCAACTTGGATAGACGTAATCACGACTAATCTGGCGCGTATCGTTTCCATCCAATCGCACGAGCCATGTACCCATGCCTGAACTCGTAACGGCAACATACCGTTGGTCGGGCGAAACGGGAATCGGGCTGAATCCGAATCCTTCAATCGGCCAATCATCTGGCGTGATACGTTGCATGTTCGTGCCGTCCAGATTGATTGACCATAGATGTTTGTCGTTCAAAAACAATACGCGATAATTGCGCGGCACTGTAAGGGTAACAGCGGTTGGCGTTGCCGTCGGCGATAGTGTCTGCGTCGGCGTCGGTGTGAGCGTTAGCGTTGGAGTCGGAACTGTGGTGTTCGTCGCCGCTTGCGTCGGCGCGCTCGTCGCACTCGGCGCAGGCGACGGCGACGGCTGCGGACTGAAGAAGTCGCACGCGGCGAGGAGGAAGAGCAGAATGATGGTGAGTGATGCATTGCGGAAGTTGGACATAGGTCTCTCCAGAAATCTTATTGTGTTGAGATTCTTCTACAGTAATAATCAAGACCGATGCAGCAGACATTTCAGCCGAACGGACAAACATCGTCGGCACTAAAGTCTGGGTTGGCATATCCAAAGTTAGCAAGCACCGTAGGCACATCTTGGTGAGCGCGCGCGAACGCCGTCACAGCACTGCAACCCGCAGCAACGCGATGCTGCGGCAAATAGGCTTGCCAGAAAATGGTTGCGACCTGTGCATAGATGTGAGTCGGCTGCTGAAGTAACAACTCGTCGCGCGCCGCCTGTGCACCTGTCGTATCGTTTATAAGCGCATACGCTACCATCAACCGAAAGCGCGCAAAAGCGTGCAGGTCGGCGCGCTCTATATCCTCACCTTTCATGCCATACGCGATGAGTTTCGGATTGGTGATTGCTTCTCGATAGAGCGCAACCACATCCGCGAAGTGCTTATCCAACATCAGCGTGTTTGCATCAACGACTTTAAAGTAGAGATAGTTTGAGGGGTCAACGGATTTCTGCGCCAGTGTGAACGCCGTTCCATTCCACCGATAGATTTCGGTGATGGCCCGTTGCGGACCTGCGCCGACCGATGAGATTGTGTCGCCGTGCAGCACGAGGTCTAGCGTGCCGTGCCCACTCTCTTGCAATGAAATCTCGGCATTCGCCATCTGTCTCGACGGAGACATGAGCGAACCTAACTTCTGTCCATTCCAGCGCAGCACATCAACGAACGTGAAGCAGGTGTGCGCGCCGCAATCCGTCGTGGTGAATACAATCTCAAGATGCCCATCGTAGAGCAAATCGCGTGCGACGAAAATCGTCGGGTGCGATGAATAACCGTTGCGCTCATCGCCAATTTGCTGCGCAAGGCGATATGTATTGTTCTGTCGCAGATACACGAGCAACATGCCCCGTTCTGGAAACTGCGCATCAGGCTCTGCAACTGCGAGCAGGATGTCTTCCTGCCCATCGCCGTCCACGTCAACGGCGGCGAGATTATCTGTACTGCTGCTGTACGCAGACCGCTGGTTGTTTGGTTTCAATGCGCCCCATCCTTTTAGCATTTGTTCCACGGCGCTCCAATTACGCGGGTTCGCGTTGAGAAAATTTAGAATGGCTTGTGGGTACTCCGCAAAGTTTGTTGGGCGCGACGGTGGTGCAGACTTCGTAGGCGGGATTGGCAGTGCGCGCGTCGCTGTGAATGTGGGTGTTGTCGTTGACATAGTCGCCGTCGCGCTTGGCGTAGTCGTCGCCGTCGGCGAGAGCGTGGGCGCGGCAGTCGGCGCAACGTCCGACGTGCAGGCGGCGAGGACGAGCAGCGCGATGACAGCAACAGTTTTGAGTTTCATTGTTCCTCTGATGAATATTACTCGCGTTGCATCGCACTCGCTTCCTCGTTATAATTCCCTCAAGGAGTTGAGATGCCTCGTTCACCCTTTCCCGGAATTGACCCGTATTTGGAGTCGCCGACATTGTGGCCCGATGTTCACGACAGTTTGATGGGCATCTATCGTGAACAACTTGCGCCGCTGCTCGCGCCGAAGTATGTCGCCGAACTGCATCCGCAAATCGTCATCGAGCAACTCGACGACGAAGCCAGTGAGCCGCTGCCCGCACTGCCCGATGTGGCTGTCATCAGACCCGACATGATGCCGATGGGCGCTGTCGGCGAAGCGACGATTGCTGCGGCACCACTGCGTCTGCGCGCACCAATCGCTATTCCACAGCGCATCATCACGCTGAACATTCTTCAGCGCGAAAACGAAAAACTGGTAACGGTGATTGAGTTGCTGTCGCCCGTCAACAAACGGCCGGGTCCGAAGCGTCAGGCATATCTCAAGAAACGTACTGGTTATCTTGACAGTTCCATTCACCTCGTTGAGATTGACTTGCTGCGAAAGTGGCCCCGCATGCCCCTGCTAGACCCGATTCCGTCGTGCGATTATCTCGTCATCATTCGCAATGCCTACGACCGACTGCACTGCGATGTTTGGACCCTCAAGGTGCGCCAGCCTTTGCCAGTGTTGCCGATTCCGTTGTTGCGACCCGACCCCGACGTGCCGCTCGATATGGGCAAAGCCTTGCAGACCGCATACGAGCGCGCACGTTACGACTTGCGTATTGACTATCGCAAGCCGCCCACGTCGCCGCTCTCGCCTTCTGATGCAGAGTGGGCAACAACTCTGCTCGCACAATCAATCACCTAATCATCCAATCACCTAATGCTGGAGCACTGCTTCGCTGTCTCTCAATCACCCAACTACTCCACCCAAAATCGAATCACTTCACTCTCCACTCGTCGCCCCTCACCATCCACCCCCACCGCCTGCACCGTGTGGTCGCCGACTTGCAGTTGCCACAGCGCGCGATAGGGCGGCTGCGTGAACGTCGCGAGCGTTGCGCCATCCACCAGCAGCGTGACTTCGCGCATCGGCGCGTTCAATCGCACACTGATTTCGATTTGCTGCGCGCTCGGCGGCAGGAACGGCGTGAGCGCGAACGTCGTGTTGGGCGCGGGGCTGGTCACGACCAACGACGGCGGACGGCGGACGGCAGACGGCGGAACGTCTGTCCGATGTTCCATGTTCCATGTCCCGTCGCAAGTCGCATTTGGCGGAGCCTCGATTCCATACTCACGTCCCCAGGCTTGCGCCTCGGGCGGCAGCACACGAAAAACTTTGGTGCTGTGTTGACCCGCGCAGCCGTCCGTCCAGAGCAGTCCTGTTGCCGAATCAACGTCGAGCGCGACGTAACTATCGTCGGGGCGAATCGGTTCCGTGCCGGCGATGAACACTTCGCTACGGCGGCGCGGACACCAGTTTGTCGCGAGCAAGCCCGATGTATCACACACGTCAACATCAATCAATCCATCGGGTCTCTCGAATTGGCGCACGGGACGACCCGCGTGCGCCGCCTCCATGACGTCGTGCCAGATGGGGCCCGCGCCCGTGATGCCCGACACCTGATACATCGGCGCGTTGTTCGCGTTGCCGACCCACACACCAACGGCCAGTTCAGGCGTATAGCCGAGCGTCCAATTATCGCGCCAGTCGGTGGTTGTGCCCGTCTTCGCCGCCGCGGGCCGACTTAACTTCAACACGCTATCTTCGCCGAATGCGGGAATGCGCGCACTGTCGTCCGACAGAATGGAGGTGATAAGGTAGGCAACATGCGAAGTGACGAGTGACGAGTGACGCGTGACGTTCGTCGTCTGTCGTCTGCCGTCTGCCATCTCGACAGAGAGAATTGCTCTCGGCTCAACCAGTT
Source organism: Anaerolineae bacterium (assembly GCA_038198935.1). Taxonomy (GTDB): domain Bacteria; phylum Chloroflexota; class Anaerolineae; order JACRMK01; family JACRMK01; genus JBBPZQ01. Next base: position 53,735 of record JBBPZQ010000002.1, read on the forward strand.
CGCCCGCATTCGCAAATGCCGCATACGCCGTCGTGAGTTCGAGCAGTTTCACTTCGCCGCCGCCGAGTGTGAGCGACAAACCGAAACGCTGTTCGTCGTTGAACGTGGTGATGCCGAGCGATTGCGCAGTCGCAATCAGCGCATCCAGTCCAACGTGGTCGAGCACTTTGATGGCAATCAGGTTGTTCGAGGTGGCGAGTGCTTGTCGCAGCGACAGGGGCCCATGCCATGTGTGATCGTAGTTCTGCGGTTGATACGGCCGACCTTCGCGCGTGCTGAACGCCGTCGGCACATCGGACAAAACAGTCGCAGGCATGTAGTCATGTGCAAACGCAGTCGCGTAGGTGAGGACCTTGATCGCAGAGCCGGGCTGCCGATTGGCGAGCGCGACGTTGACTGCGCCGTCAATACGCTTGTCGAAATAATCCGCACTGCCGACCATTGCCACGATGTCGCCTGTGCTCGGCTCGACAGCGACGAGCGCGGCATCGTGCACGTTGAAGTCGGGCGCGTTGCCGTCGCGCGTCTGCCGCGCCAACTCGTCGAGATGGCGACGAATGATCGCTTCAGCTTGCTGCTGCAAGTCGAGATCGAGGGTCGTGATCACGCGCATGCCGCCGCGATTGACTTGCTCCGCGCCGTACTGCGCTTCGAGCAAGTTGCGGACGTAAGTCACGAAGTGGGGCGCGAGGAGAACCCCCATCCTGCCCTCCCCCGTTTCACGGGAGAGGGTTGGGGAGGGGGTTCCGAAATGCAACTCCTCAGCTTTCGCCAACTGTGCTTCCATCTCGCTGACGAATCCATGCTTGACCATCAGGTTAAGCACGACCTGCTGCCGCACCTTCGCGGCGTCGAGGGCGACCAGCGGATTGTATACGGCGGGCGACTGAATCAAGCCTGCGAGCATTGCCGACTCCGCCAAGTCCAGATCGCGCGCGCGCTTGTCGAAGTAACTGCGCGCGGCGGCTTCCACGCCATAGGCGAGATTGCCGAAATAAACTTCGTTCAAATACATTTCGAGGACGGAATCTTTGGAATACGCTTGCGTGATGCGCAGCGCGAGCACCATCTCGCGCAGTTTGCGTGTGAGCGTGCGCGAGTCACGCTCGTCTTTGGAGAACAGCAACTCGCGCGCGAGTTGCTGCGTGATGGTGCTGCCGCCCGACACGACGTCGCCTGCGCGCAGCGTCTGTACGAGCGCGCGCAGCACGCCCGTCGCGTCAACACCGGGATGCTGATAAAAGTTGGCGTCCTCGACGGCGATGACAGCCTGACGGAATGACAGGGGCAGATCGTTCAATGCCACGCGCGTGCGCCGGCCTGCGCGTGGATCGAGCACTTCGTAGAGCAAACGCCCGTTGCGATCATAGATTTTGGTCGTATCTGGCGAGGCGCGCGTGATGAGTGCGTCGGGCGCGGATAGGTCGCCGACGAGCGTGAACGCGAATACGGCGGCGGACATCACGAGCAGCGCGAGCGCGCTGAGGACGTGTCGGCGGCGAGAGTTGCCTGAACGTGTGAGGCGCGCGGACGAGCGGGGAAATAATTTACGCGAACGCACAGGTGATCTCACTAACGATTGACATTATACTCCGAGTTGTGCTCGAATGCGGCGCAACCTCTTAGCGCAATCGCATCTGGTCGGGGCGAAGCATGCTTCGCCCCGACGAACATCATCCACACACTGAGCACACGATGCAGTCTTATGCTGTTGACGATGCGCGCGTCGGTGTAGTTCCCGCGCAGCAATTCTCATTTTGGAAAAGCAAGCGATTGAAATCGCACCTAATGAGCCTTCGGCTGATCGTCCGCCTGCGCGGACGAGGCGAATGGTTGTCGTTGCGCGCGTTCACGCAGGTGGACGCGCGGCTGCAAGCCCAATGGCATTAAGTTAGTGCACATCACGATTGATTTGGAGTCGAGACTTCAGTCGGTGTGTCTATAATGCCCAGCAATCCGACTAAAGTCTCTATTCCAGAATTTGCACTCAGTCTTAACTTAATGCCATTGGGCTGCAAGCCTCTCAGGCGCGACTTCCAGTCGCCTGCTTTGGTGTGCGTATCGCAAAATGAGAATTGCTAGTTCCCGCGCAATTGTGTTGCGCCGCTCGCAAGGCGCGTGTTATAATCGCCGCGTGACTGCCTCGACCGATACCCTCGCGCTGTTCGACCGCATCGCGCAGACGTTCAATCTCTCGCTCGACCTCGACGACATCCTCAATCGCGTGATGGATGAAGTGATCACCGTCACGCTCGCCGAGCGCGGCTTCCTGATGCTGCGCGATGCGGACGAGCAACTCTTCGTCTGCGCGGCGCGCGGCATGGATCATCACGACATCGCCTCGCCGCATCTGCAAATTTCGCGCGGCGTCGTCGAGCGCGTCGCGGCGGACGGCGTGCCGCAATTGCTGGCGGATGCGCAGCAAGACGCCAGCCTCAGCGAGGGCACAGACGATTTGCAATTGCGCTCGGTCTTGTGCGTGCCCATGCCGTACAAAGATCAGAATATTGGCGTGATCTACGTGGACAATTGCACGCAAGCGGGTGTGTTCACGCAGGCGCACCTCGAGCTGCTGATGGCGCTCGCGCGGCACGCTGCCATCGCCATCGAGAACGCACGGCTGTTCAGCGCCATGAACGCGCAGGTCGCGTCGCTGCAAATGCTGCACGAGATCAGCGTGGACCTGACCTCGTCGCTCGAACTCGATACCGTGTTGATCAAATCTCTGGAGCGCGTGCAGCGCTCGCTCGGCGCAGCGACTGCATCCATTCTGATCGTCGAAGGCGACGAACTGGTTTTTAAGGTTGCGCTCGGCGACAAAGCCGACGAGGTGAAACCGTTTCGGGTGCCGATGGGCCACGGCATCGTGGGCTGGGTCGCGCAGCAGCGGCGCGGCACGTTCACCAACGACGCGCGCAGCGATCCGCGCTTCTACTCCGCCGTTGACAAAAGCACGGGCTTCGTCACGACCATGCTCATGGCAGCACCGCTCACGGTGAAGGATCACGTCATCGGCGTCGTCGAAGTCTCGAACAAACCCGACGGCTTCAGCGAGGCCGACCTCGAGCTGCTTTCGACCATCGCGGGCAGTGCGGCGATTGCGATTGAGAATGCGCGCCTGTATCAAGTTGCCGTAGAAAAAGGACGAATGGAGCGCGAGTTGCAAGTGGCGCGCGAGGTGCAAGCCGCGCTCATCCCGCGCGAGACGCCGCGCATCCCCGGCTGGGAGTTTGCCGCCGACTGGCAGTCGGCATTCGAAGTGAGCGGCGACTTTTACGATTTCATTTACGGCGATGGACCGCAGCTCGGCATCGCCATCGGCGACGTGTCGGACAAAGGCATGGCTGCCGCCATCTTTATGACGCTGACACGCACAGTCGTGCGCACCAGCGTGCTGCACGATCACGCGGCTGCCGATGCGATCACGGGGGCCAACCGCGTGCTGTGCGCCGACTCAGCGGCAGGCATGTTCGTGACGCTGTGCTATGCGCAGCTCGACTGCGCGACGGGCGAGCTGCATCTCGTGAACGCGGGTCATCCCGCGCCGCTGCTCTATCGCGCCGCGCAAGAGGAGTTGCTGGAAGTGAAACCGCACGGCATCGCGCTTGGCATCAGCGATGCCGTGCAATATCAGCACGAGCGCGTACAGTTGGAGGCGAACGACATCGTGGTGTTCTACACCGACGGTTTGACCGACGCGCTCAACGCGCGCGGCGACGACTTTGGCAAGGCGCGACTGCTCAGTGTGATCCAAGAACATCGGCACGAATCGAGCGAGCAGATGGTCGCGGCCCTGCGCGAGTGCCTGCTCGACTTCATGGGTACGATGTCACCCGTGGACGACATGACTGTGGTGGTCGTGAAGCGGGTGTGAGCAGCATCGAACCCATCTCGGCAATGCAAAGAAAAAGGTAACTACTCAGCCTCCCGCAGGTTTTTCGGTGCACGAACCCATCTCGGCAATGCAAAGAAGAAGATGGCACAGCAAGAATATCGCAAAGACAATTTCCTCATCTCCACCGACCGCGCCAAGCAAGACGTGGATGCGATTCATACGTTCCTGAAGTCGGCGTATTGGTGTGAGGGCATCCCACGCGAAGTCGTCGCACGCGCGATTCAACACTCGCTGCCGTTCGGTGTATTCGACGGCGAAGCGCAAATCGGCTTCGCACGCGTCATCACGGACTATGCGACATTCGCGTACATCGGCGACGTGTACATCCTCGCAGCGTATCGCGGACGCGGACTGGCGAAGTGGCTGATGGCATGCATCGTGTCGCATCCCGAACTGCACGGCTTGCGCCGCTGGACTCTCGCCACGCGTGACTCGCACGGCTTGTATCGTCAGTTCGGTTTCCGTGAATTGAAAACGCCCGAGCGCTGGATGGAGATTGCAAAGCCGGACATCTACCAGCACACATTCGAGTAAATTGAATCCTCTCGGTGTCATTCCAAGCATCACGAGGAATCTCTGAGCTGCGGCATTGAGAGTTATCCGCTCATGCATTCAGTCCGATGCGAATGGATTGCATGAATACGGCGTGATTCAAATTATCGCCGCAGCGATTCTTCGCTTCGCTCAGAGTGATAATTAACCCAAGTTGCTACCCAAGGGTGGTGAAGCTGAGCGCCAAGACAAACAGCGCGAGCTTGAGCTCAAAGCCTTTGGCGGTGACCGCATGAATGGATCTGGGCAGTAGTTTTTCGATATCACTGCCTGAGGTTTCAATGCGTTTGCGATAATGTGGCTGAAAGTATTGCACCCAGCCAGGGAATTGATCGTGCATGTTCTTTTTGCGCTGCGGCAGGAATTGCACCTGGGCTTCGTTCA
>JBBPZQ010000003.1:0-107695 GCA_038198935.1 Anaerolineae bacterium
AGCCAGAAGTGGACGATGCCCATTCGTGACTGGCACCGCGCCTTGCAGCAATTCGCCATTGTGTTCGAAGGCAGAGTCTCGTTACCCTAACCAGCACGCACTGACTCAAGACCATTTACACAAATTACTTGACACCGTCTTCGTCGTGGATGGTCAGAGCACACCCGTGTGCCTCACCGACGGCTAACGCAACAATACTGGATGGCAGATCGTACACGTCAGTGGGTATTCCTCGTGGCACTGTGGTTCCATCACCGAGTTGCCCGTCGCCATTATTACCCCAGCATTTGACTCTGCCCTCGATTACAATCCCGCAAGTATGTTCGCGACCGCCGAGAACTATCTCGAATTTGCTCTGGCTTTCGCGGACTGATACCGGGACGAAACTATCGCTAGTCCCTCCATTCCCTAGTTGTCCAAAGTAATTCTCACCCCAACAAGCCAAGTTGCCATCGCTCATCGCGCAGGTATGCCAACTACCGGTGCCCAAATATGAAACGGTCGTCGTCAGACCAACGACATCCACAGGCAGCAGGCGCGTCAGGTTCGTGCCATCTCCGAGCGGACCATGACGATTGTATCCCCAACATTTTACTTTGCCCTCAAGCAGAGCACAGGTGTGTAATTCTCCAACTGCAAGCATTTGAACTTTCCCCTGAAGTCCGACGACGGCGACAGGGACTGGCCCATCTTGAGTGCTTCCGTCTCCAAGCTGACCGAAGTTGTTCCAGCCCCAACACTTGACAATACCATTCCGCAACAGTGCGCACGTGTGTTCACCGTTTGCAGTCGCAATCGCAACGACATCACGCTCAAGTCCCACGACTTGACGCGGAGTGGGGCGACCCTCAGAGAATACGCTCGTGGTTCCATCACCGATTTGACCGTAATCATTCCGACCCCAGCATCTAACGCTTCCAGATTGGAGCTGGGCGCAAGTATGCTGTGCGCCCGTTGCAATCGCGATTGCTTTTTCGGGGAGACCCTTCACGCTTACAGGAATATTACTCGATTCTTCATCACCAGTTCCCAATTGGCCGAACCCATTGTTTCCCCAGCATCTCATGACGCCGTCCGTTAGCAGCGCACAGGTGTGATGCTCCCCTGCCGCAAGCGATTGAATATGCATGGGCGCAAGCGTGGCAGACTGTGCGTTAATTCGTTCGCCGCTAGCCGCATCGCTAGAAACGCGGTTCGTCCAGTCGGTGAACAGGAGGGCGACAGCGGCGACGATGACAATGATGCGCAGAGCGCGAGGGCTAAACATCGAAGTCTCCTGAACTGCGAAGGCGCGCGGACACCTACGTTACGCCGCTGAACAGAGAACGGCGATCAAGCGCCACCCACACCACCAGCGCGATGCCCAGCAGCGAGACGAGCGACCACACGCGCACGAGCACGACGAAGATGAGCACGATTGGCAGCGGCAGACTCGCGTTCAGCAGCAAGATGAGCGCGCTATCGCGCACGATCGGTGTGCCCGGTAACCAAAAGAACAAATTGGAAACCGCAGAAGCTGCCGCCCAACCTGCGATTACTCGCCAGATCACATCTTCAGTGACGGGCGTGATGCTCAGGAGCAACGTGTAAAGCGCCACGCCGCCGATCAACAGTACGACCGCTTCCGCAGCGACCCAATACGTCAAGTCGAGAAACCCAAATTGCATTGGTCTTATCGAGTCGGCGCGTTTGGAAAGTCGAAGCGTCCAGGCCACTACTTGATTGAATACGCGCGGGTGTAGCAAGACGAATGGCAGCGCGACGAACGCGAATGTCAACGGCGCACTCTGCCACACGCTTAACTCTGGCTTCAGCAACACCGAAAGCGCGTACAATCCCAGCGCCGCGATTCCGATCAGCAACGTCTCGACCACGCTGGCAACAGCGACCTGCACGCGGCTGGCATCCAAACGTCCGTACAGGACGGTTCGCCCGACGACCGACCAAATGCCACCAGGGATCGCCGTGCCTAATGCGGAGTAGCAGTAAATGCGAATGTCGTCGCGCAATGGGCGATGAATACCGTACGCGGCGAGTATCCGACGCCAAAGTAAAATCGCGACGAACAAGCCGGCGCTGCCGATGAGCACTGCTAAGAGCACATATCCGACGTTGAGGTGCAGCAACTGTGGAATTGCGGCTGATGTCTGCATCAAGACATAGCCAATGCTTCCCAAAAGAATGACCAGCCACGCAGCAGTGAGCCATTGGTTTAATCGCAGGTTAGTCGCACGAGCGCGCTGTGTAGCGAACCAAGTGCTGCTTTCGCCGCTCTCCTCAAATGCCATCTGCAACCTTTCGTCCGGAGATCGCGAACAATTGCAGTTGACTGCACATCCAGAGGAACTGCATCGAGCCGCGCGTCCACACGTTGGGTGCACGCTGTGGCGTCTCATGCGTGGTGGGGAACATTTTCAACAGCGCGCGGTAAGCAAACGATTGACGATGCTCTGTTAGTTGATGTGAAAAGCGCAAACCTTTGCCGACTTGGTTCCACTCGACGGGGGGCCAAGTGCCAAGATACTCGATATTAGAGCGCTTGAACCAATCGACGACCTCACCGATGCTATGTCGGCTCTCGCACAACACAAACTGATCGTAGAGCACTCCCTCGTAAGGCACGCGCTCACGTCGCGCCAACTTACGCATGCTATGATTAAACAATCGGTCAGCCCATTGAACGCGCCGATCAATGTCTTCGCGCTCGATCAGATCAATCACCGCACGGCGCAGTCCGTGCAGTGCGCGACCGTAGCGGTGATACAGGACGAGCACTACATAGCCGCCGGGCTTTAGCACGCGCATCAATTCTTGATAGGCGCGCGCGCGGTGAGGAATGTGATGCAGCACACCGCTACAAAACACGAAATCAACACTGTTGTCTGCGAGCGCCAACTCGGCGAGCGATTCGACGGCGAAACTTGGCACTGCGCCAATGGCAGACTGTGCCGTGCGGGCAATGCGAATTGAACTGTACGATATGTCCATCGCCATTACACGCGCGCTCGGATCGAGCAGCCGCCGCCACGACCACGTGTTTTCGCCGGTGCCGCAGCCTGCATCCAGCATCACTCGACCATTCAATTCGTCAAGCGGAATGTGCAAGAATTGCGTGTAGATATACCGAAAGCGCTCGTCGCTGCGCTGTGGCAAAATGACTTCGCGCTGTGGGAACGGGTGCGCGTTGTACATCGCCCGAACTTTGCGACCGATGCGCTGCTGTTCGGAGACTGGCTCGGGCATTACGCGCCATCCTTCCACACCAAGAAGTCGCCGATGGCGAGCACGTCAATGCCGCAGTTGAGAAATGTGTCCACGGCTTCCTGTGGTGCGTTGACAATCGGCTGCGAGTCAACATTGAAACTCGTGTTGAGGACGGCGGGAATGCCTGTTCGCTCTTCGAAGCGTTTGATGAGTTGCCAGTAGCGTGGATTGGTCGTGCGGCTCACGGTCTGAGGGCGACACGTTCCATCTACATGCGTTGCCGCTACAATCTCATCGCGCACATGCGCGGGCGTGTCGAAAGCGAGAATCATGTACGGCGATGGAATGGGTCGCGCGGCATAGCGTCCTCCCACCTCTTCGAGAATGGAAGGCGCAAATGGCCGCCACGGCTCGCGATGTTTAACCTGACTGTTGACGCGATCTTTCATCTCTGGACGCGACGGGTCGGCGAGAATGCTGCGGTTACCAAGCGCGCGGGGCCCAACTTCGGAGCGTCCTTGGAACCAACCAATGATGTTACCTTCGGCAAGCAGTTTCGCCGTCTCGCCGAAAATGTCATCGCTTCGGCGATAGCGCAAATCCTGAAACGCTCTGAGCGTTTCTTCGATTTGTTCGTTACTGAATTCAGGTCCCCAAAAAGCATGCTCCATTCGCCATTGCGGACGTGTGCCCGTTTTCTCGACATAGACTTGCAGCGCTGCGCCGAGTGCGGTGCCCGCATCGTACGCCGCTGGCTGGATGAAAATCTCGTCCACCCATGGCAGCAGGGCGAGCTTGCCGTTCATCGAGCAATTTAACGCCGTTCCGCCCGCCAGACAAAGGCGACGCAACCCCGACTGTTTGTACAGCCAGTCTGTCATGCGTTCGGCCGCTTTCTCCAGCGTGAACTGCAACGTCGCCGCAAGATTCTTGTGTTCGTCGGTAATCGGGTCTTCTTTGTTGCGCATCTTGAGCGATCCGACAAATAGCTTGCGCTTCGCAGCATCAATCGTGGGAATATCGCCGTCCCAGTTAACGAACGGCAAGCCATTCGGATCCGGCGTACCGTAGGCGGCCAGTCCCATCACCTTGCCTTCGCCGCTGTGGCGTCGGAAGCCGAGCTCCTCGGTGATCGCTTCGTACATCAAACCCCAGCTTCCGCGATTGGAAACTGTCTTGAGAATATCGATGTTCATGCCGCGCCCAACGGCGAGCACGCCCGACTCGCTCCCACCGCTGCCGTCGAGCGAAAGGATGTTCGATTCGGTGAAACCCGACGCAAAGAATGCGCTCGCCGCGTGCGCGCGGTGATGATTGACGAACACAACGCGGTTGCGGTCGTACCCGTCCAGCGGTAATTGCTTCTCGTACGTCGCGCCTTCGCGCAGCCACTGTGCAGCTTGGTTCAGCCCGGCGAACAAATCATTGCTGCGCAAGTTGCCGAGCGCGGCACGCATTGCACTGTCGAAACCGATCGCAACGTAATCCACTTGCTGAAGCGTAACGCCGGCTTGCTGCAAGCAATATTGCATAGCGAGTTTCGGCGCCATGCGCGGTGCGTGCTTGATGCGATTGAGCCGCTCTTCTTCGACCATCGCGATCAGTTTGCCATCGGCGAGAATGCAAGCCGCATTGTTCCACGAAATCGGATGCGTCAATCCCAGAACGAACATAATGCTCCCTCAATCCAACAATGTGTCTCCGATACGAGTCACTCGCGCAAGCAAACGTATAAAAAGCAGAACGCGAGGTTCAAGGGCACGAGCGGAGCGGCAAACGCGCGGAGCATTTGTTTCGGCTTACGCAAGTACAGTTGCCAATCGGCTCGCGTGCGCGGCAGGGGCCGCTCGTACTTGAGCGTACGCTGCACACACAACCCATTTTGCTCCAGCAACGCGGCCCAATCGGCGCGCGCGCCATAACGCTGAATCGGCTGCTCGTCCACAGACGTGTGCCCATGCCGAAAAGCAATCCAGATATTCGACAGCAGACTAAAGGTGTTCGGCACGAGCACGAACGCTTGACCGTTGTGGCGCAGCACGCGCGACATTTCGCGCACACCGAGTGCGGGGTCTATGAAATGTTCGAGGCTGCCGATGTTGGTCACGAAATCGAAAGAGGCATCGGCAAACGGCAGCGACTCGCCGGCTGCCGCGCAGACCTGTGCGCTGCCAGTCACCGTGCGCTTAGCAGCGCGCGCGACCACTTCGGAGATATCTATCCCTGTTGCACATAGGCCACGCTGCGCTGCCAAGCGCATCAGCTCGCCCGCACCGCACGACACGTCGAGCAATCGTCCGTGCGGCGGCAAACGCAGTTGGTCCATCAGCCACAAGTAGAACGATTCAATTTGCGACAGGCTTGTGTTGCTGTAAAGCGCGTCGTATGCGTCCGTCGAGTTCTCGTTGTTGCGAATGCGCCGAATCTCGAACAGAAATGGCCCCTCGCTCACAACGCGTCAGCCTTGCGCGCGAACACGCTGATGACCACTCCGCGCCTCGTGCGATTGGCAACGTTCAACGCTGGCTCGAAAGCGAAGCGCATGCCCGGAACATTTAAGGTGCGCGCGATGGGCGCCGTCAATCGCGGTGCATGCGCGCGCAGCCAACGCGTGAAACTTTCGACGAATGGAAAATACGACGGCATAAAGCAGAGCCAGTCAACGATCTGAAAGCCTGCTTCATTCAGCAGGCGCGCCAGCGTCTCGCGTGTGAATACGTAGAGGTGACGTGGCGGATCATAACCGATCCAATGCGGTCCCCACCAGCGCCTGTCAAAACTGTTCCAGTTCGGAACATTGATGGCGATGAGGCCGCCGGGTCGCAATAGGCTTGCGGAGCGCATCAGTTCGGCTCGCGGTGAGAAGGTGTGCTCCAGCACATCCCAGAAGGTGACCACATCGAACGAGGCTGGCGTGAGTTCCGCACCAGCAAGCGTACCCTCGACCACGTTTAATCCGAAGCGCGTCCGTGCATAGTTAGCGGCAGTTGTGGTCGGCTCGACGCCGACAGCATCCCAGCCTGCATGCTGCATCTCGTGTAGAAACAATCCTGTCGCGCAGCCGACATCCAGCACGCGCCCTCGTCGGCGTCCGCTGAAGTGCTCCAGCAGTTGACGGCGCTTTACTAATTTGTGCCGCCGCATCCAGCGCATCAACGGCAAACGCTCATCCTCAATCGCGGGCCGAAACGGCGCATAGTCGTCGGGATAAAAGTTTGCGATCATGTCGCGCGTCGGTCTTGGATTGAGATACATCAATCTGCAGCGCCGACAGCGCACGAGCGCAACGCCGTCGGGCGCAGCGCCTTGCCATTGCTCGCCCTTGAATATGACGGCGGCATCGTCCGCGCCGCACAGATCACAGCGCGTCGTCTCCTGACCCGCCGTATGCGCGAGCGCCATCTTCGCCGCCACGCTCATGGCTTCACTCGACCCCGAGACCAATCAGCGATGCGCGCGCGCAGTCGGCTGTGCGGCGCGATACTGTGACGCGCTGACGGCGACCGATTCATACACCACGTTCTGCATCGTTCGTTTAGCACTTTCGCTTGTCCGCCACCACGCACCCAATCGCCGCGCTATTTGAGATAAGCGATCAATCGCTGGCTGATGAAACCGCCACGCGTGACCAACACGCGAATCCTGCGCTATGACCATTCAGCCTATTGCCGTAGCGCGCACTGCGCTAGACGCGATTGGTGCAACTCAATGATGCGCTGATAAAACGATTCGAGTTGCTCGGTTAACATCATCCAGTTGAAGCGCGTCTCCGCCACCTGACGCGCGTGTGTACCCATGCGCGCGCGCAACGCGGGCGCGCGCAGCAGTCGCAACGTCTGCGTGGCAAACGAGTCGGCGTTGTCGGCGGCGAGCAAACCGACCGGCTCTTCTTCCAACAATGTCGTCACGTCGCCGACCGCGCTCGCGACCGTCGCGCGGCCAGCCGCCATGTAGTCGTTTAACTTTAATGGAAAGCGACCACGATTGGCATTTGTGTCGCACAGCGGCAACCAGCACAGATCGCACACATTCAGATAAGCATTCAATAATTCTTCGCGCACGAAGCCAGTTTGGATCACGCGCTCTGGCATCGCGACGAGTTGTCGAATATTTACACCGCCATAGCCAATCATGAGCAACTTGACGTCCGCAGACTGAGCACAAATGAGATCAAATGCATGTGCCATCAATTGCGCATCGCCGCGAAAGATCGAGCCCATGTAACCAATAATGAAACCGTTATCTGGAATGCCGATTTGCTGCCGCACCTCGGCTGCTGCCATCGGGAAAAATTGCTGTACGTCTGAGCCATTTAGCAATCGCATGATGCTATTCGGTGGAACGCCGAGCGCGACGGCTTTGTCCTGCAACGTCGTACAGATGACCGTCGTGCCGTCTGCCTGCGTGCGAAAGCGCTCTTCAAAAAAAGTTTCGACCGGCCGCAAGACAGCGCGCACGAGTGGATTAGTTCGCTGCTCGACCGAGCCACCGCGCCCAAACCAATCTGCCCAGTCCATGACCAGCGGGATGCGACGCGTACGCTGTAGATACAATCCTGGTAGCAGCACCGTTGGCCGCGCCTCGAATACATGAACGACATCGAATTGATATTTGTGAAGCCACTTAATCCTATTCAGTGTGTTCCAGGGATCCCAACCGGAGCGCAATGAACCGCTAAACAGATCAGGCGATTCCACTACGTTCACGTTGTTAACACCTGAGCACTCGACGCCGCTGCGCCGCATGCGCGAGGTGGCAAGCAAAGTAACATCATGGCCGCGTTGCGCGAGATGCTTGCCGAATTGAAACGCGCGACGATAAGTGCCTTTGCCGGTCGTGTTGTATACGATCAGCACAACGCGCAGTGCGCGTTTATCGCTCAAGCCAACCACACAGCAATCCGCGCCAATATGCGCACAGCGAGGCAAACTGTCTCGCGAATATGAGTCGCGCTGTCGAACGCAGCGCACTGAGCAAACGAAATGAGATGATGAGCGGCGCTTGCCAAAGGCGCATGTGTTTGCGGAAGTAGCGCGCGCTACCACGCGCCATCAAATATCGCTCCATAGGAGCGTTTGCGCCGCCCGTACTTTGGGAAACTTTGTGCATCACACGCGCTTGCGGCACAAGCAATAACTGATAGCCCTGTCGCCGCGCGCGCAGACAGAAATCCAAATCCTCGTAGTAGAAAAAGAAATGCTCATCGAACAATCCGACACGCTCGAACACATCGCGGCGAATCAACAGCGCGCAGCCGCTCACAAAGTCGCGCGCGACGGGTGCGCTCGGCAGCAGGTGATTGCGTCCGTGATCGTCCGTCATCTCCAAGAGCAAAGGACTAACGTGGCCGCCGACAGACCAGATGCACTCCGATGCGTCGGCATAAAAAATCGCGGGCGCGACAATAGGCGCGTCGTCACTTGTGTAGTGAAGCAATTCGCGGACCGCACATGCATCGGCGCATGCATCGTTGTTGATGATGAACACATAATCTGCATCGTGCGCGAGCGCGTAGCGAATGCCGGTATTGTAGCCACCCGCGAAGCCGAGGTTGTTTTCAAGTCGAAGTAATTCGAGGTCAGGAAAAGCCGCACGGATGGTTGCCACCGAATCATCCGTCGAGCCGTTGTCCACGACGAGCACTCGGATGTTCGCATCGCGCTGTGCTACCAGCGAGCGCACACACTCAATCGTGTCGTCGGCGCGATTCCAGTTGACGGTCACGCCATAGACAAGCGGCGCGAGCACACGCGCTGTTTCTTGCGCCGCGTCATGCAAAAGCATGCTCTGCACTTGCCGCCTTCTCTATCGCTCTCACCAGCGACGACCACTGCACGTTGTCGGGCAGCGCTCTGCGCTCGCACGGCAGCCGTGCGGCACATCCGAGCGCATCGGCAAGTGCGCGCGGATCGCGCGGCGGCACGATGTATATGCTTGGCGTGTCGCACGGCAAGCCCGCACTGTCGAATGCCGTCGTCGTCAGCACGATGGGCAAGCCAAAGCCGAGCGCCAACTTCAGCGCGCCGCTCTGCGTACCCGCAACATAGGGCGCGGCGAAAACGTCAGCCGCCGAAAAGAACAGCGACACTTGCTCATTTGGAATGTAATAGCTCTCGATGCGCACACAATCGCCAATGCCGAGTTGCGCAATCTGTTGAAGGTAACGCGCCTTGTCATCCCAGAATTCGCCGGCAATCACAAGTTGGACAGGCGCGTTGTGTTTCAATTGCGCGACGGCGTCGAGCAAATCACGCAACCCTTTGTATGCACGCACGATGCCAAAGAACAACACAATCGGAATATCGGGCGGCAGGTGCAATTGTTCGCGCGCACAATTTCGGTCAATATGACCGGCATTGAACGAATCAAAGACGGGCATCGCACACACGGCGACATCGGCATGCGGCACCATCGTTTGCAAACGTGCGCGCTCACGCTCGGCTTGCGTGATGAACACACTGCCCGAGCGCAACGCCCAGCGCGCGAGCGAACGATCTACGCGGCGCGGCTCGTGCGGCAAGACGTTGTGGATAAGATACAATACTCGTCGGCCATTTTGTCGCAATCGCCGTGCGAGCATGGCGAATGCTGGCGCCCAAAACGTCGTCCACCACTGCATCACCACGATGTCCGGCGCAAACTGCTCGATGCGCTCGGCTGTGCGCCACCAACTGCGCACGTCGAAGGGATCGAGCAGATACTCGGCGGTGACGCGCAGCGGCTGCACGCTGGGGTCGCGGTCACTGCGGCCAGGATACAGCCAGCGCGGATACTGACGGCGGAACGAAATCGTCTGCACTTGATGCGTTTGCGCCAACGCCTGCGCGAGCAGCGTCGTGTGGTGTGCGATGCCGCCGCGATACGGATACACGGGCCCGACGAGCGCGATCTTCATCGCGGCAACTCGTGCTCGCCGCGCGTACTTTCACGCGTATACTCTTTCCATTTGCGGATCGGGAAGCCGCGCTTCACGATCAGGTCAGCCAACAAGCCAATCGCGAAAAACTGCAAACCCATCATCAAGATCACCACGGTCGAGCTTGGGACATAAAATAAGTTGTTGTAGAAGATGATGTCGCGAATGTATTTCAAGACGCCGAGCGCGAGCAGGAACAGCGCCATGGGCAGAAACACTTTGAGCGGATTGAAATACATGATCACGCGCACGACGAGCATCAAGTATGCATAAGTGTCCGCGATGGGGTGGAACGACGAGCGGCCCTTGCGCGCATAGTACTCGATCGGCACGTATTTGACCGTCTGCCCGCTTGACAAGTACGCCATCGTAATCGTGCTTACCCACGAGTGTCCAAACGGCAGAATCGGGAAAAAGTCCTTGACCTGTTCGCGGTAGAACGCGCGCATTCCAGAATTGAGATCGGGAATGTTCACGCCCGTCATATAACTCGCCAGGCGACGAATAAACTCTTTGGCGGGCACGCGCAGCCATTTGAGCGTCCCTTGCTCTGAAGTGCGCGCGCCGACGACCATCTCGTAGTCGTCGAGATATTGGAGCAAGCGCGGGATCTCGTGATTGGGATAGGTGCCGTCGCCGTCGGTCATCACAACCACGTCGCCTTGCGCGGCGCGGACGCCGGTCATCAATGCCGCGCCCGTGCCGCGATTGTACGGATGCTTCAGCAAGCGCACGTCGGGCAGCGCGGCGACGATCTGACGCGAACCGTCCGTCGAGCCGTCATCCACGACGATGATCTCGAACGGGCAGCCGTGCTGCGTCATCGTCTGCTGAATGATTTGCAAGTCGGCGGCGATGGCCGCTTCTTCGTTATACATCGGGACGACGACGCTAATATGCAGAGTGGACATGAGTTATGGCGAGGACTGGCCTTGCAGTTCAATCGTCTGGTATGCGCTGCTGATGCGCAGGCGGAATGTGCGCTGCGCTGCATTGGATGCGATCTGCACCTGCGCGTCCGCCCACTCGTCCGTCAGAAACACGCTGACCAGTTGCAAGCGACCCGCGCTTGGCGCGTAGTATACAATGGTTTGAGCGTTTCCATAAACGGATGGCGCAGCGCGCACGCTCGTCGTGTTCCATGCGTCGTGCGGCAGCACGAACCGCGCGGGATGCGCGCCGCGCCGCAGCCACAGTACATCGCCGTCGCGCTCACCGTCGCCGACCACATGCCAACTCAGTGCCGCGCGCCCTTCCCCACCGTCGGCAGAATCCACAATCACGATCGGTCCTTGCGGATATAGATACATTGTGCGTGTCTGGGTCCAGCCATGCCACTGTTCGATGACACTCTGCGCGATTTGCGGCGTATCGTTGGGATCGAATTTCGTGACGCGCGCGTAGTGCGGCGGGTCTTGCGCCCATCCGCTGCCGATGCCGAGTAGCGCGAACACGCCGCCCAACCCTGATGTGGGAATCAGCAAGCCGTTCAAATTCTCGCGCGGCACGCGCTTGTCGCGCAGTGCCGCGCGACCCTTCGGCAGCCACGTGATGCGCTCAGGCGCGACTTGCTCGACGACAAGCGGGCCCGCGCGCATGAGCGTGATGATGTCGTTGGTCGCTTTGTAGCGATGCCAGCCCGTGAAGCGCAAATTGAGCAGCGCGTAATTCGCATCGTCCGTCCAGCCATCGCGCAGCACAATTTTGTCGGGCGCGAGCGGCCCGCGCTGCGTCGGCAGACCGGAGTCAGCATAGACGAGACACGATCCCGTCGTCGGCGCAACTCCCTGCAAGTTGAGCGCGGACTCAACGCCGGGCTGCGCAAATAGCAACGCATCACGCTCGCTCATGCGCGCAAGCGATTGCGACGCGAGCCATACATAGCGTGGGTCGTGCAGCAACTGCGCGCCGAGATAAAATGCGTTCGCGGACCAACCGTCTTGATCGGAGTTGAACGGCAGCGGACTGCCGTCGGGCGGCGTGAGCATCAGCAGCCACTCGAACGACGCGCGCTGATTCTGCAACGACACCGACTGCGGCGCGAGCTGCGCTTGGAACAGCGCGTTGTTCAGCCAATGCGTCTGATAGAAATACGAATCGTCCGTGTTGTGAAAACGCGCCGCCCAACCGCGCGGATCGTTTTGCAAGTAGGCGCGATTACGCTCCGACAAATTTGGATCAGCCAACTGATTCGCTTCGAGCACGGCGAGCAGCCCCGCGCCATTCTCCTGATTCTCGTACGGGCCTAACGGCCATTCGCGGAAGGCGATGCCGTACAGCGCATCCACCCATTCGGGCGTGAGCGCGCGGCGGTTGATCGCGGCGAACCACTGCGCGAGCGATTGCTGCTCGCTCGCGCTGAACAAGTCGGGATATTGCGCGCGCATCTTTGCAAAATAATAGACGCGCAGTGCCGCCTCAAACTGGCCCCATTTCACGCTGCCCATTGGCTGCGTGAACGCTTGCTGCTGCGCTTCCAACAGTAGCGCGCGGCGGAAATCTTGTGCGTCGTTCGCATCCCGTTTGGCTAATGCAATGAACGCGAACTCGGCGGGCGTCTTGAATGGATTCGTTTCAATGCGCCGCAGCAATTGATCGTACACGTCCACGCCGGACACCGTGCTGGACGATGGTGTGACTTGACCGCATAGGCTCGTTTGCGTCGGCGTAATGCCCGCAAACGACGGCGGATCGTTGCCGTAGAAACTCGACTGATACGAGCTAATCGTCTCGACGACAGCAACGCTGAGTAGTCCTAACGCGAGCGCAAGCGAGATGACAACGGATCGGCGCTTTAGTTTGATGGTACTGTGTGCGCGAGACGGAATGACGAATTGAACCGCGCTCAACATCAGAAAGCAAAAGCCCGACAGCGCGAGCGCCTGCACGAACGCAAAGAACTCTTCGTCTGCAAACTGACTCGCGATCTGCGCGACGACGACGGGCACACTGCCGCCGAGCAGCGCGATGCCGACGCGCGCGAACCAGCGCGCACTGCGCCGCACGCGCATCAGCGCAACCAACGTGTCGAGCGTGATGAGCCACATCAGCCACGCGCCGACCGCGAGCCACGCGACGAGCGTGCTGCTCTGCCACGCACACGCCAGCCACGCACCCAACATCATCGCGCTGCCGAACGCAAGCCACAAACGGGTGTGATGCAATGTGAATCGCTGCGCGACAATTGCTGCCACACTCACGAGGACGACGACGACCACACGCGCGAGTACGTTTATCAATTCGTTCGGCGCGTCCGCGAGCATCGCCATCAGCAGCAGCCACGCGAGCGGCACGAGCAGCGCGAGCAGGCGCAGCGCACGCGAGACAGAGATGGCGCCGACCATTTGCGCGCGATTAACGACAGTCAGATTCATTCAGCGCGAACACTCCCACTTTGTCTTGACGATAGATCGTCGTGAACGCCAACGAGTTTTCCAGATCGGCGAGATGCAGCATCGGCTGCGGCGGTGGAATGCCAATACGCCCTTGCTCCTCGCCAACGTAAACATGCGTGATGTGATTGTTGCACAGCAGCGCAACGCCCTCGCGTGTGCTTACCCCAACTTTCCGTAACTGCGTTACGAGTTCGACGATCCAATCGTTGAAGCGCACATCATTGGGCCGCTCGGAGAGCAGCGCATACTGCGGCGGCATGGTGTTGCGGCGATGCGCGATCATCGGCAGCCACCAGCCGCCGTCAGAGCCGACGGCCGAAGTGCCACCATAGATCAGAAATCCATCCACGAGAAATTGCGCGTCGCGCGACACGTTTGCGTCAATCCACTGCATGGCACGCAGGTCGGCGGGCGCGAGGATGCGATTGTCTGGCTTGACCGCACTGAGCTGTTGTCGCGCGCCGAATAAGGCGAGCAGACTAAACACCGTCAGCGCGCTGACGAGCCACACACGGTTCAACTGTGTCGCAGCATCCAACAGCCGATCAACGCCGTAACCGACTGATACGCTAATCGGCATGTAAAGACTGATGATGATGGCAAAGCCTTGCAGGTTGTTCGCGCCCGGCACGCGCAGCAGACGCGAGGCAGGTAACAGCGCAATGCCGATGCACCACAGCGCGACGATCAGCACCGCGCGATGGCGACGCCACAGCGCGTAAAGGGTTACGAGCGTCGCGGCGAGCACGAGTGCAAGCGGCACGTACTGGTCGAGCGAGGTGAAGATTTGATATTCATTGCGCACCGCGTCGAGCGTCGAGCCTTGGGTCACGCCGAACTCGACCGACTCGGCGAGATTGCCGCCGCGAATATGCAGGAGCCATGGCAGCATCAGCGCGAGCGCAACCAAACCAGCGCCGCTCAGCATAAGCAAGGGTTCAATCAGCGCACGCCAATGCGAACGCGCACGAAGCGCATACGCGCCGACGAGAAGGATGACGAGCAGCGCGACGTAATGCGGCATCCGATAGTAAGCCAGCAGCGTGCCCGCAAACACGAGTGCTGCGACCACGCTGAGTCCGATACGCTTGTGTGCGACGCCGTCAAACATGCGCCACGTCAGCCAGCACGCGGCCGGCACAAGCGCCTGTCCGAGCAGTTGCGGATAGCGGCCCCAATTCAAGTACTCGTTCGGCAGCGGCGACAGCAAGCCCGCGACCAGCATCGCGCCGACGCCCGCCCACCGATTACGGCTCACTCGTTCGGCGAGCAACGACAGGGAGAGAATCGCGACGAAATTGATCCACTGGCCCACGAGCAGCGTCGCGTCGAGGATCGCAGCGCGCGTCAGCCATGCGAAAGCGGCGACCGCGCTGTGAAAACCGTAATGCACCGTGAGCGTGCTATACGGCGCATACGGCTGCCACGAATCGAACAAGCCACCATGATCGAGCAGCAGCTGCGCGATGACCGTGTGCTGCACCGAGTCGCCGAGCATCGGCGCGTCCACGCCGCGCAAGATGAACAGCTGCACGCTCAGCACGAGCGTCGCCGTGATCCACCACGCCAAACTAGCCACGTCACTTCGAATGCGCACGCGCATCCACACGTCGCGCTGCGTGAACGCGCGCAATGTGAGCGCGCATGACGCGACAACAACGGGCAGCACGACGGTCCAGGCACCCAGCGCGATGTCGGCCACGCGCGCCCAGAGCAGCACGAGCGGATACACGCACAGACTCAATGCCGCAGCGAGCGCGATGCGCGCGCGCCACGCCGTGAGCGGCAGCAGAAATGTTTGCAGCGCCATGCCTGGCACAACGAACACGACGACGAAAGCGAGCGTCGTCAACACGGACTGTCCGACGAACGACAGCAGATCGAGCGCGACCCACTCGGCGGCGTAGCTCGCTCGGAACGACAACTGCCCGTCTTGCGCGCGCTGCGCGACGTATAGCGCGCCATCCCGATATGCGCTGCTCGGCAACTGCGCGCCGTGCAGCATCGCGCCGACTGGCAACCGCGACTCGACGAAAAAGTAATACGATTGGTTGCGCGCATCTATGGGATCGAATGCGAAATGATACCAGGTCTGCGGCGCAGGCGAGCGCATCATGAGCGATGCCACACGCAAGTCGGGCGCGCTGGGCAGTGCGGATGAGCGCAGATGCAGCGTGAGTGGCGCGTCCCCGGCAGCGCCATCTGTTGCCAGCAATATGTCAATGCTCTGCAAGCCCGCGTGCCGCGCGACGAACGATTGACCAATCGTGCTATCCGCAGATACACTGACATTCGTTGCGGCATCAGGCGCGAGCGTATCGGAGATGTGCGCGTCGCAACCGACCAACATCAGCGTCAGCAGCGCGCACAGACACAGATGCCGTTTAATCGTCCACCACCCGATAGACCCACACGTCATCCAGCACCTGTTCCAATTTTAGTTGCGCGGCCGCATCGAGTTTTGCTTTCAGAACAGTCCAATTGCTGAAGCGCTGTGGCGAAAACACCACGAGCGAGACGCGCCATTCTTTTAGCGCGCGCAGGCTCGCGTCAGATGGAATATCGGCGACGAGTGCGCTGCGCTGCCTCAACCATGCGGGCAAGTAGCTCGCGCCGTCCACGCCGAACACGACGGGCTGCTGATGCACCGTGCCGTAGTAATCGAGGATATGGCCGTACCAAGGGTACTCCAGCACGACGGTGTTGGCGGGCTGCGCGGCGAGCCACGCATCCACGGCGCGCGGGTGCAGTGGCGTCAGCGGCACGCTGCTGTACGACTCGATGCAGATCAGCACCACAATGCACGCCCACGCAGCCATTCCCCACTTGCGCGGCAGTCGTGTACGTAGTGTCACGAAGCCGACCGATGCCAACCCGCTAATCATCAGCGCCGCCCATATTGCCATGCGGTCCATGCTGCGCACACCCGCACCAAACGGCAGCCAGTAATGGATGGCAAGTGAGGGTAGCGGAATCGCTACCGTGCCGCTCGATTTGAGCACACTGAGATCGTCAACAGGCAGCGCCGACCACAGCGGCGCGAGCGTCGCATCCAGCATCGCAGGCAACGGCAGGCGCACTTGTTGATCCGCCCAGTGTAAGGTCGGGCCCAGTGAGATCAGGTACGCGACGAGGAGGGTGATAAGCACGGGTGTGACGTAACGCGAGCGTCGCGCGCCCCATGCCAAGACTGCAAGCGCAAGCGCGACCAGACTAAGCGAAATGCCGAGTTCGATCCACAGCTTGCTTTGATGTGGAAAGGATTGCGCGACCCAATCGTGCCACCAAGGGTTGAGCAGACTCGGCACGAGATAATCGTACGGATTGAGCGCCCACATTTCTTTTTCGGCGAGCGTGCGCGCAAAGTTGTTGCTTGCGGCGACCTGAACTGTCGGCAGCGCGAACGGCAATACGAGTACGAGGATGACGAGCAACGCGCAAAGCAAACTTTTCCACAGTTGCGCGTCTGCCCATCGTCGCCCACTCGTTTGCCAGCGCAGCAGCGTGTAGAGCGGGATGATGAGCACGGCGAACAGCGCATAATACCACGCCGACAAGAAAATCAATGCAACGAAGATGCCGACGACGATGACGCGTTGCGCATTTGCACGCACAAACAGTGTATCCATTGCCGCGAGCGCGAGCGGCATCCATTGCGTCGCGTCGAGATTGAGGTGGCCGAAGTAGTGTGCGAAGCGATAAGGCACGAACGCGAACACGATACCACTTAGCAACGCCGCTCGACGCGAACCGCTCAACCGCAGCGCCCACACATAGGCACCGAACGCCGAGAGCACGAACGAGAGCAGCATCAGCACGTTGTACGCCAACAAAGGTCCTGCGAGGATCGTGAGCGGAAGCGCGAGGAACGTGTTGGCAGGCGACAGTTCGTCGCGCGCTAGTTCGTAGCCGATGGGGTAATAGACGTTGGTCGAGAAGAACGGCGACGTTTGCAAGTCCACCAGCGCGCGCTTGACCCACCAAATTTCCCAGATGAAGAAGACGTTGTCGCCGACGAAACCTGGTACTGCGTCGGCGAGGTGCATCACGAGCGGGAACGTCATCAGCAGCGACAGCGCGAGGCAGAGCGCGAGCGCCATACTCACATGCTGTGCGCGCCGCGGCACGAGCGAGGTCAAGGTCATATTATTCGGTGCGGGTGAGAGTGCAACCGGCGGCGATTATAGTAGCAAAAGAATAGAGATTCAAAATTATCTGCGCGCACGATGGATTCATGCGCGATGCGTGTATGTCGAACGTTGCAGATGCGCGTAGCGGCTGGCCACGGCGCGTGGCGCGGCGATGCGCTGCATGCGCGACAGCAACTCGTCTGCGCTCACGCGGCGCAGCGACTGCACCTGCTTGCGCTTGCGCCACATGCGCGCGCTGCCGCGTAATGCTGCGATGCGTCCTTGCAGTGCGCTGACATCACGGCGCAGCACGAGCGCATAGCACACCGCAGCCCAATCATACGCGACGATGAGCGGAAGGTAGAGCCACAGATACGGTGCGGGATAATTTTTGATGATCGTCCACCATTTGTTGCGTCCGAGCAGTTGGCTCTTGAACGGCGAGCCTTCGATGCTCGTCGCCGAATGCCAGTGGCTTACACGCGCCTGCGGCACGTACAGCGCGCGCCAGCCCGCCAACTGCGCGCGCCACGCGAGGTCAACGTCTTCGAGGTACGCGAAGAAGTCTTCGTCGAACGGGCCAATCTCGTCGAACAGGGAGCGCCGATAGAGCGCCGCGCCTGCACACGCGCCGAACACATCACGTACCTCGCGCTCACTCGCATCGTCCAGTTCGCCGCCGCAGCGGTCCCACGCGATGCCAGCCCGATCCACGCAAATACCCGCCGAGTTAATCACGCCGCGCGGCTCGACGAACAGCATTTTGCTGGCTGCCATGCCCGCGTGCGGCTCGCGTTCCAATGCGAGCACCAACTGCGACAGCCACTCAGGGTCGGGCACGGCATCATTGTTGAGCGTTGCAATGAGCGGCGCGTCGCTCGCGCGTATGCCGGCGTTGATCGCCGCTGCGAAACCGCGATTGGTTGTAAAGCGGATGACGCGCACGGCAGGAAAACTTGTGCCGATGAACGCAACACTGCCGTCTTGAGAACCATTATCCACAACGACGATCTGCAGATCGTCGTAAGTCTGCACGTGCAGCGCACGCAGACACGCGTCGAGCATGCGCACGCCATTGTAGTTCGGAATGATTACCATAACGGGTGTGTTCATCGCGTGCTCACGGCTTCTGCATAAACCGCGCGGAAGCGTCGCGCGATTTCGCGCCACGTATAGCGCGCACGCACTTTCGCGCGGCCCGCTTCGCCCATGGCGCGCGCGCGTTGGGGGTTCGCCAACAACTCGACGATAGCATCACTTAACATGTGTTCATTTTGATATTCGACCAGCAATCCATCGCGCCCTTCATTAATCACGTTGGGTACCGCGCCACGTCGCGCGCCAATGACGGGCTTGCCACTCGCCCACGCTTCGAGGTAACCGATGCCGAATGACTCGAAGGCGGATGGATACACGAACACATCGAGCGCGGCAAACAGAGGCGGCTTCTCGTCCGCCGCGAAATCGTAGCGACGAATCACTTTCTGCTGATCGGCGCGAGACCACGCCGCGACGATGCGTTCAAGCTGCGCCGTGAAGCGCGTGCGGCCGCCCGCAATGAGCAGGCGCGCGTTGGGGAACGTCTGCCACACGCGCGGCATCGCGCGCGCAAGCGTGTCCACGCCCTTGTAATCGCCCAGCTGGCCAATGTACCCAACTACCTGTTGATCCTGTATATCTAAGTGGCGTCTCGCTTCGTGCGCATCCACACATGCGAACTCGTCCGCATCCACGCCAACCCCGATCACGCTGATGTGCTCGCGCGCAATGCCGTGCGCGACAAGCTGATCGGCTTCGTAGTCGGTGTAGGCGATGTAATGTGATGCGCGCCGAATCGCGTCGTAGATGATCCCACGCTCGAAGCCCCAGCAGTCTTCAGGATGCAGCGCGCCGATCAGCACGCAGGGCCGCCGATTCCGCCGCGCAACACGCAGCGCGCGATACATGTGCAGATAGGGAAACGACGACGCGGCGATCACATCCCAGTCGTCGGCGCGCAGCGCAGCGTCCATCGTCGGCGCGATAGGCCCGCTTGCGAGCGTGCGCAAGTATTCGTTGAACGGCAGATGCAAGCGATATGCGACGGCTTGCGGCAGTTGCAGCGCTTGACTGCGGCGACGACGCACATCGAAACGCCGCACGCGCACGCCGTTGATCTGTTCGCAGCCGACGGGCAGACGCGGTGAGCGCGGCGAGTAAAACCCCTCGCAGTTCAAGCAATTGGTGGTGAAGACCGTCACGTCGTCGCCGAACTGTCGTACCAATTCTTCGGAGACGCGCTGCATCAACATTTCGGTGCCGCCGCGTGCGGGTGCGTAGCCCTGCGTGACGTGAAGAATTTTCATTGCGGCGACGATGCGCGGCTCACGAACGCTGACTACCGCGCGCGTCCAACTGCGCGCGCAGTGATGCAAGTTCGTCTTGCTGCTGCTGCACCACGTCGCTGAGTTGCAGCACGGCATCGGCGAGCGCGCGATTATTCGAGGTTTGTTTGACTGCGAGGCGATTGACATAAAAGAGCGTCAGGCTGTGCAGCGCGAGGCGAAGGCGCGTGAGTAGCGCGCCGACGAGTGGCAGTGAATTGGGCCGCGCGTCCATCTCCTGTGTGAGCGCATCGGTTTGGACGCGCGCCTCAATCGTCTCACGCGCTGGCTTGTCCACCGGGTCATCGAATGGTAAACTCGGCGGCAGCGCGTGGTTTCCGTTTGAGTGCGTGTCCGCGACGATCGCACTCGTCAGCGGGCGTGCTGCCGTGCGTGTTGATTGAAATTGAGTGGCGCGCTGCTGCGCCGCTAGCTCTTGCAGCAGCGTGATGAGCATCTCGTTGAGTTGGAATTGGCGGCTGAGCATCGCACGCCAGTCGGGCTGCTTCCGCGACTCAAACGTGTCGGCGCGCAATCGCTGCTGGAACTGGCGGACAGCTACGATACTCTCGCCAATGTCGTCTCGCGCGAGCGCGCCTTGCATGATCTCAAATTCGATGTCGCTCAACACGTCATCCGCCGTGAGCAAACGCTTCATGCCGTTCTCCTGTTCGCAGCTGCGCTTGCGCGGACACCACGGCGCGATAGGCGCGCTCGAAGCCGCGCGCCATCTGAATGTGCGTGAACTTATCGAGCAAGCGTTGTCTTCCAGCAAGTCCCATCTCACGCAAACGCTTGCGCGATTGCAGCAAACTCACGAGCGCTTCAGCCAAATGGTCGGGCGCTTCAGGCTCGACCAGCAATCCCGTCACGCCGTGCTCAACCACTTCGGGGATGCCACCTGCATTGCAGCCGATCACCGGCTTCGCATAGTTCATCGCTTCGAGATAGATCAAGCCAAATGACTCGTACAATGACGGCGCAACAAACAAGTCGCACGCCTGATACAACGCTTGCAGATTTTCTTCGCTGACCGCGCCAAGAAATTGGACGTGCGCGGCGAGCGCCGAATTGCGACGCGTGAAGTACGTTGCATAATTGCTTCCGTGCCGTGCTTGGAAGCCGTCGTGCTGGCTATTGTCCGCGCCTGCGATGACAAACTGCACCGTCGGCAACTGGCGCAACACGCGCGGGATCGCCTCGAAGAGGTCGAGAATGCCTTTACGTTTTTCCAATCGGCCGACAAACAACACCGTGAGCGCATCGTCTTGACGGCTCAGATCGAACGGACGTACCGCGTCGTCGGGCGCGGGCACGATGCCATAAGGAACAATACTGAAGCGCCCTGTCTCTGGTTGCACGGCATAGACCTGCTCAGTGGCGTGCATTGTTGCGCGCGTGTTGTGAATCAAGTGCGCTGCACGCTGGATCAGCGCCGATTCCATTTCACCCATCAATCGCGCATCATCGTGGCGTTCATTCTGAAGTGCCGAAATCTGCCGAACGGCTGTCACGATGCGCACCACCACCGGCGCAACTTGGCTGACAGCGGTGACCAGACCATCTACCTGCCAAATCGGCGAGTCCACAATCTGAATGCCGTCGTTGAGGATGAGCCGACGAATCATGTCGTAAGCGGCGTGACTATGATTGAGCGCGTAATGCACGTTCGTGTAGCGATGATAGGCTGCGTAGCGGTCCAATCGTGTCGGGAGTTGATGTACATACGCGCCATCATAAAAGGCGACCTGCTCTGTGTCGCCACGCGTGACAACGTTCACGCTGTGGCCGCACTCGAACAATCCTCGCGCCAACACATTGGTGCTGCGTCCGACCCCATCGTAGTGCATCGGCGGATATGCGCTGCTCAACAAACAGATGCGTAGCGGTGAGTCGGGCAGACTGATCGCCGGACGATAGCCGCTCACCGGATCCACCGACGGCTGCTGAGCGGACTGCTCATTCTGGAACGGTACCATCGGCTGTGACGATTCGCTCGTGCTGACGCTCGCCAGTGTGCTCGCCGCTCCGAATGCGTGCAGCGCGCCGCTCGTGCCCGCGCGCAGTTCTTGCCAACATGCGCGCCAAGCCCGAACGCGCGGAATTTTTTTCGTCCGCTGCAATTGGTCATAATACAACCAATGACCGTGCACGAGATGCAAGCAGCGCAGCGCGATGGCGGACAACGCATCACCCGCCCGCCGTCCATGTCGAATCGTGAAATACACACCCGCTTTGGTTTGAATCCACCAGTTGCCCCGTTGCGTAAACACGACGCGGTTGCGCGACGACGCAGGCACATGATAGACGGCACATTCGCGCACGGGATGAACAATCTGACCCGCATCGGACTGGCGGAATGCCAAGTCCGATTCGTCGAAGACCCATTCGTAAAATTCGTCGAAGCCGCCGACGGACAGCAGCGCCGCACGCCGATACGCCATATTCGTGCCCATCATACGCGTCAGCCATTGGCGGCCTTCGACGGCGCTGAACCGATGCCGCTCACGGTGCAACCCCTCGGCGTGCGGCGCGAGATTATCTAACCACGACTCGCAGACGTCTTGCTGCTCCGCGAGCGACGACATCGCACCCAGCCGATGCTGCACGCGCGAGTCGTTGGGATGCACAGCGTATACCACGCCGCCCGTCGCGTCGAGGCGCGGGTTCGCAAACAGCCGCGCCAATTGCTCCAGCCAACGATTGCTCGGCACAGCATCGTCGTCAATGAACGCCACGATTTCGCCGCGCGCGTCGCGCACGCCAATGTTGCGTGAGCGACTGAGGTTCGCCGTCGGGCAGCGCAGCACGCGCACGCGAGAGGCATACTCTGCGAGTACATCAAGCGTACCGTCATGGGTGGGCCCCACGACGACGAGCACCTCAAACTGTGAATACGTTTGATGTTCGAGCGAGCGCAGCAGCGTGCGCAGCGGCAGCGCACGGTCGGTCGTGCTGACGACGATGGAGAACGTCGGCTCACCGCTCGTCATAAGCGAACAACATTTCCAGAATCGTGAGCCGCCGCGAGTGCTCGGCTTCGAGTTGATGGATGGCCACTTCGAGTTGATTGGCTGCCACTTCCAGTTGATCGAGGCGCGCGCCTTGCTGCACGTTCATTTCGTACAAGCGTGCGCTCAGCGCTAGTGCATCGTCCAGTCCGAATGCCTCGTATCCCGTCAGCCGCGCCAATAAGCGACGAAAAAGGTCCTGAACACGCGATGGCGTGCGCACCGGTGCGCTCAAGGTAGTGTAAAGCTGCGCAGACGCTGCTTGCTCGTGTTCACGCGCATCGCCAATCAGCGTGCGCACGGCGTCAAGCCGCAATGCGATAAGCGAAGGCGACATGGTTTCCGCCGCCGCGAACGCTCGACGGGCGAGCGCGGCGAAGCCGACCTGCCAGTGACGCATGAGCATCTCCGATGACGTATCGTTCAGATCGGCGGCGCGCCGTGATGCGATTTCGTTCAGCGCGCGGAGCGTGGCGCGCGCGGCGAGGATGCGGCTGAACGCTTGATCGAAATAGGTTTCGTTTTCAAGCGCGCACTGCTCGGCAGCGAAGAATGCTCGCAGGTCATCGCCCTCGAAATGTTTGCACACGAAGCGATAACGCGAGCGATGCTGGTTGACTGTGTGTCGGATCGGATCCTCTTTCCATTCGGTGCCGCTTCGTAAATGCGACACGCGTGCGACGGGGACGTACAACGTCTCGATGCCATGACGCCGCGCGCGATAGCAGTAGTCGCTCTCCTCATAGTAGCCCGGATAAAAACCGTCATCGAACGGGCCCACTCGCTCCCACGTTGCGCGCCGAATGGCGAACGCAGCACCTGTCACGTATTCGACTTGACGCGGCGCGTCACACAGTTCCGTTAGATGCACGCTGTTGGCATCGGGCTTGCGGATGTACGCGCCCGTGTGATTGAGCGTGCCATCGTCGTTGAGAATCGTGCAGCCAGCGACGCCGCATTCGGGATGCGCGTCCAACGCACACACGAGCGCGTCGAGCCAGCCGCGCTGCACGATGCAGTCCTGATTGAGCAGCAGGAGCAGTTCACCCTTTGCCGCGTCAATACCCGCGTTCACGCCGCCCGCGAAGCCCAGGTTCACGGGCTGACGTAGCAGGCGCACGCGCGCATACCGTTCGGCGATCAGAGAAGCGGAATCGTCGCGCGAGGCGTTATCCACGCAGATAATCTCGCCGAGCGCAGCAGTGCGCTGCGCCTCAAGCGCGTCGAGGCATTGCGTGATCACGGCCACGCCATTCCAAACGGGGATGATGATACTCGCGATCATAGTCTGCAATCGTCCGAGCGAACGCGCAGAGTATAACACGAGTCGGAAAGGAGCCCGAAATTAGACCATGAATCCAAATAGAAAAGCCGTATTCGTGACGAATACGGCTTCGGATTAATAGAGCAGCGTCTTACTTCTTGACAAGAGGCAGGAAGAGCAGTTGCGTCGTGGGCACGGCTTGCGCGGTCTTTGAATTGCCGATCAATGCGCCGCTGCCATCAATCGCATTCACGACGATCGAGTACGTCTTAAAATTTGTGAGTCCCGTCAGCGAGAATTGCGTCGCCGCGCCCGTGTTGATGGGCGTGCCGCAGGCACCTTGAATTGGCGCACTCGCACCCGATGGGCAGGTGACGGTCAGCGTGTAATGATTAACAATCGTATTGATACCTGCATTCGGCTGCCACGCAACAGTAATGCGTGCGTTGCCGGGCGCGGCCGAAAGCGGGAACGGCACATTCTCATCCGCGCCGATGTCAGGATTGGTACGAGTGTCGCCATCAACGTCGTCCGTCATCGTGCTGCCTGTTGCCTGATTAATCGCGGGGGAGTTGAGCCTGAGGTGATAGTTTTCGTTCGCCCCGCCGGGCGAGACGAATCCGGCCGAACTGGTCGCGAGCATCGTCGCCAAGCCGCTAAGGACCCCGGAGGGTGCAGGCGAGCCACTCGAATTCGTGTTCAATGTATTATTCGCGAACAGACCTCGATTGAACGTTACCGAGTTGTTGGGCTGCACGTGAATCGCAGCAGTACCAAAACTATTGACGTGATCGGAAATGATCGAGAATGCAAAAGTCACATTCGTCGCTGTCGTTGAAACGCTCAACAACAAGACGCCCTGACCTTGCATGTAACTACTATTGATGCGATTCTGTGCAATGGTCGCGTGCATCACGTTTGCGGAGACACCTTGCAGCCACAAGCCGCCACCGCCACCGCCGACGACCGGGCTCGTGCCGCCCCCCATCAGCGCGGCGTTATCAGCAATGGTGACGTTGGATAGCGTGGTGGCGGGTGCGCCACTGAGGCGCACCAACGCCATCCCACCGCCGCCCGCAGACCCCATGAGCGTTTGACCATTTCCACCTTGTGCCGTGTTCGCGATCAACGTCATGCGATCGAACATGATAGACGTGTTCATTGCCATCACACCGCCACCCCATGCCAAGCCCGTGCCTGATATCTGTGCAGCGGCATTGATTCCGTTGCCGCCGCGCGCCACGTTGTTGCGCACGTCGACGTCGGTCAGTGTAACGGAACCCGACTCGGAGAATATGCCGCCGCCAAAGCTGCCGCCCGCATTGCCATTAGGCGCTGCACCACCCGTTGCGGAATTGTTCGCGACGTAAAGGCGCTGCAAGGAGATACTGCTAAACAACTGGAAAGCGATCCCGCCGCCCTGTGCGTCGGCATATGCGCCCATAATCGAATCGCGCCCATTGCCGTTACTACTGCCCGCAACGGCGCTGTTGTTGACTAACGTGATGTCATGCCCAGAATTGATTGATGTATTGTACGTGTACATCCCGCCACCTATCCCGAATCCGCCGCGATCAGCGCCGCTGCCGCCACGTGCTTGATTGTTGGTGAACGTGACGTAATCGAACGCGTAAATCGTACTCGTGCGTGCAGCCAGGCCGCCGCCGCTGCCTGCACCGCCGTAGGGACTGAATGTATTTTCACCGATAGATTGATTGCTGTCGAAGATCATGGAACGCAAGGTTAAGCCCGCCGCATCAGCAAACATGCCGCCGCCGAAGGCATAAATTTTATCATCGCCTGGACGAGTAGGTATGCCTCGCGCCAGTCCGCGCTTGATGGTAAAGCCTTCCATGTCCAAGGATGTGCTGATACCAGTACCGACGAGAAACACGCCACGCACCGAGTTAGCGCCGTCAATGACGGTGAGATTGGCAGACGGATTGGAGCCATACCAATTGCCGGTGCTGTAACCGCCGATGATGTTGATCTGCTTGTTCCAAACACACACGACTGCTGTGGAGCCAAGTGGGCCCGAACACACGTCGGTTGATGGGTTGTAGGTATAGGTGCCGGCTGCGACGAGAATCCAATCACCCGAGGCCGCAATGTTGACGGCAAACTGGATTGTACGGCAAGGCTGCGCAGTAGAACCGCAGCCGGAGAAATCCGACCCGCTCGGTGCAACGCGATATGTGTTTGTGTCTGGAGTGGCGCTGGCAAGGCGAGCCTCCGATGCCAGTACGTTCGACACCACACCAATAACACACACGACCATCAGCAACTTTATCAGTTTCAACATTCCCACTCGTTCCCCTCGACTGCTGCCTAAAGTAACTCATTAACGTGTCCATTGGTGGTTCGTCAAGCATGCATGAGGGCACGTCTGAGCCGTTGAAGGCGTCGCATGATTCGCATGAAGCGACCTCGCTCATACTGCTGCACGAGCATGTGCGAGGCATTGCGTTCTGAACGGAGTTGATCGCGCTCACGCTGCAACGCTTCAACGGCAGAATCATAAGCGGCTTGCGGCGCACTGACCATAGTCCTTATGTCAGGGGCGAGACGCGGCTGGCGACAGAACGCGATCAGTGGCTGCGCCACGCGTTCCCACGTCAACTGCGCGCGCGCGGCGGCAAAGCGTTCATGCCACCGCGCGCGCGGAGCGTCTAGCAAGCGCAAGATCGCGCTGCACACACCTTCAACGTCGGTTGCATTTACAACTTCGCCCAATTGAAAACGCTCCACGATCTCGCTCGTCGCGTCGCCACGCGTGGCGATGATGGGCAAGCCAGCCCAAACGTAATCGAGCACCCGACTGCGAAATGCCAGGCGTGTCTCAAGCGTGTCGTGATGCAGCGTGAGCGCGAGATCGGATTCGCACAGCACGTTCTGCCAATCGTCGTATGCAATCCAATCACCGAAGAACACAACGCGATCCAACACGCCCAACTCGCGCGCGAGTGCACGTGCGGACTCGGTGTGCGTCGGCGCTTGCGCCATCGCGGGATTAGGGTGCTTCGTGCCGGGAAAGATGAGCCGCAGGTCGCCGCGATCCGTTGTCACGTTCGCGCGCGCAACGGCGCGAATCGCCGTCAGCGGGTCGAGCCACTGCCACAAGCCCCCACCCCACAGCAGCACGCGATCGGTCGGGGCAATGCCGCGCCACACACCTTTGATGACGTCGCGCGTGTGGTGCGGCGGTGCGTCGGGCAAACCGAACGGCACCACGTCTATCAATCGCCGCAGCGACACATCTTCCGCATACGTTTGCGCATTGATGCGCCCGCTCGCTTCGAGCAAGCCGAGCCACCAGTCGCGCTGCCGTTCGCTCGCACACATGAAAAAGTCGCCTGTACGATAGGCGGCTTGAAGTTGCTCATTCATTTGGCGCGTCTCTGCGCCCATTGCCAGCATTTCGCTGATGACCGGATCATAACCATCAATTACCAATGGCACCGCCAAGTCGGCAAGCCATTGCATTCGCGCGAGCCACACGGCTGGCACAACGACCACGCGCGACTCGCGCGCAACTCGTTGTAATTGCTCGTCATCGTCTGTGACATAAATAAGCAGCTCGCAAGATTTTGCGGCGCTCGCGGCCGAACCAAGTGGCGCAGCCAGCGTGACTTCGAACTCGCGCGCGATCACATTCGCCAACTGCATGTAGCGAATGCCGGGGCCTGCCATGTGCGCGCCGACGACTTCGTGGCTTACAACAAGCACGCGGCGCGATTGCAGAAACGCTTCATTCCGCTCTGCCATTGCGATGCTCCCAACGGCTCGGAATGTAGAACGCGCCGTAGCGTTCCTTCACGCCGCCCGGCACAACCGAGAACGTATAGCGCATGTGATGATGGTCGTAGGCGTGAATGCCTGCTTGATCGTAGATCGCTGCGGTGAAGAAATAGTTGCCGTCGAGCAAGAGCAGCGCGGGCACCACATACTCGACGACGCCATCACCCTCAATGGCCTCGATGTGTTGATCGCTGAACACCGTGTTGGGCCCATTGACGTGCAAGCCATCCTCGCGATGGATCGCCACGCCGAACATCGGCGACGGCACGCGCTGCTCCGCGCGATAGTGGATGCGTGCGGCGAAGGCTTGTCCTGTTTTGAATTCGCTCGTCGGCTCGCCGCAGCCGTTCACGAATTCGACGCGCGTGATCTCGGCTTCGCCCGACCCCCAGCGCCCCGTCGCCGCGTGTGCGTCCACGCGCTCCTTGCGGATCACTTCGGACAGATACGATTCGACGACGTGATTGACGCGCCCATCTTCGCGCACGCGTCCCTGATCCATCCACAGCGCGCGTGTGCTCAAATCGCTCACGGCGTCGAGGCTGTGCGACACGAGTAAGATCGTCACGCCCTGCCGTTTGATTTCGTGAATGCGCGTAAGACACTTCGCTTGAAACGCTTGGTCGCCAACCGCGAGCGTCTCGTCCACCAGCAGAATGTCCGGCTGCACGTGCACGGCAATCGCAAAGCCGAGCCGCATGTACATGCCAGACGAATAAAATTTCACCGGCGCGTCAATGAAGCGCTCCATTTCGGCGAAGTCCACCACCGCGTCGAATATGCGATCCATCTCTTTGCGATTCAAACCGAGAATCGAGCCGTTGAGATAAACATTCTCGCGTCCCGATAAATCTGGATGGAAGCCCGCGCCGAGTTCGAGCAATGCGGCGATGCGTCCGTGCGAGCGAATGCGTCCACTGGTGGGCGACAAAATGTTCACGATCAATTTGAGAATAGTGCTCTTGCCGCTGCCGTTCACGCCGACGAGCCCAACCGACTCGCCCTTTTCGATGACGAACGACACGTCGCGCAATGCCCAAAACGTTTCTTTCCATTCGCCGCGCCGCCGCGCGCGCGACCACCACGATGCGGCGCGCGGCTGTTTCAATTCGTGCGGTAGAATGAAACGCTTCGACACACTTTCAAAAACAATCGCATCGCTCATGTTTCACACTCGAATTGGTTGCACGTTGGATAGTCTGAGCAATACACAGGATCGGTCACGGCACGAAAAAAATGCGCCGTAATTAGCGGCGCTTACAACATTGGTCTGTCAAATCGTACGCCCACGAACAACGCGCGTGCTATAATACGCGACACTTACCGATGAGCCAAATCGTCCACCCGCACCGTTGGTTACTCCTTATCCTCGCGCTCTACGTCGTACTCGCGCTCGCGTACAGCGTGCTCACGCCGATGTGGGAGGCACCCGACGAGCCGTCGCATTATGCGTACGCGCAATACTTGCTGACCGAGCGCGCGCTGCCGCCGCCACAACCACCACAGACCGCGAACTTCTACGAAAAGAATTACGCGGTCTCGTTGTACGAGTGGTATCAGCCGCCGCTGTATTACGCGTTGGTCGCGCTGCCGGTCTCGCTTGTGCAGTGGCTGCATCCGAGCGCACAGCAATACCCACCGGTCAACTCAGAATTTGCGCGCGGCGCGATCCGTCTGTTCGCCGCGCCTGCCACTCGCATGCAGGAGATCGTGTTCACGCCTATCGCGCAGCGCGTCGCGCGAATCATCTCCATTGTGCTGGGCTTGCTGACATTGCTTGCCACATATCGGCTGGCGTGCATCCTCGCGCCGAATGATCCAGCGCTCGCGCTCGCGGCGACGAGCTTCATGGCATTCATCCCGCAGTTCACGTTCATCACGAGTTACGTCAGCAACGACAATCTGGCAGACTTAATTTCGGCCGCGAGTCTGCTCGCATTCGCGCGCATCCTGAGCGGCATTGATACAGCGCCGTCGAAGGACACCGCGCGTGACTCACGCGCATCAACCGTGATAGCGGCCGGCTTGCTCGTCGCGCTCGCGCTACTCACCAAACTGACACTGCTGTTCCTGCTACCGCTCGGCGTGCTCGCGCTGCTGCTGAGACGCACCGCTATCGTCACGTTCGCGCGCGATGCAATGCTTTTTTCACTCGTTTCTTTATCAGTGCCTGCGCTCGCACTGCTCTCGCCATCTGTGCGAGCACAATTCGATTTCGCGCTCACGTCGCTTCAGGTGCGCGTGGATTATTTATCGTTGCAGTATGTGCTTGCTTTGTTTCCGCTGACCAATTCTTCGGTGTGGGGACGCTTCGGCTGGATGAATGTGCCAACGCCCATCTGGATGGCAACTGCGCTCGACGTGATTGCGCTCGTGGGGCTATGCGGTTCGCTGGTGGTGTGGCTGCGCGGCGACGCGCGGCTGCGCCGTCAAATATTATTGTTGCTGTGCGCGTGCCTGCTCGTGCTGCTCGGCTTCCTTCGTTTCAACCTTGCGGTGCGGCAGCCGCAAGGGCGATTGCTCTTTCCGGCGCTGTCAGCATTCGTGCTGTTGGTCACGTTTGGCCTGCTGCATCTGGCAGGCCGTTTTCGTCTAGTCGCCGCGTGCGGCTTGGTGTGCTTCACGCTGGCGCTCAACCTGCTCAGTCTCGTCGGCACACTGCTGCCCGCGTATGTGATAGAATCGCCGTGAGTGAACGAGAGAATGGCAATCAAAAACATCAGGGCGAGCCGTTGGCTCGCCCTGATGTTCTATAGCTTGCTCGAATGGAGTTATCGCCTGATCAACGGCAGATACAAATTCGACGTTGGATTAGCGATGATGGTGAAGTTGATTGAGTTGTTGCTTGTGTCGCTGTCGGGCGTGCTGTTGTTGGGATCAATAATGGCTTTGAGGAACAGCGTATTAGTGATATTCGGCAGCAGCACCTGCGTCGTCGTGAGCGCGCCGCAACCGCGCACGTTGTTGACGAGTACCGAGGCAAGCGGCATACCATTATCAGCCCGCACAATCGTCAATGGGACCGGTGTCGTCCAATTCTGGTTGCCGCTGTTGCTCATGCGCACGTTGATCGTTGCCGTGAGCGTGCCCGATCCGTCCGGCTGTCCGAGCGTGTAGCCCACGTTCAACAGCTTGAAGTCGAGCGTGGTCGCGAGCGGCGCGACATAATTTGCCCATGCGATGCCCAACGGATTCAAGGTATTAGTAGACGTATAGAACAGCGGCCCGCCATAGTCGTAATCTTGTAGGCTATACCAATACCAGCGCTGAACCAGATGATTGTCGTCGTTCGCGTAACCAAGCGCGCCGTCCTTGGCGGTGAGCATGTAGTCGAACGTGCCTCGCAGGAAGTTTTGCACGCGCGCTGTCGTCATGTAGATCGGGCCAGAGCCGTCATCCTCGTAATATCCTTCCGGGCGATCAGGAAACAGCACACCGTACTCGGTGAGCAGCAGCGGCTTGTTCTGCTCGCCCTTGCTCGCCAGCCATTGACGGAACCACGTGAGCTGCTGCTTGAAAATATCGAGACTGTCCGCTTGGTTGATTGTATATACGATACCAGTCGTCTCGGAGAGGCCAGCGGGGATATCAGCACCCCAAACGCCTGCGACCTCTCTCAGGATATATAAATGCACGTTCCAGACGTCCACGGGCATGCGCGTGCCGTACTTTTGCAGATACGCAGACCACACGCGGTCCATGTATTTCAAGCGCAGCGGCGTGATCTCGACCAGACTGCCGTTAGAAATGCGCGCACTCGGATCCGCACTCTTGATCGCTTCATACAGGTCGTGATACGCAACCGCGTACAACTCTGGCAGAATCTCGTCCTGCCCACAACCACCATTACAATTATCCCAGTCACGTCGCTCAATCTCATTGCCGATGATCCACACAGAGCCGCGGTTCGCAGCCGCAATGGACTGGTATAAAGGGATGCTATGCCCCGGCGCAAGCGTATACGTATACGGTACAGCGTAAGGCGCAAGCGAGAGATAGGTCGAGCCAGTTTTGACTTGATGCAGACGCACTTCTTGAATGAACTCGTAACCGGGATACGGCGAGCCGAGCACGTTGAACTGCAAGTACGTGCTCGCGCGCAGTGACGCAAGATCAGTAGAATTCACCCACGTAATACCGGATCCCGCAAAGCCCAAGCGACAGAGCGGACTTGTCGTATCCGCTACCGTGAGCGTTGTCCGCGCCGCGCTCGTCAGGTCGCCGTCGCTTGCCGAAGATGCCACCGCGTAAAACGACGCGACGCTCACAAGCGCCATTACACATGCCAACCACAGCTTTCTGCCTACCAAGAACGTATTCCTTTGCATGTACCCTCTCCGTTCAATTCTTTGATGCGATTCTAACATCAGCACACGCACAAGCCAAATTATCGCCGCTGCGAGCGCGCGCGCCACAACACGAATCCAATCACAATCAAGCCCGCGCCCACCAGCAAGCCGACGCAAACGAGCGATGCGCCTTGCCCAAGTACAGGTGCCGACACTGCCGTTGATGTTGCTGACGGCGTGCTAATCGTCGTGCTTCCGCCGCTCGAGCCGCCGACATCGGCGCTGGGCTGTGCCGTTGCACCGCTCGACGAGGTTGCGCTTGGTTCTGCGCTCGTGCCGATCGGCGACAACGTCGCAGCACTCGTGGCAGCACTAGTGCTCCCGCTGGTCGTAGTGCCGACACTCGTCGGCACGCTAGTGCCAACGGGCGCGGAGGTGTTAGTGCTCGTCGCCGTCGGCGGCACGGGTGGGTTGCCCGGCGTGTTCGTCAGCGCGGGAGCAACGCCAGTGTTCGTCGGCGCAGCCGTGTTCCCGGGTGCGCGCGTCGGCGCGTTGGTCGCCTCTGGTGGTTTGGGCGTTGGCGTGTTGGTCGCAGCTGATGGTTTGGGCGTACTAGTCGGCGGCACCGGTGTATTGGTCGCGGGTGGCGCTGACGTATTGGTCGGTCTCGCCGTTGGCACCGTCTGCCGATTGGGGCTTTGCCCGTCGCCTGCCCACGCTTGCTCCGCCCACGGTCCCCACTGATTGAACGCACTGCCGCCGGCCAGCAGCAGCGTCAGCAGCACTACCTTAAATTTTTTCATCGTACTCTCCCCTCTCACGGACGAAACACTAATTCGATTGACGCATCGCTCGCCAAGTTGAGCGCGTAGGAGATGCGCGCACCATCCGCGCTCGATTCAACACTCGCTCCATCAGCGCGAACGAGCATCGCGCCGCGCGGCAGTGTCACCGTCACGCGCAGTGCATTGGCGAGCGTACCCGGCTGCTTCTGCACCAATAGAGTATAGCGATACGCGCCGTCACTCAGTGCACTCACCATGCCGCGCGGCAAATCATATTTGAAGCGCACGTCGTGCAGGCTGTTCTGCGCCACGAAGAAGAGCGTCGCCCACACACCCTTGCCAGCCTCGCTTGGCAACTGTTCAGGCTCACCCGCTCTGCCCTTCTGATTGAGCAGTACAGAAGGCGCAATTGGCTCGCGCGTCGCAGCGCGCAGCGTGCTGCCCTGCGGCACATAAAGCCGCAGGAAATCGAGATAACATTGATTCATCAACACATTATAACTGATTTGCGTATCGTACGGAACCGTGTGCTGCACGCACCCAGGTGGCGTGAGCGAACCGTGATGCTGATAGTGCAGCGTCAGCGTCGCGTGCGCGCTGAATGCCAGCCCGGCGCGGCGCTGATCCTGCGCCGTCGAAGGGTCGGGCTCGATTGTCACCGCATAATCGAGTGACTCATCCACTAGCGCATTTGCTTTATTGAAGCCAAAGTTGGAGTCCACCACCATCAGATAATCGCCGTCAGTTGCGCGCAGTGCGCCGTCCCAACTGGTGCTAGCCAAGAGCGGCGCGAGCGTCGGCTCGTCGAGATATATTAAGAGATGCCGCTTGCGCAGCGCGGCATAGACCGCGCGCCCGAACGCGACCCAGCTCACGCGCGCGCCGCCAAGCAAGCGCGCTTGCAACGACTTGGCTAGCGCGCCAATGAAGTTTTTGCGCGAGGCAGCCCAATCGGCCGTCTGCTCGCCGACTTTCGGCGACCACGCGGCGCGCATGTAACCGACCAAGTTGTCGCCCGTGACAGTGGCGTTGGTCGCGCCCGTCACGTCAATGGGCCCAATCGCCACGACCAGCAGACGCACCATTTCCTGATCGAGTGCGATCACGCCGTCCACTCGCTTGTATTGACCGCGCTCGTACAACTGCGCGAGCGTACGCGCTGAGGTCGGGAAGTCGGGCGACCAGTTGCCGTCACGGAACAGCCATTGGTACGCGAGCATGTAGGTTTCCAGCGGCGCGGGAGCGGGCGGATACACATTGTCGAGATCGTCCACCGCATAGGCATCCATAAAATCGAGCGAGAGAATCTTGCCGCGCTCCACCGTCAGCGTACCAACCGCGCTAATGTAACCGCCTGTCGCGCGCAACTCTTCTTCGTTTTGGGCAATGAGCAGATAGGTGCGCGCCCCGTCCGCGCCGAGCAACTGCGGCAGCAGCAATCCGCCATTGATGGCAACCGTGACCAGCGGCCGCACGCGATCGGCTTTCAGCAGCAGTGCACTCACGCGCGCCGACAGATTACTCGTGCGCACCTGCGCGCGATACGCCGCCGCGGCGTCGAGGTACGACTTCGCTCGCGCGAATTGCGCTCGCTGCTGCGCGAGTGGCCCGATCATCTGCTCGGCGAGTGTGCCCGTCGGAGTCGTACCTTGCTGACTCACGCCCGAGACCAAGGGTGCCCATGCGTCGAACACAATGTCCGCCGCCGCGACCAGCGCATAGGTGCTGTAAAACAGTGGTGGCATTTCCGCGACATCGCCGCCCACTTGCGGCAACCAGCCGAGCAGCGGACACACGGGAAACAGCCAGCCAATGTCGCCACCGATATCAGCCAAGTCGGCACGGATCGCGGACAGGTCACCGCGCGCCTGCGCAAGGTCAAGGTTGTCCCCCTGCGTCAATTGCTCGACCCGACTGAGTCGAACTTGTAGATCACGCACGTCCCCATAAACGCGCACGACCATGCCGACGAGCGTCAGCGCGATGATGAGCAAGCCGAGCCAGATGAGCGTGCGTGGGTCGCGCAAGCGCGCGCTAATCCGCGTGCTCATGTCCGAAGTCCAATGGCCGATGGCTGATTGCTGACGGCTGATGTAGAGCAGTCCACTTCAAAGGCGACGACGGACAGGGAAGTCGGGACACAGGACAACACGATCGGCTGTGCCTGCGCGCCGAGCAGATAGAATGGCCGTGTGCAACGATTGTCGGCGATGAGCGCTGCTACTTGACCATCGTCAGGCACGCGCAGGTCACTGACGCTTGCGCGCAGTTCGTCGCGATACGGTGGGTAAGCCAGCAAGTCTCGATCTATGATGAGCACGTCGGCGCGCACGCGCAGTGCTTCGGCGTAATACCATAACGTGAACGTCTGCCGATCCGTCACCGTGATGAGCACGGCATTCGGCGGCAAGGCGTTCAACGTGTCAAGCGCGAATTGTTCGGCGCTGCGATCTTGACTGAGATCGAGCGTGGGCAGTCGCTGCCACGCGGGAATGAGCGTGAGCGCGACCAGCGCAGCGACTACGCCGCGCTGCCATAGTATGCCGTCGCGCCACGCTGAGAGCAAGTGCAGAGCATCACGCGCGCCGAGCGCAAGCCACCACGCGACGACCATCCACGCCGCTGTGAGATAGCGCAGCGAGTCTGCGGTGTTGTAGCCGAGCGCGAACACGACGCTCAACAGCGCGAGCAGCGCGGATGCGACCACGAGTTTGCGATCACGCTGAAACATCTTGAACGCGCCGAGCGCCGCGAGTGCGACACCCCACACTTGAAACTCGGAGAGCAGCATCGCCATGAGCGCGGCAACACGGCGCGGCAGATCAGCCAGCGGCAGCGCGAACAGGTATCCATGATACAGGTCTGCACTAATATACGTTGCGAGCGACTCAAATGAATTCACGCGGCCCCAATGAAAATGCGAGCCGAGCAGCGATGCAAGCGGCAGATACGCATACACGCTCACGCCGAGCAGCAAGCCCGCGCACGCGGCGAGCAGCACGCGCCACGGTGGAGCACAGGCCACAGACTTTGCGGGTTGGCAGCCTGACGCCTGCACTTCAGTTGGCGTCATTGTTAATGAGCGTGCGGCGATCAACGCGATGCTCGGCAGCACGAAGATCAACGTGAGATGATTGCCCAAGCCGACGCCCAACATCAACATGCACCACCACGCAGCGCGCGCGCGCTGATACTTGCGCCACCGTAGCGCGAGCAGAAGCGTGCCGACGATGAAAAACAGATGCAGAGTGTGCACTTCCGCGATCGTCGCCTGCGACCACAGCATCGGCGAGAGCGCGAGCATCAGCACGCCGAGCAGCGCGCCGGCGTGCGCGTGCCAATTGTCAGTCTCGTCACTCGTGGTGAGCAGGTAGAATAACCCGACGGCGAGACTCGCAGCGAACGCCGACATCAGATTCACGCGATAGGCGGCGTCGCCGAACGGCGCGAGCAAAAATAATTTCGATAGCAGCATGTAGGTCGGATAACCCGACGGATGCGGCAGGCTGCCGTTCACGCTCGCCGAAACGAAATCGCCACCGTCCGCGCCGTCGTTTCGCAGCGTGAGCGTCGGCGCGAGCGTGCGCGCGTAAAGCGCGAAGGTAGCCGCGAACAGGAGCAGCGCGACCAGCCAGCGCACTCGCGCGCTCACGGTTGACGCGCCTCATACAGCCGCACGCTGATTTGATAGTAGTTGCTCTCGGTGCGGCGCGTGTAATGCTGATCGAACCATTGCAACAGGGCCGTGCTGGGCTCGGCGCTCGACCAGATCAGCCACACCCGCCGGCTCTGAGCGAGTAATGTGGGCAGAGAGTCTGCGCTGTTCGCGGCGATGCCTTCAGCGTGCAGCGCGCCTCGATTGTAATAGTCGAACGGTATCAGCATGTGAGTCGGTTCGAGCAGCACGCGATCGCCTGTGAGTGCGTGCATGTTTAGATCGGCGGCGACAGCGTGCCATGGCTCTTTCTGGAGCAGCGCGAGCATGAGCAGCACCGCGACCGCGCTGAACGCGAGCACGCGCGCGGGACGCACCCACGCTGCGATGTTCTGTTCCAATGCCCATGCTCCCGCCACGCACACGAACGGCAGCCATACCATCAGCACACGTTTTACGGTCAAGCCTGTTGGAATCAGCATGACGAAGATGCTGACCAGTAATGTTAGCAGTAAGACCGCGATCAGCATCGGGCGAATCCAATATGGCTTGCGCTGACGCAACCACAAAGCGAGCACGCTACCGACGACGAGCGCAGTGGCGGCGACGAATGCGCCGATGCCAAAATACTGGGCAACAGGTCCGAAGCGAGCGAAAAGAAATCGAATATCCACAAGCGCCCCAGCATAATTACGAAGCGGCTGCCATAGCGGATAGTAACCCAGCACGACTAGCAATTGTAATCCCATCCATAGCACTGCGCGCACGGGTGTGAGATTGCGCCCCAGGACGACCATCACGCCGAACGCCGTCGGCAGCCAGAACAGAAAGAACGAGTAATCGCCGTACATGCCGAGCAGCGCATAAATGACATATGCCAGCGCCCACTTCGGCGACGGCTGCTTCAGCCAGCGAAGCGCGCACAACAGCGAGAGCGCGCCGCAGAAACACACCGCCGCATACATGCGCGCTTCCTGCGAGTACCAGATGTGCCATGGTGAGAGTGCGAGCAGCCACGCGGCGATCAGTCCCACACGCGCGCGCGACAGTACTGCGCCAATCGCAAACGTGATCGGGATGGTCGCGATGCCCAGCAATGCCGACGGCAGCCGCACCCACCACTCACGGTCGCTCACGCTCAACCAATAGTGCAGCGCTAGATAATACAGCGGTGGATGCGGATCAATCGGATTCGTCCATATCGTGAACACATCCTGCTGACTGCGCCACACGCTGAATGCTTCGTCGAGCCACAGACTTAAATGATTCAGTGTGGCGAGGCGCAGCAGTGTGCCCAGTGCAACCGCCAGCAGCAGCGCATGAGTGCGCGCCCAGCGCACGAGTGTCGTCTGAGCGTCGGACCGTGTGAGCGCGAACGGTGTCGTCGCCACGCGCGTCAATACGCTCCCTTGCCGCTCAACACTGCGCCGAAGGTCAGCCACAAAATTTTCGTATCGAGCCACAGCGATTGATGATCCACATAATATAAATCGTATTCGAGATGTTCGTACATCGGCTGCAAGCGGCCGTTGACCTGCCACCAACCCGTCAAACCCGGCTGCGCATCGAAGCGGCGATGCATTTCGGCGGGATAGCGTTCCAATAGAAACAATTGCTCTGGGCGCGGACCCACCAGACTCATCTCGCCGCGCAGAATGTTGACGAGTTGCGGCAACTCGTCGAGGCTGGTGCGGCGCAGCCAGCGGCCCACACGCGTGAGGCGCTCGTCGTCGCTGGACGCTGGCTTGATGGCATCGCTCGATTGATCTATGTACATCGTTCGGAACTTGTAAAAGTTGAAGACTTGCTTGCGGTGGCCCAGTCTTGGCTGACGGAAGACTGCCGCGCCTCGGGAGTCCCATTTGATCAGTATGCTAATCAACCCCATCAGCGGCGCGCACAGCACGAGTGCGACGGCGGCGACGACTACATCGAGCGCACGCTTGCACGTGAAGTACGCGCGGCGCTCCGCGCTCAGGTGGTGCGCTGCGAACAGTGATTGGCTGTGATCCATCAACGTCTTCGTCTCGGCAGACCTTCATTCGACGGAAGCCGACGCCTGCCCCGCGCCACGCTGAAGCATCGGCACGACGCGCAGGATCGTGAGCACGCCAAGCAGCGAACCGCAGCCAATCGCCAAGCCGCGCAGCGCGACAAACGCAAACACGAGCGGCGTGAGCGCGCGGTCTGTACGCCACGCGATGCGCGACAGCGGCAGTGCAGACAGCATACATCCAATGGCGAGCAGCAGCACGAGCCAGCGCACTTCGCTCAGAAACCACGCGAGCGGCAGCAGCGCGATCAGCAGCGGCACGAGCGCGCTCTGAAATTTGAGCGACTGCGGCGTGTAACTATCGGCGAGCATTTTGTAAGGATAACGCGAATAGACTTGCATCCGCCAGTAGCCGCGCCAGAACTTCTGGCGCAAATAGTTGCGCATGATAGAGGGATGGCGATGATAGACCACGGCGCGCCGATTGAACGCCATGCGAAAGCCACGCGCCGCGAGACG
Source organism: Anaerolineae bacterium (assembly GCA_038198935.1). Classification (GTDB taxonomy): domain Bacteria; phylum Chloroflexota; class Anaerolineae; order JACRMK01; family JACRMK01; genus JBBPZQ01. The sequence continues at coordinate 39,323 of JBBPZQ010000003.1, forward strand.
ATAAGATAGGTCAACGTCCTCGTTGTTCAATACGAGCGCATCGTAGCCGCCCACCTCAAGCAGTACGGACTTGCGCAGCGCAAGCGAGTGTGTGTCCACAAAATCAATCACGCCGCTATGCGCTAGCCGTTCGTATCGCTCTTCAAATTCCAACTGCGCCAAGCGCGCCGTCCATTCGCGCTGCTGCGTCGCGTACGCACCCTTCACACCGGCTACCGTCCTGTCGCACAGCGATAACTGCATCTGCTCGATCCAGTCGACCGCGGGTTGGCAGTCGGCATCGGTGAAGAGCATCACCTCCCCGCGCGCTGCGCTCACACCGAGATTGCGTGCGGCGGACGGCCCGCGATGCGCTTGACGGACGACGCGCGCGCCCAAGGCGCTTGCCACCTGCGCGCTGTCGTCGCTCGAGCCATCGTCAACGACAATGACTTCGTATTCCGTCGCGGGTATCGTCTGTGCGCGCAGAGCGGCGAGCAAGGCTGGCAATGTCGCCGCAGCGTTCAAGGCGGGCACGACGACCGAAAACATCAGGCACGCTCAACCGATTTGGCGGGTGCGCGTCGCAGGCTCATCAATTCCTGAAAGACGAAAGGACCCGCAACCACGACCTGCGGCACGGTCACGACCAAATACAAGATCACGCCGTAACTGAATGCGAGTTGTTGATTGACGCCGAACAGCGTCAGCGTTAGCCGCGCGAGCGCCGGCACCACGCCGACTTTGCCCGGCGTGGTGGGCACCGCGACGCCGATCTGCAACACGATCAGCAGCACCGTCGCGACCAGCCACGACGGCGGCATCGCGAGCGCGAAGAACAGCAGCCAGTTCGTCGCAATCATCATCGCCCAGATGACGAATGACCACAGTGCAATCGGCAGGACTGTGCGCTGACGCAGCGGTGCGAACCCGCCGAGCGTGAGATCGAATTGATTTTCGATGCGCGGCGACTCCACGCGAAACACTTTTGCGCCGAGCCACGTCCAGAGGCGGCGCAGCCGAGACTGCTGCATGAATATCGCGGACAGCAGCAAGACCGCGCCGAGAACGAGTGCGCTCAAGCGCAGCGACGGATCGCGCAGCCACGCGGGGAACGGCACGAACGGGGCGACGAGCAGTGTTAGCACAAATAGCGCGACCAGCTCGATCAGCTTCTCTGCGCCAATGGTTCCGAGTATCCGCGCTGCCGCTTCGCCTTCGCGCCGACGCAACACGTACAGGCGTGCGACTTCGCCCAAGCGCGCGGGCAGGAAAAAATTGACCGCCGCGCCGATGGTCAGCGCGGCAAACAGCGAAAGAAAACTGAGTCGAGGCTGGAAAAAAAGTTGCCAGCGTGCAGACTTAGCTGCGAGCGTGAGCACGAACAGCAGTGCCGCGAGCGCAACGGGCCGCCAATCCGCCTGCTGCACGATACGCCATACGTCATCCAGCGACACACCCCAGAACGCGAGCGGCACGAAGATAAGACTGGCAAGCAATGACCAGAGCAAATGACGAAGCGAGAATGTGGGCGGCGTGAGCGGCGTGTTCATGCGTGGACGCATTCAGCTGCGTGGGTGCTGCGCGAACAGCAGACGTGCGAAGTGTTTCACCTCAAGCGAGTTAAGCGACTCAGCGCTTCGGCGTCGGCGTGGGTAGCGGCAGCGGAATGATGAGCCGCTGTCCCGTGCGCAGCGTGCGCGGATCGGTGATCCCATTCGCCGCCATCAGCGCCTGCGCCGTAATGCCGAACTTGGCTGCAATCGAACCCGGATTATCACCCGCCTGCACGATGTAAATGATCGGCGTCGCCGTCGCGGACGCGCCTGGCGTGTCTGTCGCCGCCGGCGGCGTGCCAGTCGGCGGCAATGGCGTGCCGGTAGCTGGCGCAGGCGTCGTCGTGTTCGTGCGCGTCGGCGTGCGCGTCGGCGTCGCGGTCGGCGCGGGCGTTATCGCCAGCGCGATATTCTGCGGCAAGCCGCTCAAGGCGATCAGCAAACCGCACAGGAAAACGAAGCCGAGCGCGGCAACCAGAAACCACATCGGATTTGGCCGCCGCGTCTGCACCGGCGCGGACGCAGCTTCCAATCGCTCCCCTGCGACTTGCGTCGCCGCCGTGCGCGCTTGATGCCCAAGATAGAAACGACAGGACCGATGATTGCCGCTCAGGCAATATTGTTCTTGCTCGTCCAGCGTCAGCGGCGAGACGCGCTGGTTGGCGTAGCAGCGATTCTCCAGTGTAGGGTAGGCAAAGTGCGTGTCGGGGTTGGCGCGCGTGCCGAGCAACGGGCAAACTTGATCACGTTCGATTTTCATTTTGGTGGTTCATTCGTTGGAGAGTTTGTTGGTTGGCTACACATACTTACCAACCAACGAACTAACCAACTACTCAATCAATGCTCGCCTAACCAATACATCCATAATCTTCGCCGCACTTTCATCCGCGCTCTCGCGGTCAGAGTGGATGGTCACATCGGGTGCGAGCGGCGGCTCGTAGGGATCGCTAATGCCCGTGAAGTTTTGAATCTCGCCCGCGAGCGCCTTCTGGTATAAGCCCTTCACATCGCGCGCGGCGAGCACATCAATCGGACACTCGACGTACACTTCGACGAAGTTGCTGTTGTGCATCGCGCGCACTTCATCGCGCACCTCGCGATACGGCGAGATGGCGGCGGCGATTGCAACTACGTCATTGCGCGCGAGCAGTTGGCAGACCCAACCGATGCGACGGACGTTGGTGTCGCGGTCTTCCTTGCTGAAACCCAGTCCCTTGCTCAGATGCGTGCGTACAACATCTCCGTCGAGAATCTCGACTTTACATCCGTGTGTCCGAAGTTCCTCTGCAATTGCCTGCGAGAGTGTGGACTTGCCTGCGCCGGACAATCCCGTGAACCAAATGGTAAAGCCTTTATGGCACATGAGCTGTGTGGTCGTCCGGCTCTCCCCCACCCTAACCCTCTCCCGCTGGGAGAGGGTTAGGGTGAGGGAGAGTTGCCACTACTTATCGTTCCCGCAAATCCTTCCCGATCATATCGCTCGGCACATCCACGCCCATCGCGTTCAGGATGGTCGGCGCAACGTCGTAGATGCGTGCGCCGCTCGCCTTGCGGCTGCCCTTGCCCTGCGGCTCCTTGACAATGAACATGCCGAACTGCGCGTGGTTGGCATCGTCGGGTCCACCATCATTCTCGAAGGTATGGACGCTATTATAACCGAGTGTTCCAATTGCACGCCAATAGAGGTCACCGAAGTACACGATCAAATCGGGCGGAAAATTGCGCACATGACGATAGACGCCTTGCGGTTTGTATGCCGTCGTGCCGATGTTGCGCCCTTTGTCGTCTGCGATGCTCGCCAGCCGAGCGGCAATCTCGTCGCGCACCACTTCGTACTGCGACGGCGGAATAATCCCCTGTGGCTCGCGGCCCTGCACGTTCATGAACAGCCGTCCATAGTAGCCGCCCGCACCCCACGCCTTCGTCTTGCTCCAATCCACTTCAACTTTCTCGAAGGGTGTAATGCCGTGCGGCTCATCCTTCAGCACGAGATAACCTTCTTGGCGCAGCCACTCGTTGAACACGATACCGCCGTCCATGCGCTTCGCGCCGTGATCGGAGACGACGAGCACGGTCGTGTCCTCGTCCACCGCTTTGAGCAGTTCGCCGATTTGCTCGTCCACGAAGCGATAATAATCACGGATCGCGGCGATGAACTTGTTGCCCGGCACGTGCTTCGGGTGCTGCGGGTCCATATACTTCCAGAAGGCATGATGGATACGATCCACGCCGATCTCCATCAGCATGAAGAAGTCCCACGGTTTGGTGCGTATCCAGTGGTTCGCCAGCTTGAAGCGCTTCTCCGTCATCTGGTAAATCTGGCCCAGCAGCCAATCTTTATTCTCGGTGCGGAAGCCCGCCACATCCACCATGTACTCGCCGACGAGCGACTCGACCTCGCCACGCAGGTCGTTTGGGTAGGTGTATTGTGATTTCGTTGACGGTGTGAGGAAGCACGAGACGGCGATACCGTTCAGTGGCTTGAGCGGATATGATGGCGGCACGCCAATCACGATGCACTGCTTGCCTAGCCGCGAGAGAATGTCCCAGACTGTGTCCTCGTGCACTTGCCGCGAGTTCACGATCATCTGCCGTTCGTACGAGTAATCGGGCCGGTTGTGGAATCCGTAGAACCCGAGTTGGCCGGGGTCCTTCGAGGTCATCATCGTCATCCACGCGGGCACGGTGATCGCGGGCATGCACGATTCGAGTTCGCCCCACGTTCCACCATTCATCAGCGAGGACAGATTCGGCAACTCGCTTCGCCACTTGTCGAAGACCAGCGAAGGCTCGGCGCAGTCGAGTCCAATGACGAGCACGCGCCGCTTAGCGGAAGGATTAGGGATGAAGGATGAAGGATGAAGTTTTGTATCATCCTTCATCCTTCTGACTTCAGCCTTTGCTTTTAGTCCCTGCATCAACACGCGCGAGACTTCGGGCCGCGTGAACTCGGGCGGCAGCATCTCGCCGCGCTCGAGCATCTGGCGCACTTGCGTGCCGCTGATGATCAGACGGTCGTCGTCGCTGTGCGGGCACGTTTTGGACGAGACGATGGCTCCGCACTTGCGGCAGTAGAAGGTGTGCTCGAAGAATAGCGGCGTGATGCCCAGTTCGTCTTTGCTGAACTCGTCGAAAATTTTCTGCGCGTCGTAGCTGCCGTAATACTTGCCGACGCCTGCGTGGTCGCGCCCGACGATGAAGTGCGTGCAGCCGTAGTTCTTGCGGCACAGCGCGTGGAAGATGGCCTCACGCGGGCCCGCGTAGCGCATCGCGGCGGGAAACACGCCGAGCAGCACGCGCTCCGGCGGGTAATAGTCGCGCAGCAGCGCCTGATACGACATCATGCGCACGTCGGCGGGAATGTCATCGCTTTTCGTCTCGCCGACAAGCGGATGCAGGAACAAGCCGTCGCAGATTTCGAGCGCGGTCTTTTGAATATATTCGTGGGAACGGTGGATCGGGTTGCGTGTCTGGAAGCCGACCACACGCCGCCAGCCGCGCTGGGCGAACATGCGACGTGTCTGTGCAGGCTCGTGGCGGAACTCGGCAAATTCTTGATTGGTACGCCGCTCGATCAGCCACACCTCGCCCGCGAGCAGCACATCGCCTTGCGCCATCAAACGCGCGACGCCGGGGTGCTTTATGTCCGTCGTGCGGAAGACGTTATGCGCTTCAGCCGTCTTGTCATAGGTGAACTTCTCGCCGATGGTCATTACGCCGAGCGTGACGCCATCACTCGCCACCAACGCGACCTCTTGCCCGACCCGCAGCGAATCGGCGAGCGACTGCTCGACGGGCAGTGTGATCGGCATCGTCCACGGCAGTCCATTTGCCAAGCGCATCTCGTGCACGACGCGCTCGTAGTCACGTTTGCCCATGAAGCCCGTGAGCGGACTAAGCGCGCCGACTGCGATCATTTCCAAGTCGGATTCGGCGACGACGGTGAGCGGAATCTTTGCGAGCCGCTCGGCACGTGCGCGTGCGGCAGCGCGCTCGTCGCCGCGCAGTACGCTATCCACCAACACGCCGCCATGCGGCACTGCCACTGAATTCAAACCAATCACGAACCACAACTCCGTTCAACCAAAGTTGCTCGCCCTCGAACCGCGAGGACACGGAATTATAACCCCAAGACACACGAGCGCGAAAACGAGGGTTGCATAGAGACATTGCATGAATCGCCACTTCCTACCCCGCCCAATAGCCCTGCACAAACAGCAACGTGTACAGCGCGAGCAGCAATGCCGCGCTCAGGGTGTACGCACGATCAAACCATTCGTGCTCGCCGAAGCGCGCGAGGAAGAGCGGCACGGTAAACGCCGCGAGCGCGTAGCGGTCGAGACTGCTCGTCTGAATCGTGGAGAGCGGTAGCAAGACGCACAGCGCGCCATAGACGGCATAACTCAGTCGCCAGCGCAGCGCGATGATGGCGGACACGAGCAACACGAACGCCGTCAGCCCGACATCCAACGCGAAGTTCACTTGCGCCGCGCTGTATTGCTGTAGATGATCCCAGTCCAACTGCTGCGCCCACGCCTCGACTTTCAATGGCTCGCGATTCCACAGCGCGCGCTGCGTCTCGAAGAACGACAAGCCTTGCGCGTTGAGCGTGAACTCGAATGCGATGAACGCGAGCGGCAAGAGCAGCAGCCATGCCCACTGCCAACTGCGTTTGCGCGTCTGCCACCACTGCACGCCGAACTCGACGAGTAACGCGGCGAACAGCGCGTAGCCCGACGCGCGCGCGAGCATCGCCAGCGCACCTGCAATGCCCGCGAGGGGCCAACGCTGCGTGCGCGCGCAATACAAACTCAACGCGGCGAGCAAGATGAACAGCGATTCGGTGTAGATGTTGGTCAGGAAGAATGCCGATGGAAAGATGAGGAAATAAAACACGCCGCGTATTGATTGTGCTTCGTCGGCGTCGAGTCGCAGCAGCCGATACAGGGCGAGCGCCGCGCCGAGCGCGCTCAGATTGCTGACGAGGAATGCCGCTGCCGGAAAATCACAAGCAGGCGGCTCCAAACCGAGCGGCGAGCACCACAGGCTGACGACGAGTTTGATCGCGATTGGATACAGCGGCGGGAACGCAGCGTTGTCGTGTACATAACCTTCGCCTGCAATCCACGTGTAGAAGCCGGAGTCGAAACGCGAGTGCAAGTCCACGAAGCCGCGCCATGGCTCGGGCACCATCGTCGTGATCTGGCTCGTCCACAAATACGCTTGATCGGGTTCGGTCAACCGAAAACGAAAGAACCCGATGAGCGCGAACGATTGCAGCGCGATCCACCAGAGAACGAAAAGCAGCAGCACGCGCGCGAGTGAGCGAGACATACAGCAACATTATAACCGTGAGCCGCGCGACAAAAAAGTAGGGGCGACTCGGCGAGTCGCCCCTGCAGAATTCCGTCCGCGCGTCGTCAATGTTCCAATTTGCGCAGACGTGGCACGCGCCACAGGATGAGCAAGCCGAACAGCAGCGCGATCACCGCGCCGAAGCCGACGCCGGCCGGCACGCCAAACTGCTGCGCGATGAGACCTGCTTGCAGTGCGCCGAGCGGCGACAAGCCAAAAAACGACAGCATGTATACACTCATCACGCGCCCGCGCAGATGGTCGGGCACGAGGGTCTGCACGAGTGTATTCGCGGTCGTGTTCTGGATCATGAAGCCGAAGCCGGAGCCGATCAGAATCAACAGCGCGAGCGGGAACGAACGGTTGAATGCGAGCAGGATCAGCATCGTCGGGAACAGCAAATTACCAATGGTCAGAAGCCGTCCCTTGTTGCGCCCATGACTGAGCGACGCCATCAACAGTGCGCCCGCCAATGCGCCAATACCCGACGCGGTACTGAGGAAACCGAGTCCCGTCGCATCGGTGCCGAGCACGTCTTGCGCGTATGCGGGCAGCAACGTGGTATACGCGAAGCCGAAGATGGCCGAGATGGACACGACGAGAATCAACGTCGAGACAGTTTGATTGTGGCGGATGTAAGACAATCCTTCTTTGATCTCGTGCCACATTGAGCCTTTGTGCAATGGCGCGACGAACTTTGGCATCGCCATCACGATGATGCTGTAGATCACCGCCAGGAAGCTCAAGCCGTTGAGCAGGAAGCACCATGCCGCGCCGACCGTCGCGAGCGTAATACCCGCCAGCGCGGGCCCAATGATGCGCGAGACGTTGAACAAAGCCGAGTTCAGTGCAATCGCGTTCATCATATCTTCTTTGCCCACCATGTCCTTGACGAACGCCTGCCGCGCGGTGCCGTCGAACGCTTGCCCCACGCCGAGCAGGAACGCGAGCACGATGATGTGCCACGGCTGCACGAGATTCGTGAACACGAGCGCCGACAGCACAAACGCGAGCAGCATCGCCCACGTCTGCGTCGCGATCAAAACGTAGCGACGCGGAAAGCGATCAATCAGCACGCCTGCGCCCAGCGACAAGAACAGAACGGGAATCGAAGCGGCGAAACCAATGATGCCGAGATAGAGCGGCGAGCCGGTCAATTGATACGCGAGCCAACCTTGCGCGACGTTCTGCATCCACGTGCCAATCAGCGAGATGAGTTGTCCGACGAAATAGAAACGATAATTGCGGTGACGCAGTGCGGCGAACGTGCGCGTGAAGTGTGATGACTTTGGCTTCACGCGCGGCACACTCAATCCGCCGCCCGCGGCGACGGCGTGCTGTGTTTCGTTCACCAGTGTGTTGTTCTCCATTCCTGCTTACACTTCCGCGATCTCCCGCTTTTGAAATACCGATTGTAGCAAGTCGAGCGCGGCGATAATCGTCTGCACGTCCTCGTCTTGCAGCCGCGTGAGTTTCGCGGCGACGTATTGACGCGTGCTCTCCAACTGGGAGTCGTGCGCCTTCACGCCGTCGCGCGTCAGTTGCAGCCGCAGCTTGCGCCGATCTTCTTCGCGCCCCTCGCGCGCCACCAGTTCGCGCTGCACCAAACTGCCAACCAATTTTGACATCGTAGGCAGCGAAACACCTTGACTGGTAGCCAGTTCGGAGAGCGTCGCCTGACCGTTCAGATACAAATAGGCAAGCACGCGGAACTGTGGGATCGTAAACTTGCGATCATTCTGTGAGCGGATATGCGCACGCAAGTGGCGCAGCACAAACGGTACAATCTCGACCACGCGCGCAGCGCACTCGGCTTGTATCGGCTTCATCGTACACTCCATCAGCCCAATTGGTTAGGCTTGCTAAGTATTATAACGCAGGTACGAATTATAACAAAACCGTAGGGGCAAAACATTCGCGCACTAACTCTGAATGACCTAGACGCGCCATGAATGCTTTGCCCCTATAGTGATGCAATCTGGGCGGACATAAGGCCCGCCATCACGATTCTTGATCGAAATTGATCATCACCTTGATCACGTTGTCGCGCCGCGCGGCGAACAACTCGTATGCCACCGCAACTTGGCTGAATGGAAACTCGTGCGTAATGAACGGTCGCACGTTGACCAGTCCGCGCTTGATATATTCGACCGCCAACTCAAATTCTTTGGGATAGTCGGGTGAGGTCACAGTCGTGATGAAGCGCACGTTCTTGCGAAACATCTCGCTGTAGTGGATCGGATACACAGCCTCGTCGGGCACACCGAATGCCAGAACTGTTCCGCCATTCTTCACGAGGTGGATCGCCGTGTTCACCGTGGCTGTTTGATGGCCCACTGCTTCGATCACCGTGTCCACATTGTGCTTGCCAACAAGGTTTTCGATTGCATAAGCGAGCTCAAGATCGTCGGTGATGCCCAGCGCGTGTGTCGCGCCGATTGACAGCGCGACATCGCGCCGATGCGCAATCGGATCCACAACGATGATGTTGCGCGTGCCGAGACAAGCCGCCAGCTGCGTGCAGAACAAGCCGATGCCACCCTGCCCCAGCACCACGACGTTCTGATGGAACAGCGTGCTCATGTGACGGAAGCCCCAGATGACGGTGCCGAGCGGCTGACACATCACCCAGCGATTCCAGTCGCCGTCATTCGGGATCAGCGTCGTGTGCTTGTCACGCGCGAGATAGAACTGGCCCAAGCCTGTGAAGTGATCGGGCTGCGCCATCACCGTGTCGCCGACGTGGAAGTGCGGTGAGCTGGTCGCGACCACCTCGCCGACACACTCGTGCGCGGGGAACGCTTCGGTCGCCATGTGCCGCACGGACGGATACGTGCCAAGAAAGTATGGCATGTCACTGCCACACGTCGTCGCGCGGCGCGTGCGCACGATAATCGAGCCCGGCGGCGCCATCTCGATATCGGGCGGCGGCATGTCAATTAGTTCAAACGTTTTGGGACCAACGAGCTTAGCAGCGAACATATTCTCGGGGAAAGTGGGTTAGCTTGTTGGTTGGTTGATGGTTGCAATCATATGAGCGATTAACCAATCAACAAATTAACCAACCAACAAACTTCATACTGGCCGAAACTTCGGCAGCGTGATCGCATCGCTCACGTCGTCGTACTGCACGACGACATCCATGCCGACTTTGATCTTGTCGGGCGACGGGGCGATGCCGACGATGTTGGTCATCAGGCGCGCGCCTTCTTCCAACTCAACAACGGCGATCACGTACGGCACGTCGTTGGCGAACGCGGCCGTGCTCGGATGGCGACCCATGTTGATCGTGAAGCCGTAAATTTTTCCGCGCCCACTCACGGGCGTCCACTGCAAGTCGCGCGAGCCGCAGTGCGGGCAGACGGCGCGCGGATAGAATATGAACTTGTGGCACGACGCGCACTGCTGTATCTGCATCGCGTGCGCCTTCACGCTGTCCCAATACGGTTTTGTAAGAGGATCGGGGGTCGGCAATGGTTTGGGAGGAGTAGGATTGGACATGTGACCTCGTTTTAAATTTCAGATTTCAGATTTCAGATTTAACGCTTGCGCGCGCTGATGATGCTGTTGCCATCAGGTTGAACAACTCGCTGAATATTTTCAAAGCCTGCTGCGCTCAGCCATTCCCTGTATTCGCCTTCTGTATAGGACTGCCCACTGTCGAAGGCGTTCAAGAAATGGAGGTTTAGCGCCACGGCTGTTAGCGGCGATAGGCGTGAGTCGTCAAGAATTCGGCCGATGATGTAGATTGCGCCGCCCGCGTTGATCGCCCTGCCAAGGTTCATGATACTCTGCCGCGCATCCTCTGGCGAGAGCACTTGAATAAAGAATCTCAACACTGCCGCGTCAAAAGAATCCCTGAACGCTTCACGCGGCACGTCCATGCAGAGCGTTTGCACACGCTCTGCCGCGCCCGCCTCGGCAATCACGCGCTGCGTAATCGAAATGACGCTGGGCAGGTCGGCGACGGTCGCGCGTAGATGTGGATGGGCTTCGGTCAATGCAATCGCGAGGCCGCCTGAACCTCCACCGACGTCCACCACCATGCGATACGCCGAGAAGTCATAATGCTTTGCTAGCGTGCGCCCAGTTGCCATCGCTCCGGCGAGCAGTCCGCGCAACTGCTTTTCTAGGAATTCTGCTGGCGCCGTTGCGTAATCGTACTTGGCTTGCGGTGAGTCCGTGCGCACAGAGTCAGCGGTCTTCAAGCCCGTGGGCCATGTCGTTGCATACGAGCCATGTATCGAGCCCATGTAGCCCGGACTACTGCGCACAAGATAGTAACTGGACTCGCTCGTGTTCGCGAATCGCTCCGCTTCGACCGTCAACAATTCCGCCGCGACCAGCGCACATAATAGCGAGCGTAGCCTAACCACGCCAACCCCTAGTTTGTGGGCGAGTTGCTCGGCGGTCAGCGGCACTTCTTCCAGTGGCGTGAAGATGTCGAGTTGCATGGCAGCCAACATCGCAAAAGCAAGCCACACCGAGTTTTCAAGTCGCCGAATCGTTTCTGGCTGGGACGGTGGAATTGCTTGAGTGGGCACGGCTCCCCCTTTCTCCCCGCTTGCGCGCGCTCATCAAACTGTATCCGTTCGGCAGCAACTCACGTGTCACGTCACTGAAGCCTGCGGCGCTCAACCACGCACGATGCTGTGCTTCGGTAAACGCCTGTCCGCCATCGTACAGGTTGATGGCGAGCAAGCCGTAGTTCACCGCCGCCGTAGGCGCGAGACCGCTGTCGTCCAGAACGTGTCCGATGATATACAGCGCGCCCTCGGGTTTCAACACATGAGCGATGTTTTCAATCGCGCTCTGTGCGTCGGCGGGCGCAAGCACTTGAATGAAGCGATTGCACACGGCGACATCGAACTGCCCTACAATCACGTCGCGCGTCATATCTGCCGCGATGACGCTCACGCGCTCAGTGCATGACGATTCGCCGACAAACTCATGCGTGATGTGCGCGACGACGGCCAGTTCGACAATCGTCGCGCGCAAGTGCGGAAATTTTTCGGCAAGCGTGAGCGCCAGCCCACCCGACCCGCCGCCCACATCGAGCAGTGAGTGGCACGCCGACAGGTCGCGCGCATTCGTCAAAAGACGCGCCGCCGAGACCGCGCCCGAAAGTGAACCGCGCACGAACGCGCGCAGTTCGTCGGGCGACATCGTTGCAAAATGGTGCTGCGCTTGCGGCATGTCCAATCGGATAGACTGCGCCGTTTGCAGTTCGGCGCGCCACAGGTCAGCCCATAATTCATAGACGCCGCCCATGTACGCCGCTCGCCCGCGCACCAAAAATTGATCGGCTTCGGGCGTGTTCGCAAAGCGCCCGTCATCCGTGCGCAACAACCCCGCCGACACCAGCACGGCGAGCAGTGGCTGCAACTTCGTCGCCTTCAAGCCGATGCGCTGCGCTAATTCTTCGGTTGTTAAAGGAGCATCGCTCAACGGCGTGAAGACATCCAACTCCATCGCCGCCAGCAGCGCCAACGCCTGCGGCACGGACGCGGACAGTTGTTGGATAGTTGTCGGTTCCATATCCATATCACCACAAAGACACAGAAGACACAAAGATAATTTTAAACTCTGTGTGCTCTGTGTCTTTGTGGTGAAAATTTATACACGCCCTAAGATGGCCGTTCCCGCCGAACTGAGCACACCACCCGTGCCATGCGCGACGGCGAGCTGCGCGTCCTTCACCTGACGGATGCCTTCGCTCGCGTAGTCGTGGCGCAGTTGGCGCGTCGCCTCGATGATCGTGAACACGCCGTACATGCCGGGGTGCGTGTAGGATAGTCCGCCGCCGTTCGTGTTCATCGGGAACTCGCCGCCCGGCGCGGTGCGCTGATTCGACACGAACGCGCCGCCCTCGCCTTTCTTGCAGAAGCCGAGGTCTTCGAGGGTGAGCAGCACTGTGTAAGTGAATGAGTCATAGATCATTGCGAGGTCAATCTCGTCGCGCGATACGCCAGCCATCTCAAACGCGCGCTTACCCGATACCGCCGCTGGTCCAGCCGTGAAGTCGTGCATTTGCGAGATCAGCGAGTGGTCAATGCTTTCGCCCAAGCCGAGCACCACGACTGGATGCTTCTTAAGATCGCGCGCACGCTCCAGCGACGTGAGCACAATCGCGCCGCCCGCGTCGGTCACGAGACAGCAGTCGAGCAAATGAAAGGGCCATGCGACCCAGCGACTCTTAAGCACATCTTCAATACTTAGTGGTTCGCGATACATCGCTTTCGGATTCAGCGCAGCCCACTTTCGCGTGGCGACTGCGATCTCCGCCAACTGCTCGGAGGTCGTGCCGTACAGCGCCATGTGTCGTGACGCCGCCATCGCATACGCGCCGACGGGTGCCGGCATGCCCCACGGTGCTTCGAATTGGCCGCGAATTGTTTGCGGACCGGATGGGAAGCCGCCCATGCCCACGCGCGAGCGGCCGCTCTCGCCGTGAGTGATCAGCGCGACGCTGCATAAGCCGCTCGCAATCGCCGTCGCGGCGTGGCCAACGTGAATCACGAACGACGAACCGCCAACTGCTGTGCCGTCGAGAAACTTCGGAATGACGCCGAGATATTCGGCCGTTTCCATCGGCGATGCGCCCGCTGTGAAGATTGCGTCCACATCGCGGATGCTCAAGCCTGCTTCGCTCAGCGCGTTGTGCGCCGCTTCTGCATGCAATTGGATTGCCGACTTGTTCGGCACGACGCCGATCTGATCCGACTCTGCCACGCCGACGATTGCCGCTTTGCCTGAAACGTTGTTCATCAACACGACCTCAAGTATTGATTCACCACACTGACACAGAGCACTCAGAGATTTTTTTGGATTTATTCTGTGTGCTCTGTGTCTGTGTGGTTAAAAGTTAGCCTCGTCTGATAATCGCATCGCTTGCCGCGCGACCGATCTTTTGAATGTGATTCACATCGGGATTGATGATCGTCTCGACCTCGCCCGACGACGATTCGATGCGCGCCATGAACGACGGTTTGGCAATCACCGCGAGCACGATGCCAATAATCGAAATGATCAGACCGACCACCAAGCCCGCGCCGATGATGATGGGCGCGGTGCTGCCGCGCAGCAGCAGTGCGATTCCAAAACCGATTGCCATCAGCACGATGCCCGCCACGATGAACAGGATGCCGACCGTGCGATCTTCGGGGATGCGGCTCATCGCGACGGAGGTGATGTGCGCCAGCGCATACGTCTTGCCGCCGATTACGATGCGTGTGCTGGTGATGAGAACGCCGTCGCCTTCGTGGAACGTGATTTCGTTCGGCGTGATCGGCAGTTGCACTGAGGTCTGCGTCATCTAGCGCGTCTCGCCGTAGGGCGGCAGGTCAACTTTCCAGAACTTCACGCCACTGCCGAGATCGAGCCACGCCGCGTCGGGGATGTCATTGCGGTGCATGTCGAGCCCGACCTGATCCACCGTACCGTCCTCGCGCGCGGTCGGTTTCTTCAAGCCTTGGCCGAACGTCGTCGGTGCGATCTCGGCGAGCGAGTCCACCGTCCAGCCGTTCTCGTTGCGAATCGTCTTGACGATTTGCGGCTGCGAAACGAGCGCGTACTGATAGCCCGATGCGGCAAAGCACTGCCCGCTGATGTTCGATGCTTCTTCACTGGCGAGGAACACGATCAGCGGCGCAATGTTGTCCGGGTCGTGCTCGGTGCCGATGGCGGCCTCGCTCGGCATCTTGCCCATCTGCTGCTGCACCTGCGCCGCCATGCGCGGGATCGAATCAATCATACGCGTCCACGCGCCGGGCAGGATCGCATTCGCAGTGCAATTGTATGCGCGCATCGAGTTGGCCAGCACCCACGTCAAGCCGAGGATGCCCGACTTGGCTGCCGCGTAGTTCGGTTGGCCGGGCGCACCGAAACCCGACGATGACGAGAAGTTTATGAAGTGACCCCACTTCTGTTCGCGGAAGCGCGACGAGGCATGGCGGCACACATTGAACGTACCTTTGAGGTGCACCGCGATGACCGCATCCCATTCCTGTTCGTTCATATTGAAGATCATGCGGTCGCGCAAGATGCCGGCCACATTCACCACGATGTCAATGCGCCCGAACTCGTCAACGGCTTGCTGGATCATCGCGGCCGCTTGCACGTAGTCAGCCACGTTGCCATAGTTGGCCGATGCGCGTCCATCCGCTTCGATGATTTCATTCACGACCTGCTGCGCGGGCGTCGTGTCGCCGCCTTCACCCGCCAACGATACGCCGAGGTCGTTCACGATCACGGCTGCGCCCTCCTTCGCCAGCGCCTTCGCAATGCCGCGCCCAATGCCGCGACCTGAACCTGTCACAAGTGCAACTTTGCCGTCGAGTCTGCCCATGGAAACTCCGTTTCAAGTGTCGGATTTCAGATTGAAACTCAGTGGATGTATGTCTGGTAAAAATTGATGGCTGCGTCATGCGTGATGCGTAACTCGTAACAGATTACGCATTTCGCATCAGAAGCGTTTCGTCTCGAAGTATTCGCCCCAGCGCCAATACTTCACGCCGGGCGCAGGCTCGTGCCACGACGATTGTTCTTCTTGCAGTTGCTGCGTGCGGCGCTTCGGTTGTTCTTCGCCGGGTCGCGGCGGCATGGGCGGCAGCGTCAAGCCATCGCCCAGCGTCTTGGGTGCGAGTTCAAACAACTCCTCGTGCTCGAACTTGTGATCTGCTTTCAGGATGCGCAGTGCCTCGGCGTGCGAGTAGAGATTGAGCGTGTAGCCTTGAATGCCGATGAACTGCCCGTTGATGTACTCGGCGTCGGGCGTGGCCAGATAGACGACGATGGGCGCAACGTTGGCCGGATCGGTCTCGGTGCCTTTGAACGCTTCACTCATCGGCTTACCCGTCTGCTGCAAAATTTGCTGGCCGCGCGGCGTCGAGTCGGTCATGCGTGTGGCGACGAAGCCGGGCACGATCGCGTTCGCGGTGCAGTTATATTTCACCATCGAGTTGGCGAGCGCGAGCGTAAAGCCGAGGATGGCGTGCTTCGCCGCGCCGTAGTTCGGCTGGCCGGGTGAACCCCACGCCGACACCGACGAGAAGTTGATGAAGCGACCCCATTTCTGTTCGCGGAAACGTGACGAGGCATAGCGGCACACGTTGAACGTACCCTTGAGATGGGTGGCGATCACCGCATCCCACTCCGGCTCGCTCATGTTGAAGATCATGCGGTCGCGCAGAATGCCGGCCACATTCACCACGATGTCAATGCTGCCCAGCTCGCGCACCGCGCGGTCAATCATGTTGCCAACGGCTTCGTAGTCGGCGACGTTGCTGTAGTCGGCGACGGCGCGCCCGCCGTTCGCCACAATGTCGTCCACTACACGCTGTGCGGGCGACGTGTCCTGCCCTTCGCCGTGCACGCTCACACCCAAGTCGTTGACCACGACTGCCGCACCCTCTCGCGCCATCAGTCGGCAAATGCCGCCGCCGATGCCGCCGCCGCCGCCCGTGACTAACGCAACTTTTCCATCAAGTCTGCCCATGCTGTCTCCAATTTTGGTCTTTAGATTTTTGAGTGAAGTGCTGAGTGCTGAGTCCTGAGTACAGAACCTAACCACTCAGCACTTGACGCTCAGGACTAGAATTGTGGTGGATTGTGCATCAACAATGTCTTACCGCTCGCGTCGAGATGGAACCATTGCTCGACGGGTTCGTGGTTGGCGAACTCGCGCTGCCAGTGAATGTACTGCTGTCCACAACCTGGGCAGTTGTAATTGAACGTCTTCAAGTATACGATGCCTTGCGCTTGGTCGTCACGCTGTGCGCCTTCGGCGGTCTCAATCACGGTTGAGCATTCGGGACAGTGGTACATGATTCCTCCAATCAGGCTGGCACGATCAAACAATCGAGCGCCTTCGCGCCTTTGCCCTGCTCGAACACGACGAGCGGGTTGATGTCAATCTCGCGCACGTCGTCTTTGAGGTCGAGCACAAGTTGCGAGAAGGCGATGAGCACGTTGGCGAGCGCATCGAGGTCGGCGGGTTTCGCGCCGCGCGCGCCTTGCAGAATGGCTTTGCCTTTGAGCGAGTCAATCATCTCGCGCGCGTCGTCTGCGTTGACCGGCGGAATGCGCAGCGCGACATCCTTCAACACTTCGACGAAGATGCCGCCGAGTCCGACCAGCACGGCAGGTCCGAACTGCGGGTCGCGTGTCATGCCGACGATCATTTCGTGTCCGCCTTGCACCATCTCTTGCACCGATACGCCTTGCAGTTCCGCCTGCGGGCTGTAGCGTTGCGCGTTCTGCATGATGCGTTCGAATGCCGCGTGCGCTTCAGCCGCGCTTTGCACGTTCAGCACCACGCCCCCTGCTTCGGTCTTGTGCAAAATCTGCGGCGAGACAATTTTCAGCGCGACGGGAAACCCGATTTGCTCTGCATTGTGAGCGGCATCTTCGGCGCTGGTCGCCACGCATTCTTTTGTGACTGGAATCCCGTATAGCGACAGAATCTGCTTGCCGTCCGTCTCCGTCAGCGCGCGTCCCTTCGCCGTCCGTAACATCTCTCGCGCACGAGCCTCTTGAGCATTCGTCTGTCGTCCACCGTCCGCCGTCCGCCGTCCACGTTTTCTTTGAAACTCCGCATAGCGAATCAGCGCCGCGACTGCGCGCAAGGCGTTGTCGTAACCCATCATGAACGGAATGCCGTCCAGGTCAGTAATCGGCTCGACAAGGTCGGGCATGCCCAGCGGCTTGTCGCGGAATGTGCCGGCAGTGCCGCTCACCTTAAGGAAAATCTTATCGGGGTACTTCTGCATCGCCGCCAGCAACACCTTGCCCGACGCGCTCTGGGCGTCCATGCGCGCATTCGTGCCGAGCGTATGCAGGATGACGTGCATGTTCGGGTCGCTGCCCATCGCATCAAGCGCGGCGACGTGAATGTGCTGATCGGTCACACCGCCGGGCCCGGTGATGTCGAGCGGATTACTGACCGTGATGTAATCGTACAGCACTTTGCGAATGATCGGATAACTTTCATCGGAGAACTGCGGGAACTCTAAGTCGGTATCTTCGGCGATGTCCGCGATCAACGCATTCGCGCCACCAGAATTCGTCACTGCAGCGACACCCCTGCCCTTCGGCAGCTTGCGCGCGTGCAGCACTGCCATCGTCTCCAGCATCTCGTTGATACTGTTCACGCGCGCGATGCCGTACTGCTTCAACACCGCATCCACAATGTTATCGGAACCTGCGAGCGCGCCGGTGTGTGCCTGCGCCAGCTTTTGGCCCGCTGCCGAGCGACCCGTCTTGAGAACGACAATCGGCTTGCGCAATTTGGCGCAACGTTCCGCTGCGCACAAAAATTTTTCGGGGTTGCGGAACTGCTCGACATACAAGCCGACCACCTGCGTGTGTTCGTCGTCGGCAAAGTATTCGAGGCAGTCGCCCATTTCGATGTCCACTTCGTTGCCCGAGCTGATCACATGTGCCAATGGAATATAGCGGTCAATGCACGCGCTCACCACGCCGATCGCCAAGCCGCCACTCTGAAACGCCAGCGACAATTGTCCGACACGCTGCACCGCGCGCTCCGTGTTGGGCATCCCCGCGAATTTGTACGGTGCGCTCATGTTGCCATAGCAGTTGGGTCCGACGATGCAGATACCGGTGCGCTCCACGAAATCGGTCATCAGTTTGTGGCGACGCGCGCCTTCCTCGCCGCCCATCTCCGCGAAACCGCTTGTGATAATGTTGACGGCTTTGACACGCTTCTGCTCACACTGCTGCAAAGCGTCAGGTACGAGACGCGCGGGCACGGAGACGAGCACGAGTTCAATCGGATCAGGCACGTCGGTTAGACGCGGATAGCACGTCAGACCTTCGACTTCGGGGTAATTGGGATTGATCGGATAAGCGCGCGGCGGATTTTTGAGTGAGACGAACTGTTTGAAGATGGTGTTGATGTAGCTCCAATTCGGTGAGACGCCGATCACGGCAACCGACTGCGGATTCAAAAAAGATTGCAGGGGGTGATCCACTGACACGCTCCTAAAAAGTTCGGTGTGTCTGTTTTACTCAATTATTCGCATCACGTCAAGGTGAATATGAATTCACGGCGCGAGCCACAAATTTTTCCCGTTGGGCAGTCGCACATATTTGAATTGATGCGCGCGCGCATAATCCACCAGCGGCTCTTCTAATTCTTCCGGCTCGTAGCCAAGCAACATGTCGTGCGGCGCACGCGCATCCAAATGTTTGCCGATGTCTTCGATGGTGAAGAGTCCTTGTTGCGCTCGCTCGTCGGCTGACATCAGCGTACCGACACGATAAGCAAACGGACCCGTCGCGAGTTGCGCATCAATCGGCAAACCAGCCTCAAGCGGATATATCGGCGCGAGCGTCACAATGGTTCCCGAGCCTGCGCGCTCGCGCAGCCACGCGCCGACCTGATGCGTTTTAGACGATGTCCATTGATCTGGCATGAACACGAGCGGCACGTTGCGCATTACGCTAAAGCCTTGCGGCAATGACATGATGAGCAGTACCAACATCAGCGCAACGCCAACACGACTTGGCTGTGCGCGACACGCGAGTGCGATACTCACAATCACGAATGGCAATGCGGAATAATAATATTGTTCAAAGGTTGGCGTGGGCACCAATGCGGCGACGAACATTGCGAGACTGAGCGTGGCAGCCAGCCAGAACGGTCGCGACAGGCGCTGGCGAATACCGATCACGAGCGCAACGACGAAGGCGAGTATGACCAACAGCGTGCTGCTCCAACCAATCACGTCCGTCAGCAAGTACGCGAACTTGTCCGTCAGTGTCATCGCGCGCTCGTACTCGTGCATGAGCCGCCACTCGGTGTTGAGTGCCGCGTATGTCAGGTTGCCAAAGATGAACTGCGCTGGCGCAAGCAGGAAGAAGACCAGAATTGGCAGCAAGCCAAGCGCAAGTCCTGCAACCCATCCACCGAGCGCAGTCTTGCGCGCGGACGTGAAGCACGCGGACATCACAAGTGGCAACGTCGCCAACACGAACGTCGCGCGCATTCCGATTGCGATTGCCAAGCAGATGCCACTAAGAAAATAATCGCGAGTCGTCGGCGCGTGCCGCGCGAACAACGCAAAGGCCAACAAGCAGAACAGCAGCGCCGCATCGTGATTCCACGCCAGTCCGCTCGCGTATTGCGTGAGTGGATTGAGCAGCCAAATCAGTAGCGCAGCGGTCGCGATGAAGATGGCCTGTGCATTGGGCGCGCCGCGCTGCAACACGGAGAACACGCTGAGCATGCCGAGCAGCGCAGCCGTCACGGAGATCAGTCGTGCGCCGAGCAGCAATTGATCGGTGAAGCGGTACACCAGCGCGTACAGCAGGCTCAGATAAGGCAAATGGAAATACGGAAAGTCGCGATACGGCAGCAAACCTTGACGAGCCATGAGCCAGCCGCTCGCGACGAACTGATGCTCGTCGTGGTCGAGTGGTTTTGTAAGCGATTGCGCCAGCAGAAGTAACGTGACGGCGATGAAGAACAGAGACACAAAAATTCGCCGCTCCACGTTCCGCAGTGGAGCGGCGAACATACGAAGTCGTTGCACGGTTTTCGAGAGGTGACAAGTGACAGATGTAGGACTTACGCAGTTGAGGGCAGACCCGCGAGGTTTTGGAAACCTCGCGCGTCTCCTCAACGGTAATTCACATTCAACTGCGTAAGTCCTAAGATGATAAGATGAGCGTCGGCCATTATGATATCAATCTTGCCACTCGTCACTCGTCACTTTAGAAGTAGGTGCGCCCGATCGTTTCCGCGATCATCGCAGGGCGGTCGCTGCCTTCGACTTCGACGGTGGCTTCACTTGTCATCTGCACCCACCGCTTGTTCGGGTCTTCTTCGATAGCGACCAGTTTGCGGTGCACGCGAATGCGCTTGCCGACGGGCACTGGAGCGGTGAAGCGCACCTTGTTCAGTCCGTAGTTCACGCCCATCTTCGCGCCGGGCAAGCGCACTTTGACGCCCTGCATGTTGTTGCCCAGAAAGCCAGCCAGCATCGAGAGCGTGAAGTAGCCGTGCGCAATGGTGCCGCCGAACGGCGTTTGCTTCGCACGCTCGGCGTCCACGTGAATGTATTGATGATCGCCCGTCGCGTCCGCGAACTTGTCCACCATTTCCTGCGTCACCAGTACCCACTCGCCAACGCCGGTCTCTTTTCCAATATACTGTTTCAAATCGTCAACACTGGTCACTTCGCTGTTGGTCATTGCGGTTGTTGCAGTCATTGCTCTGTCTCCGCGAGGTTAGGATGCAAGATGCAAGATGCAGAATCAGTTATCCTGCATCTTGCATCCTGCATCTCGTCATTATGAATTCGTCAAATGTCTAAACGCCATCTCACGATGATATTCTACGTCGCCGTACATCGGCTCGTAATATTTCGCGCGCTTGAACCAGAGGTGCAGATCGAACTCCCACGTGAAGCCGATGCCGCCGTGCACTTGAATCGCCTCGCCACACACTTTGCGCGCGGCCTCGCCGACAAAAGCTTTTGCGACTGAAGCGGCAAGTGCAGCATCGGGTGCGTTTGCATCCTGCGCCCACGCGGCATAATAGACTGCCGAGTGCGACTGCTCGACATCCACCAGCATATCGGCGACCTTGTGCTTGATCGCTTGGAATGTTCCGATCGGTTGGCCGAACGCCTCGCGCACCTTCGCATACTCGACGGACATCTCCATGCTCTTGCGCGCCGCGCCTAGCATCTCCGCCGCCGCGCCGACGGCCGCCTTCTGCAACACGTCCTGCACGAGGGGCCATGCGCCGTCAATATCGCCGATAATGTTTTCTTCGGGCACCATCACATTCTTGAAACGCACTTCTGCTTGCTTGCTCGTCAGATCAATGTTCGTCATCGGCGACATCTCGACGCCCTCCGCTTTGCTGTCCACCGCGAACAGCGAGATGCCGTCGGCTTTGTCCGACGTGCGCGCGGGCACGAGCAGCATGTCAGCAACATGTGCGAACGGCACGAAGCGCTTCACGCCGTTCAGCACAAAGCCGCCGCCGCCCGGCTCGGCTTTGAGGTGGACTGATTCGGGTCCCCAGTTGGTCGCTTCTTCGAGCACACCCATCGTCGCGACCAACTCGCCGCCCGCAATGCCATTCAGATATTTTTCTTTCTGCGCTTTGTCGGCTGCGTGCTTTAACGTTTCGCCGGCGAGCAGCACGCTGGCGAAGTAGGGGCCAGGGAACACCGCGCGTCCCATCTCTTCGAGTACTGAGGCCAACTCGACCATGCCGAGTCCGAGTCCATCGTTCTCTTCGGGGAACGTCAAGCCGAGCCAGCCGAGTCCAGCCATTTCCTTCCACATGGCTTTGTCGAGACCCGTCGGGTCGTCGCCCATCTTGCGCACGAACGCCGTCGGCACTTTCTCACTCAAATACTCGCGCACCGAATTGCGCAGCATCACTTGATCGGACGTGAAGTCAAAATCCATAGAGAGTTTTTCTCCCATTCATGTTTATGAATCAATTATGGACGATCAGCCAAGGTGTCGGCGGCGCCCATCCAGGTGTGGGCCATGAATCACTGTAGAGCGCTCGGGCGTAATACCAATTGGTACTGCCGAGAATTCGATGAACGAGGATCATGCAGTCGGGCCCGCTATAGGCGAGCGCGGTTGCGCCACCGTGATACTCGTACACTTCGTAATGGATTGCTCCGGAAGCACAATACTCCAAAGTCGTGGCATCGGAGCCGCGGGTGTAACTGGCGACGATATGGGGTGTGCCTTGATAGCCGTCGCTGAATAACTCGATATGACGATCGCAATTGACATAGCACGTGAACTGGCTAAGGTCTGCCGTGTTGGCTTGAATCAAGTAGGTGTGCTGTCCTGTACCATACGACTGATTCTGAAAAGAGAGAAAGTCGTCCAAGCTTGGGCTGTAAGTTGATGCCAAACCTTGCCAACGATCAGGGTTGGGCTGCCATTTGTAGATTGAGAAAAGCGTTTTGTAGCTATTATTCGTTGGTGTGTTCGGGCTGGCGGCGAGATGGACTGTGATGAGACCAGCAGGTGACGGTCCCGAGATATCACTGAGGTAAGCGTTGACGGCATTGGGCGGTGCAGTCGTATTGGCGAGGTGACGAGCAGCAAGATCAACAGTGGCTGGGCTTATGCGCATCTCTGGAAACTGTGCGCCGCCGCTAGGGCGCGCAGGGTCGTTGCGGAAATCGGGAGTTGGTGAGTACCAAGGATTCCACCAGGTGCCTGGCACATGACGAATGGGAACAGACTGCCCACTAAAAATATTACCAACAACTGCGCCGGTGCGCGCTTCATAGTGTAGATGGATACCGGCTGTAGGTGGAAGCCCGCTTTTAGATGACATCGCAATACATTGACCTTGTGTTACTCGTTGTCCAGCTCCTACAAAGATTTTATCAGCGTCTAAATGAGCAAAGAAACTGAAGAGGTTATTGTGATTGATCCGAATCACCCACCCAAACGTGCTTTGAAGATCCTGTTTAACGTCGAGGACAACTCCATCGGCTGGCGCTAGTACAGGAAAACTTGCGCTATTCATGGCGTAATCAATCGCTTCGGCTGAAGCACCCGTGTGAAATTCCTCGCCTGGACCATCCGTGATTGTGGTGGTGCTATCGAATGGCAGTCTCCATCCACCAGAAAAGTCTACACCTGCGGAATTGCCCGATCCTCCGATGATAAGCGGTAAGAATACCTTGTAGGGCATAGGTGATGGACATGCAGCAGCCAGTGCCGCTGCGCTAGTCATAAGGAAGAGTTGAAGGATCAAGCTTGTGATCGCGATGGCGCGCAAGACGAAGTGACGTTGCTTCATAAATCACCTCAACGTTACGGAATACGAAAGCCTGCAACAACGCTGTGAAATATATGAATAGTGGGCGAGTTCGCAGGATAGGCGCTAATCAGGTAAATCCATTTTCCCTTGCCCAGCGCAACCTGTATAACGCCATCTGGAGACATAGGCGCTGTGATTGTATAACGAAGAGCAGGAACATTACTTACAGTCAAACCCTCTGTCGGGCTGTAGGAGATTTCGGGCATGGAAGCCACTTGCTGCTTTTGTTGTGCCAGCCAATTTTCAATCGTGCCAGACTGGGTAAATTCGGGCAGCAATGTGATCTGGATCGCTAAGTATCCACTCGGCGGTGTGCCCTTTCGCATGACACTATTGTCAAAGTTCCGTATCGTGATCTCTGTGCCTTCTGGCAGCGAAGGGGAATGCGGTCCTGAGGGCAGGTCAATATACCAATTGGCTGGATACTCGAACGAGAAATTGAAACCAGGATCGCTGTAAGTCTGCCACTGTGCGCTTGGCGTGACTAGGGTCCAAGGTACTTGTGTAGGAATGACAATCGTCGTCGCTGTCGGCGTCGCAGTTCCAGGTACAGGTGTCCTCGTCGGAACCCACGTCACCCGACTCGCATCAAGAGTGGGCAGTGGAGCGGGTGGGATTCCCGTCGGTGGCTGCATTGGGTTCACAGTGGCTGTTGCAGTTGGCGCGGGTGATGACGGTGGTGGATATGGAGGCAATGGCGACTGGATAGGAGTCGCGTTCGCCGTTGCCGCTGCACCTTGTCGCTGGGGGGCCGCGCAGCCAACAACTATCACAACGGTGCAGACAAGAGCAACCACGACGCACATGTGCTGAATGGTTTTCATCGGAAGACCTTACGCGCACAGTGAACAGTCAACAGTAGCAACTGCCCACCGTTCACTGTTCACTGTTCACTTCTTCTGCTTTTGAATCTCGATGCGATCGGTGCGCACTTCCTTCGGCAAACCGAGCACGCGCTCGCCGATGATGTTCTTCTGAATTTCGGACGTGCCGGCGTAGATGGTCGGCGCGCGCGATTGCAGGAAGTCCACCGACCACGTGCCGTGTCGTCCGTAGCCGCCGCTGCGATCAGACTCTTGCAGCTCGGCGGGCTGGCCATCAATCAGCGTGCCATACGGACCCAGAATGTCCATGACCCACTCGTGATAGCGCTTGTCGTATTCGCTGTAATATAACTTGGCGATGGACGATTCGGGGCCGGGGCGCAGGCCTTTTTCCAAGCGCGACAGGATACGCAAGCCTGAGTAGCGCATCACCTCCAACTCGACGTAGGCGCGGCCGAGTTTCTGCCGTACGAGCGGGTCTTCAAACGCCGTGTGACCGTTCTTTTTTAATTGTTTCGTCACCTCGACTAAGCGGCGCAGCGACATGAGATAGACCGTCACGCGGTTGAGCGTACCGCCGCCGCGCTCGAAGCCGAGCGTCGTTTGGGCATACTGCCAGCCTTGATTGAGCTGACCGATCAAATTTTCTTTCTCGACGCGCGCATTGGTGAAGAACACTTCGCAGAACTCGGAGCCGCCGGTGATCTGCTTGAGCGGTCGTACCTCGATGCCGGGCTGGCGCATGTCAATCAGGAAACACGAAATGCCCTGGTGCTTTGGCACGTTCGGGTCGGTACGCGCGAGCAGCAAGCCCCAATCGGAAATGAAGCCGCCACTCGTCCAGACTTTTTGGCCGTTGATCTCGTAGTGGTCGCCTTTGTCTTCGGCGCGCGTCTTGAGGCTGGCGAGGTCGGAACCGGCGTTCGGCTCCGAGTATAGTTGGCACCAAATCTCGTCAGCCATCAGAATCTTTTTGAGGAAGCGATCCTTCTGCTCGTGCGTGCCGTGATGGATGATGGTCGGACCGACAATCGAGATGCCGAGTCCGTTCACGGTGGACGGCGCATTCGCGCGCGCCATTTCGTCGGCGACGATCGCCTGCTCCATCGGGCGGGCGTCTTGGCCGCCGTACTGCTTGGGCCAGCCCATGCCGACGAAACCGGCATCGTACAACTTGCGATGCCATGCCTTGCGCTCGTCGAGCGAGCGCACTTCTTGCTTCGGCATGTTGTCGCCAAACCACTGCCGCACTCGCGCGCGGAAGGCATTGTCTTCGGGAGTGAAATTGAGATCCATGAATTCTCCTCAAATAGTTATTGCGCTTGCCTAGCGGCGTCGCCCAAACAGCCGCAGCAGCAGTAAGAACAGGTTGACGAAATCAAGATACAGCCTGAGCGCACCGAGGATCGCGCTGTTCTTATTGACGGCGGTGCCGTCCGCGGTCATGCTGCTCATCCGTTTGATTTTCTGGGTGTCATACGCGATGAGCCCGACGAAGATGATGATGCCAAAGAATGTCGTGATCCAGTAGATGGCAGGCGACGCCAGAAAGATGTTCACGACCGAGGCGATCAGGAAGCCGATCAGCGCCATCAGCAGCAAGTTGCCGAGCGAAGTCAAATCACGTTTCGTGAAATAGCCAATCGCGCTCATCACACCGAACGTCGCCGCGGTGATGAAGAATGTTTGCGCGACCGATTCGCCCGTGTAGATGAGCAGGACGAACGAGAGCGTCACGCCGTTCAGCGCGGCATAAAACATGAACAGCGCGCTCGCGACGGCCGGCGACAAGCGACTCATACCCGCGCTGATGACGAGTACCAACACGAGTTCGCCAATGATCAAGCCGAAAAAGAATACTGGGTTGGTGAGCACGGCACTGAGCAATGCTGGCTGCGACAGCGTATAGAACGACGCGAGCGCCGTGATGACGAGACCGAGCGTCATCCAACCATACACGCGCGCGATGAAGGTGTTCTGCCGCGCGATAGCGATCTCGGGATTGCCGAATGATTGATACGATTGATTGTTCATGATGTCCTTTTAACGCGATCCGCGCAATCGTGGATCGAGCACGTCGCGCAGCGCATCGCCGAACATATTGAAGCCGAACACGGCGAGGCTGATCGCCAATCCGGGCCAGATGGCGAGCCACGGCGCGACGAGGAAGAACTGTCGCCCGTTGCCGCTCAACATGCTGCCCCACGCTGGCAATGGCGGCTTCACGCCGAAGCCTAGGAATGCAATGGTCGCTTCCGCGAGAATCGCCGCGCCGAGCTGCGTCGTCGCCAGAATCAGGATGGTGGCAAAGACGTTGGGCAGCACGTAGCGCAAGATGATGCGCCGATCTTTGCAGCCGAGCGAGCGCCCCGCTTCCATGTACGGCATCTGTCGAATGCCGATCACTGCGCTGCGCACCACGCGCGTCGAGCCGGCCGCGACCACTAAGCCGATAGTGACAGCGATCAGCACAATCGAAGCATCTGAATCCGTGTTGCGCGTCGTGAAGATGCTGACCATCGTGATGACCAGCACGATAGGCGGAATCGAAATCCAGATGTCAATGAAGCGCTGCAAGATCAGATCGAACTTGCCGCCCCAGTAGCCCGACAAGATACCGAGAATAGTGGCCAAGCCCGTACCGAACAGCACCGCGCCAAAGCCGACCTTCACCGAAGTGTCTGCGCCCCACACGATGCGGCTGAACATATCGCGTCCAACGTTGTCGGTACCCAGCAGAAATTGAGCGGATGGCAGTTGCAGCCGATTCTCCGCCTTGCCGGTGTCATACGGATATGGAGCGATCTGTTCGTGAAACAGCGCGGTGAAAATGAACACGATAACCAGCAGTCCACCCAACGCGCCGAGCGGCTTTTGGCGAATGAACCGTAGCACCGCACTCAAGCGATTTGGTGCGGGGCGCAGACTGAGCGCGACTTCTGTTTCGCGTATGCTGGACTTCATCCGTATTTGTTCGGCGATGGAACTCATACTTTAGTCCTTCGTCATTGGTCGCAAGTCGTTGGGTGTCAGTCGTCAGTTGTTTGAGATTAGCCATCAGCAAATTGACGAGCGACTAACGACTCAGGGTGAATGACTCATGCCTAGCAGTCTGTCGGAGAGGATTTCGAACGTCCTTGTTTTCCAGGCATTTCGCGAAACAGACGGGAGCCGTTTTCCGAAGAAAAGCGGCTCTCTCCGACAGGCTGCTAGCTATAACGAATGCGCGGATCAAGCCACGCGTACATGATATCCACGACCAGATTCGCGCTGATGATCAGCGCCGCGAAAATCAACACCACGCCTTGCACCTGGGGGTAATCGCGGTTGTTGATCGCGTCCAGCAAGTAGCGCCCCATGCCTGGCACGGCGAATATACTTTCGAGCACGACCGCGCCGCTGACCAGCACCGCGATTTGCAAGCCGAGCACCGTCACGATGGGAATCAGCGCATTCTTGAGCGCGTGGCGCACTAGCACAAACCACTCCGATAGACCTTTAGACGCTGCGGTGCGAATGTAATCCTGACGCAGCACTTCGAGCATCTGCGTGCGCGTCAGACGCATGATGGTTCCCGACAAGCCGATGCCAAGAATCAGCGCGGGCAACATCATTTGCGTCAAGTTCTTGCCGACGTCATCCGATAATTGAGTATAGCGCAACGGCGGCGTCCACTGCCACCAAATAGACGGCATCGTAATCGCCAACGTGCCGAGCCAGAAACTCGGCACCGCTAGCATCGCGATGGCCGCGCTGCGCGCAATGTAATCGGACACGGTGTCTTGTCGCACCGCCGAATACACGCCCAATGGAATGGAAATAAGCAGCGCGACAAGCAACCCGAGTGCGCCCAGTTCGAGTGTCACAGGTAGACGCGTCGCAATGTCGTCGGTGATCGGCGTGCGGTTGCGCAGCGATTCACCCAAGTCGCCCCTCAAGATTTTGCCGAGCCACGTCATGTACTGAATGGGAAACGGTTGATCAATGCCGAGGCGCGCACGCATCTCGTCGGCCGTTTTCGTCGAGCCGCCGTAATCCTGAATCATCATGGTGACGGTGTCGCCCGGCAGCAAGCGCACCATGCCGAAGACCAGCAGCGTGACGCCGAGCAGCGTCGGGATCATCAACAGCAGTCGGCGCAGAATATAGCGGTGCATTGTATTAATGAAAGGCTGAAGTCAGAAGGATGAAGGATGAAGGATGAAGGATGAATGGGATTGCTTCATCCTTCATCCTTCATCCTTTACTTCGTCGGTTTGCCGTCGAGCCAGACATTCACGACCCACTCGCCGCCGTAGCCGTAGTCGGACTGCGGGTAGAAATTCTTGACCCACGGTTGCGACGCGATGGATTGAATCGTGACAGTGCCCGGCACTTCGTACATCTTTTCTGCAAGATAGCGCTGAATCTCGAAGATCTGTTTCTTGCGGTCTGCCGCATCCAGTGTGCGCTGCTCCTTCTCGATCATCGCGGTCAGCGTCGGATCGTTGACGCTAGTGTGATTGCGCGCGCCGCTGGGATGGAAGTCGTTGAAGAAGTAGAGGTGCGGCTCCTGCACCGGCGTTTCCAAGCCCCACACCATCACGCCCGGATCGAACTTGCCGAGATAGGTCGTGCCAATGTAGGAAGCGTATGGCTGCAAGCGCAAGTCAGCGATGATGCCGGCGTCTTTCAATTGCTTGACGACCAACTCCAGTCCTTGATTGAAGACGGGCCCGTACGCATCCACCGTGCTAATCATTGGGACCTTGATGCCGTCCGGATAACCCGCGTCAGCCAGCAGCTTCTTCGCGGCAGCCACGTCGCGCTTGAAATACTTCGCCGTTGGACCTTGATCGGGTCCGAGCGGATCGAGGTAGTACGAGTCAAGACCGGGCGGGATGAAGTTGTCGTAATGGCCGCGGCCTTCGTACAGCACCTTGATCGTCTCGTCACGATCGAGCGCGAGCGAGACGGCTTGGCGCACGCGCACGTCGTTGAACGGCGGCACGTTGACGTTCCAGTAGCCGAACGAAAGCAAGTTGTACGTGTAGTCGGTCATGACGATTTCGGGATTGGTGCCCAGCACCGACTTGCGGTCCACCTGACTGATGCCGGTCCAGTCAATAGACTTGCTGCGCAGACCCGCCACCGTTGTCGCCGCATCGGGGATGATGAGCAGCTGCACTTCATCCACGTAGGGCTGGCCCGTCAAGAAGTAATCGGGGTTGCGCTTGCCGACGACTGCGCTGCCCTTCTCGTATTTTTCAAAGGTGAAGGGGCCCGTGCCGATCGCGCGCTTGCTCGCGTCGCCGTCGGCGTCAATCAATTCCTTCGGCATGATCCAGAACATCGGCAGCGCGGCTACTGTTTCAAACGGCGCATACACGTCAGACAGTGTGAACATGACGGTGTTGGCGTCCACCGCTTTGACTTCCTTCACGATAGCGAGGTTAGTCTTCTGCGGAGAGACTTGCATGAAGCGATTGAACGAATATACCACGTCGTCGGCGGTTACGGCGCGGCCACTCAGCGGCGCTTTGTTGTGCCACTTGGCGTTCTTGCGCAGATTGAACGTGTAGGTCAAGCCATCGCTTGAGACCTTCCACGACTCCGCCAGATCGCCGGTCGGAATGAAGGCATTCGCGGCAACGCCCGGCCCCGTCTTGAATTTCAACAGGCGACTATAAAAGAAGCCTGCAAACTCCTGACTGCGGAACGATGTGTTCAGATACGGGTCTAATGTGGGCGGGTCGCCCACTTGCCAACTAATGACCAGACTGCCGCCGAGTTTCGGCTGCGCTTGTTGCGGCGGCTGCACCGCGCCTGTGGTAGCGCCAACCGTCGGCGCGGACGGCGCGCTCGTGGGCGACGATGGTGCGGTGGTGGACGGCGCACCACACGCAGCGATCAACAGCAAAAGCGCGAGCAGGGCGACGGCGATTTGCCAGCGATGAAACAGAGACTTTCCTTGCATTTTCTTCCTCCTCCTTGGGAATGATTAGGCTGTGAGCAATGCACAGCCACGATCAACACGGTCCAGTAAGTCAATGACGGCGCACCGTGACGCATTGCGACACGGCACAGGTTGAAGAACGAAAAGTGCGACGGACGGGGGACATGAAATGACAGGGACTGCGGGAATAGACGGGGCACAAGCGGGCAGCGAACAACGGTTGCGGAGCGCGCATGCGAGCGACTGCCATCGTTGACGACGACACAGGGCATAGATTTCTCGCCGCATGACACCTCCTCGCTAGTGTCACATGATCCGCGCGGATCACATGCTATTTACGACTCGCCCGCTAACGGCAACCGACAGACCAAAGTTGAAACGACGGAGAGGTTAGGACTGATGCGCTGGGTGCGGGCTGTGTGGTAACGCGATCAACAGGACAGCCCTCGGAATGTCCGCATTATAGATAGATTCGATATTCGTGTCAATGAAAGTTTTCTGCTGGCGATCCGCAGCCATTGCCGTGCCGTTGCCTAACACCAGCCCGAACTTGTGGCGGCACCCCCAGAATTATTTGCGTTTGCTGATGGATACGTCAGGACGCTCACGACGGATTACAGCGGCGCAGATCTGGCACGTATGTAAGACCTATCACGTTGCTGTTGTAGATACCCCAATCACGTCGTTTCGGTTGCCTGCTCCTCGTATATGCGGCGCAGTTCTTTGCGCAGCGTCTTGCCGATGATGTTCTTCGGCAGCGACGAAACAACGGTCACGCGCTTCGGCGTTTTGAATTTAGCGATATGCTGTTGGCAGAACGTGATCACGTCGTCCTCACTCGCCGCCGCGCCGTTCTTCAACACCACGAAGGCATGAACTTCTTGTCCCAGCGTTGCATCGGGCACGCCGATCACGCTGGCTTCTGCGACGGCGGAATGGTGGTACAACACTTCCTCGACTTCGCGCGGATAGATGTTCTCGCCGCCGCGAATGATCATATCATCTTTGCGCTCGACGATGTAGAGATAGCCGTCGTCGTCCATGCGCGCCATGTCGCCGGTGTGCAACCAGCCATTGCGCAGGACACGTGCGGTAAGGTCGGGTAAGTGGTAGTAGCCCTTCATCACGCACGGGCCGCGCACCACCAGTTCGCCGAGTTCCCCCACCGGCAGCGTGCAGTCGTCGTCGTCCACCACGCGCACCTCCGTGCCGAAAATCGGCAAGCCAATCGAGCCGCGCTTGTTCGGGCGATCGGCGCGATTGCTGGCGACGACGGGCGAGTATTCACTCAAGCCGTAGCCTTCGAGAATGGGTTGACCGATTTTCGCATCGAACACGCGCTGCACTTCGAGTGGCAGCGGCGCCGAGCCGCTGCCCCAACTCTTGACCGAACTCAAATCGTACTGGTCGAAGTTGGCATGATTGAGCATGTATGCATACATCGTGGGCACGCCGGAGAACTGCGTGACCTTGTGCTGTTGGATCAACTGCATCGCGCGCTCCGCCTCGAACCACGCCATCAGCATGTAGCGCGCGCCCGACAGAAAGCCGATGTTCATCACGGTCAGTCCGTATGAATGCGCGAGCGGCAGTGCGAGCAGCGACACTGCATCTTCAGGCTTGGAGTTGTAATCGGTGCGCGCGAACTCGGCGGTGACGAACGACAGTTTGGCGTTCGAATACAGATTGAGATGCGTGAGCATCACGCCCTTCGGTCGGCCCGTCGTACCTGACGTGTACAGCATCACGGCAACCTCGTGCGCGTCCGTGTCGCGCAGCGCGAACTCGTCGGGCTGATTACTCATTAAATGAGTAAAAGAGCGCTCGTCCGCGCCGTCTGCGCTGATGATGTGCCGCACGGTCGGCACGCTGTCCGCGGCTTGCTTCAGCTTGTCGAGAAAGATCGAACTCGTGATGACGACGCTGGCTTCGGAGTCGCGTAGGATGTATTCGACTTCATTCACGCCGAGCAAGAACAACACGGGGATGACCGTCGCGCCGAGCCGCAGCAACGCTTGAAACGCGACGATGACCTCTGGGCTATTGGGCATCAACACCACGACCTTGTCACCCGCGCCCACGCCAAGCGCTTGCAGACCGTGTGCAAGCCGATTCGCCATCCGCCGCAGTTCGACATTGCTGTACGGCTTGCCTTCAAACACCAGAAAATCGTATGCGCCGAATTGTTTGATGTTATAGTCCGCCAACTCTGCAAGATTCATGTGAACTCCTGCGGGAAGAAACCCGCGAGGTCTCTATGAGCTCGCGGGATTAGTACATCTTGTGCGCGATTGTAACAATGACGGGTTTGAATTGCAACCGAGTTGCGGTATACTCCCGCTGTAACCTATAGGGGCGACTCGCCGAGTCGCCCCTACCCTGTTGAGGAGGCGGCCCTACCCCGTCGAGGAGGCGTCCCCACCCTGTTGAGGAGACAATGTCAGATGAACAACTGATCGCCGATTTCTTGCAGCAGGTCGCGGAGAGCCGCGCGACGGGGCAGAAACCCACGACGGCTGATGTCGCCGTCGCGCAATTGATCGGCATCGTCGGACAGAACTCACCGCACAAGCCGCAAGCAATTGAAGCATTGGCAAAGTGCGATTGGGCACTCGCGCTCAACTTCCTCAGCGCGCTGACGCCGGCGGGGATGGTGTTCGTGCCGGCCGGCGAGCTCACGATGGGCAGTGACGAGAACGACGATGAGCAGCTGATCCATACCGTCTGGGTGGACTCGTTTTACATTGATCGAACGCCCATCACGAACAAACAGTACGGCGAATTCTGGGAAGATGTTTCGTACGAATCGCACTCTGCCGCGTGGGAAAACGTCGAGCGTGCGCGCGAGGTTATCTACGCGCAGCAGTTGCGCCGTGCGCCGTATCACTGGTTCGACCCGGACTTCAATCCGCCTGAGAAGCCCGTCGTCGGCGTGAGTTGGTACGAGGCAGTCGTGTATGCGCGCTGGGCTGGCAAGCGTTTGCCGACGGAAGCCGAATGGGAGAAAGCCGCGCGCAGCACAGACGCGCGCCGTTATCCGTGGGGCAACGACTTTGATGCGACGCACCTGAACACCAACCTCGCGGACAATGCGCCGAACACGACGACACGGCCCGGCCAATTCTCGCCGCACGGTGACAGTCCTTATGGCGCGCAGGACATGGCCGGCAATGTATGGGAATGGACGAGCAGTGCGCATGCGCCATATCCGTATCGCGCCGATGACGGACGCGAAGCTGCGCAGCGCGACACGCGGCGAGTGCTGCGCGGCGGTGGCTTTCGCAGCCGTTTCGAGGATCACTATCGTTGCGCGCATCGCTATGCGCAACAGCCAGACTACGTTTACTTCGCCGTCGGCTTTCGCTGCGCGACGACGGTGCCGCCGAACATGAAAGTCTAAAGTGGAAAGTGAAAAGTGGAAGACCTTCCAGCTTTCCACTTTCCACTTTTCACTTTCCACCCACTCCTATGACTCGCTTGATCTTCAATCTCGGCTTCGCACTGATCGGCCTGCTCAGTCTGTTCGCGCTGGTGCGCGTCAGCAGCGATTACTTGAGCACGATCAATTCAATTCAGAATTTTCGTTGGCGCGTCGCCGCATTCGAGCCACCGACGGCAGACAGCACGGAAAGCCGTCTCACTCTCGAAGTTCAGAATCGCTCCAACATTGATCTGGATTTCAAAGACCTGGAAGTGTATCTGTGGCTGAACGACAAGACGGTCGGCAAAACGTACGGCCGCTTTGAGGCGCGCACGATTGCTGCACACGCCAACTCGCACATCCCGCTCACGATTCAGATTGACACGAATGAGTTGCGCGACACACTTGCAAAGAATAGTGGCAGCACCGCATGGTCGCTCACCGGCAGCTACAAGGTCGGCGCGCCGTTCGCAGCGAGCGATTTCCTCTATCGCCTCAGACTCGACATCGCCCCATGATCCGTTGGCTGATCGTCACGTTGTCGCTCAGCCTCGCGCTCGCGGCGCTGCTCGTGATGTTCACGCCGTTCTTGCGCGACTTCAGCAGTTTCCACATTGGCATTGAAGGGTTGGCGCTCGGTGCGTTCATCTGCGGCGCGCTATGCTTCATCGGCATCACGCCGACCCGCCGCGCGCTCATCGCACTGGCGTTCGCGGCAGCCATCTCGTCACTTATCGAGTGGCTCGTGATTGCACTGCCCGCGCTGGCAAACCTAGTCCCCAATCCCGTCAGTTACATCAATCTCGCCGAACAACAAGTGCTGCTCGGCTGCATCGGCGCGGGTCCATTCGTGCTAGCGGGTGGTGTCGTCGGCGGCATCATTCGTGCGCGCATGCATAGAAAAACGTAGGGGCGACTCGCTGAGTCGCCCCTACGCCACTCATTGCCTCGACAACGACTTACGACAGCTTCGGTCTGCCTTCAGCCTCGATGATCTGAATGGCTTCGGGCATGCCGAAGAAGATGTTGATATCCTGCACGTATTCGCCGCGGCTGTTCTTGGGCAGGTTGCCGATCCACGGCTTGTACACGCGCGAGCGATACAGGTAATACACGTAGGTCGCGTAGCCTTCGTTGAGACCGACAATCTCCGCCTGCGCGTACAACTTGGTGCGCTCATCATTGCTGGTCGGAGTCTTGGCGTCCGTCACGAGTTTGTCGAAGTCTTTGTTCGCGAAATCGTGACGATGACCCGCCGCTCCGGAGCCGGAGTACCACACCTGATACAGGTTGTTGTTCGAGTCAGGATAATCCGAGTACCAGCGCACCCAGGTAAACTGCTGCTTGTGATCCCACATGCCCGGGCGGAAAACTTTCTGCTCCAGTGGCTCCAGTTCGACGCTCATGTTGAGATTTTCCTTCAGCATCGCCTGGATCGCCTGAATTGACTGCGTGGAACCGAGACGCTCTTCATTTGTGCGGAACGTCAGCTTGATAGCAGGCCAGTTCTTGCCACCTTCGTACGGTGTGCCGACCAATTCAGCCATCGCCAGTTTCGGGTCGAACTTGGTCAACTGCACGATCTCAGGATACTTCGCGGGGTCAATGTAGTGCGGCAGGTCGGGTGGGTCAAAGGTGAGCGCGGGCTTGCCCACGCCCTGCAACACGCTCTTCACGATGGCGTCGCGGTCAATCGCATGATTGATGGCACGGCGCACGCCCTTCACGTCGAATGGCTTCATGTTTGGGTTCGGCACTAGGTAGAACGCTCCTGTGGCGGAGAACGAGACATATTCCTTGCTCAGCTTCGGATCGTTCTTGATGCGAACCACATCAGACGGGTTTACACTCGCTCGGTCAATTTCGTTCTTCTCGTACGAGGCAAGCGCAGCGGTATCAGCGATGATAGGGTAAGTAACCTTGCGCAATTTGGGCTTCGGCTCCAGCGCAAAACCATCGAAGCGCTCGATGGTAAAAGACTTGTTATGATCCCACTTCGTGAGTTTGAACGGCCCGTTGGAGACGATCATGTCCGGCTCGGAACTTTTCACAGCGTCGGTCTTGAACGTTTCGCCGTTTTTCTCCACGGTCGCCCGGTGATTGGGCAGCGCGGCGATGTACGCCATGATCGTGCCGAAGTAGCCACGCGGCCCGTTGAGCGTGATTTCTAGGGTAGTCTTGTCGAGTGCCTTGATGCCAACGCCCGAGCCTGCCGCTGTGAGTTCCTCGTTCGTGTTTTTCAAGTCCTTGCGGTTGTTAAACGCTTCGGCACCCTTGACGTCGTACAATAGGGACGAGTAGGGCGCGGCAGTTCCAGGATGGAGCATTCGCAAGAACGACCATTCAAAATCATTAGCAGTAACCTGATCGCCATTCGTCCACTTCCAGTTCGGGTTGAGCTTGAACGTCCAGACGTTGTCTTTGACCTCGGACGTTGCGCCGTAGGGCACTGCTTTGTAATCGTAGTCAAAACGCAGCAAGCCGGCCCAGATTTCCGTTGCGCCATTACAATACAGGTCGCCGTTAAAGTCCATGCTGGCGGGTTCATCATCGTTCCTGTCGCGGAATACCTGTTCGGCATCGGGCACGGGCGCGCCCGTCTTCGGCGGCTGCACGGCAGCCGTCGTCGAACCGGCCGCCGGTGTGTTGGCTGACGGCGCAGTCGTGCTGGACGGCGCGCTTGTCGCTGGCGCGCCGCACGCCGCGAGGATGGCACTGCTTGCGCCCGCCGCAGCCAAAATCTTCAAGAACTGACGGCGGCTTACGCCTGCCGCTTCCGAACGTTCGACAAACTCTGCTACTTGCTCTGGGTCATTCGCCCAGTTATCGTGTGACATTCTCTCCTCCAAGTGAGTTAGGAATACGGTTTGCTAGTGGGTCATTCAGTTGATGGTTGGGCCTGTGCGCATCACCCCCTTTCTGGATTTGTCTGGAAACTCGCGACTGAGACTTGAGTTTCATTGTTCGGTCTCAAGTCTCCGGTCTCGTATCGTTTTCAGCTCGCATAGTGACATGCAGCCCAGTGCCCGCTCTCCTTTTGCTCGAAGAGCGGCGGGTCGACGGAGCAGCGCTGCGTGGCAATCGGGCAGCGCGGATGGAAGGGACAGCCTGACGGCGGATTGATCGGACTCGGCACGTCGCCGGTCAGAATAATGCGCTCTACTTTCTTCTTGACGCCGACTTGCGGTATCGGGATCGCGGAGAGCAGTGCCTTTGTGTATGGGTGCAGCGGATGGTCGTAAATTTGCGGCGTGCTGCCCAACTCCACCATCTTGCCGAGATACATCACGCCGATGCGGTCGCTGACGTGCGCGACGACGGCGAGGTTGTGTGCGACAAACAGGTACGTCAGTCCGAATTGCTCCTGCAAGTCATTTAGCAGATTCAACACTTGCGCCTGAATCGAAACGTCGAGCGCCGAGACTGCTTCGTCGCATACGATCAGTTTCGGGTTGAGCGCGAGCGAGCGCGCGATGCCGATGCGCTGGCGCTGCCCGCCGCTGAACTCGTGCGGATAACGATTGACGAAGTAAGCATTCAAGCCGACGATGCGCAGCAACTCTTCGATGCGCTGTTTCTGCTCGTCTTTGCTGCCGACGCGAAACACGTCAAGCGGCTCGCCAATGATATCGCCCACCGTCATGCGCGGGTCGAGCGACGAACCGGGGTCTTGGAAGATCATCTGCATCCCGCGCCGCAGCGGTCGCAATTTCTCCTCGCGCAGTTCCGAAATATCCGTGCCGTCAAAAATGATCTGGCCGCTGGTTGGCTCGTACAGGCGCACAATGGTCTGCCCTAGAGTCGTCTTGCCGCAGCCGCTCTCGCCCACCAAGCCAAACGTCTCGCCTCGCTTGATATCGAACGTCACGCCGTCCACTGCCTTGAGCACCTGCCCGGCGCGATTCTTGAATAAGCCGCCGCCGATCTTGAAGTGCTTCTTCAAGTTTTTGACTGCAAGCAGTGTGCCGTCGGCTGTGCCGTTGGTGCTCATGCGCCATGCTCCTCTGGGAACCAGCACGCCGCGCGATGGCGCGGACCCATCGGCATGAGCGGCGGCGTTTCGGCGCACTTGGCTTGCCGCGCGGGACAGCGCGGCTGGAAGCGGCAGCCCTTCGGCGGATTGAGCAAGTCGGGGGGCAGTCCTTTCATGGGAACGAGCCGTTCCTTTACATGCGGACCCAACTTCGGCATCGAGCGCAGCAAGCCAATGGTGTAATGATGTTTCGGATTGTTGAAGATTTCTTCGATGGGTGCTTCTTCGATGATCTGCCCGGCGTACATTACGATCACACGCTGACACAACTCCGCGACCACGCCGAGGTCGTGCGTGATGAGCATCACGCCCACGCCGAGGTCTTGGTTCATCTTGCGGATCAATTCAAGTATCTGCGCTTGAATGGTCACGTCGAGCGCGGTCGTCGGCTCGTCTGCGATGAGGATCAGCGGCGAGCAGGCAATCGCCATCGCAATCATCACGCGCTGTCTCATGCCGCCGCTGAATTGATGCGGGTAATCGTTCAGCCGCTCGGCTGCGGCGGGGATGCCGACGCGCCGCAGCAATTCAATCGCTTGCTTGCGCGCTTGCTCATCCGTCATCTGCAAGTGCAATTTCAGCGGCTCCATCAATTGATAGCCGATGGTCAGCACGGGATTGAGCGAGGTCATCGGCTCTTGGAAGATCATGCCGATCTTGTTGCCGCGAATGTCTGCCATCTGCCGATCGGATTGCTTCACGAGGTCCACGTCGCCCGTGTCGCTGTGCAGATGAATCTCGCCTTGTATGATCTTGCCCGGATGTGGAATCAACTTCATCAGCGACAGCGCGGTGATCGTTTTGCCGCAGCCGCTCTCGCCAACGATGGCAAGCGACTCGCCCTCATACATCGAGAACGAAACATCGTCCACCGCCTGCACTACACCCGTGCGCGTGAAGAAATGCGTCTTTAAGTTTTTGACTTCGAGGACGGGAGAAGAACCGTTGCTCATAAGAAAGTTGGCAAGTTTGATGGTTTGTTCGTTGGATGATTGGCCATCAACCAACCATCAAACCAACAAACTATTTGTTCATTCTCGGATCAAGCGCATCGCGCAGACCATCGCCGAAGAAGGTGAAGCTCAACATCGTCAGCGCCAGCGCCAACGCCGGGAAAATCGTCATGTGCCAGTATGAACGCAGATATTGTTGATTCTCGCCGACCATCTGACCCCACGACGGAATTGGCGGTTTGATGCCCTGCCCAAGGAAACTCAGCGTCGCTTCAGTGAAGATGGCCAGCGGAATGCCGAAGGTCAGCGAGACGATGATCACGGTCATCGTATTCGGGATGAGGTGGCGCAAGATGATGTACGGACCACCCGCGCCCGAGACGCGTGACGCCTTGACGTATTCCCGCTCACGCAATGTCAGCACCTGTGCGCGCACCTGACGCGCCAGCCCGACCCAACCAGTCAAACCGAGCGCAATAAAAATATTGATGATGCTCGCACCGAGCATGGTCGTAATCAGGATGACGAACAAGAGTTGCGGGAACGCATACATCACGTCCACGAATCGCATCAAATATGAATCCAACTTGCCGCCGTAGTAGCCTGCAACCGCGCCCACCGGAATACCGATCAAGACGATGATGACCTGCGCGCCCAAACCAACCAGCAGCGAGACCCGTGCCCCGAAAATTATTCGACTCAACAAATCGCGTCCGATATAGTCAGTACCGAGCCAGTATGTTGCGCTCGGCGCTTCGTTCGCGTGCGAGAGGCTGGACTTATCGTACGGGAACGGCATTAATTGGTCGGCGAAAATGGCGACCAAAATCATCAACAAGACGACGATACCGCCCGCTACGGCGAGTTTATT
Organism: Anaerolineae bacterium; assembly: GCA_038198935.1. GTDB lineage: Bacteria > Chloroflexota > Anaerolineae > JACRMK01 > JACRMK01 > JBBPZQ01. The sequence continues at coordinate 79,087 of JBBPZQ010000003.1, forward strand.
GCGAATCAGACGGAACCAAGCATCGCGCCACAGACTCGTCGGCTTGGGCGCAAGCCACACCTCGCCGATCTCCTCGGCAACGGGCACTGCGATAGTTTGGGCGGTTGCCACTTTTTCGACGGACATACAAACTCCGTGCGGACGGTGGAGCCATCCACGGCGAGAATTCTCACCATTGACGACAACTAGTTATAGCGAATACGTGGATCCAGAAACCCGTAGAGCAAGTCCACCACGATGTTCATGATCGCCAAGAAAAATCCATAGATGAGCAGCACGGCCATGATCATGTTGTAGTCGCGCCCGCTCATGCTCGTGACGAAAAACTTGCCCATGCCTGGCACGCTGAATAGGAATTCCACCACGAACGTACCAGTCCCGACCGCGGCGAACAACGGCCCGATGATGGTCACCACGGGAATCAGTGCGTTCTTCAGTACATGTCGCATAACCACCGCACCTTCCAGCAGCCCTTTAGCCCGCGCCGTACGCACGAAGTCCGAACGGATCACATCAATCATGCTGGCGCGTGTGTAACGTGCAATCGTTGCCAGCGGTCCCACGCCGAGCGTGATCGTCGGCAGAATCCAGAATGTCCAGTTTTTGCTCCAGTACTCGATACTCCACGGATCAAACAAATCTGCACTGGTCATGGCAATGGGCAAGAGGTTAAGGCCCAGAGCGACCACGACAATCAGCAACACCCCCACGACAAAATTGGGCGTACTGACCGCAAGCATCGAAACGGAAGTGGCGAGATAATCAATCCATGTGTTTTGGCGCACGGCTGCAACGATGCCAAGCGTTAGTCCGATGGTAGTCGCAAAGATTAGGGCGAGACTACCAAGCACGAGAGAGATTGGGAACGTGTTCTGGATAATCGTGCTGACTTCGCGATCTTTTTGGACATAGGAAATGCCAAAATCAAGGTGTACCACATTCCATAGGAACGTCAGGTATTGCTCGTGCAGTGGCTTGTCCAAGCCATAATGCCTCGCCATGTTGGCTTGCGCTTGTGGCGTGAGCGGATTCGCATTGGCGGCCAGCGGATCGAGCGGGCTGCCCGGTGTGGCGTGCATGATGACGAAAATGATCAACGACATCGCCAACATCGTCGGGAACATCCACAGCAAGCGTTCGACCGTATAGCGAAGCATCTAGCGCTCCTCAATCAACTTGGCAAGCGGTAATAACTGCAATCATTTCACAAATGAACGGCGGACTCTCGTTGAAGAGCGAAGTACGGAGATAATGGTATCACTGACGGCGAGGAGTCCGTGTGAGCGAGGCGGCTTGGCATCTGGTCTCACCGTAGTTGAGCGCTATTTAATCATAAGCGCATAGCAAAGTCAAGTTGTTGACGAACGATCAGATTGTTGACGGTCTATAATCCCACATGGTACTAAACACAGCAGGCGATACGACGGTTCGAGCATCTGACCAGCCGACCACTTGACCTACGCACGGCACGCCGCCATAATGCACACATGAATGGCTGGAATCTGCGCGCGAAGTTGCTGACGTATGCGCTGTTGGTGATCGCGCCCGTCGCCGTCGTCGCCTATTTCACCGCACAGAGTTACATCGCAGCGACGCGCGCACAAATCCTCAGCAGCAGCACTGCGACCACGAGCATCGCCGTCGCCAGCGTGGACGATTTTCTCAACGCGGCAGAGCGTCTGCTGCTTATTCTCTCTTCCACGAGCGCGGTGCAGAACAGCGACCATGCTGCCGCGCAAGATTTGTTCGCGCAGACGCTTGCGCTCTCACCGGAATATCTGAGTCTCTACGTGCTGGACGCGAACGATCAGGTGAGCGTGAGCATGCCGACGGACCCGAATCCCAGTGATATGCGCTACGGCATTGACGCACTGCGCACGGGACGCGCGACCATTTCAGGACGACTCGGCGAAGCGCAGCAGTTGACGGCGGCGATGGCGGTGCCGATCAAACGCGGTGGACAGGTCAATGGCGCGCTTGGCGTCGAGTTTGCGCTCGAACGCTTGCAAGGCAACATCGCCGATTCGGTGATGCGCGAGCACGCGGTCGTGCTGCTGCTCGACAACGCAGGTCGCGTGTTGGTCGCGCCAGAGTCGCGCTACTACTCGACTGACACCCAATGGATGAGCGTTGCCATCGCGCAGCGCGCGCTGCACGGCGAGCAGGGCACGGATGAGTACGTGAATCCGCTTGATGGGCGCGCATGGCTCGGCGCTTTCGCTCCTGTGCGGCGCGCAGGCTGGGCGGTGCTCGTCTCGTATCCCAGCGACGAAGTATTCGCGCCCGTGCGCAATGCCACGCTGACCGCCGCGCTCTCGCTCGGTACCGTGCTTGTCGTGGCCGTCGCGTTTGCATTTTGGATGGCGGCGCGCATCACACGGCCCCTGCGGCGCGTGAAGGATAGCGCGCTTGCCTTTGCGCAAGGCGATTACGAGGAGCGCGTGCCGCAAGCGCAGCTGCCACGCGACGAAGTGGGCCAACTCGCCATCGCGTTCAATCACATGGCGGAAGCGTTGCAACAGCACATGCGCGCGCTAATGGACGCGCAGCACGAGATCGAGCAGAAGGCGGAGGACTTGCAGCGACTGCTCGACCGCAGTGTGCGCGTGCAGGAAGATGAGCGCCGCCGCATCGCGCAGGAGATTCACGACGGCGTGACGCAGATGATGGTGGGTTCGATTTACGAGATGCAAGCGGCGAAGCAGTCGTTGAGTAACGGCAACGGCGCGAATGAAGTTGCATCGCGCAAACTGACCGAGGCGCTTGGACTAGCAAGCGAAAGCGTCTCGGAGATGCGGCGCGTTATCTTCGATTTGCATCCGACCATTCTCGACGAACTCGGACTCGTGCCAGCGTTGCAGCGCTTGGTACGACTGAACGCAAGCGAGACGCTGCACTGCACCTTACACATCGAAGGCACGCCGTCACGCTTGCCGTCCACGCACGAACTCGCGCTGTATCGCATCGCACAAGAAGCGTTGAACAACGTGCGCCAACATGCGAGTGCGCATCATGCGCGCGTGCTGCTGCGCTTCGAGCGCGACGCGACACTGCTCAAAGTGAGCGATGATGGACGCGGCATCGCAACCCCCACCCCAGCCTTTCCCCGTTTGCAAAAAACGCAAACAAATGAGGGAGTTGATTCCACTCCCCTGCCGCGTACTTCGGCGACGGGGGAGGGGTTAGGGGTGGGGGTTGCCTCGGCGCAACATCTCGGCCTCGTCGGCATGAAGGAGCGCGCGCAGAGCGTGGGCGGCACGTTCGTGATGACGAGCGAGCAAGAGACGGGCACGAGCATCGTGGTGACTATTCCAAAGATGACGAGTGACACGTGATGAGTGACAGGATTGGACTTGTCACTCGTCACTTGCCACTCGTCACAGGCATGATGCCATGTCATATATAAAAATCCTCATCGTTGACGACCATCCCATCGTGCGGCGCGGCTTGCAGTCGCTGCTCACCGACGCGAAAGATTTGCAAGTGGTCGGCGAGGCGAGCAACGGCGCAGAAGCGTTGCAGCAAATCGCCGCGCTCAAGCCCGACGTGGTGCTGATGGACATTCGCCTGCCGAATGCCGACGGGGTGCAGGTGACGCGCCGCGTGCGCCGCGAGCACCCGCACGTCAAGGTCATTATCCTCACGACGTATGACGACGAACAGCACTTGTTCAACGCCATCGAAGCCGGCGCACACGGTTTTTTGACCAAACACGCCGACTACGGAGACATCGCGTCTTCGATTCGCGCCGTATACAAGGGTGAGCGCCTGCTCTCGCCCGCGCTCATCGGCAAAGTACTCGACCGCTTCCAGCAGCTCGCGCGCGCGCAGGCGATGCAGGAGAGCGGCTTGGGTGATGAAGAGGTCGAGGTGCTGCGCCTGATTGCCGACGGCGCGACGAACAAAGAGATCGGCGAGAAACTCTTTTGGAGCGAAGTCACCGTCAAGCGGCGCGCCAGCGAAGTGTATGCCAAGCTCAACGTGGCAGACCGCGCGCAAGCGGTGGCGGAAGCGATGAAGCGAGGGCTGATTTGAAACAAAGTTTGTTTGTATGTTGGATGGTAGGTTGGTTGGTTGGTTTGATGGGCTGTGCCGATTCTTCCGCGCAGCCGACCGTTACTCCTGTCGTCGCAACATCTACCGCCGTCGCACTACGAGTAACCGCAATACCGTCGCCGAATTCGACAGCCGCTCTCGAACCAACCCACACACCCACAAACCAACCAACGATCCAACCGACCAACCCGCCAACGCCGTCTGCCACACCAACCCCGCTCACGCCGTTCGTCACCCGCGTCAACATCTCGACACCGCCAGCCGCCATCCTCACGCCGCAGCCCTCAACCACGCCTTTCGCGACGGCGACGCCCGCTCCGACGTTCGTTGTGCCGCCGGGCTTCCCGACTGAAACGCCAGCGCCTGATTATCTGTCGTGGGCGCGGCCGGGTCTGTATCGCTCGCCGTATCTCACGCAGTTCAGCATCGAATCGTTTAGCAGCGCGAAGCCCATCGTCGCCACGTACTTCTTCTACTGGTTCGATAGTCTCGGTCTGGCAGGCGGCGGCGCACCGCGCTCGAATGTCAATCCGTATCACGCGACCGATCAAGCCACGATGAGTTTCATGGATACGAATTGGTACGTCAAGCAATTCGGCGACATACTCGACGCCGGCATTGACATCGTGCTGCCGGATTACTGGGGCGAAGTGGGCCAATACAATCGGCGCGTCGCGCCCGCGCCCGCCTTCAACTATTTTGCGACGCAAGGCATCCCGCCGATGATACAGGCACTCGACCGCTTGCGCGCGCAGGGGAAAAATCTGAAGGTCGGACTGTTCCTCGACACGACGATCATCAATAACGAAGACCTGACAACACAGCGCGGCAAAGAAATTTTCTACGCAAGCATCCGCGATTTCTATTCGCGCATTCCGCCGCAGCATTGGGCTGCGATTGACAACAAGCCGGTGGTGTGGCTATACGACACGCAAAAAGTTGCGGCCTTCAGTCAAGCCACGTTCGATTACGTCTATGAGCAGTTCCCGAAAGACTTCGGCGGACTGAAGCCGTACATCGTGCGCGAGTGGCAATGGTATCAGGCGAAGAATACCGAGACGAACGAAGTCATCAAGACCGAGGCGATGTATGGCTGGGGCGCTGCGCCGTCGGGCTTCAATCCAGACACGCGCTTCACGGTGGCGCAAGTCGGGCCGGGTTTTGGCAACACACAGTTCGGCGGCTCGGGCCGCTTGTTCACCGACCGACAAAACGGCAAGTATTATGAGGACAATCTCATTCTCGCGCTGCGCTCGCGCCGCAAGATTCTCGCCATCGAAACGTGGAACGAACTCGGCGAGGCTTCGGGCATTCTCGAAACCGTCGAGTACGGACGCCAATACATTGACCTCACGCGGAAGTATGTGGATATGTTTAAGGCGGGTCGCATACCATAGGGCAACTCCCAACTTCCAGTTGCGTTCACGTTAGGAGTCTGCGGAGCAAATATGCCTGATATGCTCGTGAAGCTTTATAACTTAACTGACGTCAATCCAGATGTGAATCGCTTGCACGAGCAGGGCGTGGAGATTCGGCGCGCACTCGTGCCTGAGAAACACATCGTGGTGCAATGGGTGCGCGAGCAATTCAACGAACACTGGGCGAGCGAGTGCGAGATCACGTTCACACACGCGCCCGTCTCGTGCTTCGTCGCCGTCGAGAACGATCGTATCTTGGGCTTTGCGTGTTACGATGCGACGATGAAAAACTTCTTTGGACCGACAGGCGTGGACAAGAAAGAGCGCGGGCGCGGCGTGGGTCGCGCGCTGCTGATTGCTGCGCTGCAAGCGATGCGCGCCGAAGGCTACGGCTACGCCATCATCGGCGGCGTCGGTCCCGCCGCGTTTTATGCGAAAGCGGTCGGCGCATTGCTGATTGAGGATTCAAGTCCGGGGATTTATGGTGGGATGCTACGCAAGCCGAAAGAGTGATACTTCCGTCGCCAACTATTGATACGCGCTCCCCTTGTAATGGAGTGAATGAATGTGAGACGATAGAATCAACGTATTCTTACAGAGAGCCGTTTCCAGAGGAGCGCACGATGACGCTTGACCGTCGCAACTTTTTGAAATTGATTGGCGGCAGTTTGCTGCTGGCCGGCTGCCGCACAGGTCCGTTGCCGCTGCCCACGCCGGCACCGACCAGTGCGTCCGCGGCGCAACTCGAACCGACCGCAGCAGCAACGCTCGCACCGACAGCTACTGCAACGGCGGCAACGGCGACGACCATACCGCCAACCCTCGAACCGAACGCACCCACGCCAACACAAACTCCAACATTAGCGCCGACTAATACGCCACCGCCCGCCGCCCCGATCGCAACACCCGTCGCGCTCGCCACACGCATCTCATCGAATGGCGAGTTCTATGTGCAGACCTATTCGGGCGAGCCGGACGTTCAAGTCGCGGCTTGGTCACTCAAAGTTGACGGCCTCGTGAATAATCCGACGACGTTGCGCTTGAACGATGTGAAGGCGTTGCCTTCGGCCGCGCTGATGCGAACGCTGGAATGTATCGGCAATCCGGTCGGCGGCTCGCAGGTCGGCAACTCGAATTGGAAAGGCGCGCTGTTCACCTCGCTCGTCGAGAAGGTCGGCGTGCAGCCGAATGCAAAATGGGTCGTGATATATGGCGACGACAATTACTTCACGAGTGTACCGCTGGCAAAGATGCAGAACGCGAACACGCTGCTCGCTTACGAGATGGGCGGCGAAGCACTGCCGCGCGGTCACGGTTACCCGCTTCGCATGTTGATTCCTGGCATGTACGGCCAGAAGCAGCCGAAGTGGGTCACGCATATCGAGTTCAGCGAGGGCGAGAAAGTTGGCACTTGGGAAGAGAAAGGCTGGTCGCACGCGGCAACCATCTTCCCCAATGGCATCATTGACGCGCCTAAAGAAAATCAGAAGTTGAGCGGACAAGTGTTCGTCGTCAAAGGCATCGCGTTCGCAAGCGAGTCCGGTGTGGCAAAAGTGGAAGTGAGCACCGATCGCGGCAAGACGTTTCAGCCTGCGCAGATTCAACATGGGCCCAACAACTATGTATGGACGATGTGGGCATATCCGTGGCTTCTGCCCGCGAGCGGCAAGTTCACCGTCGTCGTGCGCGTGACCGACGGCAACGGCAACACACAGACGAAGATCGGCTCCGTACTCGCGGACACATTCCCGGATGGCGCGAAGGACATGCACGCGGTGACGGCAGAAGTCAAGACCACCTAAGGCAAATCCCATAGCCCCATTCCAAGACCCAACTTGCAAGGTTCGGCAGATTCGGGGTTGGAATTTGAAACTTGGGATTTCGGATTTTATCGAAGATGATTCGCTCTCTGGTGCACTGGCTCTGGCAGCACAAACTATTCAGCGTCGCAACGCTGGTCGCGTTCGGATTGGTTGGCGGCGTGGGCGGTGCAGCGGTTGGACTCACGCTCGAAGAAAACAACGAACTATGCATCCAATGCCACACGCAGCCCGAATACGATTTCTGGCTGCGCACTCAAGTGGCGCTGAAGCCGCCGCACACGGTGGACGACCTCTCGACTTTTCACATGGTGCCGACGCAGGATAACAAGCACCCCAATCGCGAGTCGCTCAAGTGCATCAGTTGCCACGGCGGCACGAACTTGCAAGAGCGCCTAGCCACCGAGTTTGAACTCGGCGCGCTCGACACGCTCAAGTTCGTCGTGTCGGAGCACATTCAGCAGCCCGCGAAGATGTCGCATCCACTGCCCAACAGTTTTTGCTTGCAGTGTCACAAGGAAGATGTCGAGCGCAAAGGATTCGACAATCACTTCCATAACAAACTGGAAGAACCGAAAGCACCCGACCTGAACTGCATCGCTTGTCACGTCAGCCACGCCGAAGCAGATGCGCTCAACAAATTCATCCTACGCGAGCAAGCCTATCCGCAGTGCAATGCGTGTCATAAGCAATTGGGAGGCCCGCTAAACCTGCAATGAAGCAGACATTACAGGTTGTAAGACCAGTGAAGTCTCCGTTGCGCCTCGCTCATGGATTCCACTCTGGACATTAGACGGTGAACGTCGCCGTCATCATTCCCGCGCTCAACGAAGAGGACTGCATCGGGCGATTGGTCACTGCCATTGCGCGCTCGCTCGTGCAGCAAATCATCGTCGTGGATAATAACTCGACCGATCGCACCGCAATGGTCGCGCGTGCGGCTGGCGCAATGGTCGTGGCGCAATCGTCGCGCGGTTATGGCAACGCGTGCATCGCCGGCGTGAACGCCGCGCACGTGGCTGATATACTGGTGTTCATGGACGGCGACCTGAGCGACGACCCAGCCGAGTTGCAACGCGTGCTCGCGCCGATTCTGAATGACGACGCCGACTTGGTGCTCGGCACGCGCACGAACGTCGAGCGCGGCGCACTCACGCCGCAGCAAGTGATGGGCAACCGCGTCGCGCTCGCGTTGATCGCACTGCTGCTGCGCAAGCGCCTGCATGACCTGCCGTCGTTCAAAGCAGTGCGGCGCAGCACGCTCGAACAACTCAACATGCAAGAGCGCACCTACGGCTGGACGACCGAGTTGCTGGTCAAAGCGGTGAAGCATCACGTTCGAATCGTCGAAGTGCCCACGCATTATCGCAAGCGCGGCGGCGGTCAATCTAAAGTGGCTGGCACGCTGCGCGGCACGGTCGGCGCAGGTTACCACATTTTGAAAGTCGTGATGCGTTACGGTTTGTAAAGGCAGAAGGCAGAAGGCTGAAGTCCCAGATGAAGATACTTCAGCCTTCTGCCTTCTGCCTTGAGGTATTCATGCGCTCCGCCCTCGCCATCTTCGCAAAGTCGCCAATACGCGGCAAAGTGAAAACGCGCTTGTCTCCGCCGCTCACGCCCGATCAGGCGACCGATTTGTATCGCGCGTTCCTGCTCGACACGATGCAACTCGTCTCTGGAATTGACGGCATCGAGCCCGGCGTTTTGTTCACGCCCGACGACGCGCGCGATGACTTTCGCGCACTGGCGCCGTCGCAGTTCTTTCTCGTCCCACAAATGGGCGACGGCTTTGGCGAGCGATTGGCGAACGGCTTTCGTGATCTGTTTGCGCGCGGCTACGAAGCCGTCGCGATCATGGATGCCGACTCGCCGACGCTGCCGCGCGCTCACATCCAGCAATTGTTCGAGCAGTTACGCGACCCGCATTGCGACGTGGGCATGGGCCCCTGCGAAGATGGTGGCTACTGGGCGATTGGCATGAAGCAATTTCACATCGAAGTTGTGACGAACATCACTTGGAGCACCGACATGGTGTTGGCGCAAACGCTCACGCGTGCACGCGAAGCGAACTTGGTTGCCGCGTGTGCGCCCACGTGGTATGATGTGGATGATGCTGACGCGCTCGCTCGCTTGCGCGCCGAGCTGAGCGGCTCACCAGCCTTGTTGGCGAATCAGACGCAAACCATTCTCAATCAATTCTACTTCGCGACGGCAGATGGCAGACAGCGGACGGATTGAATCCGTCGTCAACCGTCTGCCGTCTGCATTCGTGCGGAGCATTCATGTACGCTGACCGTCCGACTATCGTACCATCACTGCCGAAGTGCCTCTACATCGAAGTGACCAATCGCTGTAACTCGCTGTGCGAGACATGCCCGCGCACGTTCGTGACGCGCGAGCCACTCGGCGACATCACGTGGGAAAACTTCACGTGTGTTGTGGACAGTAACCCTGAGATGAATCGCGCGGTGCTGCACGGCATTGGTGAGCCGCTCATGCACAAAGACTTGATTAAGATGATCGAGTATTTGAAGGCGCGCAACATCTACGTGCTGTTCAACACGAACGCGGTGCTGCTCAAGCGCAAGATGCAGGAGCAATTGATTGCGTCCGGATTAGACGAATTGCGCATCTCGCTCGATGGTGCGACACGTGAAACGTATTTCAAGATTCGCGGCATCCCTGCACTCGACAAAGTAATCAAGTACAGCGCGCAGATGATCGAGACCAAGCGCGAACTCAACGCGCCGAATCCGAAACTGTCGTTTTTCTTCACCGGTATGAAAGCGAACTTGCCCGAACTGCCAGACGTGATCCGTATTGCACAGCGCATCGGCATGCCCGAAGTGTACTTGCAGCGACTGACATTCTTCGACGATGGGATGGCAACCGCAGACGAAGCAATCTTCACGGCTTATGGTGAAGATCAAACCGAGCAGCGGATCATCGCTGAATGTGAGCAATTGGCGAACGAGTTCGGTATCATCTTCAATGGCTCTGGTGCGACCACCGCGCGCAAGAGTCTGGAGCAGTCGGTGGAGAAGCCGAAGCACGCGTGGCAGCGTTGCATGCGACCGTGGACGGTCGGCTACGTGACCGCGAACGGCAACGCGCTGCCGTGCTGCATCGCGCCCTTCACGGGTGCTCCGTACCAAGGGATGATTCTCGGCGATGCCTTCCACGAAGGCGGCTTCGCGTCGGTATACAACAGCCCACAATACGTTCGTTTCCGCGAACAATTCCTCGGCGACACGCCGCCTGCCTCGTGCATCGGCTGCGGCAGCAAGTGGAGCATTTAGGCAAAGGATGAAGGCTGAAGGCACAAGGATGAAAAGATTCATCCTTCATTCCTCAGCCTTCATCCTATGCACGATGGCGCTGTATGCCATCGTGCTCTCGTGGCTCTCGCTCGCACGCCACGCCGCGCACCAGACGAACGCACTCGACCTCGGCTATTACAGCAACACACTCTGGAACACGATTCACGGCGCGCCGTTTCGCTTCACGACGTATCACGACGCGCAATTTGCATTTCCTGAATTCGCGCCCAGCGCGGTCAAGCAGCAAGACAACTTGTTGTCTTATCACGTCGAGCCGATCTTGCTGCCGCTCTCGCTCCTTTATCTGATCTGGCCCGATCCGCGCGCGCTGCTCATCCTGCAATCGCTCGTGCTGGCCAGCGGCGCGATCCCCGCGTACTCGATTGCGCGCCGACACTTTGCGATGGGCGAACAGAATTCACACCCGTACCTTCCGCTTGCGTTTCCAATCATCTATCTCATTTCGCCATCACTCATCGGCGCAAACCTGTCCGACTTTCATCCCGTGACGATGAGCGCACCGCTCGTTCTGTGGGCGTTCGAGATGCGCGAGCGCCACGCATACCAAGCGTACTTCATCTTCGTCGCGCTGCTGCTCGCACTCAAAGAAGAGATGGGCTTGCTCGTGGCAATGCTCGGTTTGTTTCAAGTCTATCGCTCGCTCATCCGATTCGCGCTGCCGCTCACTCGTCGCGGGTTGCAGATGGTGCTGCGCCACGAGCGTGTGCGCGTCGGGCTTTTGACCTTCGCGGTCGCAGCAGCATGGACGCTGATCGCTCTTCTCATTCAGCGCGAGGCGGCAGGCAAACAGGTTTCGCTGTTTGCCGCTCGTTACTCGTGGCTGGGCCACTCCATTCCCGAAGTGTTGCAGAACATCTTCACGACGACAGCCGTTCTCGATTGGCTCCAGCGACCTGACGTGAATGGCTATATCGGATTTCTATTCGCGCAGGTCGGCTTCGTCGCGCTGCTCGCGCCCGACGTCCTGCTTATCGCTGCGCCGGAGATTGCGATCAACAGCTTCAGTCGTTTCGATTGGATGCACTCGGGCGTGGCGCACTACTCCGCGCCTATTGTTCCCGTGCTGGTCATCGCGAGCATCTTCGGCGTGAAGCGCGTCGCCGATGCGGTGTTCTGGTTTGGCTATTTGCGTCCACGTGCGATGTCCAACGTCCAAAGTCCAAAACGTGCCCTGAGCGCAGTCGAAGCGTCCGATGTTCAACGCCATGCCAGCTGGATTGGCAGCCGACCAATATTGACCGCACTAGTCTTACTCGCGCTCAGTTCCGCTGCTCACCAATTCTACCGTTCAGGTCAGACGCCACTCACGCAGGACTTCACTCCGTGGATCGTGAGCGCACACCACGAGCGACTTGCACCCATCATGGCGCGCATCCCATCGAATGCAACCGTCACAACACAATCTGATTTGTATCCGCACGTGCCCGCACGCGCAAACGTTTATTTGTTTCCCACGATCAGCGATGCGGATTACATTTTGCTCGACGTGAGCGGACAAACCTATCCACTCAGCGCGAGCGATTACGCCAGTGCCGTACAGCAACTCGTGTACGAATCACCTGCGGGGGTGGTTGCAGCCGATGATGGCTATCTGCTGCTCGCGCGCAACGAGGGATCACACGCGGACTTGCCCGATTCATTCTTCTCGTTCTTGCGCGCGGACGGGCGCGCGATCACGCACGCATTGCGGGTGCGCTTCGGCGATGATCTCGAACTACTCGGCTACGACTTCGAGATTTTGCCGCCGCGCCAAGTGCCGCTGCCGAGTGCGACCATTCGCACGTACTGGCGCGCGCTGCGAACGCTCGATACCGACGCGCGTTTCATGTTTCGTTTCTATGCACCGCAGGGTTTTCTTGGCAACACGCAGAGCGGCTCGCCTGCCGAGCTCTGGTATCCGACGACAAAGTGGCGCACGGACGAAATCATCATCGTCGAGCAGCGCGCGGTGCAGGTCGTGCGCGGTGGCAAGATCGGTATGCGCGTGGAGTTTGCAGATCAGGATGCGCCGACGATGTTGCCAGCGCAGACCAGCGAGGGGATGATCGAGCCAACCGTGCTCAAGTTGTTGGACGTAAAGTAAAGTCGTTGCATGCAACGGCTCTCAAGTCGTCGGTCCACCGTGCGCCGATGCACGCCCAGGCAAGTGCCATACAAAGTATCGTACTGTTCATTACAACGATAAGCGCAGATACAAAACGTCATGTACGATGCGTTTGTGCGATTGGCTTCGAGTCGCGCCCGTGTGTATTTGCCCGCGTATCCGCGCTCTGCTCTACTTTCGATTACGCTTCAGGTGCGTCTTCAGCTCATTCCATTCGAGCGTGTTGATGACATCGCTGGCTTCTGCCCAGCCGCGCCGTGCGTTGTCAACGCCGTACCCCAAACCGACGAACCCATCGGGGTGGTGTGCATCGCTGTCAATCATCGTCTTCATGCCGAGCTCTTTCACGCGGCGCACGTGCGTCTCGTCGAGGTCGAGCCGTTCCTCTGCCCCGTCCACTTCGAGGATCGTGCCCGTCTCTTTGGCGACGCGCATCATTTCCGCCATGTCCAAATCCATCGGCTCGCGTTTGCCGATCAAGCGGCCCGTCGGATGCGCGATGGCATCCACGAACGGATGACGCATTGCATTCACGACGCGCGCGGTGATCTTCGCGCGCGGCTGCTTCTGCGCCGTGTGGGTTGAGGCAAGACAGATGTCGAGTTTGGCGAGCACGTCGTCGCTCATCGTGAGCGTGCCGTCGGCTTTGATTTCGAGTTCGAGTCCCTTCAACACTTTGAAGCCACGCAGTCTGCGATTCACCTCGTCAATCTCTGCCCACTGCTGCTTGATCGTCTCTTCCGTAAGCCCACCCACGACGCCGAGACCTTTGCTGTGGTCGGTGACGGCAAGGTACTTCAAGCCGCGCGCCTGCGCCGCACGCGCCATCTGCTCGATGCTGAGCTTGCCATCGCTCCACGTCGAGTGTGTCTGCATGTCGCCTTTCAACTCGGCCAACTCGACTAGCTTGGGCAGGCGATGCGCGCGCGCTGCTTCGATCTCGCCCGTCGCTTCACGCAGTTCGGGCGGAATCCAGTCGAGTCCGAGTCGCTCGTACACTTCCCGCTCACTCGCGCAGAAGAGTTCCTTCTTGCCTTTGGCAAAGCGATACTCATTCAATGTGTATTCGAGTTTCTGCGCGAGACTGCGAATGAGAATGTTGTGCTGCTGGCTGCCCGTGAAATAGACGAGCGCGCAGCCCCAGTGTTTCGGCTCCAGCACGCGCAAGTCAACTTGCATCCCATTGCGAGCGATGACGGACGCCTTCGTACTGCCAAGGTCGTTCACGGTTTCGACGTGCGACAATTGGGTAAAGATCGTCAGCAGGTCTTTGGCGTTCTCCGCATCGGCGCTGATGAGCAGGTCGAGATCGCCGATGGTGCTCTTGCGACGACGCAGCGAGCCGGCGAATGTGATCTCTTTGATCTTGCTGCCGCACGCTTTCTGCATCGCCGCGATTACGTCTTCGGCAAATGGATAGACGGTCGCCATCAAGCGGCGCGTTGTCTTGCGCGCGACCACGTCCATGCCCGCGAGCATCTTCTGCTCCGACTTCTCGCCCATGCCTTTCAACGCGCGCACTTTGCCAGCTTGAATCGCCGCCCGCAGATCGTCGAGGCTGGTGACGTTTAACTCTTTCCACAAGCGCAGCGTGGTCTTGGGCCCAATGTCGGGCACTTTCATGATTTCGAGCACGCCGACAGGAATTGTTTTAGTGACTTCGTTGTAGAAGCTCATTTCGCTGGTGCGCAGCAGTTCGTCCAGCTTATTCGCAATTGCCGGTCCGACGCCGTGGATCGCTAGCAGATTTTTCTCATCGTTCAGCCAAATGTCGCGGATATCCTGATTGAGATGCTCGACGGAATCGGCGGCGGTGCGATAGGCGCGCACCTTGAAGACGTTCTCGCCGTTTAGTTCGAGAATGTCGCCGATGCGCGTCAGCATTGCCGCGATCTGGCGATTGGTGAGTTGTGGTGGCGGGGATGTTTCACTCGGTTTGCGTTTGGGCATGTGAGACTCTTAAAACTACAACGCCAGAACGCGAATCGCGTTCTGGCACAGTGCCGCGCGCCGAATCAGCGCGCGGCGAGACATGAAGCGCACGAAGAACTTTCTTCGTGCGCTTCGTGTCTTTGTTCTACACGAGCGTGTTACAATCAATCGGGCCATCCAGCTAGCATCGCCTGAACGGTGCCCTTGAGATCAGGGATTTCGTTTTCAAGAATTTGCCATACTTGATTCAAATCAACGCCCAGATAATCGTGAACTAGAATATTTCTGAACGCTGCAATATCACGCCACTCCACATCATTATGCTTCGACTTCAGCGTTGACGAGAGGCGTTGCGTAGATTCCGCCATCGTCTGCAAATTGCGCACAACCGCATCTTGTGTCTTGCGGTCCTGCATGAAAGAATCTTTTCCCTCAGCTGTGTACTCTTGGATGCGCACGATACATTCCGTGATGTGAATCAAATACAGCTTGTCGTCATGGCTTGTCATAATGGCACGGCTTCCGCCAGCACACGCTTGCGAATGTACCAGTGCAATCCACTTTCTGTAACGATGTCCACTTTGCAGCCAAGCGCATCTTCGAGATCACTCTGCAAAGCACCGGGAAACCATGGGATGTGCTTCGTGCCGACCTCGATCAGAAAATCCACATCGCTATTTGATCGTGCCTCGTCGCGCGCACGCGACCCGAAGACGCGAACGCTGCGCAGTCCGTACTTCTCGGCGATGCGCAAAATGTCCGCGCGCTTGGCGCGTAAGAGTTCGTCCTGAATGGGTGCGCCCGTCAGATTCGTAGTCACTCAATTACCGGGCACGGGCTGCGCTTGCTCAATGCGCTTCTGCAGTTCTTTCTCTTCAATCTTTTGGATCAATTTGTTGAATGCATCGTCGAACTGCTTCACGCCTTCGGCTTCCAGTTGCTCGGTGATCGCGTCGAGGCTGATTCCCACTTCATCCAGCAGTTTCAACGTCGCATACGCCTCGTCCACGTTGTCTTCAAGCGAGGGATGCACCTTGCCATGCTCGCGAAACTTTTCGAGTGTCTCCGGCGGAATGGTGTTCACCGTATCGGACCCGATCAGTTCGTCAACGTAATACGTGTCGGGATACTTCGGGTTCTTCGTGCTGGTGCTCGCCCACAGCACGCGCTGCGGACGCGCGCCCTTCACGCGCAACTTATTGAACCGCTCGCTCTCGAAGATTTGTTTGTAATGCTGGTACGCGACTTTCGAATTCGCAATCGCGATTTTGCCGAGCAACGATTGCAATTTCTGTTTCTGCACAGAATCTTTTGCCTGCTTCAATTTCTCTTCGATCTGCTTGTCGGCTAGCGTATCCACGCGGCTGACAAAGAACGACGCGACCGACGCCATGCAGTCAATCGGCTCGCCGCGTTCGGCGCGGCGTTCGAGCGCGGACACGTAGGCTTCGGCGACGGCGAGATAACGCTCGATGGAAAAGATCAGCGTGATGTTGATGTTGATGCCACTCGCCAATGACTCCTCAATCGCCGGCAGTCCTTCCTTCGTCGCGGGTATCTTCACCATGACGTTCGGGCGATTGACGGCTTGCCAGTAGCGCTTCACGTCGCGTGCCGTACCCTGCGTGTCGTGCGCGAGGCTAGCCAGTACTTCGATGCTGACGTAGCCATCCGCGCGTTGCGTCTGATCGTACACAGGCTTCAACACGTCCGCGGCCATGCTGACATCCTCGAACGCAATCGCTTCGTAAATTTCCTTCGTGCTGTGTGACACCAGCTTGGCAATCGTATCGTCGTATTCTATGCCGTGCGAAATCGCTTTCTCAAAGATAGATGGGTTCGCCGTCACGCCCGACAGACCATCACGCTCAATCAACTGCTGCAACTCACCCGTGGTGATCAGGTCGCGCCGAATGAAATCGAGCCAGACGGATTGACCACACTTTTTCAATTCGAGTAATGGGTTTGCCATACGAGACTCCTGTTGCCATGAAGGGGTGAGTGGGTCAGCGTGCACCCGTTCACCCCTTCACCTACAACCAAGTACATCTTACGACGGGCAACCTTGAGTGAGTGGGTCAGCGTGCACCCGTTCACCCCTTCACCTTGTCAGCACTTTCGAGCGCCAGCACCTTGTTCAATCGGCGCACGAACCGTTCCTCTTGTTGGAACGTCGCGCCGAGAAACGCGCTCACCAACTCCGACGCGAGCGCTGACCCTGTCACGCGCGCGCCCAAACACATCACGTTCATGTCGTCATGCTCGACGCCTTGATGCGCCGAATACGTGTCGGCGATGAGCGCGGCGCGAATGCCCTGCAATTTGTTGACGGCAACGCATGCGCCGATGCCGCTACCGCAGATCAAGATGCCGCGCTCGGCGTTGCCGTTTTGGATCGCCTCGCCGAGCGACTTAGCAAAGTCCGGATAATCGTCGCCCGCGGTGTACTCGTGCGCGCCGACATCTATGATAGCGTGAGCGCTGTCACGCAGTTGTATTGCGAGTTCCTGCTTCAGCGCAAAGCCCGCGTGGTCGCCGCCAATGACAACTTTCATTGCACCTCTTCAAGTTGACTTTAGCGCACGGGTGATGAGGTTGTCAAACAATTATCGGAATTGAAATACGAAGACTTGCTGTGAAGTGAGGCGATCAGTCGTGCGCGACGGTTAGACGCCGAGATATGCCGCGCGCACGTGATCGTTGTTGAGTAACTTCGGCGCGTCGTCGGCAAGCACAATGTGGCCCGTTTCAAGCACGTAGCCGCGATGTGCATTCTCCAGCGCGACCTGCACATCCTGTTCGACGATCAGCACGGTCGTGCCCTGCTGGTTGATCGTTTGGATCACGCCCATCAATTGCTCGACGATAATGGGGGCAAGTCCGAGCGAGAACTCGTCAATCATCAGCAATTTTGGTTTCGCCATTAAGCCGCGGCCGATGGCGCACATCTGCTGTTCGCCGCCCGACATTTTGCCCGCAGGCAACGTGAGGCGACGTTCGAGCGAAGGCAGCAAACTCAATACCCAGTCCAAATCTTTTTGCACTTGCGCACGGTCATTGCGTCGAAACGCGCCCATCAGCAAATTTTCTTTGACGGTTAAACCCGCGAACAGCCGCCGCCCTTGCGGCACATGCACCAATCCACGCTCGACGATCTGATCGGATGTATCGTGTGTGATGTCTGCGCCGTCAAATTTCATCACGCCTGCGCGTGGTTTCATCAATGCCGAGATTGTAGCCAGCAGCGTGGACTTGCCCGCGCCGTTCGAGCCGATCAGCGCGACGATCTCGCCATCACGAATGTCGAGGTTGATGTCCCACAAGACTTGAACTGCGCCATATGCGGCGGAGAGGTTTTCAATTCTCAGCATCAGAGCCTCGCGACTTGATCGCGGCTGCGTCAGCCACGCGCATACTGCTCACGCGCTTCGCGTACTTCTCGCCCAAATACGCTTCAATCACTTTTCTGTCGCTCACCACTGCCTGCGGCGCACCCTCGGCGATCTTCTGGCCATAATGCAGCACCACCACACGCTGACTCAAACCCATGATTGCCTTCATCACGTGCTCGATTACCAGCACGGTCACGCCATTCGCGTTGACTTTGCGGATCAACTCCATCGCGTCTTCGATCTCGCGCGTGTTGAGACCAGCCATGACTTCGTCGAGCAGCAGCAGTTTCGGCTCCATCGCCAACGCCTTCGCTAGCTCAAGGCGCTTCAAATCTGGCAAGGTCAGTTGGTCTGCGCCGCGTTCCAGTTTATCGCCCATGCCGACGAATTCCAGCACCTGTGCCGCTTTGACGAATGCCTCTTTGCTCGACCGATGCGCGCCGCCTGCGCCGAACATCGCGCCGACGGCGACGTTCTGCTGCACGCTCAGGTTGCGGAATGGCTTGACGACTTGGAACGTGCGCGCGATGCCCATGCGCCCGATGCGATACGACGCACGATGGGTGATCTCGTCGCCGCGAAACGTCACGCTGCCTGACGTGAGTGGTTCCATGCCCGTGATCAGATTGATGAAGGTCGTCTTGCCCGCGCCGTTGGGCCCAATCAACCCGACCATCTCGCCTTCTCCGATGGACAGGTCAACCTTCTGCACGGCTGCGACGCCGCCGAAGTGTTTGGTCACACCGCGTGCTTCGAGTAGGGTGGTCATTTCATCGCTGGGTCTGTTCGTCTATCGGTAGTAGTCCCCTCCCCTGCGGGGTAGGACTAGCGTGGCGGTCAACTCACGCGATGATCGCGCACGTATTGCAGCAGGTCGCGCGGCGTGAAGCGGCGGCGACCCGTCAGAAATTCCATCACGCCTTTCGGCATGAAGATAATCGTGAGCACCATCATCACGCCAAGGAAAGTGAACTGCAAGCCGGGGAAGCGATCCCACAAGAAGTTGCGCAGGAACTCGAATGCAATCGCGCCGAGCGCGGGCCCGAACAAGCTGCCCGGCCCGCCGATAATCGTGATGAGGATCGCGCGTAAGGTGTAGTCAAGGTTGAATGCGTCTTCCGGAATGAGTGACGAGTTCCAGTATGCATACACGCCACCAACCAAGCCGGTGATGAGCGCGCTTAACGCGAAGGCTGCGACTTTGAACTGCGTCGTGTTAATGCCAAGCGACTTGGCTGCATCTTCGTCTTCGCGGATGGCGACCATGCCGTAACCCAGCTTGCTGCGGGTGATGAAGTACGTCAGCACGACGCTGCCGACGAACACGGCGAGCATCGCGAAGTACATGAACTGATTAAACTGCTGCGGACGCAGCGGACTGATCGGCAGCGTGATACCCGAACCGCCGCCCGTGAGCGTGTCCCAATTAGCCACGACCTCGCGCGTCGCCTCAGCGATGCCGAGCGTGGCAATCGAGAAGTAGTGTCCCTTCAAGCGCAGCACGGGAAAGCCGAGCAGCGTCGCATATAACGCCGCGACGATTCCACCCGCGAGTACAGCGGGCAGAAAGTCCACTTTCATCTTTGCCATCAAGATGGCAGTCGCGTAACCGCCTGCCCCGAAGAACGCGACGTTGCCAAACGCTGGATAGCCCGTGTAGCCGCCGATCAAATTCCACGCCTGCGCGAGCGCCGCCGCCATGACGACGACGGTCACCGTGCGGATGAGCGCGCCCGACACAAAATCGAGAAACGGAAAGACGAGCAGCAGCACCAGCGCGAGCGCAACGATGCCTCGAACGATCAAGTTGCGTCGAGACGCTATGGGTCGAGCAAGCACCGTTGAAGGCTTTGCGGCAGGCACCTGCGCTGGCTGTTCGGTTGCGCTCATTTATAGAATGCTTTGCCCAGAATGCCCTGCGGACGGACGATCAGCACCAGCACGAGCATGGCGAATGCAATCGCATCTTTCAGACCGGGCACGAGCACACCCGCGAATACGTCCACCATGCCGAAGATCAATCCGCCGAGGACGGCGCCCGGCACGCTGCCCAACCCGCCGAGCACGACGATCACAAATGAGCGCAGGTTGAACGCGCCGCCCATATCCGGCGTGATCGTAAACGACATACCGATTAGCACGCCCGCCGCGGCTGCCAGTGCCGCGCCGATGCCGTAGGTAATTGCATACGTCTGGCCAATCTTCACGCCGCACAACTTGGCGGCGTCTATATCCATGCCCACTGCGCGAATCGCGTTGCCCGTGCGCGTGCGCGACAGAAATAGATGCAGCGCGCCGGCAATTAGCAGCGAGATGAGCAGTGCGGCGAGTTTAATGTATGGCACGCGCACGTCGCCGATAAAAAAACCGATACCGCTGTACGCCGTCGTGATCGAGCGGTAGTCGCCGCCGAAGCGATTGAGCGCGACGTTGACGAAAATAATTTCGAGTCCGAATGTGAGCAGGAACGTGACGAGCAGCGGCGCTCGGATGACGTTGTTGATGATGTAGCGTTGAATCACGTAACCGAATACAAAGAAGATGAGCATAGCGGGCGCGATAGACAGAAATGGATCAATGCCGAAGCCCGTGAACATGAAATACGCGAAGTACGCCGACAGCATCACGAATGCGCCGTGCGCAAGGTTGATGATGTTGAGAATGCCCCACACAATCGAGAAGCCAAGCGCGACCAGCGAAAGCGTTCCGCCGAGCATCAAGCCGTTCACAATGCTCTGCGGCACGATGGAGAGGAATTGGTCGAGGGTCATAAGTGCTCGCACATGAATGTAGGGGCGAAGCGTGCCTCGCCCCTACACAATTCTTACCGCTTGTCCCACGTCGGCGCGGGATACTGCGGCTTGGCTTCCGCCACGTCGGCGGGCCAGACCGTATGCTTCTTGCCGTCGGTCTGCAACTGCTCGACCGCCATCGGTTTGAATGTGTTGATGCCGCGCTCATCGAACTTGATCTGGCCGTAGAACGAAACGAAATCCAACTTGGCCAGCGCATCGCGCACCTTATCGGGATCGAATGAACCCGCTGCTTCGATGGCTTTCTGGTAAGTAATGACCGCCGCCGAGGACTCGGCGGACTGATAGGGCGGCTCGTAGCTATACTTCGCCATGAACAATTTGGTGTAATTGTCCGGCGTCTTGAACACGTCGTTGCCGTTGTACTTCAGCGCGACCGTCCACTGCGCCCCGCCGAAGATGTAGTCGGCGTCTTTCTTGAGCGAGTCGCGGAACTCCGGTGTGGCGGGTCCCACGCTGAAGCCCCAAGCCTTCGCATTCACGTTTAAGTCCTTGCTCTGCTTCACGACGAGCAGTGCATCTTGCAAATGCCCGGAGCCGAGAATCACGTCCGGACTCAAGCCCTTCACGACGGTGAGCAGCGATGAGATGTCCTTCGTAGTCGGCGGATACTTTTCGTTATAGACGACCTTCAAACCTTTCGATTCGGCGTACTGCTTTGCGCCGTCCGCCACTTCGAGCGAGAAGTTATCGTTGGCGGCGAGGATCGCGACGTTTTTGATGTTGGGGTCGAGCGAGATAGCCATCTCCAGCACGCCGCGCAAATAATTCTTGCCGGGGCTGAGGATGCCGAACGAATACTTGAAGCCGCGATTGAAAATGTTTTCGGCTGCGCCGTTCGCTTCGACCATCGGCACCTTATACTTTTCGGCGATGACCGTCGCATTGAGCGTGGGCCCCGATCCATACGGACCTAGCAGCAAGTTCACTTTATCTTCGGTGATCAACTTCTCGGTCAGTTTCGCGCTCGTGTCCGCATTGGATTCGTCGTCGTAGAACTTGAGCGCGAGCTTGTAAAACTTGTCGCCGACCTTCACGCCGCCCGCATTGTTGATGACTTCAACCGCAAGGTCGTAGCCATCTTTCGTGTACTTACCTTCGTTGTTCGTCGCGCCCGTAAGCGAGACCGGTGCGCCGAAGGTAATCGTGCCCGCGAAGTTCTGCGCAGCAGGAACCGTCGCGCCCGCAGGCGCTTTAGTCGCCGCGCTCGTCACCTGGGCAGCAGGCGCTTGCGTCGGTGCGACATTGGTCGCGGCGGGCGGCGCGCACGAAACCATCAGCACGGCTATGGCTAACAACATCAGCACGCTAATCCGAGTTCGCATGTTCTCCTCCTTGTAGAGAAACGATACGTTTGCCCAAACTATAGCGAGAACGAAAACGCTTGTCAACGGAAATATCAAACGAATGAAGGATGATCCACTTCCGATTGCGTTCATCCTACATTCTTCTGCCGTCGTCCATCCTCAATACGCTCCCATTGCGCGCAGCTGCTCATCACTGATGCCGAAGAAGTGTGCGAACTCATGAACGACCGTGTGCGCGACCTCATCACGAATCTCATCTTCACTCGCGCATAAGTCTTCAATCGGTTGCTGGAAGATGCTAATCTTGTCGGGCAGCACCAAAGCGTATTGCGTGGTGCGCTCGGTTAGCGGCACACCCTCATATAAGCCGAGCAGTGTTTCACCAGTGGGTACGTCGTTCTCGCGCAATTGCGCGCGGGTGGGCGCATGCTCAATCACCACCTCGACATTTTCGAGACGACGCGCAATCGGTTCGGGAATCGAATCGAGCGCAGCCACGACGAGTCGCTCGAAGCGTTCACGGCTGAGGCGCATGATTTACGTGACGGAAGTCGGCGGACGATGGACGGATGATCAGTCGTGCCTTCTATCGTCCGTCTCCACCAGTCTGCGTGCAATATCGTTGCGGTGCATGATATCGTGCAGATACAATATTTTCAGCAAGCCTTCGACCGACTTCTGGCCCCACACCGCATGAGTGCCGACATGCGCGAACTCGTCGGGTGTAATCGCGTCAATCGTCTGTACCGTGATCTGTCGTGCTTCGGCGAGTTCTGCCACGCGCTCGTCCCAACTTTTATCGGCGCGCTTGCCGACCGCGTGAGCGTTCCACTCGTCGAGCGACTTCACCGTTTCGAGTGTACGGTGGCGCGCGCCGTTCTCGCTCAGAAGTTGGCGCAGGAAGCGCACGTTTTCTTTTTCTGACGCCGCGAGGTGTGACACGAGATCATAGAGATTCCAGCCTTCTTCGTAGATTAGCGCGCGCCGCTGGTCTTCGTTTGCCGATTCAATGACACGCAAAAGTTTTGCGCGCTCATTCTCCAATTTAACGGCGATAGGTTGAAGTTGTGGCAGCATGAGTAGCCTTATGTGAACAGTAAATGGTGAACGGTCAACAGTGGCATTATAACATCGGTCGTCAACCGAAAATGACGGGCAGCGCAGGTTCTGCAGCGCTGCCCAACTCCATCAATCGGACCACCGTTCACGGCTCGCGTCTCACGTAGCATTGCCTAGATACGCGCGCACCGTCTGCACCTCGACCTGCCACGCGCGGTTGGTCAAGAAGTGTTTGAAACCCAAATCGTAATTGATTTTCAACATCGGCGCATTCGAGTTTGCATTGTCGGTGCGAATGCGCTTGACCTGAGGACACTCGCGCAATACCTGCTCGATCATCGCAGCCTTGAGCCAGCGCCCCAATCCTTTGTTGCGATACTGGGGCCAGACGCCTGTGCCGCCTTGCTGCAAGAGTTCGGGATTGCTGGGCCGCCAAAATGTTTCTGTGAAGCCGGCCAACTTACGCGTCGCCACTTCGCGCGCGAACAACGTCCACGTCGTGATACCGCGCTCGGCGCGCCACGTCTGCCAGCCGCGCACATCTTCGACCGTCAGCTGCTCGTCTTCAAGTTCGAGTGCTTCGCGCGGCGCATCGTTCATCACGTGCAGCAAGTCCACGATGGCTTGAAGGTCGCTTTCAGGAAACGTGCCTTCGTGAAATTCGAGCGCGAAACCGGTGGCGCGTTCAGGTGCGCGCGCCAGCCACTCGTTCATCAAATCGCGATTCAGTTCGGTCAGTTCCAATTGGCTGACACGCTCCAACATGCCGTGTCGCGCGCCGATGCGCTCCATGAACGCATCGCCAGCCGGCACGCGATCAGTGGTCCACCCGATGAGCAGGCTGCGGTTTTCGCGTTGCGGAAGCTCGATCACCTTCTGTAATAGCGAGCGCGCTAAGCCGTGACCGCGATACGCCGGCAAGACCTTCACGTCAAACTCGGCGGCGTGTTGATTGTCTTCGGCGCGGCGGAAGTATGCGCGGCCCGTGCCGACGATATCCCCCTCACGCCAGGCTGCCCAGATATCGGTCACCCACGTCGGCGGACGATTGCGCCAAACGACGATCTCCTCGTCGAGCGTCACGGGCGTATCGTCCGGAAACACTTCTGCGCGCGCCTGATTGTTGAAGCGGTTGAGCGCCGCGAATTCGTCGCGGCTCGCGTGGCGATGATCAAACAGTTTGATGCAAACGCTATCTATCATCGGTTGTCTCCTGAACGGGCAAGATATGCGTTCACGGTGTCAAGGTCAACTTGCCAATCATACTGCGTATAGTAGTACTTGAATCCAAGTTCGTCGTTGATCTTGAGCATCGGCGCATTGGCATTCGCATTGATCGTGCGCACCGTTTGGACTTGCGAACGCTCGCGCAGAATTTTATCCAGCATCGCCGCTTTCAGCCAACGCCCCAAACCGTGATGGCGATATTGAGGCATTACACCCGTACCGTACTGCTCCAGCAGTTCGGGCTGCTCGGCTGTCCAACCCGTCGAGGTGAAACCGGCCAACTGGCCGCTTGGGTTGTGTCGTACATATGCCGTCCAACGTTCGTAGCCACGCGCAAGAGTGGCCCGCTCACTTTCGCGGACGCGCTCCGGCGTTTGATGCCAGTCCTCCATGTCCAATTCGCCGCGCGGCGCGGTGTTCATCACGTCCAGCAACTCGCAAATCGCTGGCAAGTCTTCGTCTGGATAGGCACCGATCCAGAAGTCCAATTCAAAATCGTGTGCCGCGCTGTGTGTGTCCGCAATCCATTGCTGAATCAAAGCGCGATTCAATTTCGACAGCTCAAGTTGACTGAGCCGCTCTGCGAGCACCATCTTCGCGCCGATGTGCTCGGCGAAGGCTTGACCGGCGGGCACGGTCAAATACGACTCGCCGACGAGCATGCGCCGGCCGGCTTGCTGTGAAGCAGCGGCGACGCGCGCCAGCAATTCGCGTGCGAGTCCGTGCCGCCGATGCGCAGGCAGCACTTCGACGCTGCAAAACATCAGATGACGATTTTCAGGAAAGTCGGCGAAGCCACCACCGCCGCTTGCGATGATCTGAGCGCCATCGTCACTCCACGCGGCCCAGTTGTGCAACTGGATAAATGACGGGATGTGCTGCCACTGGCGAATGTCGTATGCGAGCGTGTGCTGTGGCTCGTCGGGCGTGCGCTCGGCGCGCATGATGTTGTCGAATTGATTCAGCGCCACGTATTCGTGATCGCTCGCATAACGAATGTCAAGCGCTTGAATATTTACGCTCAGTGTTTGCATGTCGCACTCCACGATGTCTATGCTTGCAGGTAGCCCAGCACCTTCTGCGTTTCGACTTGCCAATGATAGCGCGTCTGATACGGTCTGAAACCGAGTTCATTATTAATCTTGAGCATCGGCGCGTTCGAGAACGCATTGCCTGTGCGCACGCGCTTGGCGTCGGGCAACTCACGCAACACTTTGTCGAGCATGGCCGCCTTGAGCCAGCGACCCAAGCCTTTATTACGATACGCTTCGCTCACGCCCGTGCCGCCCTGTTCTAGAATTTCCGCGCGCGTTGGATGCCACACGACTTCACTATAGCCGACCAGTTTGCCCGTAGCGCGCTCGCCTACGAACAGCGTCCAGCGCCGCTGACCGCGCGCCACCATTTCGCGCTCGAACTCGCGCAGATGCTCGGGCGTGATGTGCCAATCCTCCATATCCATATTCTCGCGCGGCTGTTGGTTCATCACTTGCAGAAAATCCGCAATCGGTTCCAGTTCGCTTTCGGGATAGATGCCGTCCACAAACTCTAACGCGAACTCGGACGTATTCTGTTCACCCAGCGCAAGCCAGCGCTGAATCAAATCGCGATCCAGCGCGGCGATGTTCACTTGATTGGTGTGCATCGAGAGTCCCAACTCGCCGCCGATGCGCCGCATGAACGCCTCACCCGCGGGCACGTTGCTGCTCGTGCCGCTGATCATCAAGCGGCGATTCTCCAGTCGCGCAACCTCTGCACACAGCGCGAGCAAGCGGCGCGCGATACCGCGGCAGCGATACTTCGGCAGCACCTCGATTCCAAAATCTGCGATATGTTGATTCTCTTGGAGACGCAGTACAGCCACCGACGCATTAGCAATCAATTCAGACTGATCGGCGTTCCAAACACCCCACGCCTTCACATCCACAAATGGCGGGATGTTGCGCCAGCGTTGGATGTCTTCTTCGAGCGTGATGGGCGGATCGTCCGGTTCGCGCTCCGCGCGCATACGATTGTTGAGGCGATTCGCGGCGGCGTACTCGTGCTGCGCCGCATGGCGCGGATCGTACAATTGAATTTGGAATGAGTGGATCATGATCGGCTCCGTCCGAATCGGACATCATGCTTACGGCAACGGCACGGCGGTCGCATCACTACTCGCGAGTTATAACAAAGATGTGATCACGCCATCGCAAGCTCGCGCTGCTCGGCGAGATACTCGAACACGCTGTCCGTCGCCACTTGCCAGCGCGACTCGGCGTGGTGTGGCTTGAAGCCCATCTCGAAATTGATTTTCAGCATCGGCGCATTCGAGTGCGCGTTGCCCGTGCGCACGCGCTGTGCTTCTAGAGTCTCGGCGAGCACCGTTTCGATCATGGCCGCCTTCAGCCAGCGACCGAGTCCACCGTTGCGGTAATGGGGCCATACACCCGTGCCGCCTTGAAAGACGAGATGCGGGCGATTGGGATGCCAAAAGATTTCGGTGAAGCCCGCCAACTCGCCGCTCGGCACGTGGCGCGCGTGCAGCACCCAGCGCTGATCGCCGCGCGCCGCCATTTGCTTCTCCCAGTTGCGCAACTGCTCGGGCGTGATGTGCCAATCTTCCATGTCGAGGTCATCGCGCGGCATCGTGTTCATCACGTCGAACAATTGGCACATGGTCGGCATGTCTTCGTCGGGGATGGGTCCGCGCCACATACCCAACGTGAAATCTTGATTCTGCTCACCACGCGCGATCCAGCGGCGCATCAGATCGCAGTCCAACTCAGCCAGAACCAATTCGTTGGCGTGCATCGCTTGGCCCAACTCTGCGCCGATGCGACGCATGAACACATCGCCGGCGGGGATGCGGCTGCTCGTCCAGCACATCATCAGCCGTTTGCCGTGCTCACGCGCGAACGGCGCGAGGCGCGCGAGCAACTGCTTCGCGATGCCCTGCTGACGATGCGACGGACTCACGACCAGATCGAAATTCGCAATGTGCTGATTCTCCTCGGCGCGCATATACGAAATGTTGCCGACAGCGATCAGTTCGCCTTCGTCGGCAGTCCACACGCTGAACCAACGACCGACGATCAGCTCGGGCATCGCGCGCCAGCCGCGCATCTCTTCGTCGAGCGGTATCGGGTCGGGTTCGGCAAATCGCTCGGCGCGCATCTGGTTGTTGAACGCGTTGCGTGCGGCGTATTCTTTGTCGGTGGTGCTGCGAATATCAAATGTGTGAATGTTGAATTCAGAACGCATAGTTGTCCTTTCGGTAGAGACGTTTCACGGCGAACTACGCCCCGTCTCTATAGTCAACGTGCAAACAACGAAAGACGGATGACAAGGTGTGTGCCAAATCCTTATCATCCGTCGTGCGTGCGCTTGAACTGTTCGATTGTCGAAACTGCGAGGAGGGTATGTCGGTCTAATCGAGTCCGATCACCACAAGTTCGCTTTTGCCTCGCGCTGCATTGTCTGTTTCGACCCTGATCAGTTCCACCGCCATGCACGATTCGAGATAGCGTCCAGCTTCTTGCGGGTTGTCGTGCGCCAGCGTAACCGCCTTGACCGCGTGGGTGAAGTCGAGCCGCCGCTTAAATAGCGCGCCTACGACGGGAATCGGAATTGGAATTGCGATGTTGATGCGCTCGTCTTTGCCGCGCTGGTCTTGAGTGCTGTGCACATAAATCCGCAGCCAGAAAAAGAGCACGCGCCGCAGTGTCGTCGTGACGCGTGTCGCCGTCGCATTGCGCATCTGCTCGACTTCGGTGGTGAGCGCGCCAGCACCACGCGGCAGCACGAGGGAGTCATCCACGACGCGATGGAGGTCGCGCTGTTTGCTGATCGGCATCAGCCTTCCCGCGCCCCGTCCCTGCGCCTCATGACCGAAAATGGATGGATTCATCTCGCGCCTCCAATTGTGAAATGTACCCGTGCCCGCGCTGGTTGGTGAGTAGCTGCTCGAAAAAGTATAAATGTGTTCCAAGCGCGAGGCAAATATTTGTTGGTTAGACGGACTAAGAGCGTGTTTGGAAAATCGGTAAAATGGCGTGACGTGGGTAGAATGAGGTTATGACAACCCCAAGATTACCCTACGAGACTGATCTGAGCGAAGCCGAATGGCACATGCTCGCTCCATTTGTGTTGGCCCCGAAA
>JBBPZQ010000004.1:0-12756 GCA_038198935.1 Anaerolineae bacterium
CTGTGGCTGCCGCTCAGCACTTCCAAGACGACCTGCGCCTTGAAGTCTGCTGTGAACGAACGATGTTTACCCATCTGGACCCCTTTCTGAGATGATGATACTTCAGTTTCCTCAGTGTCCAGTTTTTGGGGTGCAGTACAACAGGCATTATGGAGTCCTACGGCGCGCGTATCGCAAACGCCGCGCCAGCGTTCGATAGAGACCTCAGAGACCTCTTTTTATTCAACGCACGTTTCAGCGCAACCAACCATCAGTATCGTCATCCCCACACTGAACGAAGAGGAAAATTTATATCACGTGCTGCCGCGCATTCCCGCGTGGGTGCACGAGGTCATTCTGGTGGACGGCCGCTCGACCGACCGCACCGTGCAGGTCGCGCGTCAGTTGCGGCCTGACATCATCATCGTCGAAGAGTTGCGGCACGGCAAAGGCGCCGCGCTGCAAGCTGGCTTCGGAGCAGCCAGCGGCGACATCATCGTGATGCTCGACGCGGATGGCTCGACCGATCCGAGCGAGATGCCGCTGTTCATTTCCGCGCTGTTGGCCGGCGCAGACTTCTGCAAAGGCTCGCGCTTCATGCAAGGCGGCGGCACCGCGGACATGTCGTTCATTCGCGGGCTCGGCAACTGGGGCTTGACGCTGTTCGTGCGCCTGCTGTTCGGCGGTCGCTACTCGGATCTGTGCTACGGCTACAACGCTTTCTGGCGGCGCGTGCTGCCGCAACTTAATCCGGACGCCGATGGCTTCGAGATCGAAACCCTGCTGAACGTGCGCGCAGTCCGTAACGGCTTGAAAGTGGCAGAGGTGCCGAGCTTCGAGCATGCGCGCGTGCACGGCGAGAGCCACCTGCACGCACTGCGCGATGGCTTGCGCGTGCTAGCGACGATTCTGCGCGAAGGCTTACAGCCGAGTTCGCGCGCGCTGCCGCTGCCCGCGCCCATCTCCTTGGGCACGCTGCGAAGGATCAAGTAAGTGATCGCTTCGCTCGATGTCTCGGTGGTCATTTGCGCGCACGATGTGGTGCGGCGGAGTGAATTGCTCAGTGCGGTGCAGTCCGTGCGAACGCAGTCGCTTGCGCCGCGCGAAATCATCGTGGTGATAGATCACGCACCGCAGTTGCTCGCGCGCGCACAAGCCGAGCTACGCGATGTGATCGTCGTCGAGAATATGTATGCGCGCGGACTGTCGGGCGCGCGCAACAGCGGCATTGCACGCGCGCGCGGTGCCATCATCTCTTTTCTGGACGACGACGCGGTGGCTGCGCCCGACTGGCTAGAGCGTCTGGCTCAACATTATCAAGAGTCCTCCGTGCTCGGCGTCGGCGGCGCAATTGTGCCGGTGTGGGCCGGCGGGCGGCCGCGTTGGTTCCCCGACGAATTTGATTGGGTCGTCGGCTGCACCTATCGCGGCATGCCGAGCGACACGGCTATTGTGCGCAATCTCATTGGCGCGAACATGTCGCTGCGCCGTGAAGTCTTCGAGCAAGGCGGAGGCTTCCGCTCCGAGATTGGCCGCATCGGCGCGCTGCCCATCGGCGGCGAAGAAACCGAGTTGTGCATCCGCACGCAGCAGCGGCAGCCCGATTGCAAGTTGCTGTACGAGCCGCGCGCGATCGTCTATCATCGCGTGCCGGCGCGCCGCGCGACGTGGCAATATTTCAAGTCACGCTGCTACGCCGAAGGCATCACGAAGGTGATGGTCGCGCGCTTTGTCGGCCGCGCAAACTCGCTCACGTCCGAGCGCGCGTACACGTTGAAGACGCTGCCGCGCGGCGTGTGGAAACATTTGTCCTCTGCGGTCATGCGCCGCGATGTGATCGGCCTCGCGCGCGCGGGCGCGATCATCGCGGGGCTGCTGATCACCGTCGCGGGTTACGCGCGCGGAATGTTCGTGCCCGACAACGACATCGTCGGAGCGAGTCGGCGACTTGCTCCGACGGCGGGCGTGGAAGTCGCATCGTGAACAGGATGAGCGTCGCGCTGATTGCGCATCAATATCCGCCTGCGGTCGGCGGCGTGGAGCGGCACGTGGCCGAACTGGCGCAAGGCTTCGTGCAGCAAGGCATTGCCGTCGAAGTCATCACGTGCGACCCGACGCGCCGCTTGCCCACGCACGCGCTGCACGACGGCGTGCTGGTGCATCGTTTTCCGACGCTGGCAAACGATGGCGTGTTCTATGTCTCGCCGCAACTTAGCGCATGGCTGCTGCAGAACGCGCACCGCTTCACGCTGCTGCACGCGCACTCGTATCACACGCCGCTCGCGCTGCAAGCGCTGATCGCAGCGCGTTGGGCGCGCGTGCCGTTCGTGCTCACTGCGCATTATCATGGCACCGGTCATTCGCTCGTGCGCCGCGCGCTGCACATTCCGTATCGCGCGGTCGGCAGCGTGCTGACCCATCAGGCGCGCCCGCTGATCTGCGTCTCGCAAGTCGAGCGCGCATTATTGGAGCGACACTTCGGTCAGCATCTCGACACGGCGATTGTGCCCAACGGTGTGGATGTTGAGCCCATTCGCAGGGCGGAACCGCTGAGCAAGCGCGCGGAACAAAAATTGGTCGTCGTCGCTGGCCGGCTCGAACATTACAAGCAGATTGATCGCGTCATTGAAGCCGTGCCACAACTGCCCGACGATTACGAGCTGATCGTGATCGGCAATGGCCCCGCACACGACGAGGTCTTTCAGCGCGTGACCGAGCTGCACCTGAGCGAGCGCGTGCGGATGCTCGGCTACGTGCCGACGCCCATGCTGTATCGTTGGCTGCGCACGGCGGACGTGTTCGTCAGTCTGTCGCAGCACGAAGCGTTCGGCATCACGCTGCTCGAAGCGGCGGTGGCGGGCGCGCGCATCGTGGCGAGCGACATTCCCGCGCATCGCGAGGTCGCGGGTTATGTTTCGGCGGGCCGCGTCTCGTTCATTCGCTCGGATTGTTCGGCGGCTGAACTGGCCGACGACATCAAAGCGGCGTGTCAGCGCACGAACATCCGCGAGGCAGACTTCGCGCGCGTGCCGACGTGGAGGGATACCGTCGAGCGCACGCTTGCGTGCTACGACGCGGCGTTGAATCGTTCGCAACAGCACACACGCGCACTTGTTTTCGTAATTTTGTTTGCCATACCGATGCAGAGCAGGCAGAGACTAATAAATTTCTCGGTGTCCTTTGCGCTTGTGTGGTGAAGAAGATTATTGGGATTTGTGTTTATGGGTGTTTCAGTTCGCCGACGAGCAATTACAAGAGCATATCCAACGCGGCGTGAATATATTGCGCTGACGCAGCGCAGCGCATGGGGCGCACTGCCCGCGCTCAGTTTCGTCGCGGCGTTCGGCTTGCTGATCGTCGCGCTGGCTGACACGGCAGCGCGCGGCGGCGCGGACTGGAGTTATGCGCTGTTCTGGGTTGGCGTGCTGGTGCTGTTTGCGCCGATTGCGGCACGGCTGGCGCTGCGCCGCGTGTCGCGCGCCGAACGCATCGGCTTGATCGTGCTGCTCGGCGTCGGCATGTACGTCATTAAAGTCTTGCACAGCCCGGACGCGTTCACCTTCGGCGACGAGTTCTCCCATTGGCGCACTGCGAACGACATTCTGAGCACGGGTCACCTGTTCAATGCTAACCCGCTGCTGATCGTCAGTCCGTATTTCCCCGGTCTAGAAATTGTCACGACGGCGCTGGCAAATGTCAGCGGCCTGTCCATTTACGCGGCTGGCATTCTCGTCATCGGTGCAGCCCGCTTGCTCATCATGCTCGCGCTGTTTTTAATTTTCGAGCAGGTGAGCGGTTCACCGCGTGTAGCTGGCATCGCCGCGCTGTTCTACAGCGCCAATCCGAATTTTGCATTTTGGAGCGCACAGTATTCCTACGAGTCGCTCTCGCTGCCGTTGGCGTCATTCATCTTGTATGCAGCCGTTCGACGCGCACGCACGGGTGAACATCGGCGCGCGCTCGACGTCGTGATGCTGCTTGGCATCGCGGCGCTGGTGATGACGCATCATCTCACGGCGTATGCGCTATTCGGTTTGCTCGCGCTCTGGTCGCTCGTCTCGTTCGTCGTCGCAAAGTATCGCCATAGTCTTTATCTGCCGGCACCGACCGCGATGCTATTCGTCACGTTGCTGGCTGCCGTCGGATGGCTGCTGTTGGTCGCGCCCGTCACGTTTGGTTATCTGGGTCCTGTGTTTGCGGGCGCACTGCAAGACATGCTGCAATTGCTCACGGGACAGAGCGGCATCAAGGCATTTTTCCGCGGCGATGCCTCGCAAGTGTCGCCGCTTTGGGAGAAGTTCACCGCATTCGGCTCGGTCGCGTTGATCGCCGTCTTGCTGATGGCGTCGCTCGCACTGTTAGCGCGGCGTGGGCGCAATTGGGCACGCTATCGCAGCAATGCGCTGGCCTATACGCTCGTGCTCGCGTCGCTTGCCTATTTCCCGGCGCAGGCATTGCGATTGACACAGCGCGGCAGCGAGACCTCGAATCGTTCGGGCGAATTTCTGTTCGTGGCGATTGGCTTCGTGCTGGCGCTAGCCATCACGTACTTGTGGCTGCCGCGCCGCACGCAGCCGTGGCGCTTCGCCGTCTTCACTGCGCTTGCTACGCTGCTGTTCGTGGGCGGCGTGATCATCGGCATGGCGCGTTGGGCACGGCTGCCGGGCCCGTATTTGGTCAGCGGCGACACGCGCGCCATTCAAACCGAAAGTCTGACGGCGGCGGCGTGGATGCGCCAGCAGTTTGGCAGCGGCAACAACGTCATTACCGACCGAACCAACGAATTGCTGATGGGCTCGTATGGCGAGCAGACTATGCTGCATGGCTTATCGTGGATTTTCTTCAATCCGCAGATCGGCAGCGCGGAACGTGCCGTGCTGACGCGAGCAGACGTGCGCTTCATCGTCGTGGATCGGCGGCTGACCTTGATGCTGCCGCTGGCAGGCTATTACTACGAGCGCGGCGAGCCGCAGTCGCGTCAACACGAGCAACCGATTGCTCGCGTGTTGTTCGACAAGTTTGACTACACGCCAGGCGTCAACCGCGTCTTTGACAGCGGCTACATCATCATCTACACCGTCGGCGATCCAGGCACTCTCAAGCCGATAGCCAATCACGATCCCGCACACGAAGTGGAGACACAAGCACGATGAAAGTCTTGCTCGTCTCGAACATGTACACCTACGCGGGCAATTGGGACAAGCTCGATCAGTTGAGTCGCCACGTCGAACTGCAAGTGGTCACGCCCGCGCGTTGGGCGACGGAAAAAGAATTGCATCCCGTCGCCGACGCGCCGCGTTTCGCTGGCGGCTTGTGGGTGCATCATCCGATTCGCACCATCACGCAAGGCAATCCGTTTCGCCACGTCTATCATCTCGCGCCGCTCGTGCGCGTGCTGCGCGAGTTCAAGCCGGACGTCGTGCACGTCGAGCAGGAGCCTGAAAGTTTGAGTCTGCTGCAATTGAGTGCGCTCAAACCGCTGTTCAACTATCGGCTGCTGTTCGTCGCCTGGGAGAATGTGAACCCGCTGCCGCAAGGCTGGCTGTTCCGAAAACTCAATTTCGCGGCGGCGGACGGCGGCATCTTCGGCAATGAAGCCGCGCTCGAACGCTGCGCACAGTTTGGCTACCACAAAAAGTCTGCGCTCATCCCGCAATACGGTTTCGAGGTGGCACCGCACGTGCAGCACACGCATACATCACAAAGTTTTTGTGTTGGCTACGCGGGCCGTCTCGTACCGGAGAAGGGCATCAGCGATTTGCTCGATGCGGTGCATACACTGCCGAGTGTGGAGTTGGTGGTCGCGGGCGATGGTCCGCTCGCCGCCGACATGCGCGGCGACCCACAAGTGCGCTGGCTCGGCACGTTGGACCGCAACGCCATGAACGATTTCTGGCAGCGCATAGATGCGTTCGTGCTGCCGTCGCTCACGACGAAGAAATGGGCGGAGCAGTTCGGGCGCGTGTTGGTCGAGGCGATGGCGCATGGCGTGCCGGTGATCGGCTCGAGTTCGGCCGCCATCCCCGAAGTGATTGGCGACGCAGGTTTGGTCTTTCCCGAAGGCGACGCGCGCGCATTGGCGAACGCGCTTAAGCGTTTGCGCTGCGATGCGTCGCTGCGCGAATCGCTCATCGAGAAGGGGTATCAGCGCGTGCAGCACGTCTATCACTCCGACGTGATCATGCGGCGCACCGTGCAGTTCTATCGCGAACTGCTCGATGCGCGCGCGCTGCCGCACGTGCAGGGGAGCATCCATGCGCCGCAACGTTGATTTGTTGAGCGTGATCGTGCTTGCGCTGTGTGCCGGCATCACGAATCTGCTGTTCAGGGACGCAAATATTCTGCACGTCCTATTCGGCGTGCCGCTGGTGCTGTGGCTGCCGGGCTATGCGCTAGCTGCTGCGCTGTTCGGCGATGGCAGCGTGCAGCGAGTGGAGCGCGTGCTCATCAGCCTCGGCTTGAGCATCGCAGTCGCCATCCTCAGCGGCTTCATTTTGAATTGGACACCATTGGGCTTGAATGCGGCGACGTGGGCGTTTGTGTTGGTCGGCGTCACGCTCGGCGCGAGCGCACTGGCGTGGTGGCGGCGCAGCAGCGTGCCGCAGCCGCAGGCGCGCCCATCCGCTTCGCTGCAACTGAGCGCGCGCGACGGCGTGCTGTTCGCGCTGGCTGGAGTGATCGCGCTGCTGGCGCTCACCGTCGCGCGCGTCGGCGCCGTGCAGCAGCCGCAGCTAGGCTTCACGCAATTGTGGATGGTGCCTGTGTCGGATCAGTCCGTGCAAATTGGTTTGACCAATATCGAGGCGCAGCCTGTGACGTATCGGCTGGTATTGAGGCGCGGCACTCGCAGCTTGCAAGAGTGGCCCGCGCTGGCGTTGCAGCCCGGCCAGCAGTGGAACGTTCAGGTGGTGCTGCCGTCGTCCGACGTGTCGAATCTCGAAGTGCTGTTATATCGCAGCGACGCGCCCGATCAAGTCTATCGGCGTGTGGCGCGCTGAGAGGCGCTCGAGTATGTCCACCGCAAATAAAGTGATTGATGTGCTGGCTGACGTTTCCGAAATGGACGAAGTGCGCACGCTGCCCGACGTGCGATTGTATGACACACACATTTTGGACTCGCTCAAGACCGTCGAGTTGATCGTCGCGTTGGAGCAGGCATTCGGCGTCGAGATTCCACCGACGGAGTTCGAGCGCGAACAATGGGCGACGCCGCGCAAGCTCGTGTCATATATGGAGCAGCGCATTGGCAGAAGTTAATCGCGTCATGGCACAACCGCTCGCGCCCACCGCCGAGGCAACCGCGCACGCGCCGCATCGCATCACGAAGCCGCATCTGTTCGCGACGCTGTTGGCGAGCGTGCTCGCGGCTGCCTTGCTGCTCTGGTTTAACGCCACGGCGATGCAGACCGAGCGCGCGGCAATCTATGCGCTGGCGCCGCAGTTCTTCGATCCGAAGATCGTCGGCAGCGACTTGCAGCGCATCGCCTTGCAACAGCCCGACCTACTGCCGATCTACGGCAGTTCAGAATTGCTGGCGGTGGACCTGCCGTACCACGCCAGCAATTTGTTCGCGAGCGAGCCGACCGGCTTCACCATCTTTCCCGTCGGCAAAGGCGGCGCGCCACTGCTGGCAACTCTGCAATCAGTAGCGGCGCTCGGCGATGATCTACGCGGCAAAAAAATCGTGATCGCGTTTTCACCTGGCCGCTTTTTTGATGGCAATTCTGCGGCGGCCGATCAGTACGCGGGCAACTTCTCGCATTTGCACGCATACGCGCTCATGTTCGACAGCCCGCTCGACTTGACCACGAAGCAAGCGATTGCGCGGCACATGCTGCAGTATCCCGACACGCTGAAAGATGATTCGCTGCTGCGCGCGGCACTCGAGCAACTGGCTGACGGCTCGCCGCAGCGTCTCGCGCAGTATCAGGTCATGCTGCCCGTTGGCAAACTGCAATTGTTCGTCATGGCGCTGCAAGATCGCGCGGAAACGTTTTTGTTTGTGCAGCAGTCGTCTCTGAACAGAAGCATCGCCCACCAGCGCAAGACGCTCGACTGGCGCGCACTGCGCGACCGCGCGCAAAGCGATCATGCAAAGCATTCGGACAATAATCCATTTGGCTTAGACAATAGCTATTGGCAGCAGTATGCAGCAGAACTGAACAACGAAAAAGGGAAACTCGGCGACGCGACGTTCTTGAAGCGCTTGCAGAACGATCCCGATTGGGACGATTTGCAATTGCTGCTGCAATCATTGCAGCAACTTGGCGCGCAGCCATTGCTGGTGAGCCTGCCGATCAACGGAACATACTACGAGTATTGGGGCGTGTCGGCGGCTGCGCGTCGCGCGTATTACCAGAAGTTCGAGGACGCGGCAAAGCCATACGGCGTGCCGGTGCTCGACTTTGCCGAT
Organism: Anaerolineae bacterium; assembly: GCA_038198935.1. Classification (GTDB taxonomy): domain Bacteria; phylum Chloroflexota; class Anaerolineae; order JACRMK01; family JACRMK01; genus JBBPZQ01. The sequence continues at coordinate 8,393 of JBBPZQ010000004.1, forward strand.
CACGATACGGACAAAATGTTTTTGGCGGATAAGTGGTCGCATCCGAGCGAGAAGGCGTGGGTGTATCTGAGCCGCGGGCTCGATGCGTTCTATCACGGCGCGAACGACACGCAGCAAATCGCAAACACACTGCGCGAACTGGATCAATTGACGATGCGCTGAGCGTATGGGCGTTGTAACCGTGCCCGTATCGGAGATGAGCCGATGAGTGAATCACAACCCACCAGCATTCGTTACACCCGAACGATGCGCGAGCGCGACGGGAAAGCGCCAGACGTGTCGCTGGCGGACAATCAATGGCTGCGCGTCTTTCTGCTCACCTTTTACTACTTGCTCATCATCGCCGGCTTGATCGCGTTGTATGGTCGTGGCGATTTCTCGACGCCGAGTTTCATTTATCAAGGATTCTAGTGCACACCATAGAGACCCAGAGTTTTAATTCTCTGTGCTCAATCAGTGACTGTTCTGCATGAGCATCGAACTGATCGAACGCATTGACCAATGGGCGCGCCTCGCACCCGAACGCGTGGCACACGTCAGCGCGGGCAGACGGCTCACGTATGGAGAACTCGCGTGTCGCTCGGACGCGCTCGCGGCGCATCTGGCGCGTGCACTGCCCGACGACCACTCGCCGCTGGCGGTGCTGGGTCACAAAGAGCCAGAAGTGCTGATCGCATTTCTCGGCGCGATCAAGTCGGGCCACCCTTATGTGCCGATTGACACGATCACGCCGCCACAGCGCGTCGCGCGCACGGTCGAGTTGTCAGGCGCACGGCTGATGCTGACGCCGGAGTTAGTCGCGCAATATTCGGCGCAGCCCGCGCCTGCACCGCAGCGCTGTCTCGACGCGAACGATGCGTATTACATTTTGTTCACGTCGGGCAGCACGGGTGAGCCGAAAGGCGTGGTCATCACGCTCGGCAACGTGAGCAACTTTTTGAATTGGGTCTTGTCGCAGCAGGACTTCGTCGCACAGCAGGAAGTGTTTCTCAATCAGGTCTTGTATTCGTTCGACGTGTCGGCGATGGACACGTATCTTGCGCTGCTCATGGGCGGCACGGTGTGGAGCATCACACGCGACGAGGTGGCGAACCCAAAGCAGTTGTATCAAGCATTTGGCGCGTCGGGCACGAGCATCTTTGTGTGCACGCCGTCGTTCGCGCAAATGTGTCTGGTCGAGCGCAGTTTCAATCAGGCGATGCTGCCGCGCTTGCGCCGCTTCTTCATCGCGGGTGAGGCGCTCGCGCCGGAGATTGTGGCGCAGTTACTCGACCGCTTTCCCAATGCCGAAGTGTGGAACGGTTACGGACCGACCGAAGCGACCGTAATCGTGACGTGGGTGAACATCACGCGCGAACTGCTCGGCAAATATGCGTCGCTGCCGATTGGCTACGCGATGGCGCACAATCGGCTCGTGGTCATGAATGAGAATCACGTTGCAGCCGATGGCGAGCGCGGCGAGATCGTGATCGCGGGTCCGAGCGTCAGCCCGGGTTATCTCGGCAGACCCGACCTGAGCGAAAAAGTTTTCTTTGAACTGGATGGCGCGCGCGCATACCGCACGGGCGATTGGGGACACTGGCGCGACGGCATGTTGTTCTACGAAGGACGCATAGATAACCAGATCAAGTTATATGGTTATCGTATCGAGCTGCCCGACATCGAAGCGAACTTGCGCGCGCTGCATGGCGTGATGGATGCAGTAGTCGTGCCAGTCATGAAGCATGGCCGTACTGATTCACTCGCGGCATTTGTGATTTTGAACGAGCGACCGAGCGGCTCAGATTTTGAAGTGGTCAACCAGCTGCGTGCGCATTTGGCGGAGCGTTTGCCCGCGTACATGCTGCCGCGTAAGTTCCGTTTCGTCGAGACGTTTCCGATGAACGCCAACGGCAAAGCCGACCGACGCAAGTTGGCGGAATTGGTCTGATGGTCGGATGGTCAGATGGTCACTATTACTGACCGACTATCCGACTATCAGACCATCAGACCAAGCGACTACGAACATGATTCCATACGCAAACTTCTTGTACTTTGGCGTGTTACTCATGCCGACGCTGATCAGTCTGCTGATCGGCTTGCTGCGTGTGCTGAAGCGCGCGTGGATTCTGATCGCCACGCTGTTGATGCTCGTCATTCAGTACAGCTCCACGCTCAACATCACGCCGAGCATTGCGTTTCCAGAAATCGGACTGGTGCTGTTGTACGCCGCCTACGAAGCCATCGTGTTGTTCGGCTTCGCCGCCGTGCGTCCGCGCGTAGGTGGTCGCCTATTATTTTATGCAGCGATTGTGCTCGCGCTGCTGCCACTTATCATCTCGAAGTTCGCGCCCGTGCTCGCGCCGAATACGCTCATCGGCTTCCTCGGCATTTCGTATGTCACGTTCCGCACGATTGATGTCGTGATCGGCATTCAAGACAAACTGATTCAGTCATTGTCGCCATTCATTTTGTTCAGTTATCTATTTTTCTTTCCGACCATCTCGGCGGGTCCGATTGATCGCTATCGCCGCTTCAGCGAGGACTGGCATCACCAGCGCACGCGCGCCGAATTCGTGCAAGACCTCGACCGCGCGGTGCATCTCATCTTTCGCGGCTTCCTGTACTCGTTCATCGTCGCCGTGCTGATTCGCCGCTACTGGCTCGATCCTGCATCGGCGGGTGGCAACGCGCTGAACACGCTCTCGTATATGTACGCCTACAGTGCGTATCTGTTCTTCGACTTCGCCGGCTACAGCGCGTTCGCCATCGGCATCAGTTATCTGTTCGGCATTCACACGCCGGAGAATTTCAATCGCCCATTTCTCGCGACGAGCATCCGCGACTTCTGGAACCGCTGGCACATCACGCTCTCTGCATGGTTCCGCGATCATGTGTACATGCGCTTCGTGCTCGCGGCGACAAAAGGGCGCTGGTTCAAGAGTCGCTATCTCGCTTCGTATCTCGGTCTGCTGATCACGTTCGGCTTGATGGGGTTGTGGCACGGCATCGCGTGGTACTACATTATCTACGGACTCTATCACGCTGCATTACTGATCGGTTACGAGATGTTTGATCGCTGGAATAAAAAACACAAAGTCTGGGGCGACGGTTTAGCGTGGCGTGCCGTCGGCACCGTGCTCACGGTTAACGCGGTCTGCTTTGGCTTATTGATTTTCTCAGGCTATCTCGCCGGGGTGCCGACGCGATGATGGCATCAGTCTCACGACGCACCCAGTTGATGGAACAATCGAGTCTCGCATGTCTCGTGTGCGGACACAGCTCGCGCGTGGTCACGAGTCTTGAAGGTCGGCCGCTGTTTCAGTGCCGGCATTGCGGCCTGCGCTTCTTCGACGTGCGCGACGTGCCGCAGCAGCTGTACGAAAAAGCATACGAGGGCAAAGTGCAGAGCGCGCACATGCAGGAGTATCAGTACCGCGCGCAGCATCTGTTCAACGCGAAAGCCGATGGCTCCGCGCCGCCATCGTTCCGCTTGTCGTCGAACTGGCTGCGCGCGCATGCGCGTGCACGCGCGACGGTGCTCGACGTCGGCTGCGGGCGCGGCATCATGCTGCGGCTACTGCGCGCACACGGCTTCGACGCGCTTGGACTTGATCTCTCGCCGAAGGTGGCGGACATCCTCGGCGCGCAAGGCTTTCGCGTGCACGTGGGAACCGTCGAGACGTATGCGGACATGCCTGAACCTGAATATGTGACGTGCAATTACGTGTTGCATCATCCAACCGATCCTGTCGGCTTCTTGCGAAACATCCGCAGCAGATTTCCGCTCGCGCCGCTGCTGCTGACGCAGGGCATGGGCCACAGTTGGATTCACGAATTGGCTCTGCTGCCGATCAGTCCGCCAGAGTATCCGCGCGACCTGACGACGTGGACGACGCGCGCGCTCTCGCTGGCGTTCGAGCAGGCGGGATACGCGCGCCACGAGTTTCTGTTCACGCAGCCGAGTGCGCACGAAGTCGCGCTGCCGTTCCAACGCAAGTTGATGACGCGCGCGGCGCATCGGAAGCAACCCGCCGGCAGCGGCTCGCAATCAACGCGCCAGCCGCGTAGCGAAAGTAGCAAAGACGCTGTTGTACACGATGCCCGCGCTCTATGCGCGCGCGCGACGGCTGCCGCCCGCGGCGGTGCTGGTCGTGGCGTATCCCTGAGTAAGCTGTCATGGCGCGCGAAGCAATCTCACGATGCATTAGCGTTTTAGGATATGAAAAATAATAACTTCCCAACTTGTCATTGCGAGCCCGCGCGCTTTTCGCGGGCGTGGCAATCTCTATAGCGCAGCGTAGAGATTGCTCGTCTACGCGCCAGCGTCGCTCGACGCAGGTGTCGGCGCGAAGGACGCGCCTCGCAATGACAGTTGGTCGGGA
>JBBPZQ010000005.1:0-3258 GCA_038198935.1 Anaerolineae bacterium
ATTCTCCGCAGTCAATGCGATTACAACCAACGCTTCGCTCATCCTTTCGCGTGGGAATGGTCGTGCCGTGATTTCAAGTACTGGCTCAATAATACGCCGTCTCTAATTCGTTGCAGAACTTCCGCTCCAGGTCACTAGGACTGCCCGTGCCGGAGATCGTGCTGATGCAGCTCGATCCCGACATGGCGCGCACCGAGCGTGATCCCGAAATTCAGCAATTGCTCCGCGCGAGCGCGGGACTCAACCTCGCACTGGACTATCTGCCGGGCGCACTGGGCTTCGATGCGCTCGACCGCGCGCAGGTCGAGCCGACGCTCGCATCAGCCATCGTGTGGTTCGACGCCTACATCAGCAACGTGGATCGCAGCGCGCGCAATCCGAACATGCTGTTCTGGAAAAAACGTTTGTGGCTGATTGATCACGGCGCGGCGCTGTACTATCACCACACATGGGAGCAATACCTCACATTCAGCCGCAGCGCATTTTCGCAAATACGCGAGCATGTGTTACTGCCGGTCGCGGATGCGCTGGCGGAAGTGGACAGCCGCTTGCGGGATCTACTCAGCGCCGACGGGTTGGCACAATTGGTCGCGCTCATTCCCGATCTGTGGCTGAACGAGCGAGCGCACTTCGCAAATGCGGCCGAACAGCGCGCGGCGTACGTCGAATATCTTGGCTCACGCTTGGACGCGTCGAGCATCTTCGTTGCGGAGGCGATTCATGCCAGAGCGCAGCGCGTTTGAGGCTGCGGTTATCCGCGTCGTGCCGCGCGTCGAGCGCGAGGAGTTCATCAACGTCGGCGTGGTGCTGTTCTGCGCGGCGCACCACTTCCTCGATGCGCTGATCGAACTCGACGTGTCGCGCCTAGAGGCATTGGCGCCCGCTCTGCTGGAGGTCGGCGAAGTGCAGGCGCACCTCGCGCATCTGCAGCGCGTGTGCGCGGGCGGCGAGGCGGCCGGGGCGCTCGCCAACTTATCGCAAGCCGAACGCTTCCATTGGCTCGTCGCGCCGCGCAGTACCGTCATCCAACTCTCGTCCGTGCACTCGGGTTTCTGTGATAATCCGCGCGCGACGTTGGAGCATCTCATGCAGACGATGGTGCGCTTGCCGAAGGCAGAGCCGACGAGCACGTGAGCGTCGCGCAAGGGTGCGCCCGCCGTTGAGCAAACGTCAGCAGCCGAGATGCTCCGCCAATTCGTTCAGGTCGCGCACGATGAAATCGAATGACGGGTCGGCGGCGAGCTCGGGCGGATGCTCGCGCCCAAATTCGAGCGGACGCAGCACGAACGCCGTGCGAAAGCCGATTGCGCTCGCCGCGCGCAAATCGTTCCGATGTGCGGCGACCATCAGCACTTCATGCGGCGCGAGGCCCAACAACTCGGCCGCCGTTGCATACACCTCGCGGTCGGGTTTGTAGTGCCGCATCAACTCTGCAGAAAAAATGCAGTCCCACGGCAAGCCCGCGTGCTTGGCCATATTCACCAGCAGCGCGACGTTGCCATTCGAGAGTGTGGCGACAATGAATCGTCGGCGTAAGCGCGTCAAGCCAGCGACGGAATCGGGCCACGGCGCGAGCCGATGCCATGCGCGATTGAGTTGATCCCTCTCCGCCTCGCTCAGATCAGTCAATTGAAAATCTTGCAGCAGTTGATCGAGGATCATGCGGTGCAGGGCGTCCAACTTCGTCCACGGCAGTTCGCCCGTACGCACGCGGTTCATCGCGGGCGCATAGCCGCTACGCCACGCATCGGCAAAGCGCGCCCAGTCGCGCTCCATGTCTTTGCTGCGCCCCACTTCTTGCAGCTCCGCGATGAGACTGCCGCGCCAGTCCACCACCGTTCCAAACACATCGAACGTGAGCGCCTTGATCGTTTGCATCGCCTGACCTCGTGAGTTATCGAACGACCTTGCGCCATCATAACAGGCGCGTGCGCTGCTGGCAAGCCTGTATCGCAATTCATTTACAGCGCATAGCGCATCTGCTAAACTGTTGTGGCTGGAGGGACTATGCCGGTCTCGATGACAAACTCGCGCATCGTATATGATGCGCTCAAAGGGTGTGGCGTGCGCCTGATGTCGGCGCTGCCCGAAACGTGGCTGGTGCATCTGATTCGTATGGCGGACGACGACCGCGACATGATTCTGGTGCGCTTGGCGAAGGAAGAAGAAGGCGTGGGCATCTCGGCGGGCGCACACTTGGCGGGCGTGAAGTCCGCAATGTTGATGCAGAATCACGGATTCTTGGCCAGCATCAACGGCATCGTCTCGCTTGCATTTCTGTATCGCATCCCCTTGCTGATGGTGATCAGTTATCGCGGCGAGTTTGGCGAAAAGGACCCGTGGCAGACGCAGGGCGGCGGCGTGACCGAAGGACTGCTGCAATGTCTGCGCATTCCATACGTGCGCCTCGACAGCCCACCTGTGGTCGCGCGCCGCACGCAGCAAGCCATCACGCTTGCAGAGAGTTCGCTGCAACCCGTCGCGCTCTTGCTCACGCGCGACTTGATGTGGGAGGACTGATGCTGCGCATTGATGGTCTCAAGACGATCTATCCCGAACTCGAAGCGTGCGTGGTCGTGACGATCATGGGTGCGGTCTCGGCGGAACTGCAATCGCTGGGCCACCGTCCCAACTTTTTTTATCTGCAGCACGCGATGGGACTCGCCTCTTCGATGGGACTCGGACTCGCGCTGTCGCTGCCCAAGCAAAAAATCGTCGTGCTGGATGGCGATGGCTCGCTGCTGATGAATCTCGGCTCGTTGAGCACGCTGGCGCGCTATCGCCCGCGCAATCTCGTGCACATCGTCTTCGACAACGAGAGCCTGCTCTCGGTCGGCGGCTTCCCAACAGCCACCGCAACGGGCACCGACCTCGAGGGCATCGCGCGCGCGTCGGGCGTGCCGCGCGTCAGTACCGTACGCACGCTCGACGATTTTGCCGAAGCCGTGAGTGATGCCATTCGCGCCGACGAGCTCACGACCATCGTGGCAAAAGTTGAAGCGAAGGGGCCCCCGATGTTCCTGACGGATTTGCCGCTGCTCGAAAATCGTTTTCAATTTCAACGCCATCTGCGCACGCTCAAGTAGGGGCGAAGCATGCTTCGCCCCTACGATACGCATAATACTACTCTGTTAGATTGAGGGAAAATCGGCTAGACTGGGGCGCATGGAAAAAGCCGTGCGCATCCCGCAAGTACCAACGGAGCCGATTGCCGAACTGGACGAGTTTCTGGAGCCATTTCGGGTTAAGTTTTGCCGG
>JBBPZQ010000006.1:0-21497 GCA_038198935.1 Anaerolineae bacterium
GGACAAACCGTTGGCAAAAATCATCGACATGACAGAACAGTTCCAGCAAACTCATCATAGGACTCCTTTCATGAGCGCAATAGGGTTGGTTACCACTATTTTACTCGCAAAGGCGTCCTACCTTATCCCGAATTGACGTTAGTTATACAGTGCCGTTTCTGTGGGGATTGCTAAGCGCGCTTAAAGTGTCTTCTACTGTTACTACAAAAGAGATTAACTTGGTCAGACATTTAGGCGGGGACAACACAGAGTTGCTAAATACGGCTTGGGAGCAAGTTTGGTCGAAATATGATGAGGAAGGTCGACCCAGATATACTCGGGAGGCCAGTCCATGGTCTTGGGTCGGGATCTTGTTCTTGTCTGAAGTTAATCCAGCTGGGACCAAACTGCCGGGCATGACCTCAAGTGTGCCAGGAAATAAGAGAATTTCCCTGCAGCCTTCTTATGAAGAAAAAATGGAAGGTCTCAAGGGGCCAAACTATGAAGATAGTTTTGAAAAAGAGATGCTCAAAGTAACGAAGATCAATGGCACTAACCATCTCAGTAGGCCATTCTTAACGCAGGAAGAGTTGGATTTTGTTAAAAAATATTGTGGAATACCAAGGAAAGTCCTCGGAATGTACTTTTAACTGTTCCTCGTCCTTACAATGTCGGGTGTCGGCGGGCGCTGTTGAAGAATTGATTAAGGAGTATTATTGCAACGTTCTACCAGAACGACCTGCACCCGTTACTGAAGACAAAGATGAATGCAATCGCCGAATTCGCCCATCGATTGGCTACCGATCCGGTTTTTCGCAACGATGAAAGCATTCTTTGCCCAGCATAGCGAAAATATCCCAGTAACTCACAACAACCTCTCTCCCCTCGTGTACTTCCTTACCGCATCCTCATTCAACGTCAGCCCCAAGCCCGGCGCGTCGGGAATCGGCAACATGCCGTCGGCGTCGAGTTGCCACGGCGTCGCCACAATCTCGTCAATGAACGGCGAGCCAGTCAGATACTCCACGAGGTCGGTGTCGGGAAACGCCGACGCGAGTTGCAGGTCGGCGGCGAGTCCGACGGCAGTGTTCCAGCCGTGCGGGATAAAGCGCGCGCCGTGTTCCTGCGCCATCCACGCGATGCGCCGCTCCTCGCTAATGCCGCCCACTTTCGTCACGTCGGGTTGCACGATGTCGAACGCACGCGCCTCAAGCCACGGCTGAAACGCTTGGCGGCGCGTCAGCACTTCGCCGCCTGCGATGGGCAGCGGCGCGTGCTCGCGCAACTTCACGTAGTCGTCGAGCGCGTCGGGGTGCAACGGCTCCTCGAACCAGTATACATCGTAATCCGCCAGCATCTGCGCTGTGCGCAATGCCCACTTGTAACCTTGCGACCAATACGCATCGCTGCCGCCCGCGTCCACCATCAGCAAACAATCGTCGCCGATGGCGTCGCGCGCCGCGCGCACAATTTGTTCATCCCGTTGGGGCGAACCTATGTGTTCGCCCACACGCGGGGCGACACGCAGGTCGCCCACACGCGGGACGACACGCAGGTCGCCCCCTACACCATACCGCCCGAATGGTCCCCAGCCCATCTTGAACGCGCGGAAACCCTGCGCCTTAATTTGCAGCAGATGGTCGCGCAACGGTTCAGGCGCTTCCATCAGAATTGATCCATACGGACGCACACGCTCGCGATAGCGCCCGCCAAGCAAACGGCCGACGGGCTGCCCCGTCGCCTTGCCTAGCAAATCCCACAGGGCGATGTCAATGCCGCTGATGGTGTGCGTGATGCTGCCGCCGCGTCCGAGCCAGAACATGTGCTGATGCAACTTCTCGCTGACGCGCTCGGGCTCCAGCGCATTCTCACCGCGATAAAGCGGCTCCAGCACGGCGAGCGCCGCGCGCACGAGCGCATCGTTGCTGAACACGCTGCCGAGTCCAAGCGCGCCCTCGTCGGTGTGCACCGCGATTAACGTATGCACGCAGTCGTCGGGGCGCAGTTCGTTGCTCCAGCCGCCTTCGGGCGTCGCACCGCGCAAACCCGCGCAGCGAATGTCGCGTATCTTCATGCTACCCCGTTTGTAGTAACGACTTCAGTCGTTCGCCTCACGACTGAAGTCGTTACTACCTCTGAAAAATTTTTACCTTTGGCGCGAACGCCACATCCTCATCCAGCGGCCACAGCGGGCGCGGCGCATTTGTGTGACCGAGCGCCTGCACGTTTGCGCTGGTCGCGCCTAGCGCATCCACATCAATATACTTCGCCGCCCACGCTTTGAACATGTGATGCTCGCAGTGCGGCGACTTCACGACGACGCAATCAAAGTCCTGCGGGTTCTGTCCGTGCGCGAAGAACAGCGAGCGGTCGAACAGACTCACCGCGCGACTGGTCACGACGAGTGTGTGTTTTCCCACTTTCAACACTGCCGTCGGACCTGCGTTCCACAATGCCTTCGCGTGCTCGTTGCGAAACAATCCTTCCGAGAGCAGATGCACGCGTGCCTCAATCGGCAATGGCGTGAAGCGCGCAGAGTCGAGCGCGCCGCCGACGGTCGTGCGCAGCGTGTTGCCGACACCTGTCTCAAACGCGGCATGCACTGCGGGCGCATCTACGATGGGGAACAGGCCGCTGCCCTCGTACCCCGCATCCATCAACGCGCGCAAGATGGCGTTGCTGTCGCCCGACGCGCCCGAGCTGGTCGCGTCGGCTGCATCCACGAGCACGACCGTTCCGCCCTTCCCGCCGTCGCAATGTTCGCGCGCAATGCGCGCCGCGTCGTGCAAACTGGTGAGCGGCACCCGCATGCGCTCGTGATACTCCCAGAAGATGTCCGCCAGATTGAGCGCGTCGCGCTCGGCACGCGCAGCGTCGCCATCCACGACAACGAGAGCGTTCGAGCGCAGCTCGGGCACGTCGGTGAACGGGTTGCCCCAGAACATGCCTGCCGATAATCCGCCCGCGCTTTGCTCGATGGCTTGCGCCGCTTCGATGACGCGCCGAATCGAACCCGTCTCGGTAATCATCTCGTCGCCGCGCGCGAGCATGGGCACTTCGACCTTCGCCGTCACGGGCTTGACCTCGCCCGCGATGATGCGCAGCAATAAGCGCGCCGCGCGCTGCCCCGTCGTGTAGAAGTCCACATGCGGATAAGTGTGATAGACGACGGCGGCGTTGACGTGTTGTAACATGCGGTCGGTGAGAATGCCATGCAGGTCGAGCGAGATGACGATGGGGATTTGCTCGCCGAGAATCTTGCGCGCCTCTTGCAGCAGATAGCCTTCGGGGTCGTCTATGCCCTGCGCCGACATCGCGCCGTGCAGCGCGAAGTACACGCCATCGCACGGCGGCGCAGTCTTGAGCGCGTCGCACCACTCGCGCGCGATGCGCTGCCAATCCGCTGCGGCCAGCGTGCCGCCCGACGTGATGGCGCGCGCGCTGTAGGTTGGTACGAGCGAGACATCGCTGTGCGCATCGAAGACGCTGCACGCGCCCCCGACTTCGTCGCGCACACGACGATGATAATCGAGCAGGTCTTGCCCGCGCAAGACGATGAAGTCATCGTAGTGACTGGCGACGGGATTGAACGACGAGACTTCTTGTTTGCATTCGGCGATCAATATTCGCGGCATGATAAACCTCGCTGGAATAAGTGTCATGTGTCAGGTGTCAAGTGTCAGGGCCAGCCATACATGACACTTGGCACTTGACACATGACACTCTTACTCATTGCGGAATGATTGGCAAGATGATGTGAGATGGATGCTCTGCATCGCAATACACCGTGTTGTGCGCGACGAGCGTGTGCGTGTGCCGTCCCATCGGCTCGCCCGTGTTCGGATTCAAATCGAAGCGCGGGAAGTTACTACTGCTGATGTCAATCCGTATGCGATGTCCCTGCGTGAACAGGTTGCTCGTCGGCGGGAGCACAATCTGCACCCGATAGATTTCGCCAGGCGTCATCAACTCTTCGCGCTCGAAACTATTGCGATAGCGGCAGCGAATGATCGAGTCGCACAAATTCATGTGATAGCCGTCGGGATAATCTGCGTTGGCGGGATGAACATCAATCAGCTTCGCCGTGAAGTCAGTGTCCACCGCCGACGATGAAATCCATAAGTTGACCGTCGCCGCGCCCGTAATCTCGATGGGCCGTGCGAGCGGCGGCGTCTGAAACACCAGCACATCGGAACGCATCGCGAGCGGCAGATAGGGCGGTTTGCACGCGACAATACCAGGTTCTTCCTTTTGATGCATCGGTCCATCCGCGATGATCTGTCTCATACGCGCCCATGGTGGAAAATATTTTTCCCAGAACGGATCCATCGCTTGACCAAACTTAATTTCTTCAAAGAAGCCTGTCACCGTCCCGCCGATGGTGGGCACGGGATGCGATGGGTCGTAAGTGAAACTTATGGACGGGGCAGGGGGCTGGGGCAGGGGGCTGGGGGCAGGGGACAACGAACCGTCAGCACACACAAAAAATTGGGTATGCTGCGTTCGCGTGAGCGGCCACTCGCGCTCCGCGCGCCAATGTCCGCCGTGACTCAGTTTGCCCTGCGGCGTGCGTCGCCCATCGCCGCCGCCCATCACGAAGATGCGCACAGGCGCGTCGTCAAGTGCTGAGTTGTTCTGTTCTTTCTCAGCACTCAGGACTCGGAACTCAGAACTATTTTTGAGCCAGCGGTCGAAAAAACGCAGCCGCTCTGCATTGTACCGCTTGAATCCCCACAACGCCTCAGCGCCAAAGTCCACATCCGCCATGAATGTATTGTCCGCACGCATGCCCATATGGGTCCACGGCCCGAGGATGAGTCGTTGTGGCGTCGTGTTCTGTTTCGCCATCGCCGCATAATGATAGGCTGCCGCCATTGCGAAGGGGTCGAACCAGCCGCTGCTGTACGTGCCAGGGATATCGGCGTGACGATCAAAGTAGCGCGTGAAGTCGTTGAACTCGGATTGCCAGAACTCGTCATACGCGCCGCGTGTGTAATAATCGAATAATGTTTCTTCAAGCGCGGGAATTACGGCGAGCGGCGTGTGCCCTCGCTTGAATGGCGTTGCATACACCAGTTCGCGCATCTGCGCCATCGCGTTCCAGATCGCGCGGCGGATGTTTGGATCGGTAGCAGCCTCCTGTGAGTCCTGCGCGTGCAGAAAGAGTGCGCCGAACATGTGCAATTGCATCGCGCCGCCGCGCCGCACCTGATGGTCGTAACTGTTGTTGGGCGCGACATCGGGCCAGATGGCGGTCAGATGTGGCGGGCGTTGAAGCGCAGCATGGGTCTGCACGAGCCCAGGGTGCGAACTGCCCACCATCCCCACTTTTCCATTTGACCATGGCTGCGCGGCGATCCATTCAATCGTGTCGTAACCGTCTATGCCCTCGTGTGGGTTCGCGGTGTGGCGATACTGCCACTTGCCTTCAGAGTTGTAGCGCCCTCGCAAGTCTTGCTGCACGGTCACGTAGCCGCGCGGCGTGAAGAAGTTGGCGATGGTGTCCACGTAGCGGATCGCCGCCTTGTCATATGATGTACGCAGCAGGATCGTGGGCCACTCACCCTCAACCATTTTCCCATCGCGCGCGGGATAGTAGATGTCGGTCGCCAGCCGCACGCCATCGCGCATGGGAATCATCACTTCTTTGGCGATGACGATGCCGCATTCGGGTGGAGATGATGTCATGTTAAAGACTCTATGACTATTGTCATTCCGAGGAGCGAAGCGACGAGGAATCTCTTTCTTTCCACTCCTCGCTTAAATCTGCCCAAGTAGGATTGACCGATTCAATCAGCGCAGTCTTCTTCGAGCGCCGCCATGCTTTGATTTGCTTCTCGCGTGCAAGCGCAACATTCACATCGTTGGTGGATTCAAAATAGATCAGTCGTGTAACGTTGTATCGCAGCGTGAATCCTTCCACAATTTTCTGCTGATGTTCGTGCACGCGCCGCTGTAAGTCGTTCGTCATACCAACGTACAGCACGCGCGACTTGCTCGCCATGATGTACACGAAGTATTGTTTCACGCGGATGCTCCGTTATGTCGAAGATAGAGATTCCTCGCTTCGCTCGGAATGACAATTCTATGCGCTCTTGTCATTCCGGCCCCGAGCAAATCGAGGGGGACAAGTCTCTAAATCAACGCTTTCTCCACATCTATCTTCGCATCGCACTCGGCGTCGAGGCAACGCTCAATTGTCTCGCGCACGCCTCAACAGCGTCTCAGCACCCGCCCGCCGCGCTCGCCTGTCAACTGCCCATCGCATACCGCGATGATTCCATTCACGATGACGTGCCTCATGCCAGTTGCGACTTGGTTCGGCTCGAAGGTGGTGCCGCGCTCGGCAAATGTTGCGGGGTCGAAGATGGCGAGGTCGGCATACGCGCCTTTGCGGATGACGCCGCGCTCACTCAAGCCGAGTCGTTGCGCAGGCAATGACGTGATGCGGCGAATCGCCTCTTGTGGTGTGAGCATTTTCGTCTCGCGCACGAAGTGGCGATACCACCACGCCGCCCACGTGTACGCGCCGTGAAACGACGAATCCGCGAGCGGGCCGTCGGGTGCGAGCGCGGTTGCGTCCGAGCCGACCATGCACAGCGGATGCGCGAACGCGGAGCGAATGTCGTCGGCGTTGTACGCGAACGCGACAATCATCAGGCTGTGTAAATTCGTAGTGGCGACTTCAGTCGCTGAATGACTGAAGCCATCACTACCAACTTCGTTGAGCAGCACATCATAAATCGCGTCGAGCGGCTCAACATCCCACAGTGCGCTGAGTTCGGCGATACTCTTGCGCGCATACGGGCGCGGTGACCCCGCCCCTACATCGAACAACACGATGCGGCTCCAGTCGCCGCGCGCCAGCGCCGTGATGATACTACGATATTGCTTGAGTTCGCGCCGCACCGATGGATCGCGCAAGCGTTTTGCAATCGTCGCCGCATCGCCTTCGAGCGCCCACGGCGGCAGCGCCGCACTCAAGTTCGTCGTGCCGAACAGGCGCGTGTGCATGTCGAACATGACATCGTGTCCGCGTGCGCGCGCCTCGTCCACTTGCTGCAACGCCTGCTCGACCGCCCACTTGCCATCGTCGGCGAGACGCGAGACGACCGAGATGTGTGAGATTTGTAGCGGCACATCCGCAGTCACGCTTGTACGAATCGCTTCGGCAATTGTCTCGTGCGCTGAGCCCTCGCGGTTGCGTGTGTGCGTCGCGTAGTAGCCGCCATGCTCGGCGGTGACGCGACACAGGGCGGCGATCTCTTCTTCGGTGCAGGCGCGCTCGGGCCCATATTCCAATCCCGTCGAATAGCCGAATGCGCCTTCTTCCATGCCTTGCGCGAGCAGCCACTTCATCAGCTTGAGTTCATCGTCGGTGGATGGTCGGTCCACCAAACCTGCGACACTCAGCCGTAAGTTGCCGTTGGGCACGAGCGTCGCCACGTTCAAGGCGGGTCGCGCCGCATCAAGCCGCGCGAGATACTCCGCCAGCGTGCGCCAATTCAATTCGTAATCGCTGCGATAGCCATAGATGTTGCCCGTGACCACGGACGGATTGTTGATGGGCGCACAGCCATGCCCGCAGTTGCCGACGACTTCAAGCGTGACGCCCTGCGAAATCGAACTGACTGCGCGCGGGTCCACCAGCAGCGTGAAGTCGGAGTGCGAGTGGATGTCAATGAAGCCGGGCGCGACGAAAAGACCAGTGCAGTCCAAAGTCCTGAGTCCAAAGTCCTGAGGCCTGAGTTGGTCGAACGGAATAATGTCCGCGATGCGCTCACCTTCGATGAGCAGGTCGGCGCGATAGAGCGGCGCGCCCGTGCCGTCGAGGATGGTGCCGTTGGTGATGAGTAATTCAACCATTAGAAATTTCGATGAGCCATTGACAAATGTGATAAAATAAAGCCAGACAACAAGCGCCCCCGCGCTTGCGCCGTCCAAAACGGTTCGACCGTTTGTCCCTCTTGATGAATCGTCGCTCTGCATGAGCGGCTTGCCTCTCCCGTAGGCTAGTCAGGGGGGTTATTCTTTGTCCCGAAATTTTTCCTCCCACCAGACATACGGCTCGCATGGCAGCATCGCCAGCCACTCCGATTGCCCTCGTTCAATTTGCGCAGTGGCTGCGCCAGTCAGCATGTCGGCGCACTGCATCAACGGATGAGTCGAGTTCAATACGCGAATTTCGTTGAAGTTCTGCTCGCGTCGCTGGGACGTTCGACACTTATCCCGCACCTCGTTCTTGAGCGATTGCACGAACTCTTTTTGCGAACCTGTTCCATCCAAATGGAGTTTCGTTTTCTCGAACGCAACTGGCGAGCGCAAGACCAAACCACTCAAAGCATGAACGTACAACCCGACCTTGCCCAAGCGTCGAAGTTCCACAGGGGCATTCTCTTTGTGAATGACGGAAATCAACAGCCCAATCTGCTCATCACTAATGCTCTCAAAAAATCTGCGACGGGTTTGCGCGCTTGACTCGTGAAAGTGAAATTCGAACGTCTCGGGTTTGCTGAGTTGTCGGCGCGCGGCGATGACACGATTGAGCAACGACTCAGGCCGATGAGGTAACAGAATGCTCAACACAAAGAGCGACGATGAGCCCGATTGAAATTGATAGCCGGCATCGCCATGCTCATCAGCATAGGCCGTTCGGAATTTCAACGCGCGCTCCGCAAGTCTGCCGTCCGCGCCTCATCCACCTCATCCGTCGCCTCATCCATCACCACACCATACTGCTCGCGCGCGGCTTGCGCCGACACCTTCTCGTTCTTCACATCGCGCGCGACAGCGGACGGGTCGCGCGTGAATGGGTCGCCGAATCCGCCGCCGCCCGCCATGCGATGATAGATGCGCTCGCCTGCGGTCATACTCGTCGAGATCATCGTCGGCAATACCGAGTGCTGAGTGCTGAGCGATGAGTGCTGAGTATTGATTTCCCGTATCTCCCTTATTTCCCCTAATTCCTCTTCCTCCACATGCTGCAACACATTGACAGACCCTGTGCCCGAGCAGCCGCCATACAATCCATACGGCAGGTGGTCGCGTCGGTCGGAACGAATCGCCAGATGCGCCTCGCCCGACAGCAACTCCCACTCGCGCTCGATGGCACACCCGCCGCGATACCGTCCCGCGCCGCCGCTGTCGCGCACCAAGGCGTAGCGATGGATGCGCACGGGATATTCACACTCTGCTTGTTCGATGGGGATGTTGCTCGCGACGTTGCCCGGATTGCACAAGCCGTCATTGCCATCGCGGTCGGGGCGCGCGCCCCACGTGCCGACAAACAACTCGTAAAAGATATAGCGCGAGCGGTCGGGTCGCTCGCCGCCAATCACGACGAGCGTGTTGCCGCCCTCGCCCGCCGCGAACACGCGCTCGGGCAAGAACGCCGAGAGCGCGCCGAACACGCAATCAATCATGCGGAAGCCGGTCACACCGCGCATCGACGACGCGGCGGGCATCACGCAATTGACGACCGTGCCCGCAGGCGCGATGATGCGCAGCGGCTTGAACATGCCCGCCGTGTTCGGGATGTCCTCGCGCATCATATTGCGCACGCACAGCGCGACCACTGCCGCCGTGAACGAGAGCGTGCTGTTCATCGCGCCGCGAATCTGTGGCGCGCTGCCCGTGAAGTCGGCGGTGAGCGTGTCGCCTTGCACGGTCAGCGTCACGTGAATTTTCACGGGTGGGCCATTCAAGCCGTCGCTGTCCATGTAGTCGGTGAACGAGTGCGTGCCGTCGGGCCACGATGCAATCTCCGCGCGCACCAATCGCTCGGTGTAGTCAATCAGTTCGGCGGCGCAGGTCGTGAACGTCTCAACGCCGTAGCGTTGGATGATGTCGTGGATGGCGCGCTCACCGATATGGCACGCCGACACTTGCGCGCGGATGTCGCCGAGCGTCATGTGCGGCACGCGCACGTTGGCGCGAATGAGCGAGATGATGGCTTCGTCGGGTTCGCCGCGCCGATACAACTTCAGCCACGGGATGCGCAAGCCATCCTGAAAAATTTCGGTGTTGTCGCACGCCGAACTGCCGGGCAGGCGACCGCCCATGTCGAGATGATGCGCGGTCGCCACTGCGAACGCGACGCGCGCGCCATTCCAGAAGATTGGCTTGATGATGAAGATGTCGGGGATGTGCATGCCGCCCTCGAACGGGTCGTTGAGGATGAACACGTCGCCCTCGTCCATGCTGCCGCCGAACTTCTTGAACAGCGTCGCCATCGCAAAGGGCACCGAGCCGAGATGCAGCGGGATGGTCACGCCTTGCGCAATCATCTCGCCCTGCGCGTCGCACAGCGAGGTCGAGTAGTCGAGGCAGTCGCGCACGATGGTCGAGTACGCGGTGCGATAGACCGCCATCGCCATTTCGTCTGCGGCTGCCGCCAAAGCGTTTTGAATGATTTCGCGCGTGATAGGGTCTATCATAGAGTGCTGAGTCCTGAGTGATGAGTGATGAGTGTCAAGTGCCATGTGTCAAGTGTCACGTACAGTTCTGACTTGACACATGGCACTTGACACATAACACTCCGCACTGTCATCATCGCGCCCGCTCCGTCAACTGTCGTCCGCGCACGAGCAGCGAGTCATCGTGCGTGACCGCAGGCATTAAGAATTGAAAGCCATCCTTGAGTCGTTGCTCAAGATTGCGCTCGGTCACCTGCGGCGAGCCAAACGGCACGCCGAACTCGCGGCAGATCTTTGCCGCTTCCTGAACGGCAGCATCCACTTCGGGATGTGGCTGCGCCTTGTAGCCGAGTGACACCGATAGGTCGCTCTCACTGATCAGGATCAGTCCCGGCTTCTGCACCTCCGTCAGGATGCTGCGCAGGTTCAGCACGCCCTGCTCGGTCTCGCATTGCAGGATGGGCAGAATCTCGCCGTTGGGATCGAGAGGCCACACGTCCGCCTTGTCGTGATACTCCAGCGGCGTCAAGCCCCAGTAGCGAATCGCATTGCCCGGCGCGTGTCCCCTCATGCCGAGCGGCTCGCGATCGGGCGCATCCTTTGGGTGTATATAGCGTGCCGCCTTCAGCGCATTCCACGCATCCTCGACGGTGTTGATCATCGGGAACACGATGCCATACACGCCGATGTCGAGTACCTGTTTGATAATCCAGTTGTTCTGCTCGCGCCCGTTGACGGGGATACGCACGAACGGCATCACGGCAGGCGCGAGGCTCGCGCTGTCCACGATCTGCCGACGACTCAGCATGAATTGCAGCGAGAGACGCAAGCCATCCAAGTCGAATGGATTATGCTCCATCTCGAAGACGACGGCATCGTAGCCGCTGGTCGCTGCCCAGTACGCGTCGGGGATGGAGCCGGCCTGAATGAACGGCGCGAATGCAACCTTGCCCTGCTCCAATAAGCCAATCACTTTGTTCAATCGTGTCATGTCATCTCCTATAAAATGTGTCAAGTGTCATGTGCCATGTGTCAAGTCAGAACCGTACATGACACTTGACACATGACACTCAGTCTTCAGCGCTCAGCACTACGTTGTTTTGCTCGTCCACTCTCGCGTGCATGTCGGGCGGCACGACGATGGTCGAGTCGTATTCGTCAATCAGTAGCGGCCCGCGCATCGCACCAACGATGTCGCGCCGCGCAATCACAAGTGTGTCGAGCGCGCCCCACGCTTCGCCGAAGAATGCGCGGCGACTCGTCGGCTGTCCAGCGGGCAGCGCGGCAGGCGTGAGGGTTGCGGTGCTCTGGTCGTGCATCAGCGCGCGCCCAACTAATCGCACTGCTATCACTTCGACGGATGTATCCGCGTCCGCGTGCCCATACAAGCGTTGATGCTCTGCGGTGAATATTGCTTCCATCTCACGCAAGTCGTTAGACATTAGACGTTGGACGTTGGCCGTTGGGGCTATGCCCCCGACGCGCGCTTCGCGCGCCCCGCTTTGCGGGGTCGGGGGTGTGGATTTGGGATTTGGGATTTGTACTCGTATCTCCGATGCCTGTCCCTGAAAGCGCGTGTCCACGCTGCACTGCAACGTGACCTGCTCGTGCGCGAACCCCTCGCGCGCGAACTGCGCCAGCATCGCCGCCTGCATCTCGTCGCGTAAGCGTTGCAGCGCGTCGGGCGTGAGCGCCTCGCCCGCGAGTTGGCAACTGCGTACATCGTGATGCTCGATGCCAGAGAACAGCAAGCCGACCGCGCTGAACAGTCCGGGCAGCGGCGGCACGATGGTCTGCGAAGTACGCAGCTCGCGCGCCAAGCCCGCCGCGTGAATGGGTCCCGCGCCGCCGAACGCCATCAACACAAAATCGCGCGGGTCGCGTCCGCGCTCGGTCGAGACGGCGCGCAGCGCGCGCATCGTACGCGCGTTCGCAATGCGATGAATGCCTTCGGCAGCGGTGAGCAGGTCAATGCCCATTGGCACGGCGACCTTATCATGAATCACGCGCCGCGCCATCTCAACATCCACGCTCACCGCGCCATCGGCCAGTTGACCTGGGCGAATGTAACCGAGCACGACGTTCGCATCGGTCACGGTCGGCTGTGTGCCGCCGCGTCCGTAGCACGCGGGACCTGGCACTGCGCCCGCGCTGCGCGGCCCGACGCGCAAGCCGCCCGCGCTATCGAGAAACGCGATGCTGCCGCCGCCCGCGCCGACTTCCGCGATGTCAATGCTCGGCGCGCGAATCAACTCGCCGCCGCCGCCAACCAAGCGATTGCCCGCCGAGAGCGACGCGCCCACTTCGTATTCTGAACTGTACGCGATGCGCCCGTTTTCAATCATGGATGCTTTCGCCGTCGTGCCGCCCACGTCGAGTGTGATGACGTTGCCGATGCCGAGTCGCTGCGCGCTGTAACTCGCCGCGAGCACGCCCGCTGCGGGACCCGACTCCAAGACATAGACAGGACGAATGGCGGCATCGGCTGCGGGCGTCAGTCCGCCTGCCGACTGCATGATGAGCAGCGGCGCATCAATGCCGCGCGCGCTCATGCCGCTGCGCAGCGCATGCAGATAGCGCTGCATGAGTGGGCGCACGTACGCATTGACGACGGTGGTCGCGGTGCGCTCGTACTCTTTGCGTTCGCGCAGCACTTCGCACGAAAGCGAGACGTGCACGTGCGGCAACTCGCGTCGCAAAAACGCGCCGACGATTTGCTCGTGCTGCGGGAAGGCATACGAATGAAGAAAACAGACTGCAACCGATTCGATTTGTTCGCGTTCAAGTTGCTTTTTAATTTGCCACAGTTCGGCTACGTCCACCGCCGCAAGTTCTTCGCCGCTCGCCGACATGCGCTCGCTCACCTCGAAACGCAAGTAGCGCTCGACCAACGGTTTCGGTTTGTCGAAAAAAAGGTTGTACATCTGCGGCGCGCGGATGCGGCGCAACTCCAGCACATCACGAAAGCCGCGCGTAGTGATGAGCGCGGTGTGCGCGCCGCGATGTTCGAGAATCGCGTTCGTCGCGACGGTCGTGCCGTGCGCGAGTTCACTAATTGTAGTAGCGACTTCAGTCGCTAAGTCCGAACGGCTAAAGCCGTTACTACGAAGTAAATAATCCACCGCGTGCAGCACCGCCTGCTCATAGTCGGGCGGCGTGGACGGAACCTTGTGCGTCCGCACGTTGCCCTGCTCGTCCAGCAGAATCACGTCGGTGAACGTGCCGCCCACGTCGGCGCCAATGCGAATGCTCACGTGCCCCTCGCTGCAATCTCAAAAATATTTTCAACACGCTCGCCGCGCATCGCAATCATCTCGTCGTAGAGATTGATGGTCGTGCCGCCATTGCATGGAATGATTTCGAGTTGGTCGCCCACGCGCACCTCGCGCGACTCATCGAGCAAATCGAGCAAGCCATGCTCCTCGTTCAATGCGACCAGCTGCAGGTGCGCGTCTTTCGCTTCGGGCAAGCCGACGTCTTCGCTCAACTTCTTCTTGCCCGCGTCGGTCGTGATGCGCGTGCGATTCGGACGGCTGATGACGGTGGCCAGCACGCTCAGCGCGACTTCGAAGCCCGGCGTACTGCGCTGATGATACGCGTCGCCCGTGAGATAGGAGCCTGCTTGAATTTCGGTCACCCCTGGAAAGTTGGCGCTGACCGTGTACGTGGACGTTGCGCCGACGCTCACGATGGACACGGGCATGCCCGCGCGCTCAATGAGTCTGCGCGTCTCGACCAACTGCGTGAGCGATTCGCGACAGACGCGCTCGCGTTCGGCGGAATCGAATTCGTGCAGCGAGCCTTCGTAGCCCATCAGCCCCATGTAGCGCAAGCCTGCGGCGCGATGCACTTGCTGCGACAGCGCGAGCGCAGGCTCGCCGAGCGGCACGCCGCTACGCCCCAGTCGCACGTCTGCATCCACGAGCATTCGGATTTCCGTATTGGCTGCTTGCACTGCCGCCGCATACTGCTCGACCATCGCCGCATTGTCCACGATCACTATCAACACCGAGCGCGTTGAGAGTTCGGCGACACGCGCGATTTGCGACGGCGACACAATCTCGCGCGTGACCAGCACATCGCGGATGCCCGCGTCAATCATCACTGCGGCTTCGTCGAGGTTGCCGCAGCAAATGCCCGCCGCGCCTGCTGCCAACTGCATGTGCGCGAGCGCGGGCGTCTTGTGCGTCTTGGTGTGTGGGCGCAACTTTGCGGAGGTGGTCGAGAAGTAGTCCGCCATCTTGCGCAGGTTGCGCTCCATCGCGTCCATATCGAGTAGCAGGCATGGCGTTTCCAATTCGTGCTTCGACATGCCGATGCGGTTGTGTGTCTTGTGGGTCATCACTCTCCAGTTGTCATTTCGAGCGAAGCGAGAAATATCTATTCCGTACAACTAATCAGTTCGAGAGAAAGAGATTCCTCACTCCGCTTCGCTTCGTTCGGAATGACACGGGTTACACTTACCCCAACGTCTGCGTCGAATATGGATGCGACGACGTGATAGGTTTCCCTTCCGCAAAGCGCGACGGGCTGAACAGGTTGAGGTCAACGAGCGTCGTGCGCCCCTCGCAGATTTGCTCTGCCATCAGTTCGCCAATCACGGGACTCAACTTGAAGCCGTGACCACTGAAACCTGCGGCGACGTACAAACCGTTGATGCCCGCAACCGCTCCGAGCATTGGTTGCAAGTCGGGCGAGCAATCGTACACGCCCGTGAAGCCGCCGCGCAATGTCGCCGCATCCTGTTTGGGAAAGCGCGTGTGGAATCGCTCCGCCAATATTTTCAGTTCAGCGCTTGACGGCGCGCGTTCCGCTTCGACCTCTCGGTCCACGTTGCCTTCGTTCGCCGTGGTCGTGCCAATCAATGTGAGTTCGCTTCCTTCAGGACGATAGTAACTGCCGAGTACGCGGTCCGAGACGACGGCGTGAATCTGTCCAAAGTCTACCGAGCGTTGCACAATCGCCATGTTGTGTCGAATGGGTGTGATGGGAATGTCCACGCCGAGCGGCGCGAGCAACTCGCGTGTGCGATAACCCGCGGCGACGACAATGGTGCGCGCGGCAATCGCGCCGTCGTCCGTAACGACTTCGGTCACGCCGTGCGCGTCCGTGTTGAGTGCGCGAACGGTTTCGCCGATGCGAAACTCGACGCCCTCGCGCCGCGCAGCATCGGCATACGCGGTCGTCGTGCTGTGCGGGTCGGCATAGCCAGACTGTGGCTCCCACGCCGCCGCCCCAACACCGACAATGGACATGCGCGGTTCTAGTGCGCGCAACTCGTCGGGCATCAACACGCGCGCATCAATGCCGACGCGCTGATGCATCGCGACGTTCGCCTTGAGCGCGTCCACGTCGCGCGGACTGACGAGCGCGAGGAACCCTGTGCGATGAAAACCTGCATCGCCTCCGACGACTTCGGCAAAATTTTCAAAGACGTGCAGCGCACGAAGCGACATGCGCGCCAGCGCCTCGTGTGTGTAATGCGTGCGCACGATGGCGGACGACTTGCCCGTCGCGCCCATCGCGATAGCCAGTTTCTCGACGAGCACGATGCGACCCGCGCGCCGACGGGCGAGGTGCAGGGCGATGCTCGTGCCCGTGCAACCGCCACCAATCACAATCACGTCTGCAATACTACTCATGAGTAGAAGTCCTGAGTTCTGAGTCCTGAGTTCCGAGTGCTGAGCCGATGTTGTTACTCGGCACTCAGGACTCAGCACTCAGCACTGGAATAAACGGCAACACCACATGACTCGGATGCTCATC
This sequence comes from Anaerolineae bacterium, assembly GCA_038198935.1. GTDB lineage: Bacteria > Chloroflexota > Anaerolineae > JACRMK01 > JACRMK01 > JBBPZQ01. The sequence goes on from JBBPZQ010000006.1 coordinate 16,161, forward strand.
ATCACAATACACCGTGTTGTGCGCGACGAGCGTATGGGTGTGCCGTCCCATCGGCTCGCCTGTGTTCGGATTCAAATCGAATCGTGGGAAGTTGCTGCTCGAAACGTCGAGGCGAATGCGATGACCCGCCTTGAAAAGATTGCTCGTCGGCGCGAGCGAGATGGTCACGTGATAAATTTCGTGCGGCGTCATCATCTCTTCGTGCTCCCAACCATTGCGATAGCGACAGCGAATGATGGAGTCGCTCAGGTTGAGGTGATAGCCTTGCGGATAATCGTCGTTCGGCGGATAGACATCAATCAACTTCGCCGTGAAGTCGGTGTCGAGCGCAGACGACGCAATCCACAACGTCGCCACAATCACGCCCGTGACTTCGACATCGTACGCGAGCGGCGGCGTCTGGAACACGAGCACATCAGGGCGCATGACGAGCGGCAGATACGGCGGACGCGCGCCGACCATGCCCGGCTCTTCCTTCTGATGCGCCGCGCCTTCCAGGATGATGCTGCGAAGCCGCAGCCACGGCGAGATGCTCTGCCCCCAGAACGGGTCGAGGTTATCGCCGAGCGAGACGAGTTCCATTAGGCCGCTCGACGACGCGCCGATGGTGGGCACGGGATGGTGCGGGTCGTAGGTGAAGCGCAACGGCTCGCTGGGGGGCAGGGGGCAGGGGGCAGGGGACAGCGAGCCATCAGAGCACAAGTAATATTTTGTATTTTGAGTTCTTGCCAGCGGCCACTCGTGCTCGTCGCGCCAGCGCCCGCCGTGGTCGAGTTTGCCCGCGCGCGTCTTGCGCCCCGTGCCGCCGCCCATCACGAAAAGGCGAACGGGAGAAGCGAGTGCTGAGTGCTGAGTGCTGAGTGCTGAGTCTTCTTGCTCAGGACTCAGCACTCGCAACTCAGCACTTGGCTTTAGCCACTCGTCGAACCAGTGCAGTTGCTCGTCGAAGTAGCGCGCGTTGCCCCACACCGCGTCGTCGCCGCAGTCCACGTCGCCCGCGAACGAGATGCCGTTGCGCATCTGCGTGTGCGTCCACGGGCCCATGATGAGGCGCACTGGCGATTGATTTTGTTTCGTCATCGTCGCAAAGTAGTACGGCGTCGCATCGGCGAAGAGGTCGAACCAGCCGCCCGTGAGCATGATGGGGATGTCGGCGTGACGATGGAACTGCGCGCTGAAGTTGTTTACCTCCATCGCCCAGAAGTCGTCATACGCGCCGCGCGTGTAGTAATCCAGCAACGTCTGTTCGAGATTGGGCACGACGGCGAGTGGTGTCTGTCCCGCTTTGAACGGCGTCGCATACACCAACTCGCGCAGATACTCCATCGCGTTGACGATGACGCGCTTCGCGGCTGGGTTGTCGCGAATTTCTTGCGCGTCGAGTGCGTGCACAAACAGCGCGCCAAACATCTGCAACTGCATCGCGCCGCCCCGCCGCTGCTGATGCTGATAGCCATTGATGGGCGTCACGTCGGGCCAGATGGCGGTGAGGTGTGGCGGGCGATACAGCGCAGCCATCACCTGCGTCAGCGCGGGATGCGAACTGCCGACCATGCCGACGCGCCCGTTCGACCACGACTGCGCGGCAATCCATTCAATCGTATCGTAGCCGTCTTTGCCTTCGTTGACGTTGACGACGTGGAAGTATTGCCCCGTGCCTTCCGACTCGCCGCGCCCGCGCAGGTCTTGCAGCGCGACGACGTAGCCGCGCGGCGTGAAGAAGTCGGCGATGTCCACGTAGCGCTGCGCGGACTTATCGTATGCGGTGCGGCACAAGATGATGGGGAACTGTCCCTCGACTAACGCGCCGTCACGCGCGGGGCGATAGATGTCGGTGGCGAGTCGCACGCCATCGCGCATGGGGAGCATGAGGTTTTTGAATTTAGCGAGGGAGTAGAGGAGTTGGAGGGGATTCATGTTGTTCAGTGTCCCGCGAAAAGTTCAAACTTTCCATCCTTATTTCGCGATGGAATCCAAGGTGGCAACGCTCCTTCACCGCCCACAAACTTGTGAATTTCTCCAATCCGAGCAATCGTAATATCCACAGCCTGTCTAACAGTTTTTGGTATTTCCGTTTCGCGCAAGGTCAGCGCGCCATCGCCATCTTGCCAGCACAGCGATTCTTTCAGACCGCTCTCGTGATTGATGTAATGCGATGATGCGCCCTTCAGATTCTTGGCGACATCCGCCACCAACATCGTCGGCGTCAGCCCAACCAGCACATGCAGGTGGTCTGTTGCGCCATTCACGGCATACTGCGTGTAGCCAAGTTCCTTGCATTTCGCGCTGATGTAGGGGAACAGCCGCTCTTTAATGCTTGGCGTCAACACTGGTTCGCGATTCTTCGTCAGCCAGACGAAATGGTAAACCAGCTGATAGAACACCCCCGCGCGTTTCATGACTGGTCTTTCCAACCTGCCAAGCAGGTTTCTGGATTGTCAGGCGTCAGTTTCAAACCGATGCCAAATCGCCATCGGATGGAATCCGACGGCAAGTAGAGCGGCAAACCCGCTGCGCGGGTTTGGTAAATGTCAGGCGTCGGTTTTCAACCGATGCCGACGCTGTCCTCGTGGACGCGATTATAGCATGAGTCAATCACTGTAAAAATCACAAAACACAACGCCGCACTTCATCAGCGCGGCGTTTGTTATCTATCTCAACTTTCGGCGGCGTTAGCGGTTACTCTGCGTCTTGCTCCGCAACTGCTGCATCGTCGTCTGCACGAAGCCGCCGTAGCGCTCTTCCTTGAATGGATCTCCATAACGCCCCGATGGGCAACGCTACGGGTTATGTGGAGTTCCTGCGGTTGCTGGCGGATGCGCTCGATCAACTGAAGTGACACCAAGCATTAAAGTCAATACACCAACCTACATCGTCATCACATCGGACCCCATCATCTTGTCCGACGTGCTTCTACCACGTGCACGTGTCCTGGCCTAAAAAAATTGGTTCTCCCCCAGGTTTCGTGCTAATGGCTAGAATAGGCGCATGGCACCTGCGGCATGGACCTTTGGTCTGCAAGGATGTGTGATTGTAGAAACGCTACAGATCGACAGCACGATTCAGATCAAGGCCCGCCGAGTTGTACCTGAAGCCGCTTGCCCTTCATGCCACCATTGTTCACTACACGTGCACAGCTATTACACTCGCACGCTGACAGACCTACCACTGGACGGTCGAGCCGTGTTCTTACAACGCAAGGTTAGGCGTTTTCGATGCATGAATGCCGGCGGTGACCGGGCAACGGTCGCCGAATCGTTGCCCGAGCTCACGGTCAAACACGCGCAGAGCACCCAACGGTTCACACAATGCGACGCATCCGGCAACCTGCGGTCGTGAAAATGAGTTACAGCCTGGCACAGCGCTTCGCCACCATGATTCGACAGCGCTCTAGCCGTCGCCTGCAACGCTGGCTGTGTGATTAGTATAATTAGAAAGGCACGGTAGATCGATTGTCATTAGGTCTACGAGACCGTCTCGCAACGCTGATCGCCGTGCCCTCATCCCGACTAGCCCGAACAGTTGAATGGTCGTTAGAGGCCGTATTCACGCTAACGCGGGCAGCAGGAGTCACGATGACAAACGCAGCAGAGCGCTTCGTGGGCATTGATGTGTCGAAAGCGCGGCTGGATGTGGCCGTGCACGCAGCGGCAAGCACGTGGCACGTCGAGAACAGCGATGGCGGCATTGCCACACTCGTCCAGCGGTTGACGGAGTTGAGTCCGACGCTGATTGTGCTGGAAGCGACTGGCGGGTTTGAACTCCCACTGATGGCGCAGTTGATGCACGCCCGCCTACCCACCGTCGTTCTCAATCCACGCCGCGTGCGCGATTTCGCCCGTGCCACTGGCCAACTCGCCAAAACCGATAAACTCGATGCCCAAGTGTTGGCACACTTGGCGGCGACCTTGCGCCCCAGCGCGCGCGCGTTACCGAGCGACGAGGAAGAGCACTTAACGGCGCTGCTGACTCGCCGCCGCCAACTGGTGGAGATGCTCACCGTCGAACAGAACCGTTTGCAGACGGTGCGTGCCGCGCTGCGCGCGGACATTGAAGAGCACTTAGCCTGGCTCAACCAGACATTGGACAAACGGGACGATGAGATTGACCGCTTCGTCCCAAGTTCGTCCGTCTGGCAAGCGAAGGATGCCATTCTGCGCAGTGTGCCGGGCGTCGGGCGCGTCACCGCCAGCACGCTGCTGAGGATGTTGCCCGAATTGGGCACGCTCAACCGCCAACAAATTGCGGCGTTGGTGGGCGTCGCGCCGCTGAACAAGGATAGCGGCAACCGTCGTGGCAAGCGGCGCGTGTACGGCGGGCGCGCCGCCGTGCGCAGCGTGTTGTACATGGCCGCCTTGGCCGCAACCCGATTCAACCCACGCATCAAGACATTCTATCAGCGCTTACTGCAGCAGGGCAAAGCGCTTGAATATTTCAACCGGCAATTTTGCAATCTGCTGATGGAAATCGACATGCATAAAATCAGACGGTGCCATTTCTGCGGGCGTGTCATTTTACTGGACACTGGCGAACTGATCGGCACATCATTTCGTGACCGTCAGCCAGCACCACGCGAACCCTACTTGGCAGCGGCGTTCGAGGAACGCCGTGCCTTGCCCTCTGCAGATACTCCCCGCGCGGCCTACCCGCCGCAGAAATAAAACGGCGGACACGCATGGCCGCCCCTCGTCAGTCGCATTTCGGTCACCGTTAATTTTTACCGGCGCATCGCCTCCGCCACCTTCTGCGCCGCAGCCTTAATCTGATCCAGATCCTTTTGCACATCGGCCTCGCCCAGCATAATGGCTGAGATGAAATTGTCGCGCGCAATGCGGCTGAGCGCTCGGAACGGCTGTCCCGCTTTCCAGGTCGCATTCGCAAAGCGTGCCAGCAGTGTCAGGTCCTCCTTCGGACGGGTGCGATGGCGTCACACCCGCAATCTCTGATTCTGACCCTACGAAATCAAGCCTATCTCCGCAGGATGAAAACGGCAACTTGACAATAAAGTGTGGCCACTGCGGGAGCGACGGGCGTCGGGCGCTCAGCGGCAACTTTATCTGGTCAAGTGCACTGCTTGTCTCGCCACCGACCATGCCGTAATCCGCTCCCATTCTTGCTCAGATCGTAGCAGTCCGGCTGTTGCCAGCATCACTATAATGCTTCGCACGGTGGCCGGTTGTGCTTTAGATACGTAGTAGATAACCTTCACAATAAGGATCGGAGATGCACTTTGGCTGATTCCCTCAGCATGGGCATGATCAGGTGAGACAACGCTGGCGAATCTGCCGATTCACTAGACCTGCGACGGCCACGACACGCTCCTCATGTACGAGGCGA
>JBBPZQ010000007.1:0-26375 GCA_038198935.1 Anaerolineae bacterium
CGGGTTCTTGCAGGGGGCGGTGTGCTGCGCCAGGTTGGCGGCGGCACGACGGCGTCACGCGCTCCACACCGACTCGTCGCGCGTGACTCGGCCCGCGACTGCGGAGTTCACGCAGTCGTCAAGACTGCCGAACACGACACAGGTGACGAGCAAGCCCGGCGCGTAGTAGGCGTACTTGGCCGAATTGGTCATCAGCACCTTGACGTTCGCGGGCAGCATCGGCGTCGCCAGCAAGCACGTGTCCAGCGTCAGCCGCACGCCGAACTCGCGCAGCGGTTCGAGCACGCCAGCCTGCTGTGCCAGCGCGCTCATCGCGCGGCTTGACGTGATGAGGAACTGCACGGCGGGATGACAGTGTTTGTCTCGGACGAGCGGCGCGAGTTGTTTGAACTCTGCAAGCGAGAAGTGCGGACTGCCGAGCACGACCATGTCTAGTCGTTCTTCCGTCGTTGTCGTCAATGCGCGCCATGCTTCGCGCAAATCATTCATGCTCACGTCAACGACTTGCGCAGGCGCGCGAGCTTGAAACGCATCGTCCAGTGTCGCCGCTTCGGGCGTGACGCCGACGAGGTGAAACAGCGCGACTGCACCCGACGACGCGGCGGCTGCGCCCAACGCTTTCAGTTGATCTTCGCTCGGCGTGACGAGCAAGCCATCCACGACCGGAATGCGCTCGCCTGCGAGTTGTCCCATCACATAACCGAGCACGGGATAGAACGAATCCGTTTGCTGCAAACGCAGCGGCACGTCGCGCAAGCGCAGCAGCAGTTGGCCCGCGCGATTCTCCGTCAGATGCAATCCGACAGCGGGCACGCGCCCGCTGATCGCGGCGCAGATGTCGAGCAGGTCAGGATAGCGTTCGGTGCGCGCGCCGATCACCGAGTTGGCGAATGCGATGGCGTTCGATTCGCCCCACGCGATCTGCTGGCCGAAGCGCGGACGGAATTCGGTTTGATACGGCGCGCACGTCCACGTCGGCACGCAGCCCATGCTCTGATACGCGACCATCTGCCGCCGCGCTTTGTCTGCCCAGTCGGGCGGCACGTCCCATTCGCGCCAATGCTGCTCGTCAACGCCGCTCACGTTGAGCGTCGTGGGCACGACGACCTGCGCGCCCCAGCCCGCGAGCCGCTCTGCGAATTCGAGCGTCGCGTCGCCCATGTACAACGCGCTGTCAATGTGCGCGGCGCTGATGTCCATCAACTGTTGTGCGCCAGCGATCTCTGCGAAACGTGTGAGAATTCTCATCGCCATTTGCGCCGCGCGTCCCTGTTTGCCATCCAGCATCACTTGATCGGTTGGGGTGAGTGTGAGGCTCATGCTTTGAATGAATATGCAACCACACAGACACAGAGGACACGGAGAATAGAAAGAAAATCTCGGTGTCCTCTATGTCACTGTGGTTTAAGAGTGGATTACTAATCCGGGTTCTTCCACGTGTTCAACTGCGCCTGCCAGTCGCCTTCGCCATTCCATTTGGCGACGACGGCGGCGATGAGGGCTTGCCGCTTCGCAGGCTCGTCCCAATATTTGTGCACCTCGCGATTGCAAATCGTGTCGTCCGTGCCGGGGTCGAGTCCGAGGATGTCTTGCAAGATGCCGCTCATGCGCACGCGCATCGCCGCCGTGTTGGGCACGCCGACGGCGTCGAATAACTCTGTGAGATTTTTAGTGTAAGCAGCCATGATCCAGTCATCGGTCGTCAGTCGCCAGTCGTCGGATAAGTCAGCCTGGCGACTGGCGACTGGCTACTCCTTCATCGTCAGTTCCATGCCGTTGCCGATGTGCAGCGTGACGCTGAGGGCGTCCGCGCGCGACTGCATTCGTTTGGCATACGCGCCGAGTGTTTCTTTGTGGCTGTCAATATTGTCGGCGACGATCAGTGCGCCCACGCTGAGTTTGGGCCAGAGCGCGTCGGCGTAGGCGAGATAGTCGTCTTTGCTCGCGTCAATGAACGCGAAATCGAACTGGTTGTCGAGCGTCGAAATCACGTCGAGCGCCCGGCCGCTCACGATGCTGATGTGCGGCGCGATCTTTGCCTTTGTAAAACTTTCGCTGGCGATCTTGATTTTCGCGGGATCGCTTTCAAGCGTGAGCGCGCGGCCGCCCGTTGCCTTCAGCGCCGATGCCAGCCACAAGCCAGAGTAGCCAGTCGAGGTGCCGAGTTCAATCACCGCTTTGGCTTTCACGGCGCGCGCGAGAATGTGCAAAAACTTTCCCGCCGCGCGCGGAACCGCCCACGCATCCTTGTGCGTCTTGGCATAGACTTCGAGTTGGGCCAAGGTGGCGACGACATCGGACGGCAGTCCCGTCTCGCCCACGCGCAGACTCAGCTCCTCGCCGCGCCCGACAGGGACGGTCACGCTGAGCAGACCCGGCGTGTGCTGCGCCTTCTCGCTGTAGTGTTGCAGTTGGTCGGCGTGCGAGAGCACATTGTCGGCCATGATGATGCCGCCGTGCACAAGCTTGTTCAAGGCGAGGTCGAGATAATCTTCATAGTCGTCTTTCTCCGCGTCAATGAAAATGAAATCGTAATCGTCGCCGAGTGGCTTGACGATTTGCTTCGCGTCGCCGTGGTGCTGCGTGATCGCGTCGCTCAAACCCGCACGCTGAAAATTTTCTTTGGCTGCGGCGAAACGATCTGCGTCAATCTCGATAGTATCCACGTGTCCGCCGTGCGCCTGCGCTGCCGACGCGAGCCACAGCGTCGAGTAGCCGTAAGACGTGCCGATCTCCAGAATTTTTTGCGCGCGCATCGCGCGGATGACGATGGCGATGAATTGGCCCGCTTCAGGCACGAGCGCCCTCATGCGCTGCGCTGGCGGCAGTCGCGCCTCGCGCTCACGGGCATCGCGCGCTTCGAGTTCGCGCATGACGGTTTGTAAATCGGATGTGTTACTCATTGAAGAAAAGAATGAACCGCGGAGGCGCAGAGAACGCAGAGTGAATCCTTAAAGTCTCCGCGCCCTCTGCGCCTCCGCGGTGAAACCACTTACGAGCTCCAACTCCGCAACACCTCGACGCACAGCCGCACACCGAAGCCGGTTGCGCCTTTGGTGTGGTAACCTTTGTCGTCGTCGCCCCACGCCGTGCCCGCGATGTCGAGATGCACCCACGGATAGTCCACGAAATTTTTCATGATCGCCGCCGCCGTGATCGCGCCGCCGGGTCTGCCGCCGGTGTTCTTCATGTCGGCGAAGGTGCTCTTGATCTGCTCGCTGTATTCATCCCACAGCGGCAGTTCCCAAACCTTTTCGCCGCTCTTGGCGCCGGCCGCTTTGACTTTTTCCGCGAGCGATTCATCGTTCGTCAGCAAGCCCGCCGCGTGCTTGCCGAGCGCGACCACGCACGCGCCCGTCAGCGTCGCCATATCAATCACGCCTTTCGGTTGATAGCGCGAGGCGTAGCACAGCGCGTCGCCGAGCACGAGTCGTCCTTCGGCGTCGGTGCTGTGAATCTCGATGGTCTTGCCGTTGAGCGCGCGCAGGATGTCGCCGGGTTTGAACGACGTGCCACTCAACAAGTTCTCCGTCGCGGGTACGATTCCGACGACGTGTAACGGCAACTGCAATGCGCCGACTGCCTGCATCGCGCCGATCACCGCCGCGCCGCCCGACATATCGTGCTTCATGTCCCACATGCCTTCGGTCGGCTTGATGCTAATGCCGCCGCTGTCGAAGGTGATGCCTTTGCCGACCAGCACGAGCGTGTCAAGATTTTCTTTGCCCGCGTTATAGTCCATCACGATGAACTTGGCGGGTTCGTTGCTGCCTTGCGCGACGCCCGCGAACATGCCCATGCCCATCTGCTTCGCTTCGTCGAAATCAATCACGCTCACTTGCATGTGGTACTGCTCGCCAATCTGCCGCGCGACCTCAGCCAGATAGGACGGCGTCGCGGCGTTGCCCGGCTTGTTCGACAGATCGCGCGCGCGCATCTGCCCTTCGGCAATGATCTGGCCCACGCGCACGCCTTCTTTCACGTCGTCGAGTTTGCTCGGATCGGCTTCGACGACGTTCACGCTCTCGACCTCGCGCGCGTTGTCGTCGGGCCGCTTAAATTCGTTGAAGACATACAAGCCGAGCAGCGTACCTTCGGCTAATGCTTGCGCCGCATCCTGTACGGCGAGCCCGCCGATGCCCGCGCCGTGTACGATCGTCGAAAAATCTTTCGCGCCGAGCTCGCGCGCCTTCTTCGCCGTCGTCGCCGCCGCCTGCCGCGCCTGATCGAGTCCGAACTTCTCGGACTTGCCAAGACCGACGAGCAGCACGCGCTTCGCGCCGATCAGTCCGCGCGGATAGACGACGAGCGTCCCGTTGAGTTTGCCTTTGAAGTCGCCGCTGGTCAGCACGTCGGCGATCATGCCGTCGAGCGCAGAGTCCACCGCGCCCGTTGCGCCACCTGGCGCCATCACGCCTTCAAACAAATTGACGACGATCAAATCGCTTGGCTCGTCTTGAATACGTCCGTGCTTCACGGTGAGGTGCATAGCAGTCTCCATTGGTGGTTAGTCGTTGGTGGTTAGTCGTTCGTCGTCAACCATTGGTTGTTCCTCGCGGTGAAGGCAAACAACTCACGACGAATGACCAACGACGAACAACTAATTTCTCGAAAATGACCCTATCGAGTTGTCGTCTTGATCCTTGTTCTCTCGATCAACTTCTGCGAGCAGCTTCAAACGCGCGAGTTCTTTGGGCAGCAGGTCGGCTTCGCCGTCGAGCATGGCTTGAATTGAATCCGCGCTCAACCACTGCTGTTTGATGGCGTTGTCCACCTGCAAGGCGGCGGCGACGGTGTATGCGAGGCTCATGGCGTCGTCGGGCAGTGCGCTCGCATTGAGTTCGGCGTCCATCATCGTGGCGACAACGGCGAGGTAGTCGCTGAACAAGCGGCGCACGGCGACGGCGGCGTTCATCATGCGCACGCGCTCGCCGAGCTCGTGCGGCGCGAATTCCACTTGGCCGACGAGATAGGACTGCGTATGATCCACGTCGAGCAGACGAAAACGCTTGCGCCCGACCGCGATCAAGTTCATGCGCCCTTGCAGCATCTTCTCCACGTTGACGATCTGCGCGCTGGTGCCGATCTCGAACGGGATCGCGGCTACGCCCACCTCTTTGCCTTCGCGGATCAGCACCACACCGAACGGCGATTCGTCCGCGATGCAGCGCGAAATCATTTCTTTGTAGCGCTCTTCAAAGATGTGCAATGCGAGCGGCGCGGTTGGGAAGAGGACGGTATGGAGCGGGAAGAGAGGCAATTCAATCATGTCTGCGCCGATTCTAGCACAGGCGAGCATAAAAAGGAAGCAATGCGCGTGTTTGACGCGTGATGATTTCACGAGCGTGATTCAGCGTGCCGTAGCAAATCCCAATGCTGGAACTTGCAGACAAAATACTGCGTCTATGTTGCGCGTCACGTTTTAATTGACTTTCGATTATCGAGGTGTTAGCATTTTTCTATGTCGAACTATCCAAGTTTTACGCCCCCTTCGAATTCACCATCCAACCTAAAAGAATTGTACGGCTATCGCGGCGAGCAGCAAGGCTGCGGCTATCTGGCTGCGCGCGGTCTGTTCGTTGCGATGGCAGTAATCGTCGGGTTGTTCTTCGTGCTCTCGTGCGGCGTGCTCGCCCTGTACGCGTCCGTCGCGCGCGATCTGCCGCCCGCAAGCGAGTTGAAGAATCGCGCGGCACAGTTCAACTCGACGCGCATCCTCGACCGCAACGGCAAATTGCTGTTCGAGTTGAACGACCCGAACGCTGGGCGCCGCCTCGCCGTGCCTTTGAGCCAGATGCCGCCCGCGATGATTCAGGCGACCGTCGCCACCGAAGACCCCACGTTCTATAACAACCCCGGCTTCGACATCGTGGGCATCGCGCGCGCGCTGTATCGCGTGCTAATTCGCGGCGAAGAGGTCGGTGGCAGTACCATCACGCAGCAGTTGATCAAACTCGTCTATAAGGCGAGCGCGCGCACGCCGGAGCGCAAGGTGCGCGAGATCATCTTGGCGCAGGAGGTGACACGCGTTTACCCGAAGGACGAGATTCTTGAAATCTATCTAAACGAGATTTATTACGGCAACCAGTCCTATGGCATCGAAGCGGCATCGCAGACGTACTTCGGCAAGCACGCCTCCGAGTTAACACTGCCAGAAGCGTCGTTCCTCGCGGGCTTGCCGCAAGCGCCGGCATTCTACGATCCGTACACCAACTTCGACGACGCGAAAGAGCGGCAGCGTATCGTGCTCAATTTGATGATCGAGCATCCGGTGGTCGTCAATGCGCGCGGCGAGGTGCGCCGTCTCTCGACGGACGAAGCACAGAAAGCATACGACGCGCCGTTGAAATTGCAGCCGCCCAAAGCGCCCGTCGTCAACGCGCCGCACTTCGTGCAGTACGTGCGCTCGCAACTCGAAGACAAATACGGCGCGCAAGACATCTATCGGCTGGGTCTGGTCGTGACGACCACGCTCGACCTCGACTGGCAAAACACTGCCGAGCGCATCGCACGCGCGCAAGTAGATAAGCTCAAAGCGCAGAGCGTGAGCAATGCGTCACTCGTCGCGCTCGACGCAAACACAGGCGGCATCTTGGCGATGCTCGGCAGTGTGGACTTCAACAACAAAGACATCGGGGGCCAAGTCAACGTCTCGATCCGCCCGCGCCAGCCCGGCTCTTCGATCAAGCCCGTGACGTACATCGCGGCGCTGGAGCGTGGCTGGACGCCTGCCACGCTCATCCTCGACAACAAGACCACGTTCCCGTCGAAGCCGACTGCATTCACGCCCGTCAATTACGACGGCAAGTTTCACGGACCCGAGACGGTGCGCGACTCGCTCGCGAACTCGCTCAACATTCCGGCTGTCAAAACGTTGCAGTTCGTCGGCGTGCCAGAGATGATTAAGATGGCGGAGCGGCTCGGCATTCGTTCGCTGTCGGGAAAAAATTACGACAACAACTATCTGTCGCTAACACTCGGCGGCGGCGAGGTGACGCTGATGGAGATGGCGAGCGCATACAGCGTGTTCGCCAATCAAGGCAAGCGCGTCGCCATCACACCATTCTTGCGCATCACCGACGGCAGCGGCAAAGAGATTCCACTCGAGCTGGCCGCGACGCAGGAAGCCGTGAAGCCGCAGTTGACGTATCTCATCACTGCAATCCTGTCGGACAACAACGCGCGTGCACTGGAATTCGGTTTGAATTCGCCGCTGCGCCTGACCAATGACCGCCCCGCCGCGGTAAAGACCGGCACGACCAACGACTCGCACGACAACTGGACGCTTGGCTACACGGCGGAAGGGTTGGTCGTCGGCGTGTGGGTCGGCAACAACAACGGCTCGCCCATGAAAGGCACATCGGGCGTGACGGGCGCAGCGCCGATCTGGCACGACTTCATGGACACGGTATTGAAGAACTCGCCAAACAAACCGTTCACCGTACCAGCGGACATCGTGGTGAAGCCGATTTGCGCCGACACCGGTTTCGTCGCGAACGAGTTGTGCTCGCGCAAGCGCAACGAAGTGTTCTGGACGGCGAACGTGCCGCCGACCGACATGGTGCATAAATCGTACGTCGCCGACAAGTTCACGGGCCAGCCGTACAATGAGCGTTGTCCTGCAAACCTGCGCGAAGAGCGTACCGTCGTCTCGTATAACGACGACGAGTTTCGCAAGTACGCGCAGTCGGCGTGGCAATGGCGGCCGGGTTTTGGGCCCGCCGACTTTTATAAAGGAAACGAATTGCGCGATTGGGCGCTGGCGGCCGGCATTCCACAGCCGCCGGCACCGAGCAACATACAGTTGACCGCGCCGAACGTGAACGACAACGTGCAGGGCACCGTCTCGCTCATTGGCTCGGCGGACGACGCGCAAGTGGCAGCCTACGTCACCGAGTTTGGCGTGGGCGACAATCCGCAGGCGTGGGGCAACATCAACACGGGTCACAACAAAGTGACGAACAGCGTGCTCGCGCAGTGGGATACGACGAAGGTGGCGAACGGACTCTACTCGCTGCGCGTCGTCGCGCGCGCCGCCGACAATCGCGCCATCGCCGAAGCGTGCACGCGCGTGAACGTGGCGAACGAGAACACGCCGACGGCGACGCCGGTCACGCTCACGCCGACGCCGACGAACGAGCCGCGTGAGCCTAGTCCAACGGCGACGACTGCGCCGACCGCGACCGCACCGCCGACGGCGACCAACACACCGATCATTCCGCTGCCGACCATCCTGCCGAAGAATACGCCCACGCCGACTTCGACGTGCACGCCTGCGCCCGTCGGCAACTTGCTCACGCCAACGCCGACGCTCATCCCCAGTTGTCCCACGCCGAAGGGCAAGAAGCCGTGACGAGAAAACCCAAATCCCAATGCCAACTGTAACAAGATAGGCAACTCTGTTGGTATTGGGGATTGGGAGTTTTGGTTTTCTGCGCTTTGACGACTCGCGCGTAATTCTGCTAACATCAAAGTAGATTCAATTTTTAACCGTTGTCAGAAAGAGGAGAAACGATGTCCATCAAACATGCTTTGGTATTGCTGCCGCTCGTCGTGTTGATCGTGCTGCTTGCCGCGTGTGGCACCGTGGCACCGGCAGGCGGGGGACCGACAATCGTCGTGCCGACTGCGCTGCCCACCGTCAACGTGCCCGCCGCGATTCAAACGGCGTCGGGGCTGCCGGCGCAAGCGGGGACCGCCGCCGCGAACACGCTCACGATTCCGCTAGGACCCGAAAACAGTTCGGGTGAGGCCGGCACGGCGGTGCTCACTGAAATTGGCGGCAAGACGACGGTAGTCATCGCGCTGCAAGGTGAACCGTCGGGCGCGTCGCAGCCGATGCACATTCACGACGGCAACTGCGGGCCCAATCTGGGCGGCGTGAAATTTCCGCTGACGCCGCTCGCGAACGGCGTCTCGACCACGACGGTGGACACGACCATCGCGCAGTTGAAGGCAGCCAAGTTCGCCATCAACGGTCACAAGTCGGCGAGCGAGATGTCCACCTACGTCTTCTGCGGCAACATCACCCAGTAGCATCAGCGCGCAAGTGGAACGGTCAGCGTGCGCAGTGGTGCGGCGCTGACCGTTTTTTTATTGGCGGACGGAGGACGAATGCGAACATCGGGCTTCGGTCTTCTGCCAGAGTGGCGAGGAGTTCAGCAGCATGTCAAACGGCAATAACGAAAAACTGGCGCAGGCATTACAGAAGATGTGGCGCAAGGAGTTGGAGGCGTCGCAAGCATACCGACAAGTTGCGCGATTGGAACGCGACGAGCGTCGGCGCGTGATTCTGAACAAACTAGCCGACGTGGAAGAAGGTCACGCAGCGGCATGGGCAAAGAAGATTGAAACGCTCGGCGGCAGCGTGCCCACACAGCGGCCGCCGCTGCCGACCGCGATGCGCTACGCGCCGCCCGAAGTCATCATGGAGCGGATGGAGCAGGTCGAAGGCAAGCTCGACGATGAGTATCACAAGATCTCGACAGAGTTGGGCGATCAAGAAACGCGCGAGATCATCAACAACATGCGCGAAGAGGAAGATGCGCTGGCGGATCGGCTGCGTCGCGGCGGCGTACCAACGCTTGCGACGCGCTCTGCGCTCGACAACATCCTCGGCCGCGAGAAGTGGCACCTGCGCGGTGGCAGTTGGATCGGCGACGCGATCTACGGCGTGAACGACGGACTCGGTGCCGTGTTCGGCATCGTGTCGGGCGTGGCCGGCTACACGCTCGAGAAAGGCGGCACGCAGTTCGTGCTGATCGCTGGATTGGCCGGCATGATCGCGTCGGCGATCTCGATGGGCAGTGGCGCGTATCTTGCAGCCAAGTCGGAGCGCGAAGTGTACGAGGCCGAGTTGGATCGCGAGCAAAAAGAGATCGAAGCGAATCCCGAAGAAGAGCGCGAAGAAATGGAGTTGTTTTATCAACTGAAAGGATTCACCGAAGCCGAATCGAAGACGCTCGTCTCGCGCATCCAGCAGAACCCCGAACAATATTTGAAGACACTCGCACACGAGGAACTTGGGCTGTCCGAAACGAGTTTCCCGAATCCGTGGAAGTCGCTGTCGTCCTCAATGCTTTCGACCGCGCTCGGCGCATTCATTCCGCTGATTCCGTTTTTCTTTGTGTCGGGTCTGACCGCCGTGGTCGCGTCGCTCAGCATCAGCATCCTCGCGCACTTCGCCGTTGGCGCGACCAAGTCGCTTGTGACCTCGCGCAGTTGGTGGGCGAGCGGTCTGGAGATGACGGTGGTCGGCATTATCGCCGGTGTGATCACGTACGCGCTCGGCCGAGTGCTTGGCGGCATTGGCGGTTGAGGTGAATGCCGTTGCGTCCACGAGCACGTTCCCAGAGCGCTGAAGTTGTGGGGGATTCAGATGAGGAATCAATAACCCGATTCAAAATTGAATCGGGTTTTGTTTTCTGGCGCTGCGCTTATCACATCAGGGCGGACTGTCAGCATGAACAATTTGCGCTTTAGAACTCTTCGGTCAGAGCGGTTGGTTACGGGAGCACTTCAATCTCGAACTGAAGTGGATACTCGTCTTGCGAAACCAAGTGGCGCGGCAAGTCGTCGAAACACGCGCGTCCGTTGGCATCCGCGTCTTGCACACGCTGCTGTTCGCCCCAGCGAAGCGTCATGCGAATATTGTGCGGCGCATCGCCGAGCACATCGGCACATAGGCGCAATGAGTCGCTCTCGCGGTCCTGTGTGGGAAAGTACAGTTCGAGTTGATAGGCGTCTGAATTGATCTGCACGGTTTCATTGAGGAGGTAACGCGGCACTGGCTCAGCGCCGCCGCGCGTGAGCAATGCGCTGTGCGGCGCAGTGGCAGCAGCCAGATGTGCAGCGGCGACCTGCTCGAGCACGCCTTGCCGTTTGTCACGCAGCGATGACAGTGGCGCGAGGCGCACCCGTTCGGACGAAGCCGACCACGAGAACATTGTGCGCGCATGTGACTTGGTGGGAGTTGCGCCGGGTTCGTCGCCCATGAGGCTCAATGCTTCGAGTTTCTCACGACAAGCGGCGCAGGTTCGCAAGTGGCGCAGCAAGCGTGCCGCACCGATCGGTTTGCGCTCGCCGCGCTTGCGTGCGTCGTGGTAGGCGAGCAGCAATGGCTCCATCTCGTCGCACGGGCTCAACGCCTCCTCCGCCTCGGCACGCGCGAGATCGGCGAGCAGTCGCTGCTGCGTCTGCGCGCTGCGAGACTCCTGGCTGCACGGGCGCGGCTTGCGCGCAGAATCTTTACCCTTGGCCTGTCGCCGCGCGCTCATCGTGTGCGCCTCGCGTGTTGCAACTCATTCATCCGTCAACCCGTCGGATTGTGCTCGCGCCAATTTGACCAGCGTCTTGAGGGCGCGATGGCGCAGCAGGTGCACGTATTTCACATCCAAGTTCAATTTGCATGCCACTTGCTTGGCCGTCAAGCCTTCATTGTAGTACGCGCAGATCACCTCGCGCTGCTGGCCGCTGCGCAGTTTCGGCACGATTTCCCAAAAGCGGCGCACGCGTCGCTCGTTTTCGAGCTTGAGCCCGATCGCGTCGGCATAAAAGGGATCGTGCGTCAAGCGCTCGTAGCGCGGCACGCTGTCGGTCGAATTGTTCTCGCCATTTACAATGTCGTCGAGTGAGACCAGTGCATATGACGGAACGTTCAGCGCGTCGCACTTGCGCCACGCTTGACGAATCACGTTCAGCAAAACTGCCTTTGTCCAGATCTCCAACGATACGTCGCACGGATACGTAGAGTGATAAATGTTCGCGCATGCCTGTTGCGCGAAGTCTTCTGCTTGATCGGTGTCCGCCAGTCGGTTGCGCAAATAAGACTGCGCAGAGCGCCGCAAGCGCGCTTGCAACGCTTCCCATGCTTCACTCTCTGAGCGCACCAGATGAGCAATCAACTCGTGGCTTTGATCATAGGAAGCAATCACGCTGTCAATATAGCGGGTGCAGGCAGTGCGTGAGATCACACGTTCCGGCTTGAAGCCCAGCCGGCGATTGATGCGGCCACTGGCGTAATTCTCACTCACGCGTTGGGTGATGCGTGGAAGGTGCTCGGCGACCTGCTCGCGCCAAACAGGAGCTTTGCGCTTGATATAGAGCAGGGTGCGTTCACGACACAGACGTGTGATGGTGCGCGTGGGCAAGCGCCTCATGTTAGACTTTCTCCGGGCGCATCGTCTTCGGGGCAATGCGCCAAACTCGTCAGCTTTCAAAGGCTCCGAAAAAATATAACTTCCCGACTTGTGAAGTCGCTAACCCGCGCAGCGAGTTTCTGGCATGGTTAGCCGTCGGTTTCAAACCGATAGCGTCGGCATGAGCGGCACGCCATCGGCTAGAAGCCGACGCCTGTGTTTAGCAAACGCGCTGCGCGGGTTAACCGGGAAGTAATTCTTTAACGAACCTTAAGCGGCGATCAGAACGAGCAGTGCAGCATGGAGCAATTAGCGACGTTAAGCCAAAGAAGCGGGTGACAATTTAGCATAACTAACTATTGATGTCAATTGTATTTTCTGAACTCCGGACCAAAGTTGGGACAGGATTTGAGTAGATAGACAGAAGCCTCGCTTGCGGACTAGAATGGCAGTGTCAAGTAACATGCTAGGCAATGAGGCTTCCAAATGCAGTCTATCAAACTGTCGCCAGTCACGCAGCACTGTTCGACGATGTCAAGCAGGCGCAGCAAGCGGCACAAATTCTACAGGCACAGTTGCAAGCGCAGTCGCCACGGCTGACGGACATCGCACGCCAGCTGCACGGCAAGGCGGACAGCAACTACAAACAGCTGCAACGCTTTCTGCACAAGGTTGACCTGAAGGCGGAGTTTGTGATTGGTGACGTGACGGAGATTGCGCGCCCGCACGCGCGTAAGACCGACTTATGGCAATTCATGGCTACTCAATTGGAACTGGGCGCTTCGCCTTAGTACCTGCTCCCTCTTTCTCCAAATGGAGAATTGCTGGAGGTTTCAATAGGGCAATCGCGTCTTATTTTTCGCGGTGCGCGTTTACCGCAGATTCGTAGGGGCGAAGCACAGCGAAGCGGTCCTTTAGGATTCGCGGCACGCGATAGTCTGACCCAGATGCGTTGCGAATTTCAGTTGACACCTGAAATGGCGCTGGCTATACTGTTCGCAAGTTTCTCTTGAGGAGGAGAAAAAAATGAAAAGAATATCCTTGCTGATATTCGTCGTCTTGCTGGCATTGGCTGCGTGCGCGCCGGCTAATACCAGCGCGCCGACCAGCGCGCCCGCAACGCAGGCAACTGCGACGCGCCCGCCCGCCGGTCCTGCGACTGCTGCACCTGCGGCGACCACTGCACCCGCTGCGCAAGGTCCCAAAGAGATCGTGCTCGGCGCGGCGATACCGCTGACGGGCGGCACATCGCGGGAGGGGGGACTGGCGAAGAAAGGGTACGACCTTGCAGTTAAAGAGATCAACGATGCGGGCGGCATCATGCTCAAAGAGTTCAACCGCAAGGTGCCCGTGCGCCTGATCGTCTACGACGATAAGTCCGACAACACCACCTCGGTCTCGCTCTATCGAAAGTTGGCGAACGAAGACAAGGTGGATGCGTTCCTTGGCGGCTACAGCACGCCGCTGGTCGAGGCGCAGACCCTCGTGCCCGCCGAAGTGCAGACTCCATACATTAGCGGCGGTGGCGCAACAGGTACCATCTACGCCAAAGGCAACAAGTGGATCTTCAGCACGCTGGCGTCCATTGAAAAACTCTCGATCACACTCATGGACTGGCTCGAAGCGCAGCAGGATGCGGGCAAGCTGCCCAAGCCGGCCAAGATCGCGCTGGTGGCAGAGAACACCTCGCATGGCGCCGAGTTTATCAAAGGCATCGTCGAGCGCGCGACGGCGAAGCCCGACCGCTTTACCGTCGTGCTTAACGAGAAATTTGAAATCAACGGCAAAGACTTTTCGCCGCTTATCTCCAAGATTAAGACGGCCAACGCCGACCTGTTCCTCGCCGACGCGCGCCAGCCCGATTACACGCTAATGCAGCGACAGTACACCGAAGCCGGCCTGTATCACAAGGTCGTGTCGTATGGTCCGCGCGGGCCCGAGAAGGCGGCGCGCGATGCGCTCGGCGCAGCCTCCGATTACCTCGTCGCCGCCAACTGGTGGGATGCCACCATGAGCGACCCCGCCTCCAAAGCGTTCATTGAAAAATACAAGGCCATGTACAACGGCGAGGTGCCCGAATGGTACGCCGCGCTCAGCTACGAGTCGGCAGTCGTCCTCTTCAAAGCCATTGAAGCAGCCGGCACGCTCGATCACGCCAAAGTGCGCGACGCGCTCGCCGCGACTAACCTGACGGGCCAACTTGTGGTCGGCGGTACAGTCAAATTCAAAGACAATGGGCAGATTGACAATCCCTACTTGATGACACAGAACTTACCGAACCAAAAAGTGAACCTCATCTTCCCGAAAGACCTGGCGACGGGCGACGCGGTCGTGCCGCTGCCGAAGCAATAGTGCTGAGTGCTGAGTCCTGAGTGCTGAGTGGATTGACTACTCAGCACTCACGACTTTTGACTCAGGACTTTCTATGTCCCTCACCGACATCGTTTCTCTCCTCATCTCGGCCATCCTGCTGGCGGGCCTGTATGCGACGATGTCGTATGGGCTGGCGCTGATTTATGGCGTGATGAAAATCGTGAACGTCTCGCACGCAGGGTTTATGATGCTCGGCGCGTTCGCGGCGTTTATCCTGATTCATCCCGACTACGGTATCAAACTTAACCCGTTCCTCGCGCCGCTGATCGTCGTGCCGCTGTTCTTCGTCGTGGGCATGCTGCTTGAACATTTCATCGTGCGCCACGTGATGAACGCGCCGATGATCACCTCACTGCTGCTGCTGTTCGGCGTGTGGCTGATCGTCCAGAACATCGCATACATCATCTTCACCGGCGACACGCGCACCATCACCACGCCGTACTCGACCATGACCATTCCCAAAGATTTGCCGACGGATTTGAAAGCCGTCATTGCGCCCTTGATGGCCGATCTGCGCATCTCGGTGAATCGCCTCGTGGTGTTCGCTGTGGGCGTCGTCACGCTCGTCATCCTGCAAATGTTCCTGAGCCGCACCTATTTGGGCAAAGCCATTCGCGCGACCGCGACCGACGCCGATGCGGCCGCGCTGGTCGGCGTGAACACCGAGCGCGTACGCATGATCGCTTTTGGGTTGGGTATCGCGCTGGCGAGCCTGACCGGTGCGCTGCTCAGCTTGCAGTTATCGTTCGATCCGTCCTTCGGCGGCTCGCACCAACTGAAAAGTTTTACGATCATTGTACTGGGCGGACTGGAAAGTTTTGTCGGCGTCGCGCTGGGCGCGCTGCTGCTCGCGCTGATCGAAACGTTCAGCGTTATGCCGCCGTTCAACTTGCCCGCCGCGCTGCAAGACTTCGTGTCGTTCAGTTTGCTCGTCGTCGTATTGGTCATCATGCCGGGTGGATTGATCGCGCTGCTCAAAAGAAAGTGACGAGTGTCAGGTGTCAAGTGTCAAGCACCGTGACGAGAACATGACACCTGACACTTGATACTTGACAGACCACGCCCATGCAAAGATACGTCACGAATCCCCGCCTCTGGCTCGCGCTCGTTGCATTGCTGGTGGTGGCCAGCGTGCCGTTCACCGCGAGGCCATATCAATCGCTCACGCTCTCGACACTTCTGTTTATTACCCTGAGCGTCGCGTGGAACGTCATCGGCGGCTACGCGGGGCAGATTTCATTCGGGCACGCTGCGTTCTTCGGGCTGGGCGCATACACCACCGCCATTCTCGCCGTCGGCAAATTGTCGGGCGTGCAACTGCCCGTTCTCCTCACGATTCCGATCGCGGGCATCGTCGCCGCCGTCTATGCGGCGCTGATTGGCTATGCGACACTGCGCCTGCGCGGCCCGTACTTCTCGATTGCGACCATCGGCGTTGGCGAAGCGACGCGCCTGCTCATGCTCAACACGCCGGACCTGACGGGCGGTGCGTCGGGCCTCACGCTGCCGCCGCCTGTGAACTTCCAGGCGTACGGTCAGCAAATTTACTACGTCGTGCTCGCGTGGACGGTCGTGATGATGCTGATCTCGTTATGGATCAAGAACTCGCGCTTCGGGCTGGGCTTGCTGGCCGTCAACATGGACACCGACGCTGCCGAGACGCTCGGAGTGGATACGGCGCGCGCAAAGATTCTGGCGTTCATGATCAGCGCGTTTCTGGTCGGCGTGAGCGGCAGCCTCTACGCGCAAATCATCTTCTTCATCGATCCGAACGCGGTATTCGGTTTCAACAACAGTATTGCGATGGTGCTGATGGCGACCATTGGCGGCATCGGCACGCTGTGGGGACCTGTGCTGGGCGCAATCGTCTATTACGTCGTGGACAATCGCCTCTCGACGACGGAACTGGACGTGCTGGGGCAAAAAATCGCGCTGACGAATTTTACGCTGTTGTTGTATGGCACGCTGCTCATTGCGATCATCCTCGCGGAGCCGCGCGGCTTGGTCGGCATCGGCGAACGCATCTTCAGACGGTTCATACGCCGTCCGCCCGCGCCGAAGATTCTGGAACGCACCGCCGCGCTGCCATCGGACGTGAAGGGCGAGGCGAGTGAGCGAGTGCAATAAGCATTTGTCATTCTGAGCCGCAGGCGAAGAATCTCTGAGGGGCAACACCAAGGACGATGCGCTCATATAATCTGGTCGAAGCGAATTGGTTGCAGGACGACAGAATCCTTCAAGTCACTCATAAGAGATTCTTCGCTTCACTCAGAATGACAAATGACTGAATTGTTCTGACCTCCCTTTTCATTTGACTGAGCATTTATGATTTTACAAGGCACAGAAGTTTCGATTATGTTCGGCGGCTTGCGCGCGCTGGACAAAGTGAGCTTCAGCGTCGAGTCGGGCGAAATCTTTGGATTGATTGGGCCCAATGGCGCGGGCAAGACGACGCTCTTCCGCGTGATCAGCGGCGTGTATCCGCCGACGAGCGGCCAAATCATCTTCAACGATCGGCCGATCACGCGCCTCAAGCCGCATCAGGTCTGCCATCTCGGCATCACCTACACACATCAGATCGTGCGTCCCTTTCCAGAGATGAGCGTGTACGACAACGTGCGCGTCGGCGCAACGCACGCACGCGTGAAGCGCACCACGTCTGAAGCGCACGCCGAGACGCAGCGCATCCTCGACTTCGTCGGACTCGCACCGATGAAAGACATGCTCGCCAAGTCGCTCACGCTCGCGGGGCGCAAGCGGCTGGAGATTGCGCGCGCACTGGCGACTGCGCCCGCAGTGCTGCTGCTCGACGAAGTGATCGCGGGACTCAACCCGACCGAGACGGGACGCACCATGGAATTGATTCAAAGCATTCGCGCGCAGGGCACGACCATCATCATGGTCGAGCACGTGATGAAAGCGGTGATGGGCATCTGTGACCGCGTGATGGTACTCAACTACGGCAAGAAGATTGCCGAAGGCAAACCGCATGACGTGGTGCAAGACCCACAAGTGATCGAGGCGTATCTGGGAAAGTGAAAAGTGGACAGTGGAAAGTGGACAGCGATGCGTTGACTTTTCGCAAAGGCAGTAGTCGAACGGTTGCTCAAACTCGGCATCGTCAGACCTGTGAGGTTTCCGAAACCTGGCAGGTCTTTTTTTGCGTCTTGATTTTTCAACACGGTTTTGGTTTAATCAGCGCACCGAATCTCGACGGCGCATAACACCGCCGTCCATTGCGTTGACCGGAGGCAATCATGCAACACAAACGGATCGTGATCGTTCTGTTCGTCGTCGTCGCCGCCATGCTGTTCGGCGCGGTCAGCATCACAGCGCATCCTTCGACAGGCTCAGGACAAGCGCCACAAGCCAATCTCGGCACAGGCTTCACGTATCAAGGACAGTTGAAGAAGAGCAACGTCGCCGTCAACGACAACACATGCAGCATGACGTTCAGCCTGTGGGACTCGCAAGCGAACAGCACGGGACAGGTCGGCGGCAACCAGACCATCGTCCCCGTGGTCGTCACGAACGGCTTGTTCACCGTCGTGTTGAACGGCGCAGGCCAGTTCGGCGCGAGCGCGTTCAATGGCGACGCGCGCTGGCTGCAAACGAGCGTGCAGTGCGCGGGCGACGGCAGCCCCATCACGCTCTCGCGCCAAGCGTTGACCGCCACACCATACGCGCTCTTCTCAGCCGCACCGTGGGTGACCAGCGGCAGCAACATCTACTACAACAACGGCAACGTCGGCATCGGCACGACCGCTCCAAAGCAAACACTCCACGTGGCTGGTCAAGGAGTCTTTACGAGCAGTTCTACTCCGTTTGATGCGGGTGACGGAGCCGGTGCTGCCATTCGTATCGGATATGACGGCAACAATGATTATGGCTATATCAATGCCAACGTCACAGGCTTGGCAAGTAAGAACCTGATCCTACAAGGCAACTACTCCCAAGGCAATGTCGGCATCGGGACGACCAGCCCATTAGCAAGGCTGGATGTCCGCGGAGCAGGTACAAGCGGAGGCACCGAGGCGTTTCGAGTCGCCAACTCGAATGGTGATCGTGGTCTTGTGGTCTATGACAACAGAACCGTCGCGATTGCAGCCCTCGTTGGCTCCACCACCGTCCATGCCTGCTATAACGCTCCTTTCGTCTACTACTTCGCTGCGTGCAGTTCCGCCGCCGAGTATGTGCCATCCATTGACGGCGGAGTGGGCTTCCCCGAAACCGCCGACCTCGTGAGCATCGCCCCCGCCGTCACGAATCCCTACGGCGACACACACGGTCCGTTCACCGTCCAAAAATCCGCGACGGCGTGCGATACCAACCTGCTCGGCTTTATCGTGAATCCCGAATCGGGCGCGGACGGAGAAAAACTCAACGACCACTATCTGCCGCTCGCCATCTACGGCTACTTTCCCGCGAAGGTGACAACGGAGAATGGCGTGATTCATCGCGGCGACCCCATCACGTCAAGTTCCAAGCCGGGCTACGGGATGAAAGCGACGCAAGCGTGCAAGGTCATCGGCTATGCGTTAGAAGACGCGGAGCAGGACGGCGCGATTCAAGTCTTCGCGCATCTGAGCGAGAACGCGGCGACGGAGGTGCAGGCGTTGCGCGCCGAGGTGCAAACACTGAAGCAGCAGAACGCCACGCTGCAACAGCAGAACGCGACGATGGACGCACGGGTCGCGGCCATCGAGCAGACGTTGAAGAATGGTAACGCGCCCACACTCGCCGCGCGATGACTTTCGCGCCCGAGTGGCTCATCGCGGGCAGCGTGCTGCTCGTCGGCATGGTGTTGGCGCGGCGGTTCGGGTTCGGCGCGAAGAAATAAAGTTGCGGCCTCGTCATTCTGAGCGAAGCGAAGAATCTCTGAGGCGTTGCATGAAATATCATGGTGTTTTGGGCAAAGGCACTTGCCATTAACAGCGTATTGATTGCCTAACTACATGCGTGGCATGGCAGCGTCTCAGAGACCCTTCGTTCCACTTCATCCTGTGCCACGCGCACCGTTCGCCCCGCGACAGACGGGGTTCGCGCGTCGGCAGGCGAATGCCTGCGGCACAGGATGACGGCACAGGACATGGGTGACAGTCTCTCAAGACAAGGAGAATCGGATGAAAAGCAAACTACTGTTGCTCACTGCATCGCTTGTGGTCGTTGTTGCCCTGCTCGGGCAAGGGCTGGGCAACCCAGCCCCTACAGCGGCGCAGACGGGTGGCAGCTACGACCTGACGTGGAACACGATTGACGGCGGCGGCGGCACCAGCACGGGCGGCGCGTACTCGTTGAGCGGCACCATCGGCCAACCCGACGCGGGCATACAGATCGGCGGCGCGTATACGCTGAACGGCGGGTTCTGGGCGGCGTTCGAGCAACTCGTCAGTCAGCTCAAAGTATACTTGCCGCTCATCATGAGGTGATTGCAGAATTTTGGACCGTCTCACCGATAAGAAAGGAACGTGCAGCATGAAAATGAAAATTGTTGTATTGGTTGGCATCATCGCGATGTGCTTTGCAGCGGGCGCGACGATGGTGACCGCGCAAGGACCGCAGCCGCGCAGTCCGCAAGCCACTGTGGGCACGGCGTTCACCTATCAAGGTCAATTGAAGCAGAACGGCTCGCCCGTCAACGGCAGCGTAAGCCTCTCATTCAAATTGTATAGCACGCCCACGGGCGGCTCGCCGCTGGGCACCGTAAACCAGTCGTTGAATCTCGCCAACGGACTGTTTACGACCCAGCTCGACTTCGGTGCTTCGACAAGCTCAGCATTCGACGGCAGCGAGCGTTGGCTCGGCATCAGCATCGCGAGCGATCCTGAACTGACGCCGCGTCAGCCACTCACGGCAGTGCCGTATGCGCTCTACTCGTCGGGCAACTGGGGACTGAGCGGCAACGTCGGCACGTCGCCCGTGACGAACTTCGTCGGCACGACAGACAACCAGGCGCTCGTGTTCAAGACGAACAACGCCGAAGCGATGCGCCTCGACAGCACGGGCAAGCTCGGCGTTGGCACGACGACACCATCGGACAAACTGACGGTCGCAAATGGAAACATTCACGCCGTCTCGAATACGACTGGTGAGGGCTTTGAAGCCGTGACCTTTCCGCCGGCAGGCTGGACGACGGGCGGCAATGCGCCCTGGGTGATGACCACCACCGTGTTCTATCAAGGCGCTGCATCTGCAACCAGCGGCGCGATTGGCAACAGTCAGTCGTCATTCCTCAACACTGACTTCACTTTCCCGAGCGCGGGTTTTGCACGCTTCGTCTGGAAGGTAGATTCAGAGCCAAACTACGACCTTCTGCTGTTCTGTCTGGACAACCCGAGCTGCACCAGCGGTGGTGGTTACTATAAGAGCATTTCCGGCAATGTGGACTGGAGCGAAGTGGTGCTGCCCGTCTCGGCAGGCACACACAGCTTCCGCTGGGTGTACAGCAAAGACAACGTCATATCGGTGGGCAGAGACAGAGGCTGGCTTGATAACGTTCGCTTTCAAGCCAACGGCAGCCTGTATGTAGACACGTACGTCGGCATCGGTACGACAAACCCGATCAATGCGCTCAGCGTCGTCGGCGGTGCCGACTTTCACGGCAAGGTCGGCATCGGCGTGACGAACCCCGTGCAGTTGCTGCACATGAACGTCATCACCGGCGACCGCGAAGGCATCGAGATTGACAGTCCTATTGCCGGTCACGCGCCCGCCATTTACCTGAATCACACCGGTAACCTTGGGCGCAACTACCGCATCGCTAGTTACGGCGACAATACCAATCCCGGCAGCTTCCGCATTCGAGACGAGACGGGCGGTGCTGATCGGCTCACGATTGAATCAACAGGCCGCACGACCGTCAACGGTGTGTTCGGCGTGTACGATGCTGGGAGGACCTTTAACGCCGGCGTCGCCACCGAAGTGAGTGCGCAGCTGATTGACTTCGGTATCAACGACGATTCCGCCAATCGTTTCGGCGGCGCGTACACCAGCGCAGCCCCAGGCGGGTTCCTGCGGGTGGATGCGCGGGGCGGCGTAAGCCTGTTCCAATTCCTCGCGCGCCCGGCGGCTTCGAGTTCGCCCGTCGTCGAAGTGATGGGCATTACGAGCGATGGCAAGGTCGGCATCGGTGTGCCCAATCCGACATTCCAACTCCAGCTCTCGACGGATTCTGCAGCCAAACCCAACGGAGGCAGTTGGTCCAATCCATCCGATGCGCGACTGAAAGAAAATATTCAACCGTTCACGGATGGTTTGACTGTGCTCAACCAAATCAATCCCGTGAGCTACAGTCTTAACGGCAAGGCGGGTTTGCCGAAAGGCAGTCGCGGCATCGGCGTCATCGCTCAAGATGTCAAGGATGTGATTCCGTACACGGTTGCAACCTTCAAGGCAAAGTTGAACCCTGACGACGTGGAAGAGACTGAACTTTTCAAGTTCGACAGCAGTGCACTCACCTTCGTGACCATCAACGCGGTCAAAGAGTTGAGCGCCAAAGTGGACACTCTCTCCGCAGCCACCGAGCCGACTGCGGAAGTCTCCGCGCTCAAGGCCGAGAACGCTACATTGCAACAGCAAGTGGCTGCCTTGCAGCAGCAGAACTCAGCTGTCGTCACACGGCTGACGGCGCTGGAGCTAAAAGTGGAAGCGCAGGGCACTGCATCCGCTCCGAGCGTTCAAGCTGCGCTGAGTCCACTGATGGATTTGGCGAAGGGTGGTAACATGGTTTCGTTTGCGTTTGTCGCCCTCGTTGCATTGCTCGTCGGGCGCAAACTGCGCGCGTAATCTCAATCAGCGTTCGATAACGCTATCTGTACAAGGTAGTGGATGTGCTGAGGCGGTCTGGACGACAGGCCGCCCCAGTACGTTCACGTGACTTCCAAATATGCTCACGCTCGACAACATCAACGTCTCGTACGGCGAGGTGCAGGCGCTGTGGGATGTCTCGCTCGACGTGCAGCAGGGCGAGATCGTCGCGCTGGTCGGCTCGAACGGCGCGGGCAAGACGACGACGCTCAAAACGATTTCGGGTCTGCTGCATCCGTCGTCGGGCGCGATCACGTTTGAAGGCAAACCGATTCAGCGCGCGCCCGCGCACGAGATCGTGGAGCTGGGCATCGCGCATATTCCCGAAGGGCGTCGCCTGTGGGCGAACCTGAGCGTGCGCGAAAACTTGGAGATGGGCGCTTATCCACGGCGGGCGCGGAGCACACGCGTTCAGACGATGGATGTATGGCTGGAGCGTTTTCCCCGCCTCGCGGAGCGCCGCAATCAGTTGGCCGGCACGTTGAGCGGCGGCGAGCAGCAAATGCTCGCCATCGCGCGCGGCTTGCTGTCGAAACCGAAGTTGCTGATGCTCGACGAGCCGTCGCTCGGGCTCGCGCCCGTGTTGGTAACAGAAGTGTTCGACATTATTCAGAGCATCAACGCCGAAGGCATGACCATCATGCTCGTCGAGCAGAACACGCACAACGCGCTGGCGATTGCCACGCGCGGCTACGTGCTCGAAACGGGCCGCGTCGTGATGAGCGGCAGCGGTCACGAGTTGCTGAACAACGCGAAGGTGAGGGAAGCGTATTTGGGATTGTGACGTAGAGACGCCCGACGTGGCGTCGAAGCCTCCAACGCCTTGCACCGCGATTGAATCCGTGATATAGTTCCGCTCGTCTAAGCAAGCACAACTTAGTTCATCGGTCATTGCCGGGAGGCCACACAATGGCCGCCGACTTTCCTGCAACGCATTCGCATCGCATGGCGACTGCCGACTGAAGTCACATCACATGAGACTTCGAGTTCGCGGCCGCTTTTTTGTTTTTAGCGAAGGCGGTGATGCCCTCGCGCCAATCAACTGCACGGTTCATCCACCGCACTTCAAGTTGACGGCCAGCAGCCATCGGCTGCGCACAAGGAGATAAACGTATGACGGCATATGTCACTCGCACGGACATCACGGTCGCAATTTTCAGAGCGGACGAATATCTGGCTTGGTCGCAAAAATATAGCGACACCTCAAAAGCAATAAAGGGATTCCAGCGACGCACGGTGGCGAACGCGCTAGGCTATCCCGCACAGTACAGCATCTTCAATCGCTGGGAGAGCCGCGCCGCCGCGCGCGATGGCATCAATGGGCCTGAGATGCAGGCGTTCGTCAAGGCCAACCCAGCCGACGGAGTGTTCAGCCTCATGCGCCCGGTCATGGCATATGAAATTGTCGTGGCGGTCGCCGATCCGCCACGCGTGGGCGGTTACACCTGGCTCTCCGAATGGACGATTGACGACGGCAAAGCCACAGCCTTTGAACAGAGCCGCCAGGAAATGTTCGAGGTTGGCGTGAAGATTGGCAATGGTTTTGTCGGCGGTCGTCTGCTGAGATTTCTCGGCGGCGGGGACCGATACCTGCTTGGCTGGCAATACAACAGTTGGGAAGAGGTGCGCGCGGTCAGTGCGATGCCTGAGGTGCGCGCATGGTTCGACGCTCATCCGCGCGCCAATTACGCCAGCGCCGCGCCCGTTGGACAGGCGTTTGAGGTCGTGCAGGCGACGTAGAAGCCGCGAGCATCTGGCCTGCCAAGGTTGCGTGCGCCGAACTAATTAAATCTGGAATCTATATTCACGGGCAGTCGTGTTGACTGCCCGTTTGTTTGTCTGACCTCGGGTCTATTTCAGTTTAGGGGCAGGTTGGTCATCGCAGGAACGCCGTGAAATAAATTTCACGGCTAAACGCATGAAAGTTGGCTGAAGCCAACTCGAGTTGAGTATATCAGCCTGCTTCAGCAGGCTTCCACGACCTCAGCCCGCGAATTTGATTCGCGGGCGTTCATAGCAATCAAATCCGCCTCAGAACTGAAGTACACTCTCAGACATCCATCGAGTTGCTTCCCGCAGTGGAACTGTTTATACTTCCGCGCATGACCACGCCTTTCGAGACGTACCTCGCCAAGATACAAGCCGACTACAAGGGCGGCAACGCCACCGAATACACCTATCGCTCGGCGTTGGAGCATCTGCTCGAATCGCTTGCGCCTGAGGTTGATGCATCGAGCGACCCGAAGCACATCGCCTGCGGCGCGCCCGATTTCATTGTCGAGCGGCGTCACGTTCCGCTCGGCTACCTCGAAACGAAAGACGTTGGCGCGGACTTGGACGACGACGAGAAAAGCGATCAACTGAAACGCTATCGCGCCTCGCTGCATAATCTCATTCTTACCGACTACCTCGAATTTCGCTGGTACGTCAACGGCGCAAAGAAACTCACAACGCGCATTGCCGATGTAGGTGCGCACGGCCGTGCGCCCCTACGACGCGATGATGAAGGCATCGCCAAGACCGCGCAACTGTTCGAGCAATTCTATTCGACCGAAGTGCCGACCGTCGGCACGCCGAAAGAATTGGCGCAGCGCATGGCAGCGCTCACGAAAATCGTGCGCGACCTGATCGCCGGCTCGCTGCGTGAAGAGGACGAGCAGGGCATGTTCCACAAACAGTTGAACGCTTTCCGTCATTTCCTGCTGCCCACGCTCAAGCCCGACGAGTTCGCGGATATGTACGCGCAGACGATGGCATACGGCTTATTCGCGGCGCGCGTCAATGCGCCGACGGCGAAAGACTTCACGCGCGCATCCGCCTATCAATTTCTGCCGCAAGCCAATCCATTTTTGCGGCGACTGTTCCTCGACGTGGGCGAAGAATTGGATGGCACCGCCGTCGCGCCGTTCCTCGACGACTTGGCCGCGCTGCTCGCGCACGCCGACATGAGCGAGATTCTGAAAACGTTCGGCAAGCAGACGCAGACGAGCGATCCCGTCGTGCATTTCTACGAGACGTTCCTCGCCGCCTACGATCCGAAGCTGCGCGAGTCGCGCGGCGTGTATTACACGCCCGAACCCGTCGTGCAGTTCATCGTCAACTCGGTGCACGAGTTGTTGCAGTCGCGTTTCAATCGTCCGCTCGGTCTGGCCGACGGCAGCGTGCTGCTGCTCGATCCCGCGACAGGCACGGCGACGTTCCTGTACGAAGTGATGCGCCGCATCCATCAGGAACAGTTGGCGCACGGTCAAGCGGGCGCGTGGAAGCAGTACGCGCACGACAAACTGCTGCCGCGCATCTTCGGCTTCGAGTTGTTGATGGCGCCGTATGCCGTCGCGCATCTCAAGTTGGGGTTGCTGCTCGGCGAGTTGGGCTACTCGTTCGCCAAGCACGAGCGGCTCGGCGTGTTCCTGACCAACACGCTCGAACAAGGCGTGAAGCAAGAGGCGACGTTCGGCATCGAAGGCTACTTGTCGGAAGAGGGCAGCGAAGCGGCGAAGGTCAAGCACGACAACATCATGGTCGTGCTCGGCAATCCGCCCTATTCGGGCCATTCCGCCAATCAGGGCGAATGGATTGGTGCGCTCGTGCGCGATTATTATTTCGTGGATGGCAAGCCGCTCGGCGAGCGTCAATCCAAATGGCTGCAAGACGATTACGTGAAGTTCATTCGCTTCGCGCAGTGGCGCATCGCGCAGACGGGTCAAGGCATCGTCGCCTTCATCACCAATCACGGCTATCTCGACAACCCGACCTTTCGCGGCATGCGACAGAACTTGCTCGCCACTTTCGACGAGATTTACGTGCTGGACTTGCACGGCAACGCGAAGAAGCGCGAGGTCGCGCCCGACGGCGGCAAGGATGAGAACGTGTTCGACATCCAGCAGGGCGTGGCGATATTGCTGGCGGTGAAACGCCCATCAACCGCGCAACGCCCCGCACCCCAAACCTCACCCCCAAGGGGGGTGGGGGCGCAACACCCCACAACCGTTGTGGGTGTGGGGGGGGGGGTGTGGGGGGGGGGCACGGTGCGCCACGCGCCCCCGTGGGGGACGCGCC
>JBBPZQ010000008.1:0-6872 GCA_038198935.1 Anaerolineae bacterium
CAAAGCGTTTGCTGGGAGGGTGTCGTGTGGGTGGAATTTTTTTGTGGTTTTGGGGTTTGTTTTTTTTTTTTATTGGTATAAAAACAAAAAAACCAACCCACCATTTCCAAACATGAAATTGAGTGACGTATGACACACTCCAATACACTTCAGCCCGCACGAACCATCGCCGAGTTGAAAGAATTGCGCGCGCTGACGGGCAACGAGGGCGGCTCGCAGCGCGTCGCGTTCACCGAAACATGGGTGAAGGCGCGGCAGTTCATGCGCGACAAACTTTCCGAGTTGCCTGTGGAAGTAATGATCGATGAGGCGGGCAATCAGTGGGCGACGCTGCGCGGCACATCGGAGCGCGCGATGCTCATTGGTGGGCACATTGACTCCGTGCCGAATGGCGGCTGGCTCGACGGCTGCCTCAACGTGATGGCTGGACTTGAAGTGCTGCGACGCATCGCGAGCGAAGGCACGCCGCCCGTGACGGTGCGCCTGGTGGACTGGGCAGACGAAGAAGGCGCGCGCTTCGGACGCAGCCTGTTTGGATCGAGCGCGTGTTCGGGCACGATGAACCCGGATGACTTGCGCAACCTCAAAGACAAAGAAGGCAACGCGCTGCCCACTGTGTTGAAACAACACGGCATTGATCTGGATCGCGCGAAGGAGGCGCATCAGCAATTGGAGAACGCGGCCGCATATCTCGAACTGCACATCGAGCAAGGGCCCGTACTGGAGAGCATGGGCTTGCCGCTCGGTGTTGTATTAGGCACCGTCGGCGTCGAGCGACATCAGATTCGCTGGACTGGGCAATCCGCGCACGCCGGCTCGACGCCGATGAGCCAGCGGCGCGATGCGCTGGGCGGCGTGTCCAAATTGCATCTGGCGATTCGGGAGATTGCCAAGCAGCACAACGGCGTGTGCACGGTGGGCAGTGTGATCACAAAGCCCGGCATCGTCACCGCCGTCGTCGGCGAAGCGACGATGCTGCTCGATCAGCGACAACTGGGTGCGAGCGAACTGGCTGCAATGCTCGCCGAAGCCAGGGACGCGAGTGAGCGCATCGCGCGCGAGGAGAACATCAGCGTCGAGTGGAATCGGCTGTGGCAGATCGAGCCGATTCCGTTTCATTCGGAATTAATCGAGATGGCTGACGAAGCGATTCGCGAAGTGAGCGGCACAGCGCATCGTCTGCCGAGTGGCCCGCTGCACGATGCGGCGGAGGTCGCGCGCGCCGGTGTGCCGACCGTGATGCTGTTCGTGCAGAGTCTGCGCGGGTTGTCGCACACCAATCTCGAAGACACGAAAGAAGAACATCTGGAGATGGCGGTGCTGGCGTTGGATCGCTTGGCGACGAAGACGATGCAGTGGATTGCGAATAGGTGATTAGGCGATTGGGTGATTATCAACCTCCATAGGAGGTCGAGCTATGCCTTACCAAACACAAGCAAAAAAACCAGTCACCCAACCACCCAATCGCCCGGTCACCCAATCATCGGGTCACCTCGTATAGGAGCGTCAAATGCTCGACTTTGGCATCACCTTCAAGTCCGACATGCCCATGCAGCGCATGATTGCGCTCGCGAAGCAAGCCGAGCGCGCGGGCTTCACGTATGGCTGGAGTTTCGATTCGCACGTCCTCTGGCATGAAGTTTACCCGATCCTCACACTGATCGCAGCCAACACGAAGCGCATGAAGTTTGGACCCCTTGTGACCAATCCCATCGTGCGCGACCCAACCGTGACCGCGAGCGTGCTCGCCACCTTAGACGAGTTCAGCGGCGGACGCGCGCAGCTCGGCATCGGGCGCGGTGACTCGTCGCGCCGCGTGATGGGCAAGAAGCCGACGACCGTCGAGCACATGCTCAAGACGATTGATATATTCCGCGAGCTCACGTCGGGCAAGCAGATTGAATACGAGGGGCATCCGATTCAGATGGCGTGGGCGCACGGCAAAATTCCGGTGTGGGTCGCGGGATACGGACCCAAGGCATTGAGCGCGGCAGGCGAAGTGGCGGATGGCATCATCCTGCAATTTGCCGACCCGCACCTGATCCAGTGGTGCTTGGAATTTGTGCGTCAAGGGGCTAAGCGGGTGGGACGCGACTTCTCGCAAATTCAGATTATGAGCGCCGCGCCCGTGTGGGTCTCCAACAACCTCGACACGGCGCGCGAGCGCGTGCGCTGGTTCCCCGCGCTCGTGTCCAATCACGTGGTTGATCTCATCTCGCGCGCCGACCCAGCGCAACTGCCACAGGAACTGACCGCCTACGTCCGCGACCGTCACGGCTACAATTACTTGCATCACGCCGAAGTGGGCAGCAGCAACGCCGAGTTCGTGACGGATGAAATCGTGGATCGCTACTGCATCGTGGGTCCCGTCAAAGAACACGTTCGCCGTCTTGAAGAGTTGCGCGAGCTGGGCGTGACGCAATTTAACATTTACCTGATGAGCGGCGACGAAGAAAAGACGCTTCAGACCTACGGCGAGAAAATCATTCCGCAGTTTCGTCGTAACGTTGTCGCAGGGCGCACCGCGTCGGCACGGTCGCAAGATGGCGCGCGGCGCAGGGCGCGTGCACCGCAAACTCAAAGCAGGAGATCAGCACGTTGAGCAATCCTTCTCCATTTGCACTGGAAGCGAATAACAACTCGCGCAAAAAGATCTTGATCATGGGCGCGGGTATGGCCGGACTTAGCGCCGCCTACGAGTTGAAGCGCGCGGGTCACGAGGTCATCATCCTCGAAGCACGACAGCGCATCGGCGGCCGCATCTACACGTTGCGCGAGCCGTTCAGCCACGGGCTGTACGCCGAAGCCGGTGCGATGCGCATTCCAAGCGTGCATCACCGCACGCTCGGCTACGTCGAGCACTTCGGTTTGAAGACTAATTCATTCACGATGGGCAATCCGCAGTGCTACTATCACGTCGGCGGCAAGCGCGTGCGCCGCGCGGACTGCGACACCGACCCAAGCATTCTCTCGTTCGAGCTGGCGGAACTGGAACGCGGCCGCACAACGGCGCAGTTGTGGAGCGATGCCATCAAAGAAATTGTCGAGCGCATCACGCAGGATGGCGAGGCGGGCTGGCAGGAAGTCGAGGCCAAGTATGCCGACTTCTCACTGGAAGAATTCCTGAACGACAAAGGCTTCAGCGAAGGTGCACGTGAGATGTACGGCTTGCTCGAAAACGCCGAAGCCGAAATGAACAATGCATTCACCGAATGGCTGCAAGAAGATTTGCGCGGTTTCTTCCGAGACCTATGCGAGATCGAAGGCGGCATGGACAACTTGCCGATGAGTTTCTGGCCCGAATTGCAGCAGAACATCCGCTACGGCGCAGAAGTTGTCGCCGTTGATCAGACGATGGACAAGGTGAGCGCGCATTACAAAACCGCGACGGGCAAATTCAGCCTGGAGGCAGACTACGCCATCTGCACGATCCCCTTCCCGGTCCTGCGGCACATTGAATTCTTGCAGCCGCTCTCGCGGCAGAAGCAGCGCACGATCCGCGAGCTGAACTATGACTCATCCGCGAAGATTTTGTTTCAATGCAAGCGGCGCTTTTGGGAGGAGGACGAGGGCATTTTCGGCGGCGGCACCGTGACCGACCTGCCGATTCGTAATCTCTACTATCCTGATCACGGGCGCGAGACGGGACGCGGCGTGCTGCTGGCCAGCTACACATGGGCGGCCGACGCCGAGCGTTGGGGATCGCTGCCGCCGACCAAGCGCATCCAAGAAGCGCTGGAAGATGTCGCGCAGATTCACCCGCAGATCGTTGAGGAGTTCGAGGTTGGCACGTCGCACTTCTGGCATCAGGACGAATTTGCGGGCGGCGCGTTCGCGCTTTTCTTTCCTGGCCAGTTGAAGCGATTACACCCGCACATCATTTCGCCAGAAGGCAGACTATACTTCGCCGGCGAGCACACCTCGCGCGAGCATGCTTGGATTGATGGCGCGATTGAGTCCGGCTTGCGCGCGGCGAACGCGATTCATGCACTGCCGTAGGAAACAAGTGGCAAGTGTCACGTATCAAGTGTCATGTGGCGATAGGTTCCGCGACGTGACACTTGCCACTTGAACCATGACACTTCCAGCAATTCATCTCATCACTCAAGGAGTCCACAGTATGGCACTCAGTTTCGCCAAGGATATTCGCCCGTTGTTCCGACCCGACGACATCAGTTCGATGAAAGATTACGGCGGCTTCGATCTGTCAAAGTATGAGGATGTCAAGCATCACGCAAACGACATCTATCATCGCACCAAAGCCGGCGAGATGCCGTGCGATGGCGCGTGGTCGGCAGCGAACGTCAACAAATTTAAGGAATGGATGGACGGCGGCATGCAGCCATGAGACCGTCCACAGTATGGACGTGCGGCGCAAAGTCGTGGAGCAGCAAGACGTGACAGGTTTCCAAAAACCTGTCACGACTGCCGACGCGGTGACGGATGATCATCACGCCGATCAAAACGCCAATCATACAAACGAACCAGCCACTGTTGCCGATTCTGCTCGAGGCGCTGCCGCGCCCATTGCGCGAGCGCGACATCGTGTGCATCACATCGAAGGTCGTCGCGCTGGAGCAGGGTCGCTGCCTGAAGTTAGCCGACGTGCGGGTGAGTGACGCCGCAAAGAAGTTGCCGCAACTGCCGTACTCGAAAGATTTCACTACCTATCCGGGTCTAGCGCAGTTGATTCTCGACGAAGCGGAAAAATTGTTTCAGGCGAAGTATGTTTATGTCACGCTGCGTAATTACATCTTCATGGCGAATGCGGGCATTGATCTTTCGAACGTGCCCGAAGGCTATGCCGTGCTCTGGCCCATGCAGCCCTGGCGCTGGGTGCGCGCATTCCGCGATCAACTGTGCGCGCACTTCGGCGTGAGCGAACTTGGCGTCGTGCTGACGGACTCGCACGTCGTGCCGTTCCGCAAAGGCGTGATCGGCATCGCGATTGCGTGGGCGGGCATCGAAGGCGTCGAGAGCCAGAAAGGCAAGCGCGACTTGTACGGTAATCCGCTGAAGTGGACCGAGAAAGCCGTCGCCGACGATCTGGCTACCGCCGCGATTCTCGTCAGCGGCGAGACGAACGAGGCGACGCCGTTCGTGCTGTGCGAGGACGTGCCCGCGATCTTCACCGAGCGCGAGTTCAGCGGCGCGGATTACTTTGTCGCACCGAAGAACGACTTGTATGCGGGGATTTACGCGGAGACGTTCGAGAAACTAGAACTTTGAATTTGAGGAGTGAGCATGCCGACTCTTATCAAGAACGGAACGATTGTCACCGCGGGTGACACCTATCCAGCCGACGTGCTGATTGACGCTGAGCAGATCGTGCAGATTGGCAAGAACTTGCAAACCGACGGCGCGCAAGTGGTGGACGCGCGCGGGATGCTCGTGATGCCCGGCGGCATTGACGTGCATACACATCTCGAACTGCCGTTCGGCGGAACGGTTGCGTCGGACGATTTCTTCACGGGGCATCGCGCGGCGGCGTTCGGCGGCACGACCTCACACATTGATTTCGTCATTCAGCCGAAGGGCGGCTCGCTGCACGATGGCTTGACCGAGTGGCACAAGAAAGCCGACGGCAAAGCCAGCATTGACTACGGCTTCCATCTGGCCATCACCGACCTAACCGACAAAGTGATGGACGAAATTCCGTCGCTCGTCGCCGACGGCGTGACCTCGCTCAAGTTGTTCATGGCGTACAAGGGCAGCTTGCAAGTGGACGACACGACGTTGTTCAAAGCGATGCTCAAAGTCGCCGAAGCCGGCATGTTGATCATGGTGCACGCCGAAAACGGTGACGCGATTGATGTGCTGGTGAAAGATGCGCTGGCGAAAGGCAACGTGGATCCGATCTATCACGCGCTGACGCGTCCCGAAGCATGCGAGACCGAAGCGACGAGCCGCGCGGTGCAGCTTGCTGGCATCGCCAAAGCGCCACTGTATGTCGTACACATGACGTGCGAAGGCGCGCTCGATATGCTGCGCTATGGACGCGAGAAGGGCTACCCCGTGATGGGCGAGACGTGCGTGCAGTATTTGTTTTTCACACAGGACAACCTGGCCGCGCCGGGCTACGAGGGAGCCAAGTTCGTCTGCTCACCGCCGATGCGCCAAGCCAAAGATCAACAGGCGTTGTGGCGCGCGCTGTCGAGTGGATTGCTGCAAGCGGTCTCGACAGACCATTGCCCCTTCTACTTCGACGGCACGCGGCCCGGCACAATGCCGGGCAAAGAACTGGGCGAAGGCGACTTCAGCAAGATTCCAAACGGCGTGCCGGGCATCGAGGATCGGCAGATGGTGATGTGGGACAAGGGCGTGAACGGCGGACACTTCAGCGCCAACCGCTTCGTCGAATTGACGGCGACGAACCCCGCGAAAATTTTCGGCATGTATCCACGCAAAGGCACGATTGCCGTTGGCAGCGATGCGGACATCGTACTGTGGGATCCTAACGCGGCGCACACCATCAGTGCGAGCACAATGCACATGCGCACCGACTACAATCTGTACGAAGGCTGGCAGGTCAAGGGCAAGCCGAGCAAAGTCTTCCTGCGCGGCAAGCTGATCGTGGACGGCGAGCGCTGGCTCGGCGAGCAAGGCAAAGGTCAATTCGTCAAGCGCAAACCGCACGCGCAGGTGTTGTGATAGGGCTTTTCCAAAGTCGGTTGACAGGAGATGAAAAAGTGACCTCTTTCGGGTACACTGGCGTTGCCTAAACCCCAGTATACCGAAGGAGGTCGAGATGCATCATAACACAGTCGCGGCATGGGCGATAGAAACGCCTGTGGGCGTGGACGGATTCTTTTTCGATCTCGGCAGTTTCTATGAGCAAGCCGAGTTACTCAGCGATCCGCGCGACGTACGCG
>JBBPZQ010000009.1:0-12544 GCA_038198935.1 Anaerolineae bacterium
AACCCCCCGCCCCCAACCCCAAACCCCCCGTCAAAGACGTGGGTGTCACGCAGGGTTACGTTGACAAACTAAAATATATGCTGTGGCTTGGGGTTTTTATTTATTAAAAAACCCCCCCCCCGCCACTCGCAATCCTCAAAAATATCGTCGCAGTCCTGTGCGTTTGCCGCGCTGCGCTGAGGCAAGCCACTTGCGCACCGCGTCGGCTTCGTCGTTGCGGTCTAATCGTATGAAGATTGCGTGTGCACGCTCACCATCTTTGTCCGCGCGCTCCAGGTCTGCTTGCTCCACATGCAATTGCGCGCGCGTCCAGAGCGCCATCGCCATACCAAACTCGTCGTCGAGTTTGTCCCAGAGCGGAATCGCACGCTTGAGCAGCACGCGCGCCTGCTCGAAATCTTTCTCGGACACATACGCGAGCGCAAGGTTATTGAGCGTCTGCGCGATCGCGCGCTGGTCTTTGAGTTGCTCGACGATTTTCAAGTCGCGCTGATAGACTTCAATCGCGTTAGGATAATCGCGCCGCTCGTAGTGCAGCTCGCCCAAACGATTGAGTGTGATCGAGAGATTGCGCGTATCGCCGAGTTGCTCGAACAATGTGATGCTCCGTTCGAGCGCGGCAATGCCATCTTCCCAACGGTTGCGCGCGCGCTGCGCCGTGCCGAGCGCGTGCAGCGTCAGTGCCATCGCGCGCGTGTCGCCATCCGCCTCTTGCTGCGCGAGCGCGAGTTCGTATTGCTCACACGCCGCTTTCGGTTTGCCCGTCGCCGCGAGCGCGTCACCCATATCCACGCGCAGCTTGGCGACGGCAAGGTTGGCGACTTTCAAATTCTCGAACACGAGCAGGCTGCGCTCGAAGCAGCCAATCGCGTCGTGCCACTCGCGCTGCTGGCGATGAACGGTACCGAGATTGCCGAGTGCAATCGCCGCGCCGAGTTGGTTCTTATCACGCTCGTAAATCTCCCACGCCGCACGAAACTTCTCCATCGCGTTCTCGAAATCACCGAGCGACTGATACGCCACCCCCAAATCGTTCAACACATGCGCGCGCAGGTCACGCGAGAGTTCTTCATCCAGCAGTGCTTCAAACGGCGGAATTGCCTCGCGCCAGCGACCGTCCTGCGCGAGCGCACTGGCCTCGTCGAAGCGCGTCCACACATCATCTTTGACTAAAGTCGTTCCCATTCGCCTCGTTCAATCTCCACCACTCGCATTTCACTTCTTCCATCAGATACGACCTCGAACACTTTCTGAATGCGTAGGCTATCATCATAGCCCCAAATCATGCGCCGCAGCATTTCGAGTGCGCGTAAACGCTCGTATGATGTACGTTGACGCCAATACCACGTTGCACTGCTCAATGTTTGCTGCTCCTCGCTGGACAACTTCGCATCGCGCATCAATCGCTCATGCAGTTGCTTGATGATGCTCTCGTCCATGACCGCTGAATCTCCAAGCTCCAGGCTCCAATCTCTAATCTCTTCATCCCTCAAACCGCTTCACAATCACGCTGCCGTTCTGGCCGCCGAAGCCGAAGGCGTTCGACATCGCCGTGCGCACGTCGCGCTTGCGCGCGCGGTTCGGCACGTAGTCGAGGTCGCACTGCGGGTCGGGCTTATTCAGGTTGATCGTCGGCGGCACGATGCCGTCCTGAATCGCTTTGACGTTCGCCGCAATCGAGATCGCGCCCGCTGCGCCGAAGGTGTGCCCGATCATGGATTTGATCGAACTGATCGGCACGTTGTACGCCTGCTCGCCGAACACGCGCTTGATGGCGAGCGTTTCGCTTAGATCGTTGAGCGGCGTGCCCGTCCCGTGCGCGCTGATGTAGTCGAGCTCGTCGAGTTTCACGTCTGCATCGCGCAACGCCGCACTCATCGCGCGCGCTGCACCGTCCCCTGCAGGATCGGGTGCGACGACGTGATACGCATCTTCCGACACGCCGTAGCCGACGACTTCGGCCAGAATATTTGCACCACGCTGCTTGGCGTGTTCGAGCGATTCGAGAATCAGCACCGCCGCGCCTTCGCCGATCACCGTGCCGTCGCGATCCACCGAAAATGGCCGACACGCGCCCGCGGGGTCGTCGTTGCGATTCGAGAGCGCCTGTAAGCGATCAAACGCGGCCAGCGCGACGGGCATGATGAGCGACTCGGTGCCGCCGGTGATGATCACATCGGAATCGCCATGCTGGATGTGCCGCGCCGCGTCGCCGACGGCGTAGATGCCGGTCGCGCACGCGGCGACGGGCGAATGGGCGGGCCCTTTCGCGCCAAAGATGATGGCAACCTGGCACGACGGCATGTTGATTAAGAACGACGGGACGGCGAGTGCATTGATGCGCCGCGCGCCACGCTGTTCGAGCGTGTGCTGCTCGCTGATCACGTTTTCGATGCCGCCGACCGCCGTGCCGATCTCCGTGCCAACGCGCGTGCGATCTTCTTTGTTCAAATCCAGTTGCGCTTGCGCGAGTGCTTCGCGCGTCGCGGCAATCGCGAGCTGCGTCATGCGCGTCGTGCGCTTCACGTCTTTGAAGTCCATGTACTTCTGCGCATCGAAGCCCTTGACCTCTGCCGCAATCTTCGGCGGGATGTTCGCGGGATCGAACGCCGTCAAGCGCGCAACACCTGATTTGCCTGCGATCAGCCCTTGCCACGTCTCGTCCATCGTCAAGCCGAGCGGCGTCACCGCGCCGATGCCTGTGATGACGACGCGCTGATTGTGATTCTTCATCTCGTCCTCGTTCTCATTTCGTTGACGTTCATGCGCGATTGTAACCAATCGGAGTGAAAAGTGCAAAGTGAAGAGCGGCAAGCCGGTGAATTTCGTCGTATCACTTTTCTCTTTTCCCTTTGCACACACCAGTTCTCCCAAACAAACCTAAAAAAACAATTTGGCGTTCGGCGGCGGGCTGGTTACACTTGCGTATCCTTTCCAAAATTTGGGTGTTGTATCTGGTGTGCTTAGAGGAGATTTTTTCATGGGGCAGCAGAACCGCATCGTCGTGACGGGCATGGGCGCGCTCTCGCCCGTCGGCAATGACGTGCCGAGTTTGTGGCACGCAATGAAGCACGGCGTGTCGGGTGTCGCGCCGATCACGCATTTCGACGCGTCGCCATATGAGACGCACTTCGCGGCGGAAGTGAAAAACTTTGATCCGCTGCAATTCATCGAGAGGAAAGAAGCG
Organism: Anaerolineae bacterium; assembly: GCA_038198935.1. GTDB lineage: Bacteria > Chloroflexota > Anaerolineae > JACRMK01 > JACRMK01 > JBBPZQ01. The sequence continues at coordinate 3,188 of JBBPZQ010000009.1, forward strand.
CGGCGCATGGATCGCTTCGTGCAGTTTGCGATTGCGGCCACGAAAGAAGCACTCGCCGATGCCGGCTTCGCGATTACGCCGCAGAACGCCGAGCGCATCGCCGTCGGCATCGGCACCGGCATCGGCGGCGTCGGCATGTTGAGCGACGAGATTCTCAACCTGCACACGAAGGGACCGCGCCGCATCTCGCCATTTTTCATTTCGGCGGTATTGCCTGATTCCGCGTCGGGCCAAGTGGCGATCACCTATGGCGCGAAGGGCAACAACATCGCCGTGACCGCCGCATGCGCGACGGGCGGCACCGCGCTCGGCGAAGCGATGAACGTGCTGACGCGCGGCGACGCCGACGTGATCATCACGGGCAGCAGCGAAGCCGCGCTCGTGCCGATCTGCTTCGCGGGCTTCAACATCATGAACGCGCTTTCGCGGCGCAACGATGCACCAACCACAGCCTCGCGCCCGTTCGATAAGATGCGCGATGGCTTCGTCGTCGGCGAAGGCGCGGGCATTTTGATTCTGGAGAACGAAGCGCACGCGCGTGCGCGCGGCGCTAAGATTTATGCCGAGTTGGCCGGCTACGGCATGACCGCCGACGCGAATCACATGGTGCAGCCGAGCGAGGGCGGCGAAGGCATGGCGCGCGCGATGCAGGTCGCCATGAAGCACGCGCGCCTAGAGCCAAAAGACGTACATTACATCAACGCGCACGGCACGAGCACACCGCTCAACGACAAGACCGAGACGCTCGCCATCAAGCGCGCGTTCGGCGAGCACGCCTACGACGTGCCGGTCAGTTCCACCAAGTCTATGATTGGCCACTGCTTCGGCGCGGCGGGTTCGCTCGAAGCGATCATCACCATCAAGGCGATGCAGGAAAACCTTTTGCCGCCGACCATCAACTACGAAACACCCGACCCCGAATGCGATCTCGACTACGTGCCCAACGTCGCACGCGCACAGCCGATTGACGTGGCCATGTCCAACGCCATGGGACTGGGCGGACACAATTCGTGCGTGGTGTTTCGGAAAATCTGACGGAAGACCGAAGACGGAGGACGGAAGTTCGCGTCGGTCTGCCGTCGTCCGCCGCAGGCGAGGGAGGTGCCGCAATGACAACCAATGGAAAAGCAAATGGTCACGATCACGGAATGCCGGCGGACAAACGCTACGCGCACATCGTCGGCTGGGGTAAGTATGTGCCGGAGAAAGTGATGACTAACGACGATCTGGCCAAGATCGTTGATACGAGCGACGCATGGATTCAGCAGCGCACGGGCATTCGCGAGCGGCATATCGCCGATCCGAAAGAGACGACCTCGACGATGGCGATACGCGCCGCGCGCGATGCGTTGTGGATCGCGGGACTGAATCCCAGCGACCTCGACCTCATTATTGTGGCGACCACCACGCCAGACTTCATCTTCCCCGCGACGGCGTGTCTAGTGCAAGACGCGCTCGGCGCGACGCACGCCGGCGCATTCGATCTTTCCGTGGGCTGCTCTGGATTCGTGTATGCGCTCGCCGTCGGCGCCTCAATGGTCACAGGCGGCATGGTGAAGAATGCATTGGTCATCGGCGCGGAGACCTTGTCGCGTCTGGTGAACTGGGCGGATCGCAGCACGTGCGTGTTGTTCGGCGACGGCGCGGGTGCGTTCGTGCTGCGCGCGAGCACTGCGCCGGGTGGCGTGCTCAGTTACAAACTTGGTTCCGATGGATCGGGCGGCGACCTGTTGTGCGTCCCCGCGGGCGGCAGCAAACATCCGCTCTCGCAACAAGTGCTCGATCAAGGATTGCAGTTCATCACGATGGATGGGACGGCCGTGTTCAAGTTTGCGACACGCGTGCTGGGCAGGGCAGCCAAAGAAGCGTGCGATATCGCGGGACTGCACCTCGACGATATTGATATGTTCATCCCGCATCAGGCGAACCTGCGCATCATCAGCAATGCCGCGAAATTCTTGAAGCTGCCTGACGAGCGCGTGATGATCAACGTACAGAAGTACGGCAACACCTCGACGGCTTCGGTCCCGATTGCATTCTGCGAAGCGGTGGACGAGAAGCGCATCAAGCCCGGCGATAACATCGTGCTCGTCTCGTTCGGCGCGGGCTTGTCGTGGGCGGCGGCGGCAGTGCAGTTCGAGCCGATCATGCCCGAAGTCAAGCGCACGACGCGCGGCATGCTCAAGCGCTGGTTCGAGTACAACGTGGCGAGTGCGCGCTCGCTCATCGGTCATCAACTGCACCACCTCGACGGCGCCATTGGGCGCGCGCGCAAAGAAAAAGAATTGTGATAGGACTTACGGCGGGGCCCGCGAGGTTTTGGGAATCCCGCGCCTCTCATCAAGTGTAAATGAAATCCGACTGCGTAAGTCCTATCTGTTTGCCCGTTGCTCATCCATTGATCCCTTTGCTTCAAATCCACATTGAGTTCGCTCTTGTGTTCCTGCTATATTACGCGCGCTTCGCTCGATTGTGTTGACCGTCCAAAGGAGGACACGATGACCAAGCTCGGTCTGCACGTCAACCGCCCGCCATCTAAATTCATTCAGTTCGTGCGCGACACACAGCCGCGCATCATCAAGTTCCTGGATCCCAACTTCGACACGGCGAAGGCGTGCCGCGACGTGTCGCCGAAGAGTATGCTGATCGGCCGACTCGTGCCACCGCAGCCGCTCGACCATCCAGAACAGAATGCAAAGGACCTTGCCGCGCGCATTCGACCCTTTGCCGACCAACTGCGCGGCTTGTATGAAGCATGGGAGGGCTACAACGAGATTGGCTTGGTGGACGATAAGCCGGAAGATCGCGTTGATCACGCTAAACGCTTCAATGCGTTTCAAGTCGTCTTCTCGGAAGCGATGCGCGCCAACGGCTTCAAGACCATCGCCTACAGTTTTGCGACGGGCAATCCCAATTTGGAGTTGTGGCAATATTTGCAAGACGGCGCAGCGGCAGCCGACTATCTGGGCTTGCACGAATACGACGCGCCGACGATGGAGCGCGAGCACACACAAGGTCTCGCGACGGGCACGGGCGGCATGATGCTGTGCCTGCGCTATCGGCGCGTCTGGGATTTGTTGGAGCCGCGCGCGCGCAAACCGATCATCCTCAGCGAGTGCGGCATTGACGGCAGCAGTCTCAACGTCGGCGATGTCGAAGTCGAAGATGGTAAGAAGGTGCACCGCTCTGGCTACAAACATTTCTTGCCCGAGCACGGCGTCGCCGCTTACATGCGACAATTGGCTTGGTACGACGACGAGTTGAACAAAGATGATTACGTCGTCGGCGCGACGCTCTTCTGCTTCGGCGCCGAGAGTCCGCAATGGGTGCCATTCGACATGGCCGACGAGGAGTTTCAAGACGAGCACCCGCGCGAGGCATTCCGCCAATTGCTGATGCAGCGCCAAGCGCCGCCGCGTCCCGTGAGTGTGACGGGCCAGTTCGTGAAGATCGGCAAAGTGGGCCAACCGACATTCACGCCGAGTAAGCCAACCGACGGCGGCACACAGCCAGCCAAACCCAAAGACACGACGACTACAACCACCAAGCCGGCCGACACGACCACGACGCCAAAGCCCAAAGACACAACGACCACACAGCCGATCACAAAACCGCAGCCATGCGCGAAGTCGGCGGCGAGTTGGCTCGCCGCCCGCTTCGACGCAAACTTACAGAGCGCACTCGGTTGCCCGACCGACGACGCGCGTGATACGTTCGTCGCCGTGCAGCCATTCCAGCACGGCACGATGATCTTTCGCGGCGACTCGCGGCAGATTTACGCGCTGATGCAGGACGGCAGCTATCGCGCGTTCAACGATACGTGGAACAGCGATCAGCCCGAGGGCGGATTCGTCACGCCGCCGCCGAACCTGCTCGAGCCGAAACGCGGCTTCGGCAAAGTCTGGCGCGAGCAACTCGGCGGCGCAGGCGCGGCGATTGGTTTTGCGACGGCAGACGAGCAAGGTATGACGGGCCAAGTACAGAACTTCGAGCGCGGACTAGCTCTGCACGATGAGCGTGGTAACGTGCGCGTGCTGCTGAACGGCGGCAAGTGGCAGTGAGGGAATTTTAGATTTCAGATTGAACCTCACCCCAGCCCGCTCCCACAGGGAGCGGGCTTGCACGCTTCTCCTTGCGGGAGAAGCGATGGGATGAGAGATAGTTGCCCAATCAAAAGACCTCACGACAGTGTGAGGTCTTTACATTTCTCGTCGCCTTCGCGTCGTTCAGCGCACTTCCACCTCCCCAATGATCAGCGCGTCAGCCTGCACGCGCAAATCTCCCGAGTCTCGAATTTCTAATCGCTTCAGCGTTTGTAATTGATACATTCCTACTTCAACTTGATAATGTGCGGCAGGCACATCGCTTGGAATTGTCATGCCGATGTTGTCGCGAATCGTTTCGCCAACCTGCCACGTTTTCGTCGGGCGCGTGCCGCCCACGGGCTGTGTGTCCATCTGCGCCACCACTTTGCCGTCCGCACCGAGCAAATGCACGAACACCGTGTAGTTCTCGTCCAGCCGCACGCTCGTCCGCCATTGCAGCGCAAGCGGCAGCGTGCTGCCGCGCGTGATCGCCGACGGCAGCGAGTATGCCGTCAGCAAGATCGCATCGCCGAACTTGATCTGCCGATTCTCGACGAGCGCATCGCCGCTTGCAAAGTCGTAGCGCGCGAGCGCGCCGTCGCGATAACTCTGATAGAAACTTTTGAAGCCGCGCGCGCTCAAAAACTTTTCCGCCGCGTGATTCGGATCGTACACGGCAGGGTCGCCGTATAGGATGAGCCACGCGCGTGGGTGCTGCACACTGATCGCGTTCAAGTCAGCCTTCGGCAGCGCGTATGACACAAGTCCATCAATGCGATAGTAGTCGTACAGCGCGTCCTGAATCGGCGAATAGACGATCACCGCATCGTGCGGCTGCGCGCTCGCGCGGATCGCGGCGATGGCGAGATCGTATTCGCCCTTGTGGAATTGCGGGCTCGACCAGTAGCGGTTGAGAGTGAAAAGGGAAATGAGGAAGATAAGGGAGATAAGAGAGATAAGGGAAATACGTGATGTGTGATGTGTGATGCGTAATGCGTGATGCGTGATACGTAACGACGTGGCTTCGATTCCGCTCGCGATCAAGACAATGAACGGTGCAGACGCGAGCAGCACAAAGCGCTCACGAAAATATGGCAGCAGTGGATTGGAAGCAATTGCGCCGACGATGGGCAGGGCGATGCCAAGCGCGAGCAGATTGGAAAATGGCAAGTGGCGAGTGGCGAGATAGCCGATCAGAGCGAGCACAAGAAATAGCAGTGCCAGCACAAATTGCGCGCTGCCATCAAGCGTCGTGCCAATGAAAAACGCGCCAAGTGCTTTGCTGACGACATCCCATGCGCTTTGCAACGGCAGTGTGTTGGCGCGCGTACTGGCGCGCGTGCTGAGATCGCCAACTTGCATCACGATCCACGGTAGATACAACGCCGCGAGCAAAAGATGAGCGCCAATGATCGTTCGCCAACCCACGGGCGAAGCAAGTTTCGCGCCATTAGGCGTCGGCTTTGAGCCGATGCGGTTTTGCCCGCGCGAAGCGCCATCGGTTTCCAACCGACGGCTATCAGAATGGAACTTGTTGCGCGGGTTGACGCGCCACAGGAAAAAAAACGCTTCGGCGGCAAGAATGAAGAACGCAAAATATTCTGTGTAGATGGCTAGCAGTGTGCTGATAAAGTAACCTGCCCCTAATCTGCGATCTCCGGTTTGCAACCAACGTGCGAAGAACACGAGCGACAGCGCGCACAGCGCCGCGACCTGCGCGTACATGCGCGTCTCTTGAGCGTAGTAAATTTGAAATGGAGCGATGGCGATCAGGAATGCGACAGCGAACGTCGGACGGTGGACAGTGGACGTATCGGCCGTCTGCGGTCTGCCGCCTCCCCTCAGTTTCGTCGCCAGCGCATAGCCGCTCGCCACTATGACCATGCTCCACATCACTGAGAGAACGCGCACCGCGAGCGGCGAGACGCCAGCGAGCTGAATCCAGAAGTGCAGCAGCAAATGATAAAGCGGCGGGTGTACGTCCGTCCCGCCGCTCGTGATATACGCGATAGATTGTTTGGCTGTGTAGATCGAGAACGCCTCGTCGCCCCAGATGCCCTGCGCTTCGATATTGGTCAGGCGCAGCGCGAAGGCGAGCAGCAGGGTGAAAAGTGTGAGCGTGCGGTATTTCATTCGCGTGTCAAGTGTCAAGTGCCAAGTGTCGTGACACCTGACACTTGACACCTGACACTTACCCCAGATACCCCAACTCCCTCAGCCGCTCCTCGACCTGCTTCGCCTCTTCGTCGCTGTAGTCTTCGACCTCGCGCGACTGCTCGGCGCTGGTGCCGTCGTCGTAGCTGATCGGGTGCTCGGCGCTGAATGGATAGGTGAACACTTCGCTCAATACGCGCCCGTCCATCTCGCGCGCGACGGGCAGACCCATCGCGTACAGAATCGTCGGCGCCATGTCCTGAATCTGCGCGCCCGTGATCGCGTGACCTTTCTTGATCATGGGTCCGCGCATGAAGAGCAAGCCATCATTGCGGTGCATCCCGCTGTAGCGATAGACGCGATCCATCAACTGGTTCGATCCGAAGTCCGCCAACCCAAAGAAGATGTCGGTCGGCTCTTTGGGCAGCATCACCAGGTCGGGTGCTTCGTCGAGGTGCGCGCCGTGCCAAATGTCCTCGCGCTTCAGCACACGCTCGATGATGCGCCGCCCGTCGCGCGGGTCGCGGAAGTCTTTCGCCTGCTCGATGATCTCGTCGCGCACGCGCTCGTACTCCGCACCGCGCGCGACGCAGCCCTGCGGCTCGCGCCCCGTCACGTTGATGTAAATCGCGCCGACGTGCCGCCCGAACGAGTACGCTTGGCTGCGCGCCCAGTCCACATTGCGGAACGACAGGAAAAAATACTTCATCAGCGCGTCGGTGAAGTAGCCCATCTTGTACTCGGCGTGCTTTGCTAAGCCGAGCCGATTAGCGATGCGGTGCACGTTGCGCAGGGTGAAACCCGCGTCAAACAGCAACTTCTTCGCGCGCGTCGGCAGGTCGCTCTTGAGTTTGAGTAAGCCCATTTGCAGGAGCCAATTGTTCAGCACAACGAAGTTGTGCGCCGCGCCCATGCCGTGATCGGACAAGATGACGACGAGCGTGTTCTCGTCGGTGCGCGCGAGGATGCGCGCGATGCTCTCGTCCACTTTTTGGAAGTAGCGCAAGACAGGCGCAGACTTATCCTGCTGGTCGCTGCGCCACGGGTGCGACGCGTCGAGGTAGTGCCACATCTGGTGCAGGATGCGGTCGGTATCGAAGTTGACGGCGATGAAGAAGTCGGGGTCGTAACGGTCGAGCATGAACAGCGTGGACTTGGTCAGCCCATCGAGCAGTTCGTCCGACGCGCGCAGAAACGTCTCGACGCCGCGTCCTTCGGCGAACGTCTCGGTCGGATAGATATGATACGTGCCGCCGAGGTGCGCTTCGAGGTCGTGTAGCAGTTCGGGCGGATGATAAAAATCTTTGGCGTTGTACGGCGTCAGCCAGCCGGACAGCATCGGCCCATTGATCTTGTCCACTGGGTACGCGATCGGCACGCCGAGCGCGCCCGCGACTCTGCCCGCATCGGAGACGATCTTCCAGAGCGCCTTGCCATCGCGCCGCGTCGTGTTGACGGGCGGGAACACGTAGTCGTCGCGCTTGCGGAACAGAAAATCGTAGATGCCGTGCTTGCCGGGGTTCTTGCCTGTGACGAACGACGACCACGAGGGACCCGAAGTGGGCGGCATGGTGCTTGCCAGATGGCCCACCGCGCTCTCGTCCATGAATTTTTTCAGCGTGGGCAGTTTGCCCGCGTCCGCCCACGGCTTGATGATTTCGAGCGGCACGCCATCGAGTCCGATGACCAATACCTTTTGCGAATTGCTCAATACGACCTCCGAAGTTCAGTACGGAGGCGATTATACAAGAGGTGTAAGGAGAGTCGAAATAGTCTGCCTCTGAATTTCTGCGCACACAACCAAAATGGCGAGGAGTGAGTCCTCGCCATTGAGCATGTCCGCGCGAGAAGTTGTTATGTGCTCGCGTCCATCGCCTCGAAGTCGGGCATGAGCAGGCGCACTTCGCCGTCGGCGATCACCACAGGAAACGTGTCCAACTTCGCGTTCGGGTCGGCGAGCAAGCGTCCCGTGCGCACGTCGTATTGGAAGCCGTGCCAAGGACAGGTGAGCGTGTCACACTCCAGTTGCCCCGTCGCGATAGGGCCGCCGCGATGCAGGCACGTGTTGCGCAGCGTGTACCAGTTGCCTTCGTGATGGAACACGCCGATGGACATGCCTTCCACGTCCACCAACTTGCGCTCGCCGTCCGGAATGTCATGCACCCACGCGACGGTCACCGCCTTTTGTGGCTCGACCTTGTCCTTGTCCATCTCAAGGTGCATCGCCTCTTCCGAAAGTTTCGTCACCTCGTCGGCATCCACGCTGACCAGCGCATCGAACGTCTCGGCTTCGCGCTCCTTCCCGTAGGCGCGCGCCAGCATTTCGAGCACGATGTTCAGCAGTTTGTTCCACGACTCAATGGCGGCTAACTCGAAGTCCTCATCTACGTGCCGCAGTTCTTTGGTCAGCGCCTCGTTGACGGCGTGCGTCATGAAGCCGACCTGTCCGATGACGTAGCGCTCGGCGATGTACACGCTCGGATCTGCGCCGCGCGAGGTGTGCGCGCGGCCCACGTAGTCGAGGTAACTCGCGTACTCGTCGTCGAACACGCCGTCCGCCGTGCGCAGCCAGAAGTTCGCCTGATGCCGCATACGCAGTTCGAGGTACGGCTGGTCAAGCGTGCCGTCCTTCTTCAAAAAGAATTTGCGCGTCGGTGGATAGCGCAGCAGGTGCGCGTAGAACTTGTTGATGATTTCCGACAGATGCTTCTCGACAATCGGCTTGGTCTTGCGGATGATCTCGACATCCTCCTGCGTGAAGCCGACGAACTCCGACATGTAGCGGAAATAGCGGCCCTGATCCGCCAAGACTTGAACGGTTTGGCCGGCGTGAAGGGGTTGGAGCATGAGAGGATACTTTCTAGGTGAATTTGAATTGGTTGGCAGACTGCACGCGATAGAGAGCGCAACAGTCGGAGGCGATTATACTAACGAAGCAGATTTATCAGAAAATATCGAGAGGCAATGGATGATAACGGCGAGGGTATCATAGATTTTGTGTAAATGGTCATCACTCAGATAATCCGAAAGAAGGAGAATAGCGATGACCATCCGACCGGAACTGTTAGACGAACTACTGAAAGAGTATCAGAAGCCTGAAGATCTGTTGGGCGAAACA
>JBBPZQ010000010.1:0-112031 GCA_038198935.1 Anaerolineae bacterium
CCGCCGAATCGGCGACGGGCGGCGCCTCTTCGCGGTTAAGGTGTTCTGCGCTGCCGCAACCGTGCGCCGATGAGCCTGGCCGTGTCGGTGCGGCTCACATCAACCAGCGTGCGCCACACGGCGGCGCGCTCGCCGATGCTGCGCGCCCAGCGCGCGGTCTCGCGCCGCTCGTGTATACCGCGTTGCAGTCGCTGTGCCAGCGTCGTGAGCGGCGGGCGCTGAGTGCGGTGCATGACATCTTGCAGTGAAAGTGTCTCGGCGTGCGCGCGCACATGTGCGCGAGTGTGTTCCGCAAGTCCGCGCAAAACAAATTCTGGAATCGGCGCATGCAATGTGATTCGTGCAAGACGCAGCGCGGCGTAGATGAAGCCGCTCACCTTTTGCTCACGCGCGCGCAGGACGAGCGCAGTCCAATCGTCGGCTTGCAACGTGCGGCTGACCATCAGCAAGTCCACCAACTGCACGAGCGATGGATAACCCATGATGAGATGAAACGTGAGATGCACGCTGAGGTGCAGCAGCAAGTCGGACGGACACAGCGCGCGCGCACTATGTGCGCCAAAGTTTGTCGTGATACTACGCTGCCACACGCCGCGGGTGATGTCAGCGCGCAAGCCGAACCACGATTCTTCGAGCGAGCTGTGCGGCTCAATCGTGCGCTCGCTCTCACTGCTGATATAGGGGTTGGGCGTGGCACCGTCGCCGCTGCGCTTGCGAAACGTCGAGGTGTGCTTGACGACACGCGCGCCGCTTTCGGGTGATTTGTAGTGCGCGGCGTAACCCAGTCGCAGCAGAATCGTTTCGAGCGCGGGCAACTGCTCAGGTTGCACGAGCACGTCAATGTCGTTCATGGGTCGCGTGTCGGGTTCGGGATAGACGTGCGTGGCTAAGTACGCGCCTTTCAACACGAGCAATTCAATATGAGCAGGTGCGCACGCGTCAAGCAGTTCGCTCAGTTGTGAAGTAATTGCGACTTGGCGAGCCGCCGATGCGCGGCGCGTGGCGAGCAACTTTGCCTCAGCGCGCGGCGGCAGCGCGATGCTCCATTGTGTCAGCTGCCAATGGAAGAGCGGAGCCCATCCTAAAACAATTGCCGACACTGCGAGTTTGTCAGTGTCGGCATGGGCCAATTGCGCTTGCCAGATCGCTGGGTTGGTATCAGGTTGGAAAGCGGCAAGCAGTAATTCGATCGAGCCAAGCGTGCTCATGAATGATTCGGCGTGGGTGCTTCGTGTTCCCGAGGAGGCGCGCTGTCGAACGGTTCAGCGAGAGAGAGCGCGCCGGCTGCGATCACGTAGAACGCAATCCTCAGCGGCGCGGCGCGATTAGGTTTAGTGGCTGGAGAAGGTAACTTGCTTGAGTTCGTCGTGCTTGACGAGCTCGGGTTTCACATACTTCATTAGGAGGCCTCCTTGTAAGTGTGAGCGTGCTTAGACTTCATGTTGAAGGAACTGCTGAGGTGCTCCTCGACAGCGCGCCTCCTCGGGGCACGAGACGATGCTCACCCAACAGCAGATTGAAAATCAGCATCAGCCAGTTCAACGATTGTCGCGCATTATACTTGACAGACGAACGAAGTTGCAAGTTACATCAACGCGCGGCATCGGTATCTGACCAGCACGTCGGTTTTCAACTATGCACGAACGCATGAAACCAGACTATTCCTGCTTTGGCTGAACGACCTGCTGTGAGTCGTGGTCGAGACGCGATTGACTTTCACGATTGATGTGCGCTATCATCCTCGCGTGGTTAGCGCGTCTAAGCATCGGGCTTCGATCCGTCTGAAGGATTACGATTACGCGCAAGCAGGCGCATATTTCGTGACTGCCTGTGTGCGAGACAGGCGATGTTTGTGCGGTGAGATTGCGGATGATGTGATGCGAATGAATGAGTACGGGCGAATCGTGGAATCATGTTGGAACGAAAGCCCGCAACATTTCCCACATGTTGAATTGGATGCGTTTGTGGTGATGCCGAATCATGTTCATGGAATCGTTGTCATCACCGGCGCTGTAGGGGCGAGGCATGCCTCGTCCCTACCTCATCCGACACGCGCGCATGGAACGGACAAAGGCTCGCTCGGTGTCATCGTTGGCTCCTTCAAATCCGCCGTGACCAAACGCATCAACGACTTGCACGGCTCACGCGGTGCGATCGTGTGGCAGCGCAACTATTACGAACGCGTGAGCCGCGACGAACGCGAACCCTATTGCGCGCGACAATATATTCTCGACAATCCGTTGCTATGCGCGCTGGATAGAGAGAATCCACTGAACATTACGCCGTAGAGGTGAGGCATGCCTCGCCCTACCGATCTCAATCTCACGGAGGAGACTCACTCATGACTGTTGATCCCAAACTGTTGAGCGCACTCGAATGGCGCAGCATTGGGCCCCATCGCGGCGGGCGCGTGGTGGCGGTGCACGGGCACCCCACCGACCCGATGACGTTCTACTTCGGCGCGTGCGCGGGCGGCGTGTGGAAAACCACGGACGGCGGCACGACGTGGGAGAACGTCTCGGACGGTTTTTTCAAAACGTCTGCCGTCGGCGCGCTGGCTGTGTCCGAGTCGGACCCCAACGTGATCTTCGTCGGCACCGGCGAGACTTGCATTCGCGGCAACGTCTCGCACGGCGACGGCGTGTACAAGTCCACCGACGGCGGCAAGACATGGACGAACGTCGGACTGGAAGACACGCGCCACATCGCCAGCATCCAAATTCACCCGCGCGATCCAGACCTCGTGTACGTTGCCGCGCTTGGTCACGCATGGGGACCGAACAAGGAGCGCGGTGTCTATCGCTCGAAAGACGGAGGCAAACACTGGGAGAAGATTCTCTTCAAGAGCGAGCGCACCGGCGCGATTGACCTCTCGATGGATCCCAACAACCCGCGCACGCTGTACGCCTCGTTCTGGCAGACGCAGCGCTACCCGCACAAACTGGAAAGCGGCGGACCCGAATCGTCGCTGTGGAAGACCACCGATGGCGGCGAAACGTGGACGGACATCACGCATAACAAAGGGCTTCCCAAAGGTCTGCTCGGCAAGATGGGCATTGTCGCATCGCCCGCGAAGAGCGATCGCGTCTATGCCATCATCGAAGCGGAGGACGGTGCATTCTTCCGCTCGGACGATGGCGGCGCGAATTGGAAACGCTTGAGCGAAGAAGGCGGACTGCGCGGCCGACCTTGGTATTACATGCACGTCTTCGCCGATCCGAAAGACGCCGACACCGCGTGGGTGCTCGACTACTCGCTGTGGAAGACGATTGACGGCGGCGCGACCTTTTTTGAAATGGCAACACCGCACGGCGACGAGCACGACCTGTGGATTGATCCGAAGAACCCGCTGCGCATGATTGAAGGCAACGACGGCGGCGCGTGCGTCACCTTCAACGGCGGCGAGTCGTGGTCAACGCTGTACAACCAGCCGACCGCGCAATTCTATCACGTCACGACCGACGACCGCTTCCCGTACTACGTCTACGGATCACAGCAAGACAATACCGCGATGGCGCTGCCGAGCGCATCGCACCGCGGCGCGATCACGCTGAACGAGTGGTACGAGCCGGGCGGCGGCGAGAGCGGCTACATCGCGGTCAAGCCAGACGATCACAACATCGTCGTCGGCGGCGCGGTGGGCAGCGGCGGGGGCAACGGGCGCCTGATTCATTACAATCATCGCACTGGACATCGGCGCGTCATCACGGTCTGGCCCGAAGTGACGGGCATGGGCCTCGGCGCGAGCGAGCACAAGTATCGCTTCCAGTGGACGTTCCCGATCTTTTGGTCGCGCTGGGACGCAAACGTGTTGTACGCCGCGGGCAATCGCGTTTTCAAATCCACCAACGAAGGTCATACATGGGAAGCCGTCACGCCTGACCTGACGCGCAACGATCCCGATAAGTTGGAGCCGTCGGGTGGGCCCATCACCAACGACAATACCGGCGCGGAAGCATACTGCACGATCTTTGCACTCGCCGAGTCGCCGCATGAGCAGGGCGTGTATTGGGCTGGCAGCGACGATGGACTCGTGCACGTGTCGCGCGACAACATGCAGACCTGGGAGAACGTCACGCCGAAAGACCTGCCCGACTGGGCACTGGTCAGCATCATCGAGCCATCGCCGCACGATCCCGCGACGGCTTATATCGCCGCGACGCGCTATAAGCACGACGATCTTAAGCCGTACCTGTTCAAGACGCACGACTATGGCAAGTCGTGGAAGAAGATCACGCACGGCATGGGCGACGACGAATTTACGCGCGTCATCCGCGAAGACCCGAACAAGCGCGGCCTGCTGTTCGCGGGAACCGAAACAGGCATCTACGTTTCATTCGACGACGGCGAGCATTGGCAGCGCATGAACGAGCCGACGAAAGACGACAGCACGCAGAATTTGCCCATCACACCGATTCACGACCTGATCATCAACGGCACTGATCTTGTCGTCGCAACACATGGCCGCTCGTTCTGGATTCTCGACGACATCACGCCGCTGCACCAAATGGCAGATGGCGGATCGCAGATCGCAGATGGCACAGCGCATCTGTTCAAACCGCGCGATACAGTGCGCTTCAAGGTGTACAAGGGTTTCGGTACAAAGCCTGGTGCGGCGGTCAACTATGGCCGGGCAGGCACGGTCGTGTATTCGTATCGGCAGAAGGAGCTGCCGACGAATCAAAAGAAAGAGCAGCTGCTCGACGCGGGCGAGAATCCACCCGACGGTGTGGTGATCTATTACTGGTTGAAGGACAAACCCGAAGGCGACTTGACGCTCACGTTCAGCGACGAGAGCGGCCAGCTCATCCGCGAGTTCACGAGCAAGAAGGAAGAAGAGCGCAAAGACGACCCGCGCGCGGAGAAGAACGACGAAGAAGACACCGATCCGCATCCGACCAAAGAGGCCGGCGCGAACCGCTTCGTGTGGAACTTGCGCTACGCGGACGCGACGAAGATTCCGGGCAACAAAGGACGCGCGGGCACCGAGCAGTTGGTGGCCGGCCCGCAAGTCGCGCCGGGCCCGTACACGGTGCAGTTGAAAGTCGGCGACCACACGCTCACACAGTCGTTCGCCGTGCTCAAAGACCCGCGCGTCAGCGCGAGCGACGACGACCTGATCGCACAGCGCGACCTGCTGCTGCAAGTGCGCGACAAACTCTCAGAGACGCACGAGACCATCTTGCAGATTCGCCACATCCGCGATCAGGCGAACGCGTGGGCGAAGTACGTGGACGGCAACACGCAGAACTCCGACGCCGTCAAAGCGGCGGCGAAGAAATTGAGCGACGAGCTGTGCGCGATCGAGGACGAGTTGATCCAGATTCGCTCCGAAGACCCGCGCTCGTTCCCATCCAAGTTGAACTCACGGCTCGCCGCGCTCTCGTCGTTCGCGGACAGCGCCGACTCGCGTCCACCGCAGCAGGTGCACGACGTGTTCAACGATTTGTCGCAGCGCATTGATGAGCAGCTCGCGCGTTATCAGCAAATGGTCAACGAGGACATCGCCGCGTTCAACAAACTCTGCCGCGAGTCTGGCGTCGAGGCGATCCTGCCAAAGGTGAAGACGGACAACAAGTGAATGTGTGCGAGTCTGAAAGTAGAAGCCTATCGTCGCGACGATAGGCTTCTCTTATTTACGAGCTGCCGAGCCTGCGGAAGCTTGCAAAGAACTTTGTTCAGCATCGGGCACTCTCGTCACGGCGTTCAATTGAACGCCGTGACGCTTTTGTAGGCAAAATACCTACAGGCTCGCCCGATACATTACTACATAGCCCTCAGGCACATTACTACAGCCTTGCTCACCACATTACTACACAAAAATCACAGTTTATTCGATATGCGTGCCCCCTTCATTCGTGTATGCTATGAATGGGTTCGGGAGGGTACCTGTAGCGAATGGTGGACACTCTCAGAGGGCATTTGAAGTGGAGGCGCACATGCAGGTCTATATCGCAGATGAGTCGCCAGCCGTACGTAGCCGATTCGTGAAGTTGTTAGCCGAGCACGAGGATGTGAGGGTTGTTGGACAGACGGGAGACGCGAGGGAAGCCTTACAAGAGATACGGCTCTTAAAACCTGAGGTGGTGATTCTGGCACTGCACATGTATATGGGTAGCGGTATCGAGGTCTTAAAAACTGTGCGCCGCGAGCAACCGTCTGCAACGATCATCATCATGACGAACAGTGCATATCCCCAATATCGTCGCGCGTGTATGCGGGCGGGCGCGAATTACTTTCTCGACAAGTCCATCGAGTTCGAGAAAATCCACAGCATCTTCGATCTACTGAGACTAGGGCGGCGCACGCCACTGGGGCTGCGCGAATTCGAGATCAAGCACACGGATCAGCGGCGGGCAGCATAGCCACGCAGGTCCGTGTGCCCCGTCCCTTCATCATGAAATTGAACGGGCAGTTTACGAGACGGGACAGGAGCACAGCAATGTTGCGCGTCAATCAGAACACTCGCTCGGTTTTGTCGCACTTCCATTTCCTTATTTCTCCGCCAATCATCTTGTGGTCGTTGGCGATGGCCTTTGCGTTGGCGCTGCTGCCCATGACGCTTGCCCACTCTCAACCGACAGTGCTGGAGAGCGCAAGCGCGCTTTTGCGCGACCCAAGTCCCGCCGTGCGCGCGGAGGGTGTGACGCAGTTGGCACGTGTCGGCAGCGCAGAAGCGACCACACAGTTAATTAACTATTACCAGCGCGAGCAGACCAGTGATAACGCGCTGGCTACCGCGCGCGCCCTCGCTAACATCGGCACGCCGCAAGCGTACCAAGCGTTGCTCGACGCGCTGCGCCGCAATCAGTCCGCCGCACGGCACGACTCTGCGCTGGTGGCGCTGCGCGAGGCGAACGATTCCGTCGTGCCTGCGCTGACGAGCGCGCTGATGGACACAGAGCCATCGGTGCGCAACAGTGCGGCGCAACTGTTGGGTGCCCGCAAAGCCACAGCCGCCGCTGATGCGCTGCTCGGCGCAACCCACGATCCCGATTCGGGTGTGCGCGAGTCGGCGGCGTGGGCGTTGGGTGAGTTGGGTGCGCTGTCAGCCATTATCCGCTTCGAGCAATTGCAAATCATTGAAACAAATCCCAAGGTGCGTGAAGCAGCGACGAACGCCGAAATCAAACTGAAGCAATCGGTGGCGAGTGCACTGCGCGTGCCCGCGTCCGATCTGCGCGCTGTCACCATTGCGCCGTCGACCGGCCAAGCATACGCGGTTACGCTCGACACGCTCTACATGTTCAGTGATGGTGCGTGGCAGAGCGTTGGTCGCGTGCCCGCTGTGCCGCTCGCGCTCGCGGCAGGCGGCCCCGATGGACGCACCGTCTATGTTTATGTTGGAACAAGCGCACTCGGTCTGTATCGCAGCACCGATGGCGGGCTAACGTGGAACTCGATTCGCGCCGGTCTGCCCAACGAGTCGCGCTTGACGGTGACCGCGCTTGCGACTAATCCGGTGGATACGCGCTACGTGTATATGGCGCTTGCCACCGGCAGCGGTGCGGGTCAGACGGCGCTTGGCATCTTTCGCAGCAACGATGCGGGCCAGACGTGGACGCAGTTGGCAAATGCGTCGCGCGAGGCAGTGACAACTCGCTTGGTGCTCGACGCGACCACGCCTGAGTACCTGTTCGGTCAATCCGATGTCGGCGCATGGCGCTATACGTTGACACGCTGATGCTGGACGCTTCGCTAAGGGCGATGCGGGTACGCAGCTGATGTGACGTGAATCTTGAAGCGACGTTCAGGGGAGGGAGCACAGATGATTAGTCTGCTGGTCGTTGACGAAGTGCGGTTAATGTGCAATGTCTTCGAGTTGGCAATGAAGAACGAGCCGGACTTTGAAGTGGTCGGTTGCGCAATTAATGTCGAAGAGGCATTGAAGCAAGTCCACAAAGCCAGCGTCGTGCTCGTCAGCACGACATTGCCCAACGAGGGCGCATTTCATTTGACGCGAGCCGTTGTGAAGGCTTATCCGCACGCCAAGGTCGTCGTAATCGGACTGGCTGCATCGAAGGCAGCCATCCTGCGCTACATCGAAGCCGGTGCAGCGGGTTATGTTCTGAAGGAAGATACGATTGAAGAGATGCTGACGGCGATTCGCGCGGTGCACAGCCGCGAAGCGCTGGTCTCGCCGGGCATCGCGGCCGTGCTGATGTCGCGTGTCGCGCAACTCGCCGAGGTCTGTCGCACGGCGGGACGCGAACTGTATCAGCCGCCGATGGCGTCGGCAGGACTCACGCCACGCGAGCGCGAAGTGTTGAAGTTGATGGCGCAAGGCTTGAGCAACGCCGAAATCGCACAGCGCTTAACCATCGAACTCGGCACTGTCAAGAATCACGTCCACAACATTCTCACCAAGTTGAACGTCAACAGTCGCCGCGATGCGGTCGCGCAGCTCACACAGTTGTCCATGCTGCACCGGAGCCGCTCACTAGCGGCCTGATCTTGCAAACTGTTAATCATCATTTTTAATCCAACCTTCACGGAGACATGTTCATGAATACGATTGTTGTCTGGCTCATCATCGGTTTAGTTGCGGGGGGCATCGGCGGGTTTGCTATCAAAGCGCGACGCGCAGCGGTGCTCGGCTACATCGTCGCCGGGTTTCTGGGCGCGGTGCTTGGCGGTATTGTCGCAGGCAAGTTATTTGGGGTTGACGTACTCACACAAATGAACCTCGCGACGGTCATCGAGTCCATGCTGGGCGCGCTCGCGCTCGTGGCGATCATGCGTCGCTTGGCTCCGCCCAGTTCGCAGTTGCCCGAATGGAGGCAGCGCATATAACTTTTCTACCAGTCATGAGCTTGTCTTAATGCGACCTGCGTGGACAAGCCTCATTCAAGTCGCAGGTTCAAGTAAAACAACAAGGCAAGCCCATGAGAGGCTTGCCATTTCGTTATCCGTTCGATTCGTCAGCGTTGTCGCTGAGGCGCTGCGAGCGACGGTCAGGGTATAATAGATTAGAGACTTTAGCCGACAAGGCTGCCATCGGCTAGAGCCTCTAATCCATTTTTTTCTGTTGGCTGATCTATGAGTCGCTGCCAAAACGTAACCACAGCGTACTATTCAAGAATTCGAGTGAAATAGTACGCTATCACAGCGCACTTGCGTCATCAGGGGAGACTTGCATGGAGCCATCATACAGCGCGCCCGACTCGAACACATGGCTGCTCACGGACGCAGAGTGCCGCGAGCGTCACGCCGCCGCATACAAACTGGCTGAAGCCTCGCTAACGATCAACTCGCCGCTGTCGTTACAAGACACGCTGAAGGTGATCAGCGAAAAAGTGCGCGCTGCCATCGGCGCGCACCAAGCGATGACGACGCTCGTGACGGGTGACGATTGGACACGCGCGGTCACGGTCACTTCGCTCTCGAACAAATACCTCGCGTGGCACAACGCCCCGCAGAATTTTAGCGTGCCGTCGCTATTCAAGCTGCCTGTCAACAGCAGCAAGCCCGTGCGCTTCACGCACGCCGAATTGCAAGCGCAGCCCGCGTGGAGCGAAATTAGCCTCTTAGATCGTCCGGCGCTGCGCGGTTGGCTGGCTGCGCCGCTGGTCGGACGCGACGGCAAGAACGTTGGATTGATTCACGTTTCGGATAAACTCAGCGGCGACTTCGACGCCGCTGACGAAGCGCTGCTGTCGCAGGTAGCGCACGTCGCTTCGATTGCGATTGCGAACGCGCGCCTGTTCGACATCGTGCGGCAGGGACGCACACGCATGCAGCTGCTCTCAAAGCAACTGCTGACCGTGCAGGAAGACGAGCGGCGTAACATCGCAAGCGAATTGCACGACGAGATTGGCCAGCTGCTGACGGGCGTGAAGTTGAGCATCGAAATGCTCCCGCGTCTCGCGCCTGAAGAAAGCGAGCGCAAGCTGCGCGAGGCGCAAGAGTCGCTGAACGATTTGATTCAGCGCGTGCGCGAGATGTCGCTCAACTTGCGCCCTTCGATGCTCGACGATCTCGGACTCGTGCCCGCGCTCATCTGGCACTTCGGACGCTACACATCGCAGACGGGCGTGCGCGTGAACTTCAAGCACAGCGGCGTCGAAGGTCGCCGCTTCTCGTCGGAGATCGAGATCGGCGCGTATCGCATCGTTCAAGAAGCGCTGACCAACGTCGCGCGGCACGCGGGCGTGAGCGAAGCGAGTGTACGCCTGTGGGCTGACGACAACTCATTGCTGGTGCAGATTGAAGATGCAGGCCGCGGCTTTGATGTCTCGAAGTTGGTCGCGGGTCTCTCGTCGGGTGTGAGCGGCATTCGCGAGCGCGCGTACATGCTCGGCGGCATGCCGACGATTGAATCAGCGCCAGGCAAAGGCGCGCGCATCACCGCCGAGCTGCCGCTGCAAGGCGTCATGGAAAGGAGAGCGCATGAACGTGTCCATTCTGCTGGCCGATGATCACGCTGTCGTGCGTCATGGCTTGCGCGCGCTGCTCGAAGCCGAGCCGAACTTCCGCATCGTCGGCGAAGTGGGCGACGGCTTGAAGGTGACGGACATGGTGGTGCAGCTCAAGCCGAACGTGCTCGTCACCGACTTGATGATGCCGGGCTTGAACGGTTTGGAGATCACGCGGCAGGTGAAACTGCGCGCGCCGCACACGCACGTCGTCGTCCTCTCGATGCACTCGAACGAAGCATACGTGCTCGAAGCATTGCGCAACGGCGCGATGGGTTATGTGCTGAAGGATTCAAGCGGTCAGGAGTTGGTCGAAGCGGTTGGCGAAGTCGCGGCGGGCCGCCGCTTCTTGAGCGCGCCGCTGTCCGAGCGCGCGATTCAAGCGTACATCAACACGGGTCAAGACACGCTGCTCGATCCATATGATGCGCTGACCAGCCGCGAGCGTGAAGTGCTGCACTTGGCTGCCGAAGGAAATAGCAACGCCGAGATCGCGTCGCGCCTTTCGATCAGCCCGCGCACCGCCGAGACGCACCGCGCCAACTTGATGCGCAAACTCGATCTGCGCTCGCAAACGGAATTGGTGCGCTACGCGCTGCGGCGTGGCGTCTTGCCGATGGAGTGAGGGTTAGCATCGAACTTCGATTAGCGAGGCTTCGTCGCATCGGAAATCGTTCGCCGTGAAGCGCGCCCTACTGCGCGCACAATCGCATATTGTATTGCATAGACGCAAAGGTGAGGTCGGGCTGCCGAATACCTTTGCGACTTTTTTTGGGGGCAGTCGTCATCGTCAGAAGTGCCACTAGAAACGAGCACGAACTTGATACCACTGAACATTTTGCTGCTGGAAGACAACGTCGCCGCGACAGAACGGCTACTGGCTGGTCTGCGCCGTGCTGGCTACGAGCCGACTACCACGCGCGCCGAAACCGAGGCGGCTTTCGCCGCACAGTTGCAGCCGACACTCGACTTGATCATCGCGAGCGATGCGCTGCCGTCGTTCAACCCTTTGCGGGCGTTGGATGTGCTGCGCGCATCCGCTCTGGATGTGCCGTTCATTCTCGTCGCGCGTGCGAGCAACGAAGACCTTGCGCTGCAAGCGCTGCGGCGCGGCGCCGATGATTATGTCTTTGAGGATCGCATGGCGCGACTGGAGCCGGCCGTCGCGCGCGCGCTCGAACAGCGGCGACTGCGCGCGGAGAAACGCCAAGCCGAGCAGGTGCTGCACGACAGCGAGCGCCGTTTCCGCGCGCTCATCCAGAAGTGCAGCGACGGCATTGCACTGTTGAGTGCGGACGGCACGATCCTATACGACACCGATTCTGTTGCGCGTGTGCTCGGCTACGCGTTGACTGATTCAATGGAGCGCAACATCTTCGATTCCATTCATCCCGACGACCTCGCCGCCGCACAGTCACACTTTGCAGAGGTGTTGTCCAAAGCCGGCGTGCGGCTGCCGCATCGCTGGCGCCTTCGCCACAAGGATGGCTCGTTGCGCTGGATGGAAGTGGAGGCGACGAACCTGCTGGACGACGAGAGCGTGCATGCCATCGTCGTCAACTTCCGCGATATCACGGGGCGCGCGCAAGCGCAGGAGACATTGCGCACGCGCGAAGAAATCGCGCGCGGGCTGTTCGAGTTTTCGCCGGATGCGATCGTGCTCACGAACAGTGACGACCGCATTGAGCGCGTGAACTTGCAGACCGAAATGATGTTTGGCTACGGGCGCGCCGAGTTGATCGGCAAGCCCATCGAGATGCTGTTTCCTAAATGGCTGCACGCCCAACACAACGGCCATCGCAACGCGCACGAACGGCGCACGGATGACACGGCGGCTCATGCGCGCGGCAGCGACGAAGAACTCGACCTGCTTGCGCGGCGCAAGCACGGCGGCAAGTTCCCGATCCGCGTGACACTCAATCACGTGCACTTTGGCGACGAGCAATTCGTCATGGGCGTGATCCGCGACGTCAGCGAGCGCAAGCAGGCAGAGCAAGCCCTGCAAACCACTGAGCGGCGTTTCCGCGCGGTGATTGAAAATAGTTCGGATGGCGTTGCCCTTATCGGCGACGATGGCGCTGTCGTGTACACCAATCCCACCTTGGGCCAGCTATTAGGCTACGCACCGGAAGAGAGTATGGGACGCAACGCTTTCGAGCTCGTACATCCCGACGACAAGCCATTGATCACCGCACAGTTACAGCGCCTACTGGAGGAGCCTGCACAAAGCGTGACCGCACAGTTTCGCGTCCGCCAGAAAGATGGCACGTGGCGCTGGCTGGAGAGTGTCGGCAAGAATCTGCTGGCAGAACCGGGCGTGCACGCCGTTGTCGCCAACTCGCGCGACATCAGTCAGCGCAAGCAAGCCGAGCGTGCGCTGCGCGCAAGCGAGGAACGCTTTGCGAAAGTTTTCCAAGCCAGCCCGGTCGGCAATTTAATCGTTTCCACCGATGAGCGCGTCGTAGATGCCAACGAGCGCTTTCTGCAAATGCTTGAATACACGCGAGACGAAGTGGTGGGCCACGGGGCGCAGGAACTCAATGTGCTGGTGGACTTGAATATGCGCGAGCAAATCACCCAATTGATGCGCGCGCAGCGGCAGGTGAGTGACCTCGAAATGCGCTTCCGCCGCAAGTCGGGCGAGACGGGCGTGGCGCTGCTCGCCGTCGAATTGGTTACTCTGGGCGAGCAAACATGCGCGCTCGTCATCTTGCAGGACATCACGGAACGCATTCGCGCCGAAGAGCTGGCGCACGAAGCCGATCGGCGCGCGGTGCGCGAGTACCAGCAACTGTTAGAGCGGCTGGTCTTGCTGGCGCTGCACATAAACGCGGCCCGCGACACACGCGGCATCTTTCGCGCGCTGGTGGATTTCGTGCAAGTCTCGATGCCGTGCAACGGCTTGTTCGCATCACTGTACGATCCAGCAGGTGATGTGCGTACCTGCCTCTATGCGTGGAGCGAGGGCGCAGAAGTGGATGTCTCGACGCTGCCGCCGATGCCGATGAACGACAGCCCGCACAGCCGCGCCGTGCGCACGGGCGAGATCGTCGTGACCAATGATTTCGATCGCGTCATGGGTGAGCTGCCGCGCGTCCACCTGGGCTTAGAGCGCAACCCGCGCACGCCGCAGTCGTCGCTCGCCGCGCCGATGGCCATTCTCGGCAAGATCATCGGCGCGTGCGAAGTGCAGAGCGTCGAGTTGAACGCCTTCAACACGGAGCACGTCGCCGCCATGCGCATGGCGGCCAATCTCGCGGCGATGGCGGTCGAGAACATACACTTGGTCGAGCACGAACGCGCATTACGTGTGATCGCCGAAACGTCCGAGCGGGAAGTCGCCCGCTACCTCGCGCAGTTGACCACGCTCTATGAGTTCACGCATGAGCTGACTGCGTTGGACGACCTGCCGACATTGCTGCAAACAATCATGCAAGGCGCGACACGGCTGTTTGCATCTCACGGTTGTGCGATTTACTTGTACGATACGTTCCACGACGACCTGTACGTCGCAGCCGCAACCACACGAGCGGGATTGGTCGGGAAGCGTATGGCGCTGCGCGATAGTATGGCAGAGCACGTCGCGCAAACGCGCCAGCCATTGATCGTGGACGATTACCAGCGGTCGGAGTACTGTACACCTCAATTCGCCGATTTGCCGTTTGGCGCAGTGCTGCAAGTGCCGATGATCTATCAGGCTCAATTGATCGGCGTGCTCAGTGTGAGCTACTTGCAAGGCGACGCGCGCCGCTTCAATTACGACGACGCGCATCTGCTCGCGCTGTTTGCCGCGCACGCCGCGAGCGCGGTGCGCAGCGCCAACCTGCTGCGCGAGGCGCGCCAGCGTGCCGAGCAGCTGGCCAGTTGTACGAGACGACGCGCGAGATTGCTGCGCAAGCAGATTTGCAGTCGGTGCTGGACGCCATCGTCGCGCGCGCGCTCAGGCTGCTTGATGCAGACGGCGGCGCCATCTATCTGTTCGACTCGCCGCAACACTTGACGCTTCGCGCGAGCATCGGCGGCATGCCGTACGCCGAGCGCGTGAGCATCGGCGAAGGCGTGGTGGGGCAAGTCGTGCTGTTCGGTACGCCGCTGGTCGTGGACGATTACCAAAAGTGGGAGCACCGCTCGCTGCACTTGGAGCATTATGCTCAGTTCAACGCGGTTGTCGGCGTACCGCTGAGTTTCGGCGGCGACCTGAACGGCGTGCTTCTCCTAAGCGAGCGCTCTGCGACGGGCAAGTTTAGCGCCGACAACGTGCAACTGCTGTCACACTTTGCGACCCATGTCGCGACTGCCGTGCTCGACATTCCATACTGCCATCACGAGAAGTGGGACGGCAGCGGCTATCCGCGCCAACTGAAAGGCGAACAGATTCCGCTCGCCGCGCGCATCTTCGCCGTCGTGGACGTGTGGGACTCGCTGCGCTCAGAGCGACCATAGAAGGCCGCGTGGAGCGACGCAAAAGTGCGTGAGCACCTGCGCGAACAATCGGACAAGCACTTCGACCCGCAGGTGGTGAGCGCGTTCTTGAGCATGGAAATGGACGAGGCGGATGCACTTTGACGAAAGCGCATGCTAAATGTCAGACTTCTTGCAGAAGCAACTAGCCCCGCCGCTCAAGCGGCGGGCTACAAACCAACGCCCGCTAAAGCGGGCTGTATTCAAGCCCCGTTCACGGGGCGCCGACTCGTAGCACGACGATTCATCGCCGTGCGTTCTGGCCGCCCCTACGACTTTTGAAATGCCCTTCACATCTGCACAGCAATTCTCATTTTGCGATATGCACACCGAAGCAGGCGACTGAAAGTCGCGCCTGAGAGGCTTGCAGCCGAGCGTCCACCGGCGTGGACGCCCGCAACGACAACAATGCGCCTCGCCCGCGCAGGCGGACGATCAGCCGAAGGCTCATTAGGTGCGATTTCAATCGCCTGCTTTTCCAAAATGAGAATTGCTGACATCTGCAATCTGCACGCGCCGCTTGACAACCCGCACGTCCGCGTGACATGATTAACTCAACTCATCGGGAGTGATGTCAGCATGTGCGGACGATTCACGCTGCACAGCAGCCTCAAACAAATCGAAGAAACCTTTAAGGTCGAGCACTCGGACGTGACCGTGCTGCCAAGTTACAACGTCGCGCCGACGCAGTACGTGCTGACGGTGGTGCAGCGCGACGGGCGCAACGTGCTCGAAGCGATGCGCTGGGGCTTGATCCCATTCTGGGCGAAGGACCCCAAAGTGGGCAACCGCATGATCAACGCGCGCGCCGATCGCGTGAGCGAGAGCAGCTCGTTCAAACGGCCGCTCAAGAGCCAGCGCTGCCTCGTCGTCGCCGACGGTTTCTACGAATGGCGCAACACGGGTGGCAAAAAAATTCCGCAGTTCATTCACCTCAAGTCCAAGCAGCCGTTTGGCTTCGCGGGACTCTACGATACGTGGACCGCGCCCGACGGCGAGCCGCTGACTTCGTGCACGATCATCACGACCGACGCCAACCCATTGGTACGTCCGATTCACGACCGAATGCCCGTTATCATTCCGAGGCGTCAACACAAGTTGTGGCTCGACCCGGAAAACCATGATCTCAGCAAACTCGTCGCGCTGCTCGCGCCTTACGACGCCGATGCCATGGATGCATACGCAGTCTCGCCAGCGGTCAACCGACCTGCGAACAACTCACCTGAATGCATCGCGCCCCTCGCATGATTTCAGATTAGACGGCTCATGCCCCCACAGTCCAAAATCAAAAAAGCAAAAGCAAAAATTTCGCTGCGCGGCAAATCTGATACGGAAAAGTTGGAGCAGCGCAACCGCGAGTTGTCCATCCTCAACGCTATCGCACAGGCGCTGAACCGCGAAGTGGATATGGAGCACGCGCTGCACGTCGCGCTCGCACAAGTCGCCGAGTTGTTGAACCTGCACACGGGCTGGGTATTCTTAATGGATGACGAGACGGATCGAATGTACCTCGCGGCGACGCACAACCTGCCGCCCGCGCTCGCCGACAAGCCGCAGCGCATGGAAGGCACGTGCTACTGCCTCGACACCTTTCTGGAAGGTGACCTCGACGGCGCGGCGAACGTCAACGTCATCACGTGCTCGCGCCTGCAAGGATTGGTGGATGGCACTGGCGGCTTGCGTTATCATTCGAGCATTCCACTTTACGCGCACGGCAAACAGCTTGGCGTGCTCAACGTGGCGAGCACCGACTGGCGCGAGTTGGCGGCGGACGATTTGCGTCTGCTGTACACCGTTGGCGATCTGCTGAGCATCGCCGTCGAGCGCGCGCGCTTGTTCACGCGCAGCACGCAGATCGGCGCGGTCGAAGAACGCAATCGGCTCGCGCGCGAAATTCACGACACGCTCGCGCAGGGACTCGCCGCGACAACGATGCAGTTGGAAACGGCGGACGTGTTTCTGGAATCGGGCCAGAGTATGGCGCGAGCGCGCCAAGCAGTGCAGCACGCGCTCGCGCTGACGCGTGCCAATCTGGAAGAAGCGCGCCGCTCCGTGCTGGACTTGCGCGCCGCTCCGCTCGAAGGGCGCACGCTCGCCGAAGCGTTGAGCGCGCTCGCGAACGAGCACGCGCGCAAGTGGAACTTGCCCGTGCAGTTTGAAGTGATTGGCGCGAGCCGTCCCCTACCGGTGCGTGTCGAAGTCGGTTTGTATCGCATCACGCAGGAGGCGCTCACCAACGTCGTGCGCCACGCGAGCGCGAAGCAGCTGACCATCCATCTCGTGCTCACGCCCGAGCGCGCACAGTTGACGATTGAAGACGACGGGCGCGGCTTCGAACCGTCGCAGATTCCCAAGGGCCGCTTCGGACTGATCGGCTTGAACGAGCGCGTGAAGCTGCTCGGCGGCACGCTGAAGTTGCGCAGCCAGCCGGGCGCGGGCACAAGGCTTGAAGTGAGTGTTCCGCTAAACTCTTAAACCGCGAGGACGCGAAGAGAATTCATCATGCTTCGCGTCTGCGCGGTTAGATTAACTCATGCAACACATCCGCATCCTCGTCGCCGACGATCATCCCATCGTGCGCGACGGACTGATCGCCATCCTCAGCACGCAGCCCGACTTCGCGGTGATCGCCGAAGCGAGCACGGGCACGGAGGCGCTGCGCCTCGCCGACGAACTACGTCCCGACGTGACGCTGCTCGATTTGGAGATGCCCGAACTGGACGGCGTAAGTGCGCTTCAGCAGATGAGCGCGGTCTGTCCCAACGTGCGCGTGATCGTGCTGACTGCGTTCGACGCCGACGATCACATCGTCGGCGCGGTGCGCGCGGGCGCGAAAGGGTATTTGCTCAAGGGTGCGCCGCGCGACGAAATCTTCAACGCGGTGCGCATCGTGAGCGCGGGCGGCTCGCTCTTGCAGCCCATCGTGGCGTCGAAGTTGATGCAGCGCATCGAGTCACAATCCAACACGGAATCACTCACGGGGCGCGAACGCGAAGTTTTACAATTGCTCGCGCAAGGCAGAACCAACAAAGAGATTGCGACGGCGCTGGTCATCAGCGAGCGCACGGCCAAGTTCCACGTGAGCGCGATCCTGAGCAAACTCGGCGTCGGCAATCGCACCGAAGCGGTGAGGGCAGCAGCGCAGCAGGGACTGGTAAATTTGCACAAGTCGTGACACTCAGACCTGATAGGTTTCCAAACCTGTCAGGTCTTTCGATTAGGTGAACGATGGCATTGCAAATTGACGCTTACTTGCAGCGCATCGGCTACGCAGGTGAGCGTGCGCCGATGCTCGACACGCTGCGTGCGCTGCAGCGCGCGCACATGTTGAACGTGCCGTTTGAAAACGTCAACGTCTGGACGGGCGTGCCGATCGTCACTGACGAGCGCACGCTGTTCGAGAAGATCGTCGTGAGGCGGCGGGGCGGCTTTTGCTACGAGCTAAATGGATTGTTCGCCACACTGCTGCGCGCACTCGGCTTCGACGTGACGCTGCTCGCGGCGCGTGTCGTCAACGGCGCAGGCGAAGTGGGCCCCGAGTTCGATCACCTCACGCTGCTTGTTCAACTCGATCCTTCGACAGGCTCAGGACGCTGGCTTTCCGACGTCGGATTCGGCGATTCGTTCATCGAGCCATTGCGTCTCGATGATGAGCGCGAGCAAGTGCAAGCCAGCGGCGCTTATCGTATCTCGCACGACGACGCACAATGGGTGATGCTCGCACGAGTGGTTGACGAGTGGAAGCCGCAATACTATTTCACGTTGCAACCGCGCCGCATCGAAGATTTCGCCGAGATGTGCGTCTTTCATCAATCCTCCCCGCAGTCGCCGTTCACACACAAGCGCGTCTGCTCGCGCGCGACACACGAAGGGCGCATCACGTTGAGCGACATGCGCTTGATCGTGACGTGCAATGGTGAGCGGGACGAGCGTGTGCTGCAAAGTGAAGATGACGTGCGCGTGACCTTGCGCGAGCAGTTCGGGATCGAAGTATAGAGACTTCTCGGCGCGCTGTCTCCACTGTTCTCTCGTACAGGGTAAAACTGTACGCGCGCCCGATGCGCCGAGATAAATCGCAGAGGATAATGTGCAATAAGCAACGTGCTACGTCCGATGTCACCGTGAGCACAGCGAACGGTCTCTAATGCGTTGTAACAATTATTTTGTGGTCATGGACATAGCAACTCGCGGCATCGCGTATACATCCGTGACATGCGGTTTAGAGCAGCGTAGCAGAGATTCTTCGCTTCGCTCAGCATGACCGTAGGTGTGCGATGAATGATTTCGAGAAAGAAAAAGTTGCATAGCTTTGCGTCGTCAATGACAAAGATGAGGAACTGAAATTTGTGTTGGAGTATTGGGGAAGAAGTGTGCATTGCCACCACTAAGTACAACCACAAAAGTAATGCGGGGTATCAGACCAGCTGTGCTATTCGTCATACAGGATGGGCAATGCGGTCGTTCAGCCCGCGAAGACGGGACTGCCGTGCTACCCGCATTCGTCAAATCTTTCTTGGTTGCACTTAGTGTAGAAGGAGGGAGACTATGACGACGAATGCAGTCGAGGTGCAAGGCTCGTATTGGCAGAAGATCCGACATTTCAGCCGCAACGCAAACCTATATCTGCTGCACGTGATGGGCATGGATACGATCTACGGCACCTGGGGCATCGTGTTCAACTTGTACCTGCTCGCCATCGGCTTCGACGCGTCGTTCATCGGCACGCGCCTGCTTATCAGCGGTATCGTTGGCGCGTTCGCCTCGATTCCCGCCGGCATCATCTCCGACCGCATCGGGCGCAAAGCCTCGTTCATTCTCGGCGACGGCATGGGCGCGCTGGTCGCGCTCATCAACATCACGACGCTCAATCCTTCGGTGCTGCTCCTCACGCCCATCGTCAGCGGGGTGTTCGGCAACCTACACGGCGTGAGCGAGCCCGCGTTCATGGCGGAGAACTCGAAGCGCGCCGAACGCGTGCACCTGTTCAGCGTGGCGAGCGGCTTGCGCACCGCGGCGGCAATGATCGGCTCGCTGCTGGTCGTGCCGTTCCCGCTGATGCTCGCGGCGGGTTGGGATGCGCTCAATCTCTATCGCATCGCGTCGTTCGTCGGTATCGCGCTGTGGTTCCTGTCGCTCGTCCCCGCGATTCTTTTAAAAGCCGAGCCGCAGGGTGACGAAAAGATGCCGACCGAAAAACGCTCGCTGCGTGCATCCATCGTGCATCCCGAGCGCGTGTTCAAACTCACTCTCGTCGAGTCGCTGATCGCGTTCGGCGCAGCGTTCGTGATCCCGCTGTTCAGCGTCTATTTTCACGACAGCGCGCTGCACGCGCACGACGAGCAGATCGGCGGCGTGTTTGCGGCCGGCTCGCTCGCGCTTGCATTCGCCGCGTTGTTCTCGCCGCTGGTGGCGCAGCGCATGGGCAAGGTGCGCTCCGTGTTCGCGCTGCGGATGCTCGCCGTGCCATTTGTCATCATTCTCTCGTTTGCGCCGCACACGGACTTGCACACCATCGCCAGTTTCCTCAGCAACGTCGGCTCCGCGCTCTCGATTGCAACGCTGGCGTACATCGGGCGCACCGTGTTCATGAATATGGCAAACCCGATCTGGTCGGCGTTCAGCATGGAGCAGCTCGACCCCGGCGAGCGCGGCGCGACCATCGGCATCCAAGCGTCCATCGCCTCGCTCGCGTCAGCCATCGGCGGCTACATGGGCGGACAGTTCATGGCGTACCACGATTTCCAAACGCCGCTGCTGCTGATGGCGGGACTGTACTTCGTGTCGAACGTTTTGCTGTGGACATACTTCCGCCACGCCGATCAACCCGCGCCGCAGTTGAGTCCCATGACGGCAGCCGTCGGACGCTGAACACAACGCTGTCCCGCTCCTGAATACGAAGAGCGCATGAGATCTCATGCGCTCTTCGTGTCTGGTTTGTGATGAATGGCTATGTCGCGAGTGCCTGCTGCTCGCGACGCACAGCCTCGGCGCGTTCGCGGGTCTCACCCTTCAGGCGACTGCTCACTCGGCGCGCCAGCGGCTCCAGCACGAGCGCAGCAATGAATATCGTCGCAACCGTCATGATGTCGTCGAGCAATGTGAAGCGCAACCGATTGGCGCGCACCATCAGCACAGGCAGTGCAAGCACGACGTAGCCGAGTGTGTATGAAGCGGTGACGGTGACAGTTCGCCACGCACTGGATGCGATACTCCGCCAGTCCATCACATCAATCAGGATCGCGCCGCCGATAAACACGAGCGGCAGCAGTGGCCCGATGTTGCCCGTCGCATTCAGAATGAACGTGACACCGAGCCGCGCAAGGTAGAAGCCGAGCGCAACGCCAGTCGCCGCCCAACGCGCAAATGTCAGATGCTTGGCGAGCATCATCGCGAAGAACGCGAGCGCGCCGCCGACGAGCGGATACGACCAGCTCGGTCGCGCCAGCACCTGCGCTGATTGGTAGCCCGGCAGCTCCCATTCCAGCACGCCCACGATGTACACCACGTTCAGAATCAGCGCGAGCAGTACCGTGATCGCGACGTTCATCTGCATTTCGCTCGACCACGACGAACGCGACTGCGCCAGCAAGCCGAGCGCGCACACGACGACGACTGCGTTCATCAAGCCGATCATAATGTGCGGCGGACTCCACGCGGTCAGGTCAAGGCCGAACAGTTCGTGCCAGAGCGCGTCGCCGGGAATGGTGAAGATCATGTAAGCAGATGCGATTGCCACCGCTCCGACGTATGGATTGGCCCACACCCACTGGCGCGGGTCGTGCGCACCGTGCCGCCAACCCGCGAGCGCAATCGCCGCGAATGCGCCGAGAGCGACGATGAACGAGAACAGGAACGACGAGTAGAGCAGGATGTGCGGGGGCCAGAGGAAATCCGCGCCGCCGACCACGCGCCCGGTCTTCAAGTGCATGCTCGCATCCCACAGCGCACCACCGACCAGTTGCAGCGCCGCGAGTCCGAGCGCGAGCGCAACGGCTTTGCCCAGTCGCGGCGACGGCGTGGTAAGCACGCTCACGTTTACGCGTAAGGGTGAGAAAAACAGCCACCACGTGGCGAGCGCCATGAACAAAACGTTCAGCGCGGTGAACGTGATGGCTTGCAGCCAAATCGCATCGAGCATGTGTGTTCCTCAAATAGAGTGAAGTCATTATAACGACAAACGCATGATTCGGTACGCTGCCCTTGCACCGTGATTCTAAGTTCGCTATGATAGCCCTCAGAGGTATTCATGTTGAACGCCGGTGCGCTCACTTTTCAGGAGTTTATGATGCGCGAGCCATTGCCGCTGGCGATGCTTCACGAGGCGGTGTTAGACTTTCTGCGCGACCGCGACGACGTGGTGCTGTTTGGCGCGCAGGCGGTCAACGCTTACGTGAGCGAGCCGCGCATGACGCAAGACATTGACGTGCTCTCAACGCGCGCTATGGCGCTGTCAGATGAACTGCGTGAGTATCTGAGCCAACGCTTTCACATCGCAGTGCGTGTCCGTGAAATATTGGCGGGGCGCGGTTACAAGATTTATCAGATGCAGAAAACTGGCAACCGCCATTTAATAGCTGTGCGACCTGTCGCCGAGTTACCATCCGCGCAGCGCATCGAGCGCGTGCTGGTGCTCACGCATGTCGAGTTGATCGCGCGTAAAGTAATTGCCTATCATCAACGGCGCGGCACGCCCAAGTCTGGCACCGACTGGCGCGACCTCGCATTGCTCCTGCTCAGGTTTCCTGAATTCAAGCAGGAATCAGGTGCGGTCAGCGAGCGGCTACATGCGGCGGCGGCTGATGCCGAAGTGATTAACCTATGGCGCGAGTTGGTCAAGCAAGAGATGTCGGCGGAAACTGAGGACGAGGAGTTTTGATCGAGGAGGGTGCTGTTCTTGGACTGCTGGTGAGTGTGAGCAGGTGTGTGGATCGTTGTAGTTTCGTCTATCGTATCAAAGCACGTGACATTCTTCACTGTGAAGGCGTCACGGCAATTGTCACATTGCCCTTAGCTTAATCTACCAAGCCATGCTGTATCGCGTAATGGATCAATTCGGCGTTGCTCTTCATCTGCATCTTTTCGAGGATGCGCGCGCGATAGGTGTTCACCGTGCGGATGCTCAGTGACAATTCCTCCGCGATCTCGGTCATCTTCCTACCCGTCGAGATCATCGTCATCACTTGAAATTCACGGTCGGAAAGTGCCTCGTGTGGCGGCCGGCCAGTATCGGCTTCCAAGCCGAAGGCGAGTTTCTCGGCGAGGAACATGCTGATGTACTTGCCGCCGCTCACCACCTTGCGGATGGCGGTCACCAACTCTTCGCCCGCGCTCTCCTTCGTGATGTAGCCCGAGGCGCCCGCTTTCAACGAGCGCACAGCGAAGCGGTCTTCGGGGTGCATGGACAGCATCAGCACGGGCAGTTTGGGATGGCTGTGCTTTAATTCTTTCAATACCTCCAAGCCGCTGCGCCCCGGCATCGAGATATCGAGCAGCACGATGTCCACATCGCTATCGCGCACCATTTTGAATATGTCTTCCGCGTTGCCCGCCTCACCTGCGACGTTCATATCGAGTTCTTCTTTTAAAATCTTTTTCAAACCTTCGCGAATCAATTGATGATCGTCGGCAATCAGAATTTTTATCATAGTCATCGCCCCATGCAGAATGACGCCCGTGCTGCATACCCGCTGTCGGCGTCCACGCACAGAGTATTATATCGTATCTCGACTGGTATTATATTTCGCCTGTCAAGGCTGGGCAAGCACAATTCAGAATCACAGGTCTGCGCGTGCAATGTGTGTCATCAATCCTCATGCTCGCCGCGTGGCTAGACCTTCAGTTGCGGTGCCGGAAGAAAGCACGCAAACTCTCGCTCCGCGAGAGCATGAGGCGCAAACTTGTTGCGGGGCTGCTGCTTCGTCCGACATCATTTTCTGCGACGAGCCAATGATCGGACGCGACGTGACAATGCGGACCAATATTCGTCGGTTCGCCGCGTCCTCGTTCGATTTGCGCTGCTATTTCTTTCAAGTGTATCGTCATAAGTGGTAGAAGCAACAAGACGGAGCAAGGATGAGCATATTTTAGCCTTCGTCGCGCAACAGCTATGAGTGACCCACTCTCCCAAACCATCGCCACCTACGACCAGCACGCCGGGTCGTACGTGGCACGCAACCAACGCGATCCGAAGGACGAGATGGCGCGGCACTTCGCGCAGTTCGGCGCGCTCGTGCCGCGCGGCGGATTGGTGTGTGACATCGGCTGCGGGCCTGGACTGCACAGCCTCGAACTCATCCGCCGTGGCTACCGCACCCTCTCGCTCGACCTGTCGCGCGGCATGTTGCGCGAAGCGCAGAAGCAGGACGTGCGTGACCTTGCATTGGCGGATATGAGGCAGTTGCCGATTGCAGATGCAAGCGTTGATGGCTTGTGGGTCAGCGCATCGTTTCTGCATGTTCCGCGCGATGATGCGCCTTCAACCTTAAAAGAATTTCAGCGTGTGCTGAAACCACTCGGCGTGCTGTTCATGGTTGTGAAGCACGGCGAAGGCGACGAGGTTCGCAGCAATCTCGGCAACCTGCCGCGTTACTTCATCTTGTGGCGCGAGCACGAATTGGATGCGCTGCTGCGCGCGAGTGCGTTTGAAATCGTCGCGGGCTGGACGGATTCGCCTGAGACTTCGACAATGGGCGCGGATTGGTGGATCGCGCGCTTCGCGGTCAAGCGATGAAAGATGAACCGCTGCTCGATCGCTCGGAACTGATGGCGCATATTCGCCGCGAGTATGCGCTTGACATTGTCACGCTGACATTTCTGCCCAATGGTTTCGCCAGTCACTGCTACATCGCGCTAGCCGCCGATGGCTTGCGCTACTTTGTCAAAATCTGCGCACTGACGCCCATCGGCTTACGTTTTGCCGAACAACTCGACGTCTGGCTGCCGCTGCTATGGGCGATGCATCAGCAACAGCTTTTTTCGCGCGTGCCCTTGCCGGTGACAACGGTGCGCGGCGCGTTCAAATCGTATTTTGATGGAATGGCGTTCGCGGTAATGCACTTCATCGAGGGCGAGTTATTGGGGTTTAGTACGCGACCCTCAGACGATTTGCTGGCGCAGATCGCGCGTGCGATGGGGAGCATTCATCAAAGCACAGGCAAGCTCGACATCTCCGCTGTGTCTGTCGAACAGTTTGCGATACCGTTTGAAGCTGATCTGCAGCAGGCGCTCGTGGTGCTCGAGACGATCACAGCGCGCGATTCATGGGGCAAGCAAGCATTACGTGATTTACTTTTGTCTCGTCGCGCTGAATTGCAGGGTCAGCTTGATCGTTTGCACGAATTGCAGCAGTGGGCGCGAGCGCATCCGACGCCGCTGGTACTCTGTCACACCGACATGCACGGTAATAATCTGATTCTCGATCAACAGGGCGCGATTCACGTCATTGACTGGGAGACTCCACTGCTCGCGCCGCCCGAACAAGACATGTTCTTCCACGCGCGCGACCGCTTTGATTTCTTTCTGGATCACTATGAGCAAGTGCGTGGCCCCGTGCAACTCGACAGCCTACGCTTCGGCTTCTACTTTTATCGGCGCAATTTAGAAGACATGACTTTTTTGATCATGGAGATCCTCTATGAAAACCCTGATGACGTACAGACGCGGATCAATCTAGCAGGTTTAGAAAAAGAATCCATTACAGGCTGGCGGAATTTCGAGAGCAACATTGAGAAAGTTGAGCAGGTGCTTCAGCGGCGCAAGGAATTGGCGGACGGCTCGTAGTGGTCAATTGCTTTTCGCTCAGGCGCGATGGCGGACGAACGACCACCTTTGGTCATCCGTGATTCAACCTGCATCAATCGCGCATGGATAGAATCATCTGGATAATTTTCTTGTTTGCGCGGGGCCACGCGAACTTTTGCAGCTGACTGGGCCACACCCAGCGCACGCGCGTGGCGCTCGTCGGCTTCGGCGTGCCGCGCACGAAGTCGCAGTTAAAGGCGTGAATCGTCACGCTGAAGTGCGTGTAGCCATGCTCGACCGTGATGAACTCGTCGCGCACACGCACATTGATTCCAAGTTCCTCTTTGATCTCGCGCTTGCAGGCGAACGCGAGCGATTCGCCGTCTTCCACTTTGCCGCCCGCGAACTCCCACAAGCCGCCGAGCAATCCTTCCGCTTTGCGCTGCTGAATCAGAATGCGTCCGTTCTTCCAAATCACGCCGACGGCGATGGTGTAGTGCGGCGTGGCTTTGCGCTGCACCTTCAATGGGATCGCATCTTGTAAGCCGTGCTGATAAGCGCCGCATTCGTCCGTGATTGGACACAGTAAGCAGCGCGGACGGCGAGCCACACAAATCGTCGCGCCCAAGTCCATCAGCGCCTGATTAAAGTCGCCCGCACGCTTGGGCGGCAACAATTCGCGCGCATACTGCCACAACTGTGCCTGCACGTGCGGCGCGCGCACGTCGCCGCGCACCGCGTACACGCGCGCGAGCACGCGGCGGATGTTGCCGTCGAGTGCAGGCTCGTCTCTGCCAAAGGCGATGCTGGCAATCGCACCGGCCGTGTAGCGACCTATGCCCGGAAGCTTGCGCAGCGCATCCACTTTGCGCGGCACTTGTCCGCCGCACTCGATTACGACATACTGCGCGCCTTTGTGCAGATTGCGCGCGCGCGCATAGTAGCCGAGTCCTTCCCAGAGTTTGAGCACATTGTCCAGTTTGGCTGAGGCGAGCGATTCGAGAGTGGGAAATCGCGCGAGGAACCGTTCGTAGAACGGCAGCACCGTTTCGACCTGTGTCTGTTGCAGCATCGTCTCGCTGACCCAGATTCGATACGGGTCGCGCGTGCGCCGCCATGGTAGGTCGCGTTGATATTGGGCGTACCATGCGAGAAGTTTGCGTGCGAGGTCGTGCATACCTATTCGAAGGGGCGAGCCGACGGCTCGCCCCTACACCAGTCCTCCCTCCACAGTTTCGTCGCGCTCAGGCGTCTGCTCAGCGTCCGCTGTCACGCCCTGCAAATGAACTCTACTTCGTTGCCATCAGGGTCGCTGACGTACATCGTGCGCGATGGAATCACGGGATGCTTCCCGCTGCGAATGCTGAAACCGCGCGACTGCAAGTGCGTCTGCATCGAGTCGAAGTCTTCGGGCGCAAGTTCAAATGCAAGATGATGCAGTGTGCGCGGCGTACCGAACGGCGGCGCATCGGCAGGCAATGGCACCAGCACGATCATCTGTGGCACGCCCGCTGCGCCGTCGCCGGCTTTCAGAAACACCGGCGCTTTCATCTCAGGCGACGAGATGCGTTCGAGACCGAGCGTGTCGCGATAGAACTGCAACGACGCATCGAGACTATGCACCCATAAGACAATCTCGGCGATACCACGAATAGTTGACATGAGCAACTCCTATACGACGTGAATGAAATTATAGATGACGCACGATGATTGCACAACAAGTCGGTTAGCCGCCGCGACTACGCATACGAACAGGGCGAGCCAATGGCTCGCCCTGTTCGATGGAGTTACTTACTGAGTGCGGCGCTATACTCGTTTGAGTTGCTTCGCGACAGCACCCAGCCATTCCGTTGAAGGTAATCCATACGGCCGAAACTTTTCCAGTCGGCCTTCTTCCTCGCTATTGAAGAATGCGCGATGCGCGCCGAGTTTGCTCGCTTGCGGCGTGTCAATCAAATTCGCCGAATCTTCCGCGCTCATCTGATACACGACGCGCATCGCAAACTCGCGCAGCACGCGCCGATCGAGCGTGCGGTTGAGATTGTTGAGCGTGTCGCACCACACAACCGTATGCACTCCCACATCGGGTCCTTCGCGCAGGACGGTCGCGAATTGCTCTGCGGATTTCGGCGCAGCGGGTTCTTCGCTGCCGGACGACGAGAAGCCGAAGTTTTCTTCCTGTCGCAAGTCGCGCACGCGCTGCAAACCATACACGAATAGATATTTCGCCGTCGCACTGGCATCGTCCGCATCCATACGCCGCTTGACTTCACTCGCAAGTGTGTTAATGATGTCGGGCAACTGCCGCCGTCGTCCGATGACCATCGGGTGTGGAATGTGTGGTTGCAGTTCGTTAAGGTACTCTGCGTACGGTGCATCGGTGTTGCCAAAGTCAAGCACATAGAATGGCGTGGGCGAACCCTCACCCCCAAGCCCTCTCCCTGAAAGGGTGAAGGGGGGAGTTTGCGCCGCGAGGCTCACGAGCGCGACGGCCATCATGCCGAGCGCGCTCTCGTCGTTCTGTCCGACGATCAGCAGATTGCTGCCACTCTGACGGCGGAAGTTTGCAGCAACGGATTCGCGGATCGCAATCGGCTCGCCCAACCACACGCGAGCGGTGCGCGAGGGCGCGTTCCACTCGGGCGCGGCGAGCAAGTCACGCAGCGCGCGATTCTTTTCGACTTCGGCAGGCGCGTTGCCCTCGAACACGATTTGCGGCTGCGTTGCCACGAAGCTTCGCTGCTGCGCCATCATCTGAATTTTTTCCAAGTACGCGTCCCGCTTGTCGTCGGGCAGCCACGCGACCTGAAAGCGATTGTTACCTTCGACCAGACCGTTGGCGGAGTTGTAGATGGCTTCGCCGGGGCGCGAGAGCAATCGCGCCGCAGGATTGTCATCCGCGAGGATCAGGCGCGAGTCGGCTTCGCTGCACTGCAAGGCAATGCGCACCGCCATCTGATCAATCGTGCTGCGCGCGAGTGAGTACGCGCCCGCCAAAGTCTGCGAGCCAAGCAGCACGTGAATGCCAAACGCGCGACCCTGCCGCACCAACCGATCCAAAACCTGCGCGGCTTGCGACGCAATCGGATCGTCCTCGGTGAAGAACTCTTGGAACTCATCCACGAGCAGCAAGATGCGCGGTAACTTCGTGCGGCTCTTCGCACGATAGTCTGCCAATCCATCCACGCCCATGCCTCGAAACACATCGCCGCGTCGCTTTAGTTCAGCGTCCAAGCCTTGCAGCACACTCAAGCCAAACTCGCGTTCGCTCTCGATGGCGATCACGCGCGCGTGCGGCAGTTGATGCGTCGCATACGTTTTGAACTCCACGCCTTTCTTGAAGTCAATCAGGTACAACTCCACTTCGTCAGGCGTGTAACCGAGTGTCAGACTGATGATCAACGTGTGCAATAGCGTGGACTTACCCGAACCCGTCTTACCCGCGACGAGCACGTGCTGCGCGGTGCCCTTGCCCAGTTCGAGCATTTGAATCTTGCGCGCGCCCGACGGGCCCAACGGCGCGCGCAAACCCGTATTGCTCTCACTCTTCCACCATTGATCGCTCGGCGGCGCGATGCGCTCGAACGGCACCTCGACTTTGCTCGCTTCCTTTGCCGCCTCGCCCACGCGCGTCACAATGCGATTGAACAACTCCGACGATGGCGGCGCATCCAATTCGAGCAGACACTCTTTGAAGTCAGGGTCTTGCCAGACGAATCTCTGCTCATTCGCGTCCCACGCGATGACCGTCGCCGTCTGTTCAAGGTCAGCGATGTTGAAGCCATACGGCGGCGGTCGTGCCGTGTCCACGACGATCAGCGAATACACGCCGCAGCGAGGCCCATTCTGCGCGATGCTCACCAAGCGACGCGCGGCGGTGTCGTTGAAGTTTGCGGGGAAGTCGAGCACGACGAGCAGATGATACGGCTCGGCGACTTCGCCCGCTTGCGTGTTGTAATCTTCAATCGTGGCGAACTGATTACGCAGATATTTCTGAATGACGTTTTCCATGTGCTCGGTCAGATAGGCTAGGCGCTGCTCGATGTGCTGCGGCTCAGTCCACGCTTTGCTCGTGACGAATGCTTCGTCGTAATCGCTTAACTGCATGAACGGCGCGACGTTGTGTCCCAAGCCGATGGGATCGATAAACGTGAAGCGCAATTTGCCTGGCGGAATCGTCGCGAGCAGGCGCAGTAGCAGCGATTGGATTGCGCCGACCGCCGCGCCCTTTGATCCGACCGAAGCCTTCACCAACAAGTTGTGCCCGCGAATGAGCGGCACGAGCGCGGGCTGCGCCAGCCGATCCCACTGACCGACGTCTGTCAACGTTCCCGCCCGCGCATAGGTGAGTACCTTGCCGTCAGAGGCTGGCGACCACTGCTGCCACGGCTCATCATCCCACGGCACGGCAAGCAGTCCCGCCATGTCCGACACGCGACGCGCCTGCTCCTTTGACTTGGCGAACGTCGCATCGTACACCGACTGCGCCTGCGCCATCGTCACCGCGTGCTGCGTCTCCAACTCGGCGATGCGCTGCTTGTGCTCTTGCTCCGCCTGCTCGATCCAGCGGTCGTGCCAGAACGACGCATCGGCGACGGCTTGCACCAAGTGTGTGACATGAGATTGGATTTGCCGGATGAGGTCGCGTTCAGAAGGCATGATGTATCTCCATTACTTTACTGCCCATAGTTTCACCATTTTGTCACCGCTCCCCGATGCCAGCGTCTTGCCGTCGGGCGAGAAGGCTACACTGCTAACCCAACTCGAATGCCCGCTGAAGGTGCGCACGGTTTGTCCACTCGCGACATCCCATAGTTTCACCGTTTTGTCACCGCTCCCCGATGCCAGCGTCTTGCCGTCGGGCGAGAACACAACGCTGGTGACGGAGTCCGAATGCCCAGTGTAAGTACGAAGTATTCGTCCAGTGGCGACATCCCACAAATTAATGGTGTTGTCAGCACTGCCCGAAGCCAGCGTCTTGCCGTCAGGTGCGAACGCTACAGAAAGAATCCAAAGCGATTGCCCGTTTAAGGTACGCAGCTCTTTTCCAGTGGCGACATCCCACAATTTGATGATGTTGTCACCTCTTCTAGCCGATGCAAGTGTCTTGCCCTCGAGGGAGAACGCGACGGTAGTAACCCAAACCGGATGGCCACTTAGGGTGCGCACGGTTTGTC
This sequence comes from Anaerolineae bacterium, assembly GCA_038198935.1. Taxonomy (GTDB): domain Bacteria; phylum Chloroflexota; class Anaerolineae; order JACRMK01; family JACRMK01; genus JBBPZQ01. Next base: position 30,794 of record JBBPZQ010000010.1, read on the forward strand.
CACTCGCGACATCCCATAGTTTCACCGTGTCGTCACCGCTCCCCGATGCCAGCGTTTTGCCGTCGGGCGAGAAGGCTACACTACTAACCGAACTCGAATGCCCGCTGAAGGTGCGCACGGTTTGTCCGCCCGCGACATCCCATAGTTTCACCGTGTCGTCACCGCTCCCCGATGCCAGCGTTTTGCCGTCGGGCGAGAAGGCTACACTGCTAACCGAACTCGAATGCCCGCTGAAGGTGCGCACGGTTTGTCCACTGGCGACATCCCATAGTTTCACCGTGTCATCATAACTCCCCGATGCTAGCGTCTTGCCGTCGGGCGAGAAGGCTACACTACTAACCGAACTCGAATGCCCGCACAAAATTGACTTACGATCCTCACTATTAGCTAACTGCCTATATAACCAGCCACACGGTTGCAGTCCTAAGAAGACGGTACCACTCGCTACGACAAGCACGACAAGGCTCGCAACAAGACCCGCCAGCGCGCCGCGCCGCCACAGTTTGCTTCTGCGCGTAAGCCACCCTTTCAAGGCGTTAATGGTTTTATCTACATCGGAAGCGGCTGCGCGCGCCCGAGAGACACTGCTCGCCAGTTCGTCAGACAATTTGGCGGTGGGCTTGGTGGTGGGCGCGCCTGTGTTCGATTCGCGCACCACATGAGAGAGGCGCACTTCCGCCAGTTGCGGCTGCACCGCTTGCAGGCAAGTACGCGCCTCAGTCAACTGAGCGTCGGCGCTCTGCCGCGTTTGCGTCAGCGTCGCCTCTGCGCTCTCCGATCCGCTCTTGCGCCGCGCGGCCGCATCGGCTTCGGCTTTCGCGCGCGCGGTAGTTGCAGCGCGAAGGTCACGAAGGATTTGCTGTTGTGATTGATTCAAGTTCTGGTCGGACATGAGCATCCTCAATACGCATCGCGACTGTACGAGCCGTTATTCAGGAACACATACGCGCGGCGAGTGGTTGCGCCGTCGCTGTCGCGCAGGATGAAGCCGTTGTCGAATCCTTCAGCCAGCACGAACGGATTGTTCAAGCCATACCTGCGATAAGTATCAACATCGCGCGGCTGACCTAATTTGTCGCGCACGCCGGACTCGAAGCACCACACGCGATTGAGATTGTCGAAGACGCGGTACTTCAACGCATCCCCAGCAGCGCAAAAGTTTTCATCTTTGCCCGTCCACGCTGTACTGGCGAATTGCTGCCAACTGCCGCGCCCCGCCTCGCCGCTGCCCGTCGTGCCATATTTCGCAATCACAAGATAAATCGTGCCATCGCGGCTGGCAAAGAAGAACATGTGCCCGCGCTCAAACGGCTGCTCGATCAATATCAAGCGATCCGCGCCGAGCGCATCCTGATCGCGCGCGCAGCCCAGTTCAGATTGATAGCGATGCCACAGTCCATTGAAGACACCATTACTGACGACCGAATGTGGTGCAGTGCATAGGGTTGGCGGTGGGCTGGTCGGCGTGGGCGTGAGCTGCTGCAGCGCGACGCGCGCCTCATCGCCATTCGGGTTCACGTTGAGCGCATTTTGGAACTGCTGCGCCGCCGCCTGCTTGTTACCCTGCTCGATTAAGCGTTGCCCATAGTTGTAGTAAGCCGCATACAACTTGTCTTTCACGTCTTGATTGTTCGCATCAATCGCTCTGCATGACGTGAGCAGGTCAATCACTCGCGGCCAATCGCCACGCCCCCACAGGTCATCCACTGGCGCTAGACACTCAGCGATGCGTTGTGTGCGATTCGGCGTCGGCGTGGCTGTGGCGGCTTGACTGGCTGCGTCGCTTGCGCCACTGCCCGCCGCCGTTGGCGCGCGTACTGGCGATGGAGCAGCAGCATTCACCGCCGCTATCTGATCGGCTTGCTCGCGCAGCTTGAACAGCGTGAATGCCGCGAGCGCAATCAGCACGAGCGCAAACCCAAACCGTCTGATCAATTGATAGCGCCACCGTCGCGCGGCGCGCAAGTCGTGGAGAGCCACGACGCTCTGGCGGATGTGATCAGCAGCCGTGCGCGCACCAGCCACGCTCGCTGCCAATTCAACCCGCCGATCTGCGTCGGGTGATGCGACCGTCGGGTCTGCATTAGCCCGAATCGAGAGCCGTTCGCCATTGAGCGCGGACAGCGCGGAGTCTCGCGCTTGATGCGCTGTATCGAGTTGTGCCGCGGTGTCTTGCTGCGATTGAGCCAGCGTCGCCTGTGCAGCGCTCTGCTCGCGGCGCAACAGTTCATGCGCTTCGGCTTCTTCATCCGCGCGCCCACGATTGGCGCGGCGATACTCGCGCAACAGCCGCTGCTGATGTTCAATCAGGTCAGGTTGGTTCACGCTGTTTCCTCAAAATCTGACCTTAATCGCATGTCAACCACTACTTCACCGCCCGCCGCGCCTGCGCGATCACCTGGGCGAGCCGCTCCATCTCGCGCTGTGTGGCGCTCGCTCATTCACTTGATGCCCAAGCGCTTGCGTGCGAAACGGCGCACGTCTCTAGCCGTCTCCAGCGCCTCGCGCGCGTCTGCCAACGAAGGCGCATCGGCTTGATAGCGCGTCTGTACGGCGTGATCGGAAAGTGTATTAAGGGATTTGTCGTCAACGCCGATCAAGATGCCTGCTTGCGCGCAAAGACTGTTGAGCGCGACCAGATCGTGAGTTTTGGGAAATGGCTGACTCTGCGCGAGCAACATTCCCTTTAAGTACTTCTCGGCGCACTGCTGCGCATGGAAGCAGGCGCTATACGTAAAAGGACGTTTGCGGCGTAGTGCTGATTGCGCCATCGCAAAATCTTCTTCGGCGATGGCAACCCACGCCGTTGGATAGTCAGCGCCGCTCATATAACAACCGCCCTCGCGAAACAACTTCCTGAATGAAATCGTTTCTCTGCTTCAACGCACGCGCGATCTCTGCAGGTGTTCGCACCAGAATATCCACAGGAAACGGCCGCGGAATCAAGAGCCGCGAAACTGCCCACGAGCGTTCTTTGTGTGGTCCGTTCTTTTTCATCACCACCAGCAAATCCACGTCGCTGTCGGGCGTCGGCGTGCCGTATGCGTACGAGCCGAAAAGGATGATTTTCTCCGGGTGCAGCGTCTCGGCGATGCGCTTCACGGCGCGCGGCAAGGTCTCGCTCACGGGCGCGTCCGAGCCAAGCGGCGTGATGGGCGCAATCGTCCAGCGTCGGCGGCGGGCGGTGGCACGAGGTTTCTTGCGCGCGCGTGGCGGCGGCGCTTTCACTGCTTGTGACGAATGAACGGTTTTGTGTGACATCTTTGCTCGCTGAACCGATCCCGCTACTTCACACGCCGCCGCGCTTGCGCGATCACCTGCGCCAACCGCTCCATCTCGCGCTGCGTCACCAGCACCTGCTGCTCAAGTGGAATTAGATAATCCTGCTCGAACGCTCGGCTGACGGGATCGTTCCAGACCGATTGCGTCTGTTCCCAACGTTGATGCAGTCGCTTCAGTGTTGAGTCGAGTTGAGTGATAGGTCCATTCATGATTGTTACACTCCAAGACAGTTATTGAGGAGGTCTTCTGTGTATCTCGTCTTCTGGTACATCGTAACTTGGAATTGGATTCGCATCTCCTTCCCATAGTCCCTCAAGCCCATTTGAAGTGAGCATTTTGCGACCGAACTCATGTACCTCCTCTGCTGTGACTTCGCCTCGATGCTCATCAATCCATGCTTTCCAAATCTCGTTCCATTCAGTTTCGCCGTGAATATATTTCAAGTGCGTCTTTTCATCTACAGCAACTGTCCAGCGATCGACATCTATACCCATTTCCTCAAAGAAGGAACTGTACTTATCGTTGCCTCTGAACTTTGGATAGGTGTGATGATAATGAATCTTCGGGTCCGATGCTGCCGCGTTCTGTGCCGATTGATTGACTCCTTCAGAAAGTCCTACACCTGATGATGCGCTCATACTCAGATAAGCCTGCAACTTCTCAATCGTATGCGAGAGCATTGCCGACGCCTTCACCACATCGGAGTCCAGTGCGGTCACGAGTTGATACGCTGCGCGGCGATAAGTCGCAACGGCCTCATCTACGGCGCGCTTCGCCTGAAGGACTGTGTGTAGCTCGCCTTCAGCAGCCCGCAGACGAGCTTGCGCTCGCTGCAAGGCAACCGCTAAGGGCGCACAAGCCAAGCCATTATTTCTGGTTGCGGCTTCGCAAGCTGTTAATGCAGCACTCGCTTTCTTGACGGCGGCTTCGCACTGACGAACCTGATTCTGCCAATACGCTAAGCGTTCTTGCAGCCAATCCTGCGTGCGCTGAATTTCCATCGCCGCCGAATCGAGCGCGCTCTGCGCATCGGCGCGGAATTGCGCGAGCGAGCCGCGCATCTCCGAGAGCGCGTCAATGGATTTCACATTGGCAGAACTCATGGCTGCTCCTTAGCGCTGCGCGAGATAATCGCGGATGCGCGCGGCTTTGCGCAGCACGAACGGAATATGCTCGTCCGACGTGCGCGATCACCTGCGCCAAGCGTTCCATCTCGCGCTGCGTCGCTTGCACGTGCGCCTGTGTCGGCGTCCAATAGTTCTGTTCAAAATCGCGCTCGACTGAATCGTTCCACACAGCTTGAGTGGCTTCCCAGCGCTGGGTGAGCACGCGCAGTGCCGTGTTCATTTCGCTCATCGCAGATTCAAGATTTGCCATTGGCAGACTCCATTCGCGTTCGCCAAGTACTCGCTCGTCGTTGCAGGAAATCGTCCCAGCCACGCTCTTGGATTTCTTGATCAAGTTGCTGCAAATCTGAGAGCAAGTTGCGTGCGTCTTCGCTCATCGTCGCGCGGCTGTCAGTGGTTGGGTAGCGCTGAAAGAACTGCTCTCGCACTCTGCGCCATTCATCCACTTGTGCTTGATACGCTTCCTTCTCTTCAGCAATGTAATTTTGTAACGACGACTCGTCATGCGGATCATCGCTTTTATATTTGCGATGGATTTGCTCGTGCGCGACAAGGGGCGAGAGCAGACCTAGATCAGCAGCTTGCAATTTGCTATTGATGCATATGCTATCGGCTGCTTTGTCGTACTGTGCGTTCGTGCTCGCGTCCAGCGCGGTGAACGCCATTCCCGAATCAGTTACCGTACTCACCGAATTCCCCAAGCCTCCCGCGTTCATCGGCACGCTCATCCCCACGTACCCATCCAGGATCGAAATTTTGCGCTCAAGGAGTGCTGCGGCTTTAGGCAGGTCATTGGAGAGCAAGCCTGCAAGTCGCTGCGCTTCGCGCTGATAGGCGGCGACGGCTTCATTAACTGCGCGCTTGGCTTGCTGCACTTTTTGCAACTCGGGTTGCGCTTCAGCAAGTTGGCGCTGCGCTTGATAAAGTGCGGCTTCCTGTGCGCTGCAATTCGGCGGATGGTAATGTCCGTCGCGATCGTAATAGCCAGAATTCTGGCAGCGCGTTAATGCAGCCTGCCCCTGACGCACGGCTGCTTCGCAGCGGCGCACGACATTGCCCCAATGCTGCAAGCGTTCTTGCAGCCAAGCCTGCGTGCGCTGAATCTCCATGGCCGCAGAATCGAGCGCGCTCTGCGCTTCGGCGCGGAATTGCGCGAGCGAGCCGCGCATCTCGGAGAGCGCGTCAATGGACTTCACGTTGGCGGAACTCATGGCTGCTCCTTAGCGCTGCGCGAGGTAATCGCGGATGCGCGCGGCTTTGCGCAATAGGAACGGAATGTGCTCGTCGGATGTGCGCTGGAATTGGTGCAGCACGCGCATCGTTTGCTCGAACTCGCGCGCGAACCTTTGATGTTCCTGATCGCGCCACGTCTCGCCCAGCCCATTGAATTGGCCTTGCAAGCGCGACATGCTGTCGCGCAACTGCACGTTGAACTGTTTCAACTCACGCGCGAATCGCTCCAGTTCTTCAGGATTAGCAACGGCTTGCGACATCTCGCCTCCAGTGATGAATCTCTCTATCCATATTTGATGCAAAAAAACTCAGCAAATCTTTCACTTGCCGAGTCGAAAATTTCACACTCGCATTGGCGACGATTATAGTCAACCTACAATTGCTATGCAAACGAAAAGACCCGTCGCGCTCGCAACGGGTCGTCAATCTGAAATCTGAAATCTGCAATTATTCGACCGTCACGCTCTTCGCCAAGTTGCGCGGCTGATCCACGTCGCGGCCGAGCATGACGGCGATATGGTATGCGAACAGTTGCAGCGGAATGACGGCGAGCAGCGGCGTGAGCAGTTCGTGTGTGCGCGGGATGTAGATCACGTCGTCGCAATGCTCGACCACGTTGCGGTCGCCCTGTGTGGCAATGGCGAGCACCTTCGCCTGCCGCGCGCGCACCTCCTGAATATTGCTGATCACTTTCTCATACGTCTGACTCGCGGTGGCGATGGCGACGACGGGGATGTTCGGATCGAGCATGGCGATAGGCCCGTGCTTCAACTCGCCCGCCGCGTAGCCTTCGGCGTGGATGTACGAAATCTCTTTCAACTTCAGCGCGCCTTCGAGCGCAATCGGATAGCCCACGTTGCGACCCAAGAAGAACATCGAGTGGCAGTGCGTGTAGTGCTCGGCGATGCCCTTGTACTCGTCGGAGTGTTTGAGCAGTTCGCCGATTTGCTGCGGGATTTTACGAAGCGCATCGCTGACCTGTACCGCTTCTTGGCGATCTAACGTGCCGCGCTGCACGCTGAGCTGCAATGCCATCAGCGCGAGCAGCGCGACCTGCGCCGTAAATGTCTTGGTAGCGACGACGCCGATCTCGGGCCCAACTTGCAGATACACCACCGCACTCGCGCCGCGCGTGAGCGTGCTGCCCTGCACGTTCGTCAGCGCAATCGTCGTCGCGCCCGCCTCGTTCGCCATGCGGAACGACGCGATGGTGTCAGCCGTCTCGCCCGACTGGGAGATGAATACACAGAGCGTTTTTTCATTCAGCACGGGATTGGCATAGCGGAACTCGGATGCGACACTCAACTCGACGGGCATGCGCGCCCACTGTTCGAAGTAATATTTGCTGACCATGCCCGCGTAGAACGCCGTGCCGCAGCCGACGAGCGCGAGCCGATCAAACTTCGTAAAGTCGAGGTGCTGCAACTCCGGCAGCGACACACATTCTTTGCCCAAGCGTCCGACCAGTGCATGGCTCAACGCTTCGGGCTGCTCGTGAATTTCCTTCAACACAAAGTGCGGATAGCCGCCCTTCGTCACGCTGTCGGCGTCCCACTCGACGTTGAACGGCTCATGCTGGATGAGCGTGCCGTCGAGCGCGCGCGTGGTCACGCCGCCGCGCCGCACTGCTACTACTTCTCCGTCGTTGATGGAGAGCATGGTGCGCGTGTGTGCGAGCATCGCGGCGATGTCCGACGCAAGATAATTTTCGCCCTCGCCGAGTCCGACCATGAGCGGCGCATTCAGTCGCGCGCCGACCAACAGATCGGGATCGTCGTTGCAGAACGCGACAATCGCATACGCGCCTTCGACGTGCTGCAACGCTCGCCGCACCGCTTCGGCGAAACTTGAATCGCCATTGTCGCGCTGCTGTATGGCGCGATATTCGTCTTCGATCAGATGCACGATCACTTCCGTATCGGTCTGCGAACGAAAGACGTGGCCGCCTTCAATCAATTGTTGCCGCAACAATTGATAATTTTCAATAATGCCGTTGTGCACGACGACGATGCGTCCGTCGCAGTCGGCGTGCGGATGCGCGTTGTCGTCCGTGGGACCACCGTGCGTTGCCCAACGCGTGTGTCCCACGCCGAGCGTACCGTCGCACGGCTGCGCCGATTCGAGCAGCGTGAGCAAGTTGTTGAGTTTGCCTTCGCGCTTGCGGATGTCAATCTCGCCCTGCTCCGACAGTACGGCAACTCCAGCCGAATCGTAACCGCGATATTCGAGGCGGTGCAGTCCGTCAATCAAAATGGGCGTGGCGGCGCGCTGGCCCACGTAACCAATGATGCCACACATGAGGAACCTCCCGGTTGGTGTGAGTTTGTAAGTTGGTTAATTGTTCTAGCGGCGGACGGTGGACGATGAACGGCGCAGCGTTTGCTGCCGTCGGCCGTCAGGTCGTCTGCGGTGCAGTTTGCCACGTCGCGCGGTGCGCGCATTGGTTGGGGAAAGCAAGGGCGTGGCGTCCCTTAGAGGCATCCGCTGATCGTTCGATTTTCCCCTGCATCCTGAGCGGCACGGCGTTGCTACTGCGCCGTCAAAGGAGCAGGGTTAGCATCACCCAATGGTGATGAACCTCCACCTCGTTGTCTCGCATCAGACCTGTCGGATTTTGGAAACCCGTGAGATCTCTGCACGAGACCCATACGCTGACTTTCCCGTCGTCATATTTACTTACGCGATAACGCACCTCCTTCCGCTGCGTCCATCTTATTTCAACGCCGATGGAGCGTCGGTATATCTTTGGACGCAAGATATAGATACGGTCAGGATTTCTTCGCGGGCGCCTTGGTTGCATCACTTGAACGGCTGGCTTTGGAAGTGGGTGCACTCGCCGGCGTTGCATCTGTCTTCTTCGTGTCGGCAGACGGCACGCTACTCTGCGACGTGGCGGGCGGTTGCACATCGTCGTCTGCATCGCCGCTGACTTCGTTCATTTCCTTCACGGTGATCTTTAGTTTCGCTTTTTTTTGTCCCTGCGCGAGCATGTCCTTCACAGCTTGCGCAGTAAGTTTGTAGAAATCCTGTGGTGGTGGCGCGTCGCCCTCGATGTATAATTTGACGTTGAGCGTAATCGCTTTGCGCATGTCGGTCTCCTTAGCGTGCGAACTCGTCTAGCGTAATCCAGCGTCCCTGTTGCTGCACTTCGATCTGCATGATGGGGTGAATCTCCCAAATCGTGCCGCGCGTGTTGCCAATTTGATCGGGATGCTCGGGGTCGAGCATCGTCCAGCCGCTAATGCGCACGAGCAAGTCTTGGCGCGCGACCTTGCCAAGCGAGACGGTCGTCCAACCGCTGTGCTTCGCGCGAATGCGCGGCGTGACCTCGACCACAATCGAGCGCGAGCGGTTGTCGTTCGCGTTCTTCGTCAGCCAGACGTGGAAATCGTGGAACTCGTAATCCGCGCCGTGACAGTTGGTGGATTCGGGTCCTTCTTCTTTCGAGCCGGCCACGTAGCCTTCGACTGAGACGGGAATGCCCTCGTAGCGCTCGACCGCTTTCAGATCGGCTGCCGGCCAACTGTTTCGGTCGCGCCGCTCGATGGCTTTGGGCCACGGCAACTTTTCGAGTGTATCGAACGCGACAGGAATCCATGCGGCCTCGTCCGCGCGATTCTTCAGACGATTCGTGGCGCGGTCGCCGCCGTCGCCGTCGGGCGGACAGCCTTTGAACGTCGTCTCGACCGGTCGTGGCTTGGTCGGCAGGTCGGGCATGCCGCTGACCGGCGTTAAGCCCGCCACAGGCGTCTGCGCCGCCATCGTCGCCAGATCACTCAGGAGCGGAGTCACATCGCACCCGGTCAACATCAGCACGAGCGCGCACAATGATACCAGTGCCAACCAAAACGAACGTCTCGACACTTATTCACCCCTAACGAGATTCATTCGTCATCCGGCGGAACAGTCAGCGCGTTCTGCCATAGCTGTTCGTATTCCACACGGACGCTCTCATCCAAGCGCAGCGCGAAGTCACGCGGCAACTTCAACTGGATGATGAGGTCTTGCACGTCGGACAAATCTTTCAAACGATGCGGCGCAGACAATCCCGACGCTAGTTTCAGTTCGATCAATTTCTCCAGTGTGATGAGCCAGACACCGTCTTGATTGAAACGCGCATCGCTCGGATCGGGAAACTGCACACGCTTCGGCTTGCCATCGCCCGGAAACTCACCCGTCGTGACGACCTCGATCCTCACTCCGCTCTCGACATCGCGGAATGCTTTGCGCGCACCCGTGAACGCAGGACGATAACCACGACCCACTAATCGCTCCCTGAATTGCTCCAGGTCCTCGGCTGTCATCAAGACATCCACGTCTTCGGTGAAGCGCCGATAGCCATGCGCGACGAGAGCCATGCCGCCAATCAGCGCGTACACAAGACCTTCGTCGCGCAAACGCTCCACGAGTCGGCGGAGCGTTTGATAGACGTTGCCCTCTTGCACGAAAAACTGACTCCCCGCTTGCAGCGCATCCCAGAACGAATCGCGCTCGCGCGTTAAGCTCATATGTTGATTATACGCTCAAGGCCAAAAGCAAACCACCAAGACATGAAGCGCACGAAGAAAATCTTGCTGTGCTTGGTGTCTTCGTGGTGTGCCCTTTTGAACCTGCGCATCTTACGCGCGACGCGCATAGTCGCGCAGCAACTGCCAGCGCTTTACTTTGCCAATGTACGTGCGCGGCAGATCTTTGGTGAACTCGATGCCGCGCGGCACAAGGTAGTCGTCGAGTCGCGCGCGGCAGAATGCGATCAACTCTTCGGGCACGGCGCGCTCGCCATCCTTCAAGATAACGAAGGCGCGCGGCTCGTCGCCTACTGGCACGACCACTGCCTCGCGCACCTTCGGATGTTCGTACAAAACTTCCTCGATGTCGCGGGGATAGATGGGCCGATTGGAAAATACTGGTTGATGCGGATACCAAATGTTCGCGCGCCGATCAATGATCTGGAAGTAGCCGTCGTCGTCCATCTTTGCCACGTCACCCGTGTGCAGCCAGCCGTCCTCGTCTATCGCGCGCGCAGTCGCCGCCTCGTCGCGCCAGTAGCCTTTCATGATCTGCGGGCCGCGCACGCACAACTCGCCGATCTCACCCGTCGGCAAGATGTGGCCATCTTTCAGATCTACGATGCGCGCTTCGGTGTTCGGCAGTGGAACGCCAATCGTGCCAAGCTTCACCTTGCCGCTGATCGGGTTCGCGTGCGTGACAGGGCCCGCTTCGGTCAAGCCATAGCCCTCGACCACGCGCCCCTTCGTCAACTTCACGAACGCTTCCGCCACCTCGACGGGCAACGGCGCACTGCCGCTCAAGCACGCGCGCACCGAACTGAGTTTGTAGGAGCGCACGTGTGGGAAGTTGTTGATCGCGACGTACATCTCCGGCACGCCGGGGAATATCGTCGGGCGCTCGTCGCGGATCGTCTCCAACACCTCCTTCGTCGCGAACGTCGGCAACAAGATCATCGCCGCGCCGAGCACCGACGCCAGATTGAGGCATGCCGTGCTGCCGTACATGTGCGTGAACGGCAGCACCGCCAGCACGCGCTCCGCGCCGTCCTTCGCTTCCACGTACCAGTGACGCGTCTGCATTGCGTTTGCGACAAGGTTGCCGTGCGTGAGCATCACACCTTTCGGCGCGTCGGTCGTGCCCGTCGTGTATTGCAGCATCGCCACATCGTGCGGCGTCAGCGACATTTCGGGCGGCTGCGCCGATTGCGCGCGCAGCAAGTCGTGCAGCCAATGTGTATTCGGCTCGACGCGCACATCCACGCGATGACCTTCGGATTGCTCGCGCGTGAGCGTGAACAGTAGACGCTTCAACGGCGGCAAATATTCTTTGAGGTTTGTCACAACCACATGCGGCACGCCCGCGCGTGCCGCCGCTGCACCGACGACGTTGTAAAACTTGCTGAGGCACACGACGACTTTCGCGCCGCTCTCCTGCATGATGTGCTCGATCTCGGCTTGCGTCGCGAGCGGATTGTACGGCACGACCATCGCACCCGCGCGCAGTGCGCCGTAATAGCAGAAGACCATCTGCGGCGTGTTCGGCAGCAGCAACATCACACGCTCGCCCTTGTGCACATCGAGCGCGATGAGCGCATTCGCAAAGCGATTGGACAGTGACCACACTTGCTGCCACGTCAGTGTCGCGCCGTAAAAAATCGTGGCGGGCCGATTGGCGTAGCGCCGCGCCGCCGAGCCGATGAAGCGATGCAGCGGCTGCGTCGGCGCGATGATCGTGTACGGTACGTGCGGTTCGTAACTTCCGAGCCACGGCCGATCCCGCACCAACTGCGCGTTGCGCTTCTCGCGTTCCGCGCGCCACGCCGCCGAGGTGGGACCCAAGAATCTTTGGATCGCGCGATTGGTCGCGTCGGCGCGTTCGAGATGCACGAGGTGCGCCGATACGGGCACGATCAATTCTTGCGCATTAGGAATCAACTGTGCGACCGCGCCGTATGCCGCCTGCGGAAACACAAAGTCGCGCTGTCCGCGAATGACCAGCGTCGGCACTTTGATTTCGCGCAGCATGCTGCCGTCCCAAATTTTCAGCGCGTTATCGTAATAGTGTTTGAGCGCGTACGCGGTCGAAAAAATGTGACGCATGTAGCGCGCGATGACCTGCTCCAGTAGCGGCGTCGGTAAGAAGTACGCCAGCCGAATCCACAGACTCAACTTGAATTCTGCCGCCGTGCCGACGAGGATCAACTTCTCGACGCGCTCTGGCTGCCGCGCCGCGTACGCCGCCGCAATCGCGCCGCCGAAAGAGTGCCCGAATAAGATGAACGTCTGTGGCACGTTCAGCTCACGCAGCACCGCGTCGAGATCGCCGAGCATCTCGTCAATGGTGTACTGCGTGTGCGGCTTGTCGCTTCGTCCATGCCCGCGCAGGTCGGGCGCGACGATGCGATAATCGTCGGCGAAGAATTGCGCCTGCGCTTTCCACTGTGTCGCCTGTCCGCCGAAGCCGTGCAGGAACACCATCGTGCCCTGCGTCGTGCCCGCGTCAATATCAATCGCGCTCAGGCGCACACGCGGATCGGCAGATGTCAACACATCACGGCGATACAATTCGAGGTCGAGTTGCATAAGCGAATTTTCATGGTTGACCTTTGCATGCAAGGTCAACGCAGCATGACCAACATTTCGATGACGCCCGTGCCTTCGGACAGAACGCCCAACGCTTTGCCGATGATCGTACCGGGAGCGGGGTTCGTAGGCGCGCGCATGGCATGGCCCGCCGTGGACGACGCGACGAGCAGAGCGCCGGGCACAATCGCGCCATTCTCCGCGCTCACCTTGACCGGCACACGTCCAACGAGCGCGAGTTGCGGGCCCGTGTTGCCCGTACTGGCCGGTTCATGCGCGTTCATCGTCACGGCGGGTTCGTCGAGATGACGCCCGCGACCGCCGTGCTATTGGGCGTGGCCGCGAGACGAAATTGGCCGATGTGTTTCGGATCAATCTCGACGACATCACCCGGCTGCGGCGCGTCGCTCGTCACCATAAACTCGGCGACATCAGCGCCGCTCGTTTGCGTGCCGCCGTTGAAGAAGCCTCTGCCCGTCACGTCAATGCGCGCGACGTTGTTGCTGTAGCCGGTGCAAGCGCCGAAATTTGTCACGCAGCCGACGAACACATCGCCCGTGCCGGAGTAGATGACAGCGGCTTGCACGCCGACACCATTGGCTGCCGCGCCATACACACCCACGCCGTTCGCTGGGGTGAACTGGCCCGCCACGCCAGAGTTGTAATTGCCAAGCGAGCCGCTGCTTTGCAGTGAGGCGTTGCTGTTCACACCGACCACCCATTGTTGCCTACGCCATAGACGCCCGTGCCAAAATAAGCCAGCGCGCCCGTCGCCGTGTAGTAGGTGTTGATGCCATAGACGGCCGGCGCACTTTGTCCGGTGGTCGCGCCGTACACACCGTAACCGCTTGGCGAGTCCGAGCGCCCGACGACGCCAAAATTTTGGAAGACGTTATCCGTGGCGATGCCGAGCACACTCGTAATCGGTGCGGAGCCAAGCACGCCAACGCCTTGGTGCGACACCGCGCTGCCCTGCACGCCGTTGCCGCCGCCGCTGTTCGTCGCGCGCACGACCGCATCGGGCGCGGAAACGTTCGCGCTCAAGTTCAGCGGCGCGGCGACGGTGCTGGCGAACAAAGCATACGGTGACGCCGTGAGTTGCTACCGCGAGAGCGTGACGGGGCTGCCATCGCCCGCGCACTGCACCGCCGTTTGCAGCCAGCGCTCCTGCCCATCGAACGCGCTCGCGCCGAATTGGTTGCCGGCGTTCAACACCACCGTGAACAAGCCGTTGGCGACGGCGACGGGGTTGAGCGTTTGGATGCCCAGTTGCGAGCCGTTGCTCTGCGAATCCCACAGCGTGAAGGTCATGCTGCAATTGTTATCGTTGACGGGCGTGTTGTTCTTCTTCAATTGACTTTGATAGGTGAAGCCGCTGCCCAGCGCGACCTGCGACGACTGCGGCTGCGGGCCTTGCGCGCTGACCGTCAGCACGCCGACGCCCACCGCGAGCAACGCTATCATCGTCACCAGAATCTAGACGCGCAATTTGCTGTGAGTGTGCATGGCACGATCCTTTCTTTGGCTTACGCCATCGTCGGGGCGCAGCATTTGCAACGCCACGCTTTGATGAAGCAAGTGTTCGCTGGCAAATGCTGCGCCCCGACGGTACGCACCGTTACCCGCCGCCACCCGGCGCGGGCGCAAAGCCCAATTGCACGAACATGCTCATCTGGTCAACGTTAGCCCAATGCTCGACCAGTTTGCCATCGTGATAGCGTCCGATGTGCATCTCCATCCAGGTCGCCTCTTTGCCCGAGGCGGGCATGCCCAAGAGGTCGCCTTTCATCGTGCCGTGCCCCATCAATGCGCCGCCCACCTTGTCGCCTTCCATGAACGACAGGTCTTCCATGACGGTGTAATGGAGATCGGGGAAGGCCGCACGGAAGACTTGCACATACTGCTTAAAGCCCTCAACGCCCAGCGGGAAGCCCGGCACCGAATCGTGCTCGATGTAATCGGCTGTGATCAGTTCGTCGGCCAGCGCGACATTGCCCGTGTTGATAATCTCTTCGGGGATACGACGAAATTGGTTGTAGTTTTCCTGCTCTGACATGCGAATTCTCCTTATTTGACTGTGCGAAAGTGGTCTATGTGGTCTTTAGACCATTAGACCATTGCAGTCGCCGGTGCGTCCTGGCCGGGCGCGGGCATCACGCCGAGTTGCTGCATCATGCTCACGATATTTTCGATGTGCCACAACTCTACGATCTTGCCGTTGGCGATGCGATAAACATTCATCGCTTGGAAGGTGGCGGACTTGCCCGTCGGCGGGATGCCGAACATCGCGCCCTTATTGATGCCCGTGAAGGTCGAGCGATCCATCACCTTGTCGTCATGCGCCAACAAATCATCAATGGTGATTTGCGAACCCGGAAATGCCGACATGAATTCGCCCAACCCTTGCTTCACGCCATCCAGTCCGGGCGGCACACCCGGTGGCGCGTTGTGGTCAACAATGTTCGCGTCGAACAGCGCGATAACCGCGTCCGAGTCGCCGCGATTCCACGCCTCGTAGAAGCGACGAACCACTGCTTTGTTCTCTTCAGTTGACATTGCGAATGCTCCTTCTCTCTATCGAATTAATGCGGCAGCACGTCTGTAGCACGCTTCGCTCAGCCTGTCGCACGCTGCTGACACCGACACTCCATTCGTCGTGATTGCGCTGTTTGCCTCACCTCCTTTCGTCTCGTGCAGTCTATCGCTCAACAGCACGGTCTCGCCGACGCGCGCTACTCGCGCAGGCATGGCTGCGCCACATCGCGGCGCGCGACTTTGCACGCGCTGTGCCTCTTTGAACGGCAAGCAGCCCGTCGCTGGCACGTCGGGCTGCTTGCCGTGCAGCAGGTTATCAATGGTTAATGAGATTGCTAGGCGTCTCATTTTCTTCATAGCCTTTATCAACGGCGAGATTCTTACCTTGCGCTGCCTGCATTGACAATTGATCACACCTTACATTTTCCTTATTCCCCGCATGTCCTTTTACCCATACAAACTCAACTTCATGCTGGCCGCACAGGTCAAGCAACTGTGCCCACAAATCGGCATTCAAAGCTTTTTCCGTGCGATTCCGTTTCCAAGCATTAGCGCGCCAGCGCTTCGCCCAGCCTTGCATAATGCAATCCGCGACATACTGAGAATCTGTGTAGAGCGTTACAGCGCATTTTGTTTTAAGAGACCTGAGTCCTGCTATCGCAGCCATGATTTCCATACGGTTGTTAGTGGTTAGTTGAAAGCCCTCATATTTTTCTTGGCGATGCGAGCCATACATGAGAACCACACCATAGCCGCCAGCACCAGGGTTTCCTATACAAGCACCATCAGTATAGATCACGACGCGTTTGAGATCATTCATAACTCCACTCCAGTCACACGAAAGTAATTGATGAGCAAGAGTGTGTTGCGAGAGATGAAATTGGGAGGCATAAGTTCTCGCTTGAGCGGTTAGACCTCACACGTCTGCGAGACGGGTGAGGTCTGCATATTCCCGCTACAACAACGACCTCTGTTCGCCCTGCTTACCCTTCACCTTGCGCGCGTCTTTGAAGGGCCCGCTCACCGTCGGCGGCAGGTCGGGCTGCTTGCCGTGCAGCACGTCTTCGATGGTGATGATCTGAATCTGCGGATAGTATTTGTCGTTCCAAGTGGATTGATATTCGCCAGCGGCGTCGGCTTCGTTCTTCATGGGCGCGGTCGGCGGCTCCAGCGTCAGGAAGATGCCGACGGCGGCTTGCTCGCGCTGCATGTCGCTGTGCAGGGTGGCGATGTCGTCGCGGTTGACGCCGCCACTCTTGACTTGCACGATGGCGCGTTGGAACTTGCCGCCGCGCTCCTCGAAGGTGATCACGCCGTCCACGCCTTTGTCCGCGCCCTTCTTGCCTTTCTTACCGCCCGCCTGCGCGCCATACGCCTTCGCACCGATTTGCAACAGCGCCCACCATTGGAACTCGTAACGGTTGTCGCGCGCGAGTTGGCGCGCGGAGTCGAGGTCTTCGGGTTCGCCCACCACGTCGTAGTCTGTGCCTGCGACCAGTTGATAGTTGCCCGCGAGCCGCTGCTTCATGATGTCAATGGACAGGTAGGTGATGTCAATGCCGAGCCACTGGCGACCGAGTTCGTGCGCGGCGGCAATGGCGGTGCCGCAGCCGCAGAACGGATCGAGCACCACGTCGCCCGCGTTGCTGCTCGCCGCGATGATGCGCTTGAGTAAGGCGACGGGTTTTTGCGTCGGGTAGCCGAGACGTTCGGCGGCCATGGAGTTAATTGGCGCAATATCGGTAATAACATCTTGAATTGGTACGCCGCCACTCAAGTATCGCTTAAGTTGAGGAAACCCTATTCCTCCCTTTCTGCCTTTTGGTGGCCAGTAAATATATCCGTTTTGATCAAGCACATCCAATTTTTCTTGAGTTGTCATCGAATCGAAACGAGTTGCGCCGACAATTGACACAAGAACTTCGCGCGGCATACCCCAATGCCTACCCAAACTAGCAGGATTAACGCCACGCCATGGCTGGCTGGAACTTCCATCGCGTGTAACTCCTGCTCCTGTAAGATCGGTTAATCGATATCTACCCCGTTCATCAGAATAACGATACTTTGTGTCTAGATATTGCTGCTCGTACTGTAGGTAACTTTGATTCCAAGTGTACTGGTTTGATTTCGTGTAGAACAAGAGAACGTCGTGCACGCCGCCCCATCTATTTGGAGTGTTATGCGCGCTCGTTCGTTTCCAAGTGATTTCGTTTCGATAGTTCTCGACACCGACAATCGTGTCGAGAATAATCTTGAGATAGTGACTCGCCGTCGGGTCGCAGTGCAAATACAAACTGCCCGTCGGCTTCAGCACGCGATGCAGCTCCAGCAGGCGCGCGCTCATCATCACCAGATACGCCATCATCTGGTTCTCGCCGATGAACGAGTGCAGCGCATTGAGCATCTGCTCCACGTCGGCGGGCGCGTTGCGCTTCACCTCGTCGAACGTCTGCGCGGCTTTGTCCCAGTGCCACGTATCCTCGAACGCAGTCGCTTGCGCCTCGGACTCTTTGCCCTTCTCGTTCTTGAATAGCACGTTGTACGAGCGGTTCGAGTTGAACGGCGGGTCGAGATAGATCAGGTCAACGCTTTCGGCGGCGAGGTGCTCGCGCAGAATCGGCAGATTGTCGCCGTAGAAGAGCGTGTTGCGGGTGATGGGTTGGAGAGACATAAAATTTTAGATTTCAGATTTTAGATTGACCCCCACCCCAGCCCTCCCCGCGAGGAAAAGCACCTCGCAGAAGAGGCAGCGCATCCCCTCCCCTGTCCCGCACGCTTTTCGCGGGACGGGGGAGGGTTAGGGTGGGGGTTGCGTCAGCGCACGATGACGGGCAAGTAGGTGCGCAGCAGATCGAGCACGCACTCGAAGCCCGTGCACAGCCCGAAGTTCGCGCTGGTGCTGCTGGTGTTCGCCGCCATCTGTCCGATGGTCGCGTTCAGGTTGTAGTTGGCGGACGTGCTCGCGCCGCCGCTGACTTCGCCGACCGCGCTCCAGTCGAGCGCGAAGTTGGCGCTGTTCATCTGCGGAGCGACGCGCGGTGCGGACGACGCGGGCGCGGCCAACAGCGCCGACGCCATGAAGCCGACACACGCCAAAGCGAGGCAGAGAGGGATGAGTTGTTTCATGGCGTGATCACCAATACATCAAAGCGTGCATTGCCAGTCATGTTCGAGCCATCGAGATCGTAGATTTGCCAACGATTGGCAGGGCAACTAAAGCCAGTGACATCATAGTACACGCCGATGGCATGGTCGCTCGACACAATCATTGCGCCATTCCAGTACGCGCGCGGGGTTACGATCAAGATCGCGTTAGCATTGCCATTGAGGAGGGGATGGTCAATGCAAGTAAACGTTGCGCCACCAGCCGCTTGGTGAATAAAGGTCGGCGTGTTTGTGCCGACGCCCGCGCCGATGACTTTGATACCGCCCTGCTCAATTTGCAGTGCAGGCCCTGCGACCACCGCGTTGTAGGCGACGACGCCTGCACCAGTAATGACGCCCGTGGAGCCACGCACTCCGAAGTTCGTGTTGCTGGAGCTCTGCACTCCAATGAATGTGTTGCTGGAGCCACCCACTCCCATGCTCGAGTTGCTGATGCCAGACACTCCGATCCACGAGTTGCTGGTGCCCTGCACTCCGAAGTTCGACGTGCTGGAGCCACCCACGCCGCGGCCCGAGGTGCTGAAGCCATACACACCGTCATACGTGCTGCTGGAGCCATAAACGCCGATACTCGAATCGCTGGAGCCAACTACGCCGACATTCGAGGCGCTGGAGCCAACCACGCCCGCGTCATTCTGGCTGTGCCCCACGACGGTGTTCAGCGCTTGGCGCGGCGTCATCTCCGCGTCACTACCCACCGTCACGCCGATGGATGCTGCTGGTATCAAGAAATCGGAATACAGGTTGGGGTCAGCGCCATCGCCCAGATAGACGGTGAACAAGCCGTTGACGGGCGTGACGGTGCGGGTGGGGCTGCTCGTCCACAGCAGCCCGCCCATATTATTGTACAACCTGAACACGATGTTGACGGTGCTGTTGAGCGGCGCGCCGCTGCTGTTCGTCAGGCGGCCCTGATAGGTGAGACGCGCATATATGCCCGCTGGCGCGGCGGGCGCAGCCGGGTCAGCGGGCGTGACATGACCATCCACGACGATACTTTGCGCCGCTGTCGTGCGCGCAAACGGCACGAAACTTTGCAGCGCCATGCCCAGCACGAACGCCAGACACAACAAAACGCCGACGAGCAGGTGCTTCAGGTGATGCGGTTGCATGAATGCCTCCTTGGGACTGATGAAAGTTGGGGTGGTTAAAACTGCACGTCCGTTGGCGGTCACTGTACACCTTCAGCAAGGCGGATGCAAGTCCACGCGAGTATTACATGGAGATAGCATCGGGCGCGGCGGACAGCGCCGACGCACGCGAGCGCGAGTGATCGGCGAGATAGGTAAGCCATTCGGACGACGCGGCGGGCCGCATCGGCAGAGGAAGCCGTCACGTCAGATGGTGCGGCAGCGCGAGCGCGAGCGCGCACATTGCGCCGCCGGCGGCGAGCATGACGGCGAGCAAGATGCGCACACGTCGAAGGCGAGCGAAATTGTCGAGCATACGCGACGACTTCCACAAAGAATGCAGCGTCTCTATGGGCTTCCCGCCTTGCGCGTCAGCCACGTCATCAGCGCGAGCATCAGCACGCCCATCGCCAGCAGTGCGAGCAACTTTAACAGACCCGATGGCAGCAGCAATGCCATGCCCCCGAAGATCGCGCTCAACGAGTAGAGCAGCAGCACCACTTGGCGCTGCGACCAACCGCGATCCACCAGACGGAAGTGCAGATGTCCGCGGTCACCTTGGTATGGCGCGCGCCCATCGCGGATGCGGCGCACGATCTGCCACGCCGTGTCGAGAATGGGAATGCCGACGACAAGCAATGCGCTCGCCAGTTTGGCGCTGCCGATAATCGAAATCGTGCCGAGCGCGAGCCCGAGAAACAGTGCGCCCGAGGAGCCAAGAAAAATCTTGGCGGGACTGAAGTTGAACGGGATGAAGCCGACGATGGCGCCGAGCAGCGCGAGCGGCAGCAGCGCAATCGAATCTTGATGCAGCGACTGCGTGTGCACGAACAAGATCAAGCACGCGACGCCGACAACGCCCGCCGCGAGCCCGTCGAGTCCGTCGAGGAAATTCACAGTGTTCATCATGCCCATCAGCCAGAAGAGCGTGAAGGGGATCGCGAGCCAATCTTCCAACTTGATCGCGCCGAAGGGTGTGGAGGATTCGACGATGCGCACGCCGAAAAACACGACGACGACGGCGGCAGCGAACTGCGTCGCGAACTGCGGCGCAGCCGGCAACTCGTGACGGTCATCATGAACACCCACCGCGAGCACCAGCAACAACCCGACCGCCAACCCTATGAGCCGCGTGCTTTCACTGCTGTCGTTGCGCGCGATGGGCAGCGCGAACGACGCGAGCAGCGCCACGAAAAAGCCGAACGCGAGTGCCATACCGCCCAATTTCGGCGTCGCGTGCCGATGCTGGTGGCGGTCGCGTGGTTCGTCCACCGCGCGCCAGTGCTGCGCGAGCCGCATCACAAGCGGCGTCACGAGCAAGGTGCTGAGGAGTGCGAGGGTGAAGACAATCAGTGGAGTCATGCAAGATGCAGGATGCAAGATGCAGAATGCAAGATCAATCACCTCGGCATCTTGCATCCTGCATCACTTCATTGCGCCGCAATATTGACGGTGAACTGCGCCGTCTCCGTCGTCACGGGCGTCAGGCCGGAGATGACAAGCATCGCGCGCGAGAGGTCGCCGCCGCCGAGATTGCTGAGCGTGATCTGACCGCGATTGTTTGCGTCGAGCGGCACCTTCTCGATGCTCGTCTGCCGCCCGAACTTGATCAACTGCACCGACCACTTCTGCGGCAGGAAGTTATTGACGCGCACGAAGCCGTCGGTCTGCCAGCCGCCGTCGCCGTTTTCGACATCATCTTTGTAATTCAATTCGGGAATGCTGATGTCGTCCACGAGCATGCCCGTCGCGTTGAACGCGTCGTCGGGGAGATACTCGAAGCGCACGAGAATAGGTTTGCCTGCATACGGCGTGAGGTCAAACTTTTCTTCGTACCACTTGCCGTCGCGGCCCGTGAAGCCGTTGCCAAAATTCGTGCCGTTCGGATTCGTGTCGGTCGTGTGCGCGCCCTTGAGCGAGTCCCACGTCGCGCCGTTGTCGGCGGAGACTTCGACGTATGCGTAGTCGAAATCTTTTTCGATGTCGTACCACAGCCACGCGTCGAGCGTCGCCTTCGTCAAACTCTTGAGGTCGAACGCGCGCGTGAGCGTCATGCCGGAGTCGTCGCCGCGATTGGAGTACCACGCGAACTTGCCACTGTGCGGATCGGTGTTCGCGATTTTGACCGTCGTCGCGCCCTGCAAGTTGACGAGGTAATTGCCCGTGCGATTGGATTTCAGGTCAATATATTGTGCCGCGTACTGATGCACGTTGAACGACTGATTGAACGGGAAATTGCCGACGCTGTTTTTAATCGTCACCTTGTTGCGCAAGTCTTTGTACGAGTAACGCTTGTTGTCGAGCGTGCTGTCGTTCAGCACGTTGGCGACGAGCCAATCCTGAAACACGTCGTCGAACTTCACGCCGACACGATTGCGATCGAGCACTGCATCGTAACCGAGAATGCCGTTAGCTTGCTCGTGTACGACGTCCTGCATCAGCTTGTCCCCGAAGCGTTCGAGGAAGTATGACTGGAACAGGAACGATGCACCGTAGTGGGGAACCGAATCGCTCGGCTCGTCGCGCCACGCATTCAGTTGGATGTCGGGATCGCGGACGAACGCCGCGTCAGAGCCGCCAACGCTGTAGTTGTTCAAGCGCATCGCCAGCTCGGACAGCCCTTCGTTGACCCACGTATCCTCGTTGCGATCCTGATTCCAGTGAATCATATGCTGGAACTCGTGCGCGAGCACGCCTTCGTAGTCGGGCGTACCTGGCCGCACGTCGCGCGTGTTGATGTAAAACCAGTTGCCTTGATTGGAAAACTGATTGACGATGCTCGGATATTCGTCCGCGCTGGAGAAATAGCCGCCGACGCCGGGCACGTTGCCGTTGAAGATGTTGACGTGGATGTCGTTGGCAATGCCGGGCGAGCGCTCGCTGCCGAAGAACTGCCGGTCGGTCGGATAGATTTTAGTCTCGAACGTGTCGGTGGATTTCTTCAGCGCGTTTTCGTCAATGCGCTCGCTGCTCTGCCCCCACGCATAGACGTGCGGCGTCACGTAGCGCAGTGTCGCCGTCGTCGTGAAGTTCTTCTTCGCGGGCTGGTCGGCGATCCACAGCACGCGCTGATCGCCGACCTTGAACGTCGGCGGCGTCGCATTCACGACAGTCGGGATCGGCTGCGTTACTTTCTTCAAGCGTTTAGTCAATGCGATCAGATCGCGCTCGTGCACGTCGCTCTTCAGCAGCGCGTCGAGCGAAGCCGCGTCGCTTGCATCGGGCGGCGTGTTCGCGCGCGGCGTCAGCGTACGTTGCGGTGTCGGCGCGGGCGTGCCAACTGGCGCAGTCGTCTGTAAGCCGCTCGGCGTGCTGCCGCCGTCAACGGGCGTGATGGCGACAATTGTTTCTAGTGTCGGCAGCTGCGATGCCAGCCGTGTGCCCAGATAGGCGAACACGACGATGCTCAATACGCAGCACGAGAGTAATGCCACGGCTATTCCGATGAGAGCAGGTCTGCGGTTCAAGAAGGTCTCCTTGGTTTTGATAATGAGCGGGATGCGTGATGCCTAATGCGTAATCCGTAATGCGTGGTGCGTGGTGCTCTGGCGTGGTACGTGATGATTGCGAATTACGCATTACGGAATCCAAAACAACGGCCCATCGCCATTCGCCAATTGCCGCGCCGCACCCGTCGTCACGTCCATGATCCAGATCGTCGTGCTCGCAGGCGGCTGCGAAAGATCATTGTTCGGATACGTCACGACGACATAAGCGATGCGAGTGCTGTCGGGCGACCATTCATAGGTCGTGACCTTCTGGCCCACGTCACCCGTTTGCTTCGGCACGCGGCCGAGCGTGCGCCACGCCGCGCCGCTCACGCCGTCGCGTGCAATCGCGCTGCGTTGATACAGGCTGACGGTCGCCCAGCCGCTCAAGCCCGCCGTGCCGAGCGCAAGCGACGCTCCATCCGGACTATACGACAAGCCGTGCGCGACGCCGTCGAAGTAGAGCGCGAGAAACTTCGTCAGTCCGCCGCTGTTCGTATCGGTCGTGATGTATGCGCCGTGATTGCCGTGTGCGCGCACGGCGAGCTCGCGTCCGTCGGGCGACCACTGCGGTTGGTCGAGCAGGCGCGTCGTGTTCAGCTGCCATTCCATCTCCGTGAATTTCGGCGAGTACAGCTCGGTCGTGAGCGGACTCCACTCGTTGCGGCCCTGCGTGTTGATCAAGCGAATGCTGTTGTGTGCGTATGAAGTCCATTCACTCACGTCGCCTTTGACATAAA
Source organism: Anaerolineae bacterium (assembly GCA_038198935.1). Lineage (GTDB taxonomy): Bacteria > Chloroflexota > Anaerolineae > JACRMK01 > JACRMK01 > JBBPZQ01. The sequence goes on from JBBPZQ010000010.1 coordinate 54,588, forward strand.
TGGCGTTCGACGCGAACGCGACGCGCTGGACGTTTGGCGACCACGCCGCGTCGAAGCCGTCGGCGAGTTTGCGTTGGCTCGTGCCATCGGCATTCATCAGCCACACTTCGCCGCGCAATTGATACTGCTGACTGCGGTCGCGCTGTACGTTGCGCCCGAACAAAATCTGCGCGCCATCGCTCGACCAGTGCGGTGCGGAGTCAACCGCTCTGCCGCTCGTGAGTTGGCGCAAGCCGCTGCCATCGCGATTCATCGTCCAGACATGCTTGTTCTCCACAAACATGACACGCGCGCCGTCGCGCGTCCAGTCCCACTGTGTGCGCTGACCGTTAGTGATGTCGGTCACGATGCTGTCAGCACTCGTACTCAGGTCGTGCATCATCAGCTTGTTATCGGACGTGAAGACGAGCTGACCGCTACCGAATGAGACATCGGCATTGGGCGTCGGCGCGACGGTAGGCTGTGACGCGGCTTGATTCGGTGGAACGTCCATGACGAGCGCCGTCCAGCGCCACTGCTGGTTGTTGCTGCTGAGATAGAGATACGCCAACGACTCGCCGCCGCTGCGGCTGACCCAACGCGCCATCAGCGCGCGCTCACCCAACTTCTGCGTGCTGATCTGGGCGCTCGTCACGCGGCTCGGATCCAACGTGATGAGTGCGCCCTGACGCAGCGCGCGGAATGCCGCGAGCGCGTTGGCGGCATCGGCATACTGCGTCAGATCACCTTTGTAGCGTCCGCTGAACCACGGCACGCCAATCAAATTCTTTAAGGTTGCGTCGTCATTGTTTTGTAATGCCGTTTGCAAGTTGCCGACGAACGCTGCCAACGGATCGGATGTCGGTGCGGGCGGCGGTGCGCTCGTGCTGGTCGGCGACGGCTGCGGCGCAACGACTGGAGCCGGCGCTGGCGTTGCGGTGACGTTCGGCGCGCACGCACTCAGTCCATACAGCACCGCGAACCACCACAGAAACTTTCTCGATGCAATCACGATCTGCTCGTCAGTTCCTTGTCCGTTGTGACGGCTGCTTCCATCGCACACGCCCATCGCACCTAAACGTGCGTTGTGCTGTTATGCACTCGTCACGCGTCGAAACAACGTCGCGCCGAAGTAAGCGGGTCGGTAACAAGTTTAGCGCACTCACGCCGCGCCTGTCCACAACGGTCCACGCACCGCTGGCGCACAAACGTGAAGACTAACTTGCGATTTTGGACGGAAATGAGTTGTGTGGATAACTGATGAGAGGAGACAAACGAGTGTCGCAGCCGACTGCAAAATGTGACGCGAAGCATTGCGCCACATTATACCAGACGCAAAGTCGGGGCGACGGCCTCACAAGCGATTCACGGTTCAACCAGAATCAGCGGTGACGACTTCGCCCCGACAACGTACCTTCTGCTTTGCCGCTATTGTTCAATCGCAAACACGACGTTCACCTGCACCTGCACTTGCAGCTCACCCGTCTCGATCGGGCCTTGCGCGCTCGCACGCGAGTCGGCGAAAACGTTAGGTGGCACGACGCCGCCCGTGAACTCGCTGATGCTCACGATGCGGCCCAGTTTCACACCGGCCGCTTTGGCGAGCGCGTCGGCTTTGCTGCGCGCATCGGCGATGGCTTTGCCGCGCGCATCGTTGGCAAGTGCGCTCGTGTCGGACAAACTCATGCTGATGCCAAAGATATTGTTCGCGCCCGCGTCCACCGCCGCTTGCAAGATGGCTGATAGTTGATCAATCTTGCGGATCGTGATCTGTGCGGTGTTGTTGGCGCGATAGGTGATTGGACCGTCGTTGGGATTGCCAGACGTGGGCGGCTTGCTGCGATCAATGTTGACGTTGAAACTGGTGGTTTGGATGTCCTTGTCCGCGACGCCGAGCGATTTCAACTTGGCGATGATCGCAGTCTGCTTGGTGTTCACGTCGTTCACGACTTGGCCAACGTTCGCGCCCACCGCTTCAACGCCGATGGTCATGCGCGCGATGTCGGGCGTCGCCGACGAGCGACCGATGCCGCTCACGCTGATGATGTTCTGCGTTGACGCGGGTGGCTGTTGTTGCGGAAACGCAGACGTGTTGACGGGATTGTTGCCCGTCTGCTGTGCGCTCACGACAGGCGCGTTCACGTTGCTGGGCTGACCGAGCCCCACCTGCGCGGCGAGCCACGCGCCGAGCATCACCACCACCGCGACGAGTGCGCCGCTGAGAAAGACAAACCGTTTCGACATGCAAACCTCCTGAAAGTGGACTGATTTACTCGAAAGACGTTTACGAGCGAACGTAAGTTCCATGATCGTCGCAGTGCTTGTGATGATGAAAGCGCGCGACCATGAAGGTCGCCGCTACGTTTTCTTTTCCGACAGCCACACGGTAAACGTGCTACCCTTGCCGGCTTCGCTCTGCACTTCGATGTAGCCGCCGTGCGAGCGCGCAATCCAATCCGCGATGGACAGCCCCAGCCCAGTGCCGCCTGCACGCGCAGATGGGTCGCGTACGCGCGCTTTGTCCACGCGATAGAAGCGCTCGAAGATGTGCGGCACGTCTTCGGCAGGGATGCCCACGCCGCTGTCGCTCACGCTTACGCCGACTTGGCCATTTTTCTTTTGCAATGACAATGTGATCTCGCCGCTGGGCGTATACTTGATCGCGTTCTCGGCCAGGTTCAACAGCAGTTCCTTCAAGCGATCGGGGTCGCCCTCGACCAGTGCTTGGTCTTCCTGACCGAGTGTTATCTTCAACTGACCGTCACGCGGCTGCGCCATGATGCGCGCCTGCCGATACACGTCGAGCAAGAGCGTATCCAGCTCGACCGGCTCGCGTTTCATGTTGACCGCACCCGCGTCACTCTGCGCGAGCATCAGCAGGTCGGCAATCAATCGCTGCATTCTCTGCGCTTCCTCGTCAATCGTCTTAATCACCGCTCGATCATCAGCCGTGCTCGTCTTGTGCAGCAGCGCAAGGTTGCCGCGAATGATCGTGAGCGGCGTGCGCAACTCGTGCGAGACGTCGGCGAGGAATCGCTGCTGTGTGCCGAATAAATTCTCCAGACGCTGCAACATCTCGTTGAACGTGATCGCCAGCCGATCCACTTCGTCGCGGTTGCCTGTCTCGCGCACACGCTGTTCGAGGTCGCGCGTCTGCGCGATGGCGTGCGCCGCGCGCGTCATTGCGTCAATCGGCTGTAGCGCACGCCCCGCGAGCAGCGAACCGATCACGGCGGCAATGGCCACCGCCGAGAGCGTGCCAATCGCCAAGAACAGCGCGAGCCGATTGAGCGTGGTGTCAATTGTTTGCAGCGAGCCCGCCACTTGCGTGATGCCAACCACGCGACCCGCGACGCTGATCGGCGCAGTCAAGAGGCGAAAGCGCGAATGATTGTCCGTCGTGAATGTCGAGTAGGTGGCTTGACCGTTGCGCACGGGCGCGAGCACGCTGTCGTCGTGCGGAAGTTGTTGGTTGTTTGGATTATCGGATGTTTCGAGCACCACCCCATCCGACGCGCGCAGCACTTGCACCACGATGCCGGGCGAGGCGAACACATCTGCCGGGGGAATGTTGATGCGGCCCGTCTGGATGAACAGCACGGGGTTGCGCCGCACCGCGCTCTGCACGGCAGCGTCAACCTGCTCGCGCCGATTGTCGAGGTCACGATTGAGTTCAGTGTTCAGTCCGAAGTCAATCACGCCGTACAGCAGCACGCCGAGCATGGCAAGCACGATGGCCAGCAATCCGGAATAGAAGAGGGTGAGGCGGAGGCGGATGGACATACGAAGTGAAAAGTGAAAAGTGAAAAGCGGCAAGTGTCACGTCACTCGTCACTCTTCTCTCAGCGCATAGCCAACCCCACGCACGGTTTGGATGAGGCGCGGCTCGTCGCCGCCCTCAAGTTTGCCGCGCAGATAGCGGATATAGACTTCGATGATGTTCGACTCGCCGCCGAAGTCGTAGTTCCAGATGCGATCATAGATCAGGTCGCGCGTGAGCACTTGGCGCGGGTGCTGCATGAACAATTCCAACAAATCAAATTCTTTCGTCGTCAACTCGATCTTGCGGCTGCCGCGCCTTACTTCGCGTGTGCTCTGATCGAGCGTGAGGTCGGCGTAGCGCAGCACCGCCTTCTCGGCGGGCCGCCGACGGCGCAACAGCGCACGCACGCGCGCCACCAGTTCCTCGAAGTTGAAGGGCTTGGTCAGGTAATCGTCTGCGCCCGCGTCAAGTCCCTTGACTTTATCCGTCACCGCTTCGCGCGCGGTCAGCATCAAGATCGGCACGTCGCCCGCGGCGCGGAAGCGCCGACATACCTCGAAGCCGTCAATGCCGGGCAGCATCAAGTCGAGGATGACGAGATCGGGCGCATTGTCGCGCGCGTGCGCCAGCCCCTGCTCACCATTCGCGGCTGCCTCGACAGTGTAGCCTTCGTAGATGAGACCACGCTTAATCAAATCTGAAATCTTCGGCTCGTCTTCGATGACCAGAATGCGTTCAGCCATAGACAGTCCGAGTGTCGGGTGCCAAGTGTCAAGTATCGAGTGCCATGCTGGGCGATGCCATCGAATGCGTGCGTCGTGACACTTGGCACTTGGCACGTGACACGCCTATTACACTCCCACCAGCACTTCACGCACGCGCAGCTCGCTCCGTAACGGCGTCACGACCACCAACTCGTCGTCGTGCTCGACAATCGTGTTCGGCGACGGCACGCGGCTCTCGCCGTGACGAATCAACAACGCGATGACGGCATCGTCGGGCAGCTGCAAATCTTTCAGCGATTTCTTGAACGCAGGCGAACTATCGGAGATTTTCAACTCGATGATCTCGATACCCGCGCCGCGCACGCTGAGCAAGTGGCGCAGCGATTCGGCCGGCAATTCTTCCTGAATGCGATTGAGGATCGCGTCGGTCGTGCTCACGGTGGCATCCACACCGAGTTCTTTGAAGATGCGCTCGTTCTTCGGGTTGTTGATGCGCGCGATCGTGCGCGGCACGTTGAAACGCGCCTTCGCAATCTGACAAGCGATCAAATTGATCTCGTCGTCGCCCGTCGCCGCAACCAGCACGTCGGCGCGCGAGACGCCGGCATCTTCCAGAATGGGCAACTCGCAGCCATTGCCACGAATCGTCACCGCGCCCAACTCTTCGTTGATAATGCGCGCGCGGTTCATATCTTTTTCCAGCACCAAGACTTCGTGTCCCTCGAACACGAGCGACTTGGCCAGATAGTAACCGACTTTGCCTCCACCGACGATGACGGCGTACATAATGAAATCCTTTGCTGAGAAGGGAGATATGAAACTGGGCACTAGCGATTGAAAATTAGTCTCCAGTCACCAGTCTCTCCTATTTCGTCGCCAGCGATTGCATCAAGTGTTTCGCGCCGTCGAGCGAGGGACAGATCACTTCGATCTTGCCGAGCCCGTTGAAGATGTCGGCACGATCCTCGTCGTGCACGCGCGCGACGCTGCGCGTGACATTGAACACGATCTTCGCCACTTGCGCCGCCATCAAGTTGGTGTTGTCGCTGTCGGTGGCGGCGACAAATAGATCGGCGTGATCCACGCCCGCCTTGCGCTGAATGTCTTCGTCAATGCCGATGCCCAGCACGTGCAGCGCGGCAAAGCCATGCGGCAACTGCTCGAAAGCGCTCGGGTTGCGATCAATGAGGGCAAGTTGATGGCCCCCGTCCTGCATCAACTTAGCGAACTGCAATCCGAAGCGACTCAATCCCAAAATGACGACTTTCATGCGCCTGTCTCCGCTGCAGCTGAATATTTTTCGCGCACCAGCCACACGCGGCACTGCGCGTGGCTCAAGATGTAGTTCGAGGTGTCGCCCAGTTGGAACGCGCCGAACTCGTTGCGATAAGGCAGCCCCATCACAATCAAATCTGCCTTCAGCGCGCTCGCTTCATCCACGATGGCGGCGCCCGCCTGACGCGCTTGAAGCAACTCGACGTTCACGTTGATGTCGAGATGTCGCGCTTGTTCATCGGCAGCGTCCAAAATTTTCTCGCCGAGCATGCTGCCTGCTGGCACCGCGTCCAGCGGCAGCGCGCGCGGCACTTCGACCACGTGCACGACGGTCACTTTGGCTTTGTTGCGCTTGGCGATGGCACCCGCGACCGACAGCGCCCATTCATCTTCGGGGCTGCCGTTGACGGGAATCAAAATATGCGAAATTTTTTCCATAGTCTGAAGACTACTTTAGATGCAACGCGGAGTCATGTACAGACAGTGCATGCAACGTCTGGACGTTCAACGCTCAAGATGAAACGGCACGCTGATGAGGATGCGATTGCGCGGACGGAAGAGCAGCATGTACTTGACCACAGACATCGTTTGGTTGTGCAGGAACAGATGAATGCGACGCTTGGGGACGATCTCGGGAATAATGACGACGACATTAGCATCTGGATTCTCGCTGCTCACGCGGTCAATATATTTCAGTAGTGGGCCCGTCACCGAACGGAAAGGCGATTCGATCAACTGCAATGGCATCGCGCCGTTGCACGTCTGCCACTCGCGCTGCATCGCTGCGGCTTCTTCGGCATTGGTGTTCACGTACAGCGCCATCTTATCGCCGTCAATCGTTTCGGCAAAGTTCAGCGTGCGCTGCATCGAGCGATCCACTCGCGCGACGGGAATGATGACGATGTTGCGGTGCGGGTGATCGTGGTCGTGGTGCTGCTCGAACCATTCGTCGTAAGGCACATCCACCACGATGCGCTTCGGCTGGAACAGCAGCGACAACTTCCACGCGAGCGCGATACGATTGTACGTGAGCAGATTCCAGATGTGGCGCGGCGCGCGCTCTGGCACGACCACAACCACGCGCGACTCGGGCCGCTCGTCGCCAATCTTGCGAACGTAGTCTAGCAGCGTCAACCGTACCGAGTGGCGCTTGTCGTCGAGCATCTCCAATTGCACGCCGCTGCTCTCGCAATCGTCCAACAGTTGACGATCGCTGTCGGCGGATGTCGTGACGTGCACCACGTGCAGTTCGCCGCTGATGGTGTGCGCGAATTGCAGCGTGCGCTGGGCGGCGCCGTTCATCTTCTCAATGGGCACGACGATCACGTTGGAGTGTGCGAGCGGCTGCACTTCGTCGGCCAATGCGACTTGCTCTTGATAGGCGACGTAATGCCGTTTGATTTGCATGAAGACGACGATCAAGGTCGGAATGAGAATGACGACCAGATATGCGCCTTCCGCAAATTTAGTGTACGTCAGCACGGCCAGCACAACGGCGGTCGCCATTGCGCCAATGCTGTTGATCAACATATTGCGCCGCCAGCTCGGACCGCGCAGTTTACGCCAGCGCATCACCATGCCGAGCTGCGAAAAGGTAAACGACACAAATACGCCGACGGCGTACAGTGGAATCAGGTTGTGTGTGCTCGCATTGAAAGCGATGATGAGAATACTCGACAGGAACGCGAGCGCGACGATGCCCGATGAGAACACCAGTCGCTGACCGATGCGCGTGAAGATGTGCGGCAGAAAGCCATCGCGCGCGATGAAGTACGAGAGGCGCGGGAAGTCGGCGTACGATGTGTTGGCAGCCAGCACGAGGATGAGCGTCGTCGCCGCTTGCAAGAAAATGTAGAAGGGGCCCTCGCCGAAAATCATTCGGCCCAGCTGCGACAGCACCGTTTCGTGATCGGCTTCGGGAATGACGGGATACAGTTGGCTCAGGAACGTGATGCCCAAAAACATGCCGATCAGAATGGTCGCCATGATGGTTAACGTGCGCGCGGCATTCTGCGATTCGGGCGGCTTGAAAGCCGGCACGCCGTCCGAAATGGCTTCGACGCCGGTGAGCGCTGTGCAGCCCGCGGCGAATGCGCGCAGAATCAGAAACAGCCCGAGGCCTTCGATAGCCGAGTGCAGTTCGTTTGTCGTCACGGGTGTCGTCGGCGCGTCGTGCAAGACGAAGTAGCGGTAGAAGCCAAACGCGATCATGGCCAGAATGGACACGATGAACGCGTACGTCGGCGCCATGAATATTGAACTGGACTCGCGAATGCCGCGTAAGTTCGCCACCGTGATAAGCAGCACGAACCCCAGCGCCATCACGACGCGCACCGGTTCGAGCGATGGAGCGGCTGAGACGATGGCCGACACACCCGACGAGACGCTCACCGCAACCGTGAGCACGTAATCAATCAAGAGCGCCGCGCCCGCGATCAGGCCGGGCAGCGTGCCTAAGTTATCCTTCGAGACGATATAAGAGCCACCGCCTTTAGGGTAGGCGTGAATCGTCTGCCGATAGGACAGCGCGACGATGGTGAGGAGCAGCGCAATCGTCAGCGCGATCGGAATGGACAACCCGAATGCGCCCGCGCCCGCCAGCACGAGTACCAGCAAAATTTCTTCCGTCGCATACGCCACCGACGAGAGCGCGTCGGACGAGAACACCGCGAGCGCCTTCAGGATAGTGAGCCGCTCGTGCATCGCAAGCGACGACGAGATGGCGGGCCCGATGAGCCACTGCAAAAAGTTTTCGACTGGCGATGGCGCCGCATATGGATAGCGCTCGCGGCGTATGGTCACGTCGGCGGGATGTGCGCCCGGCACGCGCGCACCCGGCACGCGTGGTTGGGATCCGCCGCGATTGGTTGGTTTGGGTGAACTCATAAGTGCAAGCCGACAGCCGCTCAAAATAAAACAGACCGCTCGCGGTCTGTCAGGCGCAGTCTTTGATGACGTTCTATTTTCGATGATAGCACTGCGCGCATGGAGTGTCAATAAACCTGCGCACCTATCAGCAATTCTCATTTTGCGCTAAAACAGGCATTTCGTCGCAGTTGCAACCGACAGGCTTGCGAGTACTTTCGACAGATCACCCACTTGAGCAGAAGAAAATGGAAGTGTTCGAGCCATTTTCAACGCCAACGGCGACAACTAACGGCAATATACACCCCCTCCGCCCACATCATGCCAATCGCATGAATTCCAAAATGAGAATTGCTGCGCACCTATTCGCCGTTGGAGGGCTGCGCGCAATTCCATTTGCTAAATTCGGAAGTTGCCTTTAGAATGTTTTTTACGCCACCCTAGCTCAATCGGCAGAGCAACCGCTTCGTAAGTGGTAGGTTATCGGTTCAACTCCGATGGGTGGCTATGTCCAATTTACTACCCTGCGACTTCCATAGGCTGTGGGTACGCTTTCAAACGAAAGTGATCTACAGCCTATGTCGCATTTAGCCGCTTACCGCGCGCTGTTCCTTCACATCACCCACTTTATTCTGCCATTGCAAGCACGTATCGAGAAGTACGCTTCCACAAGCAGCGTGGAAGCAAGTCGGTGGACTGGCGACTGTCGTACTGCAAAGATGGGTGAAGCCCTACCCGTGCATCTTTGAATAATTGCGTGAGGTTGATATGTGTCGAAGCATTAAGCAACTTCGGAATCCAAAACAGCAGCCCACCGACGAAGAGATCCAAGCGGCGGCACTCCAGTTCGTGCGGAAAGTCAGTGGCTATCGTGTGCCTTCGCGCGCGAATGCTGCCGCGTTCAATCAGACGGTGGATGAGATTGCCGCATCCACGCGTACGCTGTTGGAACACCTCAACAACCAATCCGTAACGATACGAGGCACGTAGCTGGATTGCGCGCCGAAGTGATAAGAGCGCATCCAGCCTCAAGTTGACAAGCCCCTACTCTCCCCTTATAGTGTCCGTACCGATGTGCTAAACGGCACAGGTCGCCAGCGTGGTCGCCCTCGTGAACTCGATTCAGTAGTACCCCACGACGGGAGCGCGTGGCGACTGTATGGCCCCCAAGAAACGCAAACAACCCCAGAGCGAGACACGGCTCGATGCCGATGCTGCGTTTGTCCCGATGCGCCTCGAACCGCAGCCGCGCGAGTTGTCGCACGTCTCGTATCAGCTCAGCCCCGAAGCGCAAGCCCTCAAAGCAGCATTGGTCAATGCCGTGCTAGCGTTTGTCGAGCAGTTGGGGCTGTCGCTCACGGTTCTATACGAAGAAGTCGCCCGACGACTCGAACAGCCCAGCGTGCCCGCGCTGCCTGCGCCATCAGCGCGCTTAACCAAACGCGAATTACAGATTGTCGCGCTCATCGGCCAGCGCTTTAGCAACGAACAGATTGCCAATGCGCTCTTCATCTCGATGAACACGCTCAAGACGCACATGCGCCACATCCGCCAGAAGTTGGGCAACCGCGGCCAGATTCTCGCATGGTGGGAGCGACACCAATACGATGATTCTGAGCACCGTTAAAGGAGTTCGCTTCTATGTGAAACGCGACCACTTCGGTCGCGTTTTTTGTTTGCAGGGGTTACGACCTGCGGCGCTGAAGATCACCCCACAAATCACCCCGCGTATAGAACATGTGTGCGATATACTGGGGCTATGAGCGAACCCAAACGTAAACGTTTTGAATCCGCACTGGCGCAATTGCAGCAACGCTTCGGCACACAAGTACTCGTCCCCGCACGCAGCACTAACCCGCGCCCTTCCACCATTCCGACCGGCTTTGCCCAACTAGACGAAGCATTGGGCATCGGCGGTGTGCCGCGTCGGTTCATCACGCTGCTGAGCGGACGCGGCACGACGGGTAAAGTCACGCTCGCGTACAAGGTGCTCTCGCACGCACAGTGGTCATCGAAGCGTCAGCGCTTGCAGCCCGTCGCTATTCTCGACCTGAATGCGAGCAGCGACCCCGATTACCTCGAACGCTGCGGCGTGCATCTCGAACATCTGCTGCTGGCACGACCACAGCCGACTGAGGACGCGATCAACTTGCTGATGGATTGGCTGCGCACCCGGCCGCTGCGTGCCATCCTCGTGGACAACTTGAGCGACCTCACACGCCAACCGCACACGGCGCGCTACCTCGCGGCCGTGCTGCCGCAGATGCAGCAACGGCTCGCACAATCGTCCTGCGCGCTGCTGTTCGTTGACGACTGGCAGCCTGCGTGGCAGTCGTGGCTGCAAGCCTTCACGCCGCCAGCCTTTCAGCAGCACGCCGCCGTGCATATCGAGTTGCAGCACGAGCGCTGGCTCGACCGCGCAGGCGAGGTGTATGGCTATGCGGCTCGTGCGCTGGTGAAGCGCAACCGTTGGGGGCGAGCGAATCAGAGCGTCTCGCTGGCGATCGAGTTCGGCGAGACGGTGCGCGCGCGCTCGACGTGGTGAGACGATGAGCGTTGCCTGTTGTCGCGTGCCGAACTTTCTGCTCGGCATGACCTATCGCCATCATCCTGAATGGATGGAGCGACCGCTCGCGCTGCTCGGCACGGACGAGCAGGTGTGGGCCGCCTCGCCTGAAGCGCGAGTGAGCGGCGTGCAGGTGCAGATGAGCGCGCAGCACGCGCGAATGCGCTGCCCCAATGTTTGGCTGCGTCCGCTGGACGTGCAAGCGTGTGAGAATGAACACAGCACCTTGCTTGGCACACTCGCGCGAAGTGGGCTGCCCATTGAATCACCGACGTGGGGCATGGCGTATGTGGACATGCGCGCGGTTGCACGGACGGCACTAGCCGTGCGTCCGTTCTGCATCGAATTGGGTCAGCAAGTGGGCCACGCCTTGCAGGAACCACTCAACGTCTCGCTCGGCTGGGATACGGGCAAGTTCACCGCGCACGCCGCCGCGCATCATGCACGACCGAAACACGCGCGGCTCGTCAATCCCGACGACGAGCTGAAATTCTTAAATCCACAGCCCATCACGCTCTTGCCGCTGCCGTCCTTGACCTTACAGCAACTCGATTGGTTGGGCATTCGCACGCTGGGCCAGTTCGCGCAACTGCCGACGAATGAAGTCGTGCGCCGATTTGGGCCCGCGGGCAAGTATGCACAGCAGTGGGCACGCGGTCACGATACACGTCCCGTATGCGCCACCGAGCGCAGCACACCCGAACCCATCGAAGTTGAGTTCGACCCGCCGACGGCGTTGCACACGGCGGTGCTGGAGCAAACGTGGTCGGCACTACAGCAACCTTTGACAGAACTGGCACAGCAACTCGAAGGCTGTCGGCGGCTGCGGCTCGATGTGTACTTCGCCAATCACGAGACACGCGACATCCATCTGGCGTTCATCGAACCGCTCGGCGCGGGCGCGCAGCTGCGCGCACAACTCGCGCACCAGCTGCAAATCTTGAATTGGCCCGACGAAGTTGAGCGCGTGCACGTGCAGGTGCTCGCCACAGGCGAACTGCTGGCGCAACAACTTTCCTTGTTTCCGCTGGATGACGGTCAATCGGAAATGGACGAGATGATACGCGCACTTTGCGGACGACACGGAGCCGTGTTGCTGCAAGCCCACGTGCGCGATAACATGCATCCCATTGCCGAGCGACGCTTCGTGTTCGACACGCTGGCTCGTGCGGTGGCATGACTCGCCTCTGGTTGCAGAACACGGCTTGCACGATAACGCCGAAGTCTGATGCACAGGGTCAGTTGTGTGCGTTCACGTGGAATGGTCGCACGTATCACATCGAGCGCGTGCTGCAACACTGGCGGGTGGATTGCGATTGGTGGAGCGACGCGGGGCAGGTCTCGCGCGAGTATTGGGCAGTGACGACCAAAGCTGATCTGCTGTGCGTGCTCTACTGCGACCGGTGCGCGCAACGCTGGTATCTCTCGAAAGTGTATGACTGACTATGCCGAACTGCACTGCCACAGTTACTATTCGTTTGGCGATGGGGCATCCTCGCCTGAAGCGCTCGTCGAGCAAGCCAAGTCGCTCGGACTGCGCGCGCTCGCCTTGACCGACCACGACTCACTCGCGGGTGCGATTCGCTTCTGGACGGCTGCACGACAGGCCGACCTTCAGCCCATCATCGGCGCAGAAGTGACACTGGATGATGGACAGCACCTCACACTCCTGGCCGAGACCCAACACGGTTACGCCAACCTCTGTCGGCTCATCAGTGAGGCGCATCTGCACGACGCATCCATTGATACCACGCCCTGGCCGGGCAAAGGTGAGCCGTCACTCTCGTGGACGATGCTGGAGCAACATCACGAAGGACTGCTCGTGCTCAGTGGTTGTCGTCAGGGTGTGGTGGCGGCACCGCTCTTGCGCGGAGAACCCGAACTCGCGCGAGCAATGGCACTGCGGCTGTGCGACCTCTTCGGGCGCGAGCAGGTGTGGATTGAAGTGCAGCAGCATCAGTTGCCCGACGATGACCGACTCATACGCGCCAGTCTAAGCCTCGCGCAATCGCTCGACCTGCCGTGCGTCGCCACCAACGATGTGCACTACGCAACCGCACGCGAAGCGCGTCTGCGTGATGCGCTGATTGCGGTGCGACATATCCAGCCACTAGACGAAACACGACGCGCGGGGTTGCTGCCGCTCAATCACACCTACCATCTGGCTTCGCCTGACGTGATGATGCAGCGCTTTGCCGAAGTGCCCGAAGCCATCAGTAACACGCTTGCGATTGTGGAGCGATGTACAACATCACCCCTCTCGTTGGACTTCGCCCAGCAGCGGTTGCCACGTTTCCCAACGCCATCCAACTGCGACGAGTTCACGTATCTGGCGCGTTTGTGCCATGAACATCTGCCACGCCGCTATCCGCGCTACACGCCTGAAGTCTTGGAGCAACTCAACCGCGAGTTGTTTGTGATCCAGAAGGTCGGACTGGCGGGCTACTTCCTCAGCGTGTGGGACATTGTGCGCTTTGCGCGCGAACAGGGCATCCGCTGTCAAGGGCGCGGCTCCGCAGCCAACTCGCTCGTCGCGTATTTGCTCTCCATCACGAACGTGGACCCGATTCAGCATCATCTGCTGTTTGAACGCTTCCTCAGCGAAGACGCACATACCATCCCGGACATTGACATTGACTTCGCGCACGACCGTCGTGAAGAGGTCATTCAGTATGTGTATGCGCACTATGGGCGCGAGCACACGGCGATGGTCTGCAACGTCGTGACCTACAAGGCGCGCTTGGCACTTCGCGACTTAGGCAAGGCGCTGGGCTTTCCACTGTCCGTGATTGAGCGGCTCTCGAAATCCATTGATGCCTATTCGTGCACGGAAGCCGCGCGTCAACTGTCGGAGACGATTGAGACCGATGCGCCCGACAATCATCCGATACGCTTGCTGGTTGAGTTGCTGCAAATGATCGAAGACTGTCCGCGCCATCTCTCGATTCACGTCGGCGGCATGTTGATCACGGCACTGCCACTCAACGAAGTGGTGCCGCTGGAACGCGCGACGATGCCGGGGCGCATCGTCTGTCAGTGGGACAAGGACAACATCGAAGATGCAGGACTGATCAAGATTGACCTCTTGAGTCTGCGCACGCTCGGCATGATTTCCGAAGCAGTGCGCTCCATCCCGAACGCGCCCGACCTGAACGCGCTGCCGCTCGACGACCCGTCCTTGTTCGACATGCTGCAACGCGCGGATACGATTGGCGCGTTTCAAGTCGAGAGTCGCGCACAACAGCAGATGCTCCCGCGCCTCAGGCCGACTTGCTTCGAGGACATCGCAGTGGACATTGCCATCGTACGACCGGGTCCCATTCAAGGCGGCGCCGTGCATCCGTATCTGCGACGACGCGCCGGCGACGAACCCGTCACCTACACACATCCGTCGCTGGAGCCGGTGCTGCGCGAGACGATGGGTGTGCTGCTTTTTCAGGAACAGACCTTGCGCGTGGCGATGGTGGCGTCGGGCTTCTCGGCCAGTGAAGCCGATATGCTGCGCCGTGCGATGTCGCGCGGTCGTTCGTTCGAGGCGATGGCAGCCATCCGCGAGCGGTTCATCGCAGGCGCGGAGCGAAACGCTATCGCGCGCGATACCGCCGAAGCTATCTGGCATCAGTTGGAAGGCTTCGCAGGCTACGGCTTCTGCAAGTCGCACGCCATGTCCTTCGCGCTCATCGCCTATCAAACCTTGTATCTGAAACGCTATCACCCAGCGGCGTTCTACTGCGCGCTGCTTAACGCGCAGCCGATGGGCTTCTACAGTTCGGAGGTCGTGTTGCAAGATGCGCGGCGGCATGGCATTCGTTTGCTGCCGCCCGATGTGCGCGTGAGCGAATGGCATTACACCGTCGAGCGGCCGACCTACTTACGCATGGGATTGCGAACGGTCACGGGCATCGGGGAACAAGCATGGCTGCGCATTCAAACCGCGCGTGCTGAACGAGCCTTTGCAAGATTAGACGATTTTTGTCAGCGCACGCATCTGCCCTCATCCATCATCAGTGATTTGATTCGCGCCGGCGCACTGGATGCGTTCGGCAAACGGCGTGATCTGTTGTGGCGGTTGGGCGGCATCGAGTATCGGCCCGACGAGTTGCCGCTCGTGATGCCTGAGATGCCCGTCGAGTTGCCCGAACTGGACGACATGGAGCAGACCCATTGGGAGTACGAGTTGTTGGGGCTGTCACCACACGCGCAGATGATGCGGCACTATCGCCACGCGCTGAATCGCGCAGGCATATTGAGCAGCGTCGAAGTAAAGCAACAGCCCAACCGTCGCACGGTGCGCGTCGGTGGGATGGCGGTGGTCAAGCAGCGACCGGGCACGGCGAAAGGGATTCTGTTCGTGTCACTGGAAGATGAGCTGGGGATGGTGGACTTAGTGGTCAAGCCTGATGTGTTCGATCAGTACCGCTCACTCTTGCATCATCAGACCTTCATTCTGGTGGAGGGCGTTGTGCAGAAGGCGAACGCCGTCGTGAGTGTACTGGTCTCGCGCGCAATGTCGTTTGCGCCGTTCCTGAGCGATAAGGCGAGCCGTCCGCCGAGTGAGGAGAACAACTCGCCTGACGGCTGAACGAGCTGATTCGACTAGACAGCTTCGCGCTTCCGACCTATACTTTTGCTCAATAGCTTTCAAAACCATGTGGCCAAAATCCGTCCCATTGCATAAGGTGACTAGAAATCACCGAGCAGAATCGTTGCAGGTCTCGCCGACGGCAGCGATTTTTGTTTAGTCTCCGCGCTACGACGCACGGCAGACTGAGCACGAATCGGATAAAATAATTTCTCCGCAACTCAGCGTCAGTGGTATTGAGCACCATAAAGGATAAGGATGAACCGCGTTGACTTGCACAGCCATACGACCGCGAGCGACGGGACGTTCACACCGGCCGAGTTGGTCGCCGAAGCGCAGCGCGTGCGCCTCGACGCGCTCGCCATCACCGATCACGATTCGACCGAGGGCATTGCGCCCGCGCTCGAAGCGAATCGCGGCAACGCACTGCGCATCATCGCCGGCGTCGAAGTGAACACCGACGTGCCGGACGGCGAAGTGCATGTGCTTGGATATTTTCACGAGGTGCCGCGCGGCACGCTTCAGGATTTACTCAAGCGACAGCGTGAGGGACGCTATGCGCGCGCTCAGGGGATGGCACAGAAGATGACGGCGCTCGGCATGCCGATTTCGTTCGAGCGCGTCGTGCAGATTGCAAACGGTGGCTCGCTTGGCAGACCGCACGTCGCACGCGCAATCGTGGAAGCGGGCCACGCGTGGACGATCGGCGAAGCATTCGAGCGTTTCATCGGCCGCACGGGACCCGCGTATGTGGAGCGTCTGAAACTTTCGCCCGCCGACGCGACCCGCGCCATCCGCGAGATCGGCGGCGTGCCGGTGTTGGCGCATCCGTTCTCGTTCGACCAATACGGCACGCTGCTCAAGTCGGTGCATCCTGAGCAACTCTTGCCCGAATTGGTCAACGCCGGACTGCGTGGCATCGAGACGTACTACTATCGCTACCCCGGCGATGCGATTGCCAGTTTGTTAAGGTTGGCTGAAAAGTTTGGCTTGCTCGCCACCGGCGGCAGCGACTTTCATGGCTCGGTCAAACCGGGACAGGGACTGGGCAGCGTGTTCGTGCCGCTGGAAGTTGTCGCGGCGTTGCAGGCAGAGTTGGCGCGCTGAGTGTCGAGAAAAATTGTTGCTCATCGCTCATCGGTTTTCACTGCTCATGGCTTCCAATCCAGCCGGCCATGTCCGCCGTCGCGTATCAGCCAATGGATATTTTTGCCGTCGGCGTCGAGCACGTAAATGCCAGCTAGCCCCATGAAGGCGAACTGCTTGCCGTCGGGTGAGTACGACGCGTAAGGCATATCCTCCCCGATTTCGGTGACGCGCTGCATGTTCTTGCCGTCAGCATCCACGATCCAGAAATCCCACGGCGGCCCGTGCGCTTCGGCAACTTGCACACCCAACAAACCATCAAACAAACGAACCAACCAACTGGTGTGATGGTTGCTTGGTTGCTTGCTCGCGAAAAAGTTTGGCACGGCGAATAGGATACGCTTGCCGTCGCGCGTCCACTTCGGCGCGTGCAAGCCGCCGCCCAGCGCGTTGCCGGGCACGACGTTTTGTGCGTTCTTGCCGTCGAGGTCTGCTACGAACAAGTTCTGCTGGAACGTGTCGGGATCAGTCTTGACGTATGCGATGCGCTTGCCGTCTGGGTTCATCGCCACGAGCGAACTGTCGTCGGCAACCAACGTGACCTTCTTCGTGGCTAACTCGTAGCGCTCCAACTTCACGGTCGCGCTTACAATGGTTTTATCTTTGAAGATGGGCGTGGTGTGCGAGTAATAGAGGAAGCGGCCGTCGGTTGAAAACGTCGGCATCGAGAATGTTTCGCCGCTCACTTGGTGGGCGATGACGGTTTGTGAGTTAGTGCCATCGGCATTCGCGGCGAGCAAATCCTGCGACGGCAATCCACTCGTATCGAACGGCACAAGATAGGTGTACACGATTTGCTTGCCGTCGGGAGACCAGGCCGGTTCCTGCACAAAGCCCTTATTGTTCGGCGACGTGATCACCTTCTTCGATTGCGCATTCGGCTTCGGATCAATCACATAGATGTCGCCGTCGCCGTTGCTGAACACGATCTGACCTGCGTAGGCTTGAGCCAACAGCGGAAATCCGCTCGACGGCAGACCGGGCGGCGTGAGTTGCTGCGTCGGCGCGGCGTTCGGCGGCGCACTGGTCAGTCGGTTTGGTGGTTGGTTTGTTCGCTGGCTAGTGGGCGTGCTGTTTGCGCCACACGCCGCAAGCAGCACGAGGCAAAGGCTCGAAATCAGAAATCGTTTGAACATCATGTTACGTTCCAGTGATAGTTGGTTAGTTGATTAGTTGGTTGGCTGCTCTAAACGCTCGAACAACTTACCAACCAACCAACCAACCAACTCACTGCACCTCCGCCGTCCACACCTCGACGCGATTGCGACCCGCTTGCTTGGCCGCATATAGCGCGCGGTCGGCTTGGTCGAGCAGCGATGGCAGGTCACGCGTCTGCGTGCCGATGCAGGCAATGCCGATGCTCACCGTCATGCGCATGTCGCCGTGCGTCGTCGGAATGGTCGCAATCGCGATGGACTCGCGCAGACGCTCTGCCACTTCGACTGCGCCAAGCAGATCCGTATCAGGCAGCAAGATGGCGAACTCTTCGCCGCCGTAGCGGCCTACGATGTCAATCGCGCGGATGTTGGCGAGGCAATACTGCGCGACAGCGTGCAGCATCTGGTCGCCGACTGCATGACCATGCGCATCGTTTATGCGTTTGAAGCGATCGAGGTCGAGCATCAGCGCGACGAGCGAGCGTCCATAGCGCTGCGTGCGCGCAAACTCGCGCTCGCCTAATTGAAACAGCTGCCGCCGATTGGAGATGCCGGTCAGTTCGTCGGTGTACGCAAGGCGGCGCACCTCATCGAACAGCCGCGCGTTCTCCACCGCAATGGCTGCGTGATCGGCGAACAAGGCAAGCACCGTCATGTCACTCTGCGTAAATTGCCGCTCGCTGCTGTTCACCGTGAGCACACCAATTACTTGCCCTTGCCAGATCATCGGCACATTCAGCACCGCACCGAATGGACGGTCGTCGTCGAACACCCCGGCGCGTTCAGACCACACACGGTAGTCGGCTATATTGAGCGGCTGGCCCGTCTCTGCGACGATGCCCGCCGCACCTTCGCCATAGCGCAGCGTCACGCCCGTGTAATCTTGATAGGTGTTGTAGCTGACGACGCAGCGCACGTCACGCCGCTCCGGTTCGCATAGGTACAGTCCGCCGCTCGCGCAGCCAAGCAGATGCGTCGCGCGCTCGACGATCTTGTGCAGCACCGTCGGCAGGCCATGCGGCGCGGTGATATCGAGCGACGTTTCGTGAATGGCTTCCAGTTGCTCGGCGCGCTGCCGCAGCTCATCTTCGGCGCGCTTGCGCTCGGTGATGTCGTGCGCCGCCGTGACGCGTACCGTGCGCCCGTGATAGGGGATGGCTCTGCCCGCCGCCTCGATGCTGAAGATCGTGCCGTCCTTTTTTACCACTGGCAGCTCGTACGGTTTGGGAAAGCCCGACTGCACATACGGCAGCACAAACTCGTGCACTTCTGGCACGATGAAATCGAGCATGTGTTTGCCGATCAATTCGGCCGGTTCGTATCCGAACATGTGGGCGAGGGCTGCGTTCACGTCGAGGATAATGCCCTGCTCGTGAACCACGATGCCCTCGAACGCGGCATCGGACAGCAGGCGAAAACGCTCCTCGCTCTCGCGCGCTTCCCCGAACAATCGTGCGCGCGTGATGGCGATGTTGACGTGCTCGCCGATCGCAACAATCAAGCGCAGGTCGGTCTCGTTCAGCACGCGATGCGTGCTCTCGACGTTAAGCGTGCCGACTACCGCGCTCTGGTCGAATAACGGCACGCACACCTCGGAGAGCACACCGTCCATCGAGGCTATGAAGTCGGGTTCGCTGCCCACGTCCACCACCAGTGCGGGTTGGCCCGTGCGCGCGACGCGGCCATTGACGCCGTGCATGATCGGCAGCTGTTTGGTCATTTCGGGGTAGCCAACCTGATGTTGACAGACGAGCACATCACCGTCGCGCAGCCATACGCTCACCTGCGTATAACCGAACGTCTGCGCCGTCGCTTCGACGACGGTGCGGATGATGACGCCCAGTTCCATCTCGCGCGCCAGTGCGCTGCGCACTTGCTCCAGCAGCGACAACTCTTCTGCCAAGCGCTGCGTGTCAATCAGCAAGTGGCGCAGTAATTGTTGATCGTCCAGCGATTCGGCGGGATTGTTTTGTGAGTTCACCGTGTGAGCCTGTTGTGACGGAAACACGACGCTGCGATGCTCATGGTTCATGACAAATCGGACCCTTCACTCTCCGCTTGGCGCTCGGATGACGAATGGCTCGTCAAACTGCGCGAACGTGCTCCCCATGTGATGACCCGGCGCTTCCATCTGCTGCTTGCGCAGCCAGTGCGTGCGCTCGCCAATCCAATGCCGAAAGTAATCTACGTTCGGCGCGCGAAAGACGACGATGGCGCACGGCTCGCCGTCAATGATTTCCTCTCCCTCTAATTTTACGTCAGTCGCCTGAGTTGCATAATCGAACTGGGGCCAGCGCAGCGGCTCAGCGCGCTGGATTTTTTCCCACGCTTTGCCCGGCTCCAAATAATACTGCGTGCGGCTGATCGCAATCGAGGTCAAGTCGGTGCTAGTCGTGAACTGCAATTTGTCGGGTGCGACGTAGTGATAGGTCGCCGTCACGACTAAGCCCGTGTCGCCTCCGAGTCGCTGCGCTACACTCATGCTCTTCAGCTGATTCATCGCGGCATCGGAACGGGTCAGCAGTGCGCGCGCCTCCGTCTGCGCACTGGCCGTCGGCGTGTTTGTACCCTCGCCGAGCGACTGAGCATAGTTCAGCACATTCCAACGCTCGCTCTCATTCAGTTTGTCCTTGAAGCCGGCCATCGCAGTGCCGTCCACGCCGTCGCTAATCCAGTTGAACAAAATGTCGTCGGATTGAAAATTGATGTGCTGCACGAAATCGGCCGGGCGCGGATTGAGCGATGCGGCGAGCGGACCATTGCCGCGGCCCGTCACACCGTGACACGCTGCGCAGTGCTGCTCGTAGATGCGCTTGCCGTCGGCGAGCGAAGCGTCGTCGGGCGGAATCGGATTGACAAACACCACCGCCGAGGCGGGCGGCGCAAAGACGGTGCCCAGCGCAAACAACACGACGCCGAGCACGAGCGCGCCCATGCCGAGCCATGTGCCTTCGACAAAATTCTTGCGCCGCGCGTAGATGAGCAATGCAAGCCCCGCCAGCAGATCGAGGATGGCGAACACGACCGACGAGCCGATGTTCGGCAACGCTTCGGCGCGGCTCGTGAGCGGGTCCATCACATTGAGCCGATACGAGACGCGCAGGTCGTCTGCCACATCTTTGCGGCGCACAAGAGTTTCGAGCTTCCACACGCCGACGACACTCAAGTATCCACCCTGAATACGATATACGTCGTCGCCAACTTTGTGCATCTCTTGATTGCCCGTGCCCAAGTCCGCGCCGAGAAACGTGAAGCGCAAGTTGACGCGCGTCACATTCGCGAGCGCTCTGCCTTGCGCATCGGACACGCGCACCTCGAACGTGTCATTGCCAACAATGGGAGGGTCCACTTTGAGCGCGATGTTGACATCGCTCACCTGCCGCGAAAGTGCGAACGCGGGCTGTGCAGGTGGTGGCGCGGCACTGCGCGCGGGCGGCAGCGCGGTCATGGTCGCGGCGGCCAACACGACGACTGCGCCAAGCAATGCTTCGAGGCGGACGTAGTAGAAAATGGTGAATGGCCGTTGGGCATCGGAGGTTGGAGGTTGGACCATGGTAAGTGGAAAGTGGAAAGTGGAAAGTGCGCGCACGATCCGTTGTCCAACGTCCAACGTCCAGCTTCCAATTTCTAACCTCCAACGTCCAACGTCCAACGTCCAGCCGGGCCGCAATAGCAGCGTGTTGATTGCGCCGATCATCAGCAGCGGAATCACGAGCAGCGTTTTCACGACGAGCGTCTCGCCGTATGCGGTTGCGAAAGCGCTTGGGTAGCCAACTTGCCGCCACATCGAGTACAGTCCCGTGAACGCGAACATCGCGACCGCAGCAATGGCGAGTTTAGAGAAACGGCGCAGGATCACGAGCAAAACATGATTCGTAATGCGCGATGCGTAATCCTTGCCATTGGTTGTCCCCTGCTTCTCAGCACTCATTGTTCGGTTCTCAGCACTGACGACGACCGCCAGCGCGAACAGCCCGCCCGTCCACGCGCCAATCGCGACGAGGTGCAGCCAATCCATTATGAGCGCGAGTCGCAGCGGATCAACACTCGCGGCGGCGTGTGATGAAAGCGAGAATGTCAAAAGGATGAACGCAGCCAACATGACGTACACCACATCCAGCGCGCGCACATTCCCCGCGCGCCGGATGCGCCAACGTTCCCGATTGTGCGTCACCGCAAAGATGAGGAGCAGCGCATCCACTAGCACAATGCGCACGAGCGCGGCTTGCCCGAAGCGCGTCGTCGTCAGCATTTGAAACCAAATGTTCTGTGCGAGCACGTCACCGAGAGTGCGATCCGATGCGGCAGCGGCTTGCAAGAGTTGAGCGTTGAGCGTGCCGACGAACAACACGATGAGGGCGATGACGACCCAGGCGCGCATACGCCGCGCCGTCGCCGCGCGCAGCGCCACGAAATTTTTGCCCGCATCGCTCATCAACGCGTTCAACGTGAGCGCGCCACACAGAGCGAGCGCAGCCAGCAGATTGAGCCAGCGCGCGCCGATGTCGAGCATCAGCGGCACGATGTTGGCATCATTGTTGTTGATAATCGGTGCCGTCTGGCCCGCGCTCGCCGCGCCGACGAAGATCGCAAACACAGCTTTCGTGATGTGGCCATCTACCGCCGACAGCGCGCGCCACGAAACGGTGTACGCGCCAGGCGGCAGGTTCGGGCGAATGCCAAGCGTTAGTTGTTTACGATCATCAGAAAATTTGACGTTGTGCAGGTCAACGCTGGCTTGCGTGGGGTCGAGCAGAGTGACCGCGCTAAACTGCGGATCGAGGTTCTCGTCAAACCAGAGTGAAATCGAGGATGGCGACTGCGCCAGCACGGAGTTCGGCGGCGGATCGGCGCGCACAAGCGTGGCGTGTGCGGAAGTGGGCGTGGTGCTGACAAGCAAGAAGAGCAGCGCAAGAAGAAGAGCAAGAGGTTTCATTCAGTCAGAGATTGCGAATTGAGAGATCGAGTGTACGAAAAAGCGCATGGCTATTTTTTTCTGAACACGGCTAACGCGCCCGCGCAGAGCACGATCGCCGACGCGATCATGAACAGTAACGATGGATCGTACACGCTCGTCGCGGCGGATGGAGTCGGCGCTGGCGTGTTGATGGGCAGCGCAGTGGGCGCGAGCGTGGCTGAGACGGTAGCAGCTGGCGTCGGCGCGCTCGGCGTGGCTTGCATGTTGAGCGTGAATTTGAAGTCGCCATCCGTCTCGCCCTTGTCGTCGTCGCTGACGGCGTGATACTTCACCATATAGACGCCGTTCGCCAGCGCGGACTTGAGCGTGACGGTGATGAGTGTGCGCTCATTCAAATTCACCTTGCTGTCGGCGTTATCCACCTGCGCGCCAGCCGCATTGAACACTTTGATGTTGCTCTGCTTGGTGTCGAGTTCTTCGCTGAACCAGATTTTCACGTTGCTCGGCGCGCTCGTCAGCGTCGAGTCGGGCGCAGGTTCGGACTTCACAAACTTTGCGTGCGCCAGCGCAATCGTCGTCAGCAAGCCAAGCAGTAGCAGTGCGCCCAACAGCGCGAGACGAAAATGTTTCATGCAGATACTTCTCCTTGCGATGAACTTATTTCTGCCGCAGCAGGCGCGACGAGTTCGCCAGAATGCCCAAGTCGGGCAGCGACTGCGCTGCGGCGGCGAGGATGGGCGGTAGGATTCCGAATGCAGCGAGCGATAATCCGATCAAATTATAGAGCGCGGTGAAAGCCAGATTCATTTTGACCACGCGCATCGTCCGCCACGCAATGCGCAAGACGTCGGGTACGAGCCGCCAATCGTCACGCATCAGCGCGACGTGCGCGGCTTCGATGGCGATGTCCGTGCCTGCCGCGCCCATCGCGATGCCCACGTCGGCTTGCGCCAACGCAGGGGCGTCGTTCACACCATCACCCACTATGACGACGGTATGACCTTGCGCTTGATATTCTTTCACGATGGCGATTTTGTCTTCGGGCAGCAGGTTCGCGCGATAGCGCACATCCAACTGTTTGGCAAGCGTCATCGCCGTGCGCTCGTTATCGCCCGTCAGCAGTTCAATGTGCTTCACGCCCAGCGCGCGCACGTCCGCCAGCGCAGCAGGAACCTCCTGACGCAACGTATCCGAAGCGGCTAGCACGCCAATCACTTCGTTATCGCGCGCCACGAACAGCAGCGTCTTGCCTTGCGCTTCAAGATTCTTCGCTTCGTTCAGAATGACAGACGCTGCAGGCATCATGCGACGGTTGCCGACGGTGATGAGGTTGCCATTCACCCGCACGCGCACGCCCATACCCGGCACGGCGACAAAATCTTCTGTCTCGCGCATCGGCAAATGGCGTTGTTGCGCCGCCTGCCGCACGGCTTCAGCCAGCGGATGTTCCGAATAGCGTTCAGCGGAGGCGGCCAGCGAGAGCAGTTCGGATTCACTCAGGCCATTGGTTGCTATCACGTCGGTAATTTGCGGACGGCCTAATGTAAGCGTGCCAGTCTTATCAATCAGCAGCACATCGGCGCGCGCCAGCACTTCGAGATATTTGCCGCCTTTGATCAGCAGACCGCGCTTCGCACCCGCGCCAATCGAAGCCAGCATCGCAATCGGCGTGGCGAGCGCAAGCGAGCACGAGCACGCCACCACCAGCACCGCCGCCGTCGCCAACGGGTCGCGCCGAATCAGGAATGTGAGCGCCGCGATGCCCGCGACGACCGGCAGGAAGTAAGCCGAGAATTTATCGGCGATGCGCTGCACGTCGGCGCGATGCGCTTCCGCTTCTTCCACCAACTTGATGACGCGCCCGAAGGTTGTGTCCGCGCCCACCTGTGTCGCGCGCACGCGCAGGCTGCCGAGACGCGCGCTCGTCGCGGCAAAGACTTTCGCGCCTGCGCCCACCTCGACAGGCATCGCCTCGCCCGTGATGGCGGCCTGGTCAACGGTCGCATGACCACTCAGCACTTCGCCATCCACAGGAATCTGTTCGCCGGGCCGCACGACGACGGTCTCGCCGATGCGCACCTCACCAATCGGCACTTCGCTTTCGGTGCCATCGCGCTCGACACGCGCCGTTTGCGGAGCGAGCGCGGTCAGGTCTTTCACGGCGCGGCGCGCGCGCTCCGTCGTAAATCGTTCGGCGTAATCGCCAACGCGCATGAAGAACACGACGACGGCAGCCGTCGCCCATTGCCCAATCGCCAGCGCCGCCAGCACGCCCAGGCTCATCAACGTGTGCGCGATGATCTGCCGCCTGAGCGTTGCGCGCACGACGTTGCGAAAGATGGGATAGCCGCTGACGGCGACGATAGCCAGACCGAGGGGGAACGGCACACGCTCCGTGAGTTGCTCGAACAAACCGAGCCACTCGCCGAAGACGACGATGAACAGCACCGCGCTGACCACAACGCCGAACAACGTCAGCACCGGGCGCGTGAAGTCAGTCAATGCGGATGGCGCGGCGGGTTTTTCGACGGCAGGCACAGAATAGCCCGCGCCTGCGACTGCCTTGCGGATGGCGGCGATGTCCACGTGTGCAGGGTCGAGTTGGATGACGGCTTTCTCTGACGACAGAAACACGTTCACTGAAGCAACGCCCGGCAGCGCGGCGATGGCTTGCTGCACGTGCTGTGTGCATTCGGCGCAGTCCATGCCATGCACGTGAACTTCGAGCGTTTGTGTTTTAACCACGTTTGACCCCCTTCGTTGTGTTATAGCGCGTGCATTCGTAAACGCCCTTCGCCACATCGCGCAGCAGTTCATCGGCCAAGTTGAGCAACCTGGCGACGCGCCTGTCGCTCAGTTCGTAGCGCACAAAACGCCCTGCCTGTTTGCAGGCGACCAGCCCACAGTCGCGCAGACAGCCGAGATGATTCGACACATTGGACTGGCTGAGACCGCTCGCCTCTACAATCTCGCCGACTGTGAGCGGCCCATCACGCAATGTTGCGAGAATGGCGAGCCGTGACGCATCCGAAAACCCGCGAAAGAGTTTGGCTTGTAATTCGACGGCTTGCGTCTTGTGGGTCAATAGCATAGGCACACTCCTTCACATCAACGTATCAGCATTTAATGATATGATAGTTTGAATGATTGTACTCGTCAAATCGTGCGCAAAGAATAGTCACGGACTCGGCGTTGAATGGCGCTCCACGTCGATCAGATTAATCTCCCATTGATACTCCCGATGCTCTTTCGACCACAGGCTTTTGAAATAGCTGATGAGCGCGCGCACCTGCGCGTCACTCAACCCTTCGACTCCGCTCAGGGCATGCTTGTCGCCGAAGGCAGGCATGCGCAATGGCGAGCCGGGTCGAAACTGGTCGCGCAGCCCATCGCGGATGCTCTCGTACAGCACGCGGTCGGGATGATGCCAGGTGTGTCCATCGTCGTTGTGCGGTGGCGGCGGGAAATTGCCCTCGGCATCAGGCACTTTCCAATTCGTCGTGCTGCCAATGCCATTGACGCCGTGACAAGTGGCGCAGTGCGTGTCGTACACCCGCCGCCCTTCAACCACCTGTTTGGCGTCGAGCGTCGGCACGGGCGGCAGCGGCGTGCCTTGCACGTTCCGCAGCACCTCTGCATCGGAGCCGAGACAGGCCGATGTGACGAGCAGCAAAGGCAGCATCAAAACGAATCGCATCAGTTTCATCTCGTCATGCTCATGGCAATGTTTTCAAATGCGCAATTACATCACTGAGGTCAGTCTCCGACATCTGCCAGCGTGGCATCATCAAATCCAACTGTCGTCCGTCGGCGCCGACACCTTTCGTGATCGCGCGCTTGATCAACTCATCCGTGTAGCCCGTTACGCTCAAGCATTTGAATGTGTTGCACGGTTCGGCTCGTCCCATCATCTGCCCGCCGTGACCATCCGCGCCGTGGCACATGACGCAGCCGACCATGCCCGCCATCATGCTGTTCGGAATGGCTTCGCCGCGCGCGTTCGTGCCGGTTTTGAAGATGCGCTCGCCATTGCTCGCGGTCGTTGAGGGTGCGTTACCGCCTATGCCTGAAGGCAGCGTACCTGTCATCGGCATCATGCGCATCGGATTCGATGCACCCAGTAAGACCGTCAGATTCACGACGAGCAAGACGACAACACAGAGCAGCAGCACGACAATAGCCGCTAACCGTTTCTCTTGACGTGCCACGTCAGCCTCCAAACTGCTTCAGCAGCACGATGATATCGTTGACGTGATCGCCGAAGTTCAGGTCAACGCGTTGCGCGCGAATGATGCCTTTCGCATCTGTGATGACGTAGCCCATTTCGGGGTAGCTGCCCATCATGCCCATGGGCCAATCGCCGCGCAGCTGCATGTCAAACAGCTTGGTGACTTTCAATTCAGGGTCGCGCAGCAGTGGGAAACTCGCCTTTGTCGCGGCTTGCATTTGCTGAAGGCTGCTGGGTGTGTCTGCGCCAATCGCTACCACATCAGCCCGTGATCGCACCTCACCGCCCTGCTTCTCCAACTCACCGAGTTGGCTGACACAGAGCCCTCAGACATATCCCATATAAAAGACGACGAGATGCTTGCGACCATCAGAGGGCGTGAAGCTGTACGCTTTGCCGCTTGCATCCGTCAGTGTGAAGGTGGGCGCGGCTTGACCGACGAGGCTATCGTAGTTGAAAGCATTCGCCGTGTTCGGTAGCGCGGGGGTTGGAAACGCCACGGGCGATGTGGCCGGCGCAGGGCTTTCGGTGAGTGAGCAAGCCGCAAGTGCTAGCATCACGACCATGAGCGAAATAGTTACACGCGAAACGTTCATCGCAATTCCTTTCATCAACAAGCAGCGATTATCTCGATCGTGAACAATCGAGAGGTGAAGTTGAGTTAGGTGGGAAGTGAATTACGCGAGCGATCCACGAGGCGGCGGATCAATTGAGGGAGGGGCAGCATCGTGCAGATCAGAGGTGAGGGTCATTAGCCATTGACCGCTTGGCTCTAACATGACGAGAGACATCAATGCGGGAATGGAAGACGACCCATCGGCACACGCGCAAAGTTCTGTCTGTGCCATCGCGTATGGGTCCGTTTGCGTTGGGTGCGCGGTTGCGAAACGTAGTGCCGACTGTGCATTCAGGTCTGACGACATCGGCGCAGCACAGCAAGCGAGATACATACGATACAGCAACAGCAGTGCAATGAGCGTTGAGCCAAGCGTTTTCATCGTTTAGGTGATGCCGAGATATGCCTTCTGGACAGATTCGTTGGCGCGCAGTTTCTCGGCGCTGTCGCTGAGCACGACTTCGCCGGACTGTAAGACGTAGCCGCGGTCGGCGACTTGCAGCGCCATGCGCGCGTTCTGCTCGACCAGCAGAATCGTCGTGCCCTCTTTGTGCAGCTGGGTGATCGTCTCGAAGATCAAATCCACCAGTACGGGCGCGAGTCCCATCGAAGGCTCGTCGAGCAGCATGAGCGTCGGTTTGCCCATCAGCGCGCGTCCCATCGCCAGCATCTGCTGTTCGCCGCCGGAGAGCGTGCCCGCCAACTGCGTGCGCCGCTCGCGCAGTCGCGGGAACAGCGTGAACACACGCTCCAAGTCTTGCGCGATGGCAGGCTTGTCGTTACGTGAGTACGCGCCCATCTCCAAATTTTCCATCACCGTCAGCACCGCGAAGACGTGCCGACCTTCGGGCACCATCACCACGCCCTTCTCGACGATTTTGTGCGCGGGATAGGCGCGCAGGTCTTCGCCTTGCAGATGCACCGCGCCCTCGCGCGGCTTGAGCAGACCGCTGATCGTCTTCAGCGTCGTGCTTTTGCCCGCGCCGTTCGCGCCAATGAGCGTGACGATCTCGCCCTGATTGACGTTGAGCGACACGCCCTTCAGCGCGTGGATATTGCCGTAGTAGGTGTGGACGTTTTGGACTTCAAGCATGTTCAGTCGTCAGTCGTCAGTCGTCAGGTAGTGCGATTTGGCCACTGACGACTGGTTACTGCATCTCCCTATTCACTGCGGTCGTGCCAGCGCTTGCTCGGGCGTCAGGTCTTCTTTGTATGCGTCCTTGCCCAAGTACGCTTCGATCACGCGCGTGTTGTTCTGAATGTCGCGCGGTGTGCCTTCGGCGATCTTCTGTCCGTAGTCGAGTACTGTGATCGCCTCGGAGATACCCATCACCACGCGCATGTCGTGCTCGATCAGCAGGATGGTGATGCCGAGTTCATCGCGCAGGTTGCGGATGAACAAGCGCGCCTCTTCGGTCTCGCGCGGGTTCATGCCCGCCGTCGGCTCGTCGAGCAGCAGCATCTTCGGTTTGCTGGCCAGCGCACGCGCAATCTCCAGACGGCGCTGATCGCCATAGGACAAGTTCTTGGCGATCACGTCGCCCTTGCCGCGCAAGCCGACGTAGCGCAAGAGTCGGCGCGATTCGTGCAGCGCGTCGCTTTCCTCTTTGACCGTGCGCGGCAGGCGCAGCACACTGCCTAGAATGCCGGAATGCAAATGAATGTGCTCGCCGATCAGCACGTTGTCGAGCGTGGTGAGGTTCGAGAACAGGCGAATGTTTTGATAGGTGCGCGCGATGCCGAGCCGAATGATGCGGTCGGGCGTCAAGCCGATGATCGAGGTGCCGTCGAAGGCGATGTCGCCTTGTTCGGGACGATAGAAGCCCGTGAGACAATTGAAGAACGTCGTCTTGCCCGCGCCATTTGGCCCGATGACGCTGTGGATCGAGTGCTCCTTGATTTCGAGGTCAACCGCATTGACGGCGGTCAATCCGCCAAATCGCTTGATGACTTTACGCGCAGAGAGAATTGGTTGTGTCATGTGTCATGTGTCAGGTGTCAAGTGTGCGCCGTGCCAAGACACATGACACGTGACACCTGACACCGACCTTCAGTTTGTCGTCACGACCGGCGCCGCCGTCTGCTCGCGTACGGCGACGGGTGGCTCATCTTGTTCGTGCAGTTCGCGGCGGCGCGATTCTTCGGGCAGTAAGCCTTCGGGGCGCAACTGCATCATCAGCACCAACGTCGCGCCGTAGATGAGCAGACGATAGTCCTCGAACTCGCGCAGCAACTCGGGCAAGCCGACCAGCGCGAGCGCGCCGACGATCACGCCGGGGATGCTGCCCATGCCGCCGATGATGAGCAGCGCGAGCACGTTGATCGAGATGTCCAACTTGAACGAGTGCGGATATATCGCGCTCAACTTGCTGGCAAAGATCGCGCCACTGATGCCGGCGAACGCCGCTCCGATAGCGAACGCCATCAGCTTCGTCCACACCATGTCAATGCCCATCGCTTGCGCCACGTCCTCGTCCTCGCGGATCGCCATCCACGCGCGCCCCAAGCGTGAATCTTTGAGGCGCAGCGCGACGAATGCGACGAGCACGCAGCCGACCAGCAGTAGGTAATACAACTTCACCGGATCGTCGAAAGCGAACCCGCCGATCTGCGCTTTCGGAATGCTGGGGATGCCTTGCGAGCCACCGAGAAATGGTTTCAGAAAATCCGAGAGCGCGAGCAAACGAATAATTTCGCCGAAGCCGAGTGTGATGATGGCGAGGTAGTCGCCGCGAATCTTCAGCACCGGAATGCCGAGAATGAATCCGAACAGAATCGCGATCACGACGCCAATCGGCAGCGCTTCCCAGAACGAGAGCACGCCACCTTGCTGTGGCGAGGTCAGCACGCCGACCGTGTACGCGCCAATCGCAAAGAACGCGACGTAGCCGAGGTCCAGCAAGCCCGCGAAGCCGACGACGATATTCAAGCCCAAGCCCATCAGCACGAACAGTCCAACTTGGTCGAGCACTTCGCCGATGTAGATGCCGAGCACTTGCGGCAAGAGCAGCAGCAGTGCGAACGCGATGATGATGCCGATGGTGCGCGCAATGCGCTGCGAACCTGCCGGCAGCGCGTTGAAGCGCGCTTGCAGTTTCGCGCGCTGCGCATTCCACACATAATCCACGATAGCGACGAGCGCGAACACGATGAGTGCGCCGACGACACTCAAACCATTTTGCTCGTACAAGACTTTGTTCAGATCGGAGATGGCGCCGA
The DNA here is from genome assembly GCA_038198935.1 of Anaerolineae bacterium. GTDB lineage: Bacteria > Chloroflexota > Anaerolineae > JACRMK01 > JACRMK01 > JBBPZQ01. The sequence continues at coordinate 85,627 of JBBPZQ010000010.1, forward strand.
TGCTTTGAAACGTCACACGGATCAAGTCTTGCAGCACGCCGAGCATCGTCACCCACAGCAGCGCGATCACGAATGCGTGTTGCACGCGCTTGGGCAGCAGATACACAATTGCGCCGAGTGCGCCGAGCACCGCGCCCGCTGCAAGCAAATAGAACAATCCACCGGGCAGGCTTTGGCCGAAGGTCAGCAGCGCGATCAATGTAGGCGTGACGTTGACGAAGATCTGCCGCAGGTCAACGACTTGCGCGAACAGGACGAACACGGCAAGCACGATGCTAGCCGTCAACCCAGTAATCGCGCCGAACGCGACACGCATGAGCGGCTGCGCGCTGCGCGCGCGCCTCACGGCGAGGTACGCACCAAACAAAAACGTCAGCAGCAAGATCGTCAAGCCCAGCGAAATCACACCGCTGATAATATCGCGCTTGCTGAACGCTTCGACCATGCCGATCAGCGAGATGAACAGGGCGATGATGCCCAAGATCAAGCCAAAGCGGATAACTTCGTTGAGATGGGATCGCATACGAACTCGTAAAAGTTAGGTGGATAGTTTGTCGGTTGGTTAAACGTTAACTAACCGACAAACTATCCCACCATCTAACGCCCTACGCCTTCTTCTGCGTCAACCGTTCGCCCAGAATCCCCGACGGGCGGAAGATGAGCACGAGCACCAACATACTGAACGCAATCACGTCTTTAAGCTGATATGGCGCGGGGATGCCAAGCCCGTCGAGGAACAGACTTGGACCCACCGACTCGAATAAGCCGAGGAACAGTCCGCCGACCATTGCACCCGGAATGTTGCCGATGCCACCAAGCACCGCTGCCGTGAAAGCTTTGATGCCGGGGATGAAGCCTATCGAGAAATTCACCTGTCGGAAAACCAGCGCGTACAGCACGCCCGCTGCGCCAGCCAGCGCGCCGCCGAGCACGAACGTGGTCACGATCACGCGATCGACGTCAATACCCATCAGCGCCGCCGTCTCGCGGTCTTCAGACACGGCGCGCATGGCTTTGCCAATCTTCGTGTTCTGCACGATGTAGTACAAGCCCGACATCAACAAGAGCGCGGCGACAATCACGACGACGTGGACTTTAAGCACCTTGAATTCGCCGAAGTCGAACGTGCCCGCGAGAATCGTCAATTCTGGATACGCTTTGAGCGCTGGCCCGTACAGCCCGCGAAAGGCATATTGCAAAAAGAATGACGCGCCAATCGCCGTGATGAGGGGCACCAGTCGCGGCGCGCCGCGCAACGGACGATAGGCAATACGTTCGAGCAGCACAGCGATAAACACCGAGGTTGCCATCGAGAGCGCGAACACCATCGCCAGTCCGACGATTGGATTCGCTTCGAGGAAGCCGGACTTGTACAGCGCGTCGGCGAGGAAGTACGCGGTGAACGGACCCGACATGAACACTTCGCTGTGCGCGAAATTGATCATGCGTAGGATGCCATACACCAGCGTGTAGCCGAGCGCGATCAGAGCATAGATCGAACCCTGCGCGATGCCGTACACCACGAAGTCGAACCACTGCCGCTCGTTATACGTGCCCTTGAGCAAGGTGGAGATCGAGCCAACGACGATCAGCAGCACGAGGAGAATGCCAACCCCCCACATGAAGATGTCGGTAAAGTTGGCGCGAAGCACAGTTGCAGAATTTCGTTTCGTCGCAAGTCGCATGGCTCACGTCCTTACATTGAAATTCACAGCGTCTTTGGCACTTATTCGCGAACCGTCACTCATTTCCTGTGCTGACGGTATTTGCCTGCATGACGTGCAGCGCACGCGGCGCAGGATGAAGCGGAGTGAAGCATCTCTTTGACACTACTGGTAGAACCCTCTGCGCCTGCATTCCATAAGAAGCGAATGAGTTACCTGAGCACAACAATTTCTAAGCTGAGTCTCAGAGATTCTTCGGCGCTGTGCGCCACTAAATGACCACTGCGTAACTCCAAGTCCATTCAGGCATAAAAAGGTTGAGCAGTTTACAACGAAAATCATCGCGTGAATACAAATCGAGCCGGGCACCGGAAAAGGTGCCCGGCTCGTGGCATGTACGACCATGCACTGCCGTGCAAACTTATGGGTAAATCTTCTTCGGCGGGAAGTCCTTCGGATCGCCGCTCTTGATCTGATAAACCGCGACGATATTCGTGCCGCAGTCGCCATTCGGATCGCAGGACAGCGAACCGGTCAGACCCTTGAAGTTTTGAATCTTGCCGAACTCGTCGCGCAGCGTTTGGCGCGGGATCAACAGCGAGCCGTCGGCGTTCTTGATCGCAACCTTCTCAATCGTCTGCGCGATCATGTTGAACGCATCGTAGGCGTGCGCATGATAGACGCTCAGCGGCGCTTCGTTGTATTTCTTCTTGTGCTTGGCTACGAAGTCATCGTAGGCGCTGCCGAGGCCAGTAATATCTGGGCTAGACTGGTAGATGCCGGCGGCCGCCTGACCCGCCGCCTTGATGAAGTCAGCCGAGAACGCGCCATCGGCGGTCATCAATTTGACGTTCTCCAGACCGGGCACGCTCTTCGATTGCGAGGTGACAAAGCCGGCGACTGCCGTGAAGTCTGGGTAGTAAATCAATTCGGGCTTGCCACTGGCGATCTTCGCCAGCACCGGTTTCATGTCGGTGTCAGTCGGCTGCACTGCCTCTTGCGATGTGATCTTGCCACCACCGGTTTTGAAATTGTCGGCGAACACTTGCTGTAATTGCTGTGCGTAGGGGCTGCCGTCGTGAATCGTCGCTGCGCTCTTCACCTTCAACACTTCGAGCGCGAACTTGGCGGCGAGTGCACCCTGCACCTTGTCGTTGTAGCACGAGCGGAAGAACGAATTGACCGTGCGCTTGGCCGGGTCGGTCAGCGAGGGCGCGGTCGCGGCGGGCGAGACGACGAGTATGCCGGCTGTCGTCAGCACGGGCAGTGCCGCAGTCGTGGCGCTAGAGCAGTCACCGCCGATCACGGCGATGATCGTCTTGTCGGCGGCGAGTTTCGTGCCGGCTGCCTGCCCGCCTTCGGCGTTGCAGTTGTCATCTTGACCGTCGAACTTGACGGTGTGCCCGGCCAGTTTACCGCCTTTATCGTCAATCGCGATCTCGACGCCGCGGCGCGTGTCAATACCGAGCGAGCCATCGGGTCCCGACACGACCATCATGTAGGCAATGTGAATCGGATCGCTCGCGCCAATGGTGACGCAGCCGATCTTGTCGGTGCAGGCTGCCGCGGCTGCGGTGGGCGCGGTGGTAGCAGGCGCAGCGGTCGTGGGCGCAGCCGTCGCGGGGCCTGCAGGCGGGCGCGTGGCAGTGGCTTGCGTGGCGGGCGCAGCGGTTGGCGCGGTGGTGGCTGAAGGACCGCACGCACCCAGCAGAAGCGCGAGTGTGCTGATCGTCAGCAGTATGAACAACAATTTTTTCGTCATACGGGTTCTCCTCCTTAGAGAGTCGCAGCAGTGTTGATGTCTGGTCAGCGCCTTCGATCTTTGTACGGATGGCTAATCCTGTTCGGGCTGACACGTTAACGAGAAACGATCCCTAGCCAGTGCTCACCTCCCGTGGGAAGTCTGGTCTCGAAATCAAGCTGTGCCGTGAAACGGGTGGCGCGGTCGAACAACAGCACAGAGCGAGGTTAGTTGAAATTATAGAAGAGCGGTTGGTGAGTGTCAAGCAGTGGGACGAAATTGGTTGCTCGATAGCTGGCGCTCTAACAAACCAACCAACGCTCAAACTATCTGTACCCTTCCGCCTGAATCGTGAACAGGCGCGCGTAGGTGCCGCCGAGCGCGACCAACTCCTGATGCGTGCCCAGCTCTTTGATCGTGCCGTCGTCAATGACGGCGATGCGGTCCGCCATGCGCACCGTGCTGAAGCGGTGGCTGATTAGTACCGCCATCTTGCCTTCGGTCAACTCGCGGAATTTCTGGAAGATGGCGTACTCGTTCTCCGCGTCGAGCGATGCCGTCGGCTCGTCGAGCACCAGCACTTCGCTGTCGCGCATGAACGCGCGCGCAAGGGCGATCTTCTGCCACTGGCCGCCCGACAGCTCGCGCCCCTCACGGAACCAGCGGCCCAACTGAGTGTCGTAACCCTGCGGCAATGACGTGATGATAGAATGCGCGCCGCCGCGCTCGCTCGCGCTGAGGATGCGCGGTTCGTCGGCGAGCGCCTCGATCTGCCCGAAGCCGATGTTCTCGCGCGCGGGCAAGTGATACTTCACGAAGTCCTGGAAGATGACGCCGATGCGCTGGCGCAATTCGTTCAGATCATATTCGCGCAGGTCAACACCATCGAGCAGAATTTGTCCTTCAGTCGGATCGTACAGTCGCGTGAGCAGTTTGACGAGCGTCGTCTTGCCCGCGCCGTTCGCGCCGACCAGCGCCAACTTTTCGCCGGGGTGAATGCATAGGTTCACGTTACGCAGCGCGTACGCATCTATGCCGGGATATTTGAACGATACATTGCGGAACTGAATGCCCTGCTGAATTTTCGTCGGCACGGCTTTCGGCTTCGTGCTCTGGACCATCTGCGGTTCAAGCGAGAGGAACGCAAACAGGTTCGACATGAATAGCGCATTCTCGTATAACTGGCTGATGCTGTCGAACAATCCCTCGAACGTATTCTGACTCTGGCGGAACAGCGCGAGATAGAGCGTCATGTCGCCGAGCGTTATCATGCGTCCGACCGCCTGCAAGACGATCCACGCATACGATAGATAGTAACTCGCGGTCGAGAGTAAGCCCCAAGCGAACGCGGTCAGGCTGCGCCGCTGCGCGATGCCTTGGTCTTCCCTTAAGAATTTCCAAAACAGCGTGTTGTAACGCTGCAACAATGGCTCGCCGAGTTTGAACAGCTTTACTTCCTTCACGCTGTCGTAATCGGTGAGCACGTATTCGAGATAATTCAACTGTCGCGCTTCGGGCGCGCGCCAACTCAAAATACGGAACGACAGCTGTGAGTAATGCGACTGCGCGAGGAACGAAGGGATTGTCGCGCCGAATAGGATGAGCGCGATCCACGGATTGAAGCGCAGCAGGATGATCGCAAACGACGTGAGCGTGATGATGCTCTGCACAAGATAGAAGCCGCCGTTGACGATTTGCAACGCGCGCCAATCGGCTTCGCGCCGCGCGTTCTGCAACTTGTCGTAGAAGTCGGCGTTCTCGAAATGCGAAAGGTCGAGCGACAACGCCTTGCGGATGATGCGCGTGTTGATGATGAGATTGTAGCGCGCGTGCAAGACGTGCTCTGCCAGCGAGCGCAGCTGTGAGATGCCGGCGCTCGCCATGATGAGCACGAACTCGATCAGCAAGTATGGCAGCACGACGCGCAGTCCCGCTTCAGCGTCCAGCCCTTGCTGATTGATCGAGTCCACGACGGCATCCACAATCAACTTGCCGACGATGGCTTGCGTCGTCGGAATCAACGCGCCGACGAGCGTGAGCGCAGCCATCGTCGTCGTCGCCGCGTGATGCGCCTGCCACACCAGATCGAACGCGCGCCAGATGTTGCGCACCGCGTCTTTCAGGTCATTCCATTTTTGTGTCCGCCACGCACGCGAGAGGCGAGCCGGCTTTTGCTTTTCGTTCGACATAGGTTCTCGGTCAGCGTAGAGACGTAGCAGTGCTACGTCTCTACAGTCCTCCACGCCGCAGCGCTAATCACGCCCACCGCTTGCATCCAGTGCGGCTCACCGCTTGGATTGAGCAACAGCCGCATCCCGACTTTTCGCATCACGGCTTGTGAAGCAAGGTTGTCATGCTCCGTCGTCGCCACGATGCGCGCGAGATGCAATTCGCTGAATGCATAGTCAATCATTGCGCGTGCTGCTTCGCTCGCGTAACTGTGTCGTCGTTGCGGCGCATCAATCGCCCAGAACAGGCCGACCTCTGGCGTGCGGCGAGCTGAAGTGTAATCAAATTCGGGTAGCGCGCCGAACGGCATGAGAGACGGCGCATAACCAATTGCGCCGATCAGTTGCTTCGTCGCTTTCAACACAATCGCGCGGTCGCCATACGGCGGCTGATGCAACTGCGCGAGTTGCTCGACATTGGCTATGGACCACTGCAGCCACGTTCGCCGCTCGTTCAGCGTGACATTGGTGGCGAACGCCGCGTTGAGGATGCGATGAATCTCGGCGAGATCGTCCATCACGAACGGTCGCACGCTCAGTCGCTCTGTTTCGAGGACGGGCATTGCCGTCATACAGTCTCCTTGCTCTGGGCACAGCGCTCGAACGTAGTAGAATAACTCATCCGGCTATCCTGTAAGGAGTGCGTCAAGCATGGAAGATATTCTCTTTCCATCCATTTCGTTTTTGGAAAAGGCGATGCGACCAGCCATCATCTATATCTTCCTGCTCGTCGCCTTTCGAATCACGGGTAAGCGCGAGGTTGGCCAATTTACGCCGTTCGATCTGGTCGTGCTGTTGGTTATCAGCAACGTCTTGCAGAACGCGATGATCGGCAACGACAACTCCATCCTCGGCGGCATCGTCGGCGCGAGCACCATCCTGTTGTTGAATCGTGCGCTCAATTGGCTGCTTGTGATCTCGCCGAAACGATTCGGCTTCCTGGAAGACAAACCCACGTATCTGATCGAGAACGGAAAACTTCATGAAAGCGTCTTGCGGCGCGAGCTGATCTCGTTCAACGACATCTACGCCGCGCTGCGCAAGCACGGCATTGACGACGTGGCGAATGTGAAGAAGGCGATGCTCGAAGTGGACGGCCAGATTTCGGTCGTGGCGTATGCCGACGACGAGCGCCCGCCCACCGCGCAGTCCACAGACAAGCCGCGCAAAGATCGCAAGCCCACGCTCTAGCCGCCCGTCCACACGATGCGATAGACGCGACCACTGCCGAAGTCTGCCACGTACAGCGCGCCGTCTTTGCCGACGGCGACATCAAGCGGATGATCGAAGCCGGTGGCAAACGTGCTGACGGTTCCGTGATAACCGCTGGGCGTCTTGTCCAGCACGATGCGCTCGACGCGCCGGCCAATGTATGGGTCGCCCGAGTTGCTGCCGTACAGCGCCACGAAAATATTATTGCGATACTCCGACGGAAAGTTGTCGCCCACGTAGAACGTCATGCCATCGGCGGACGAGTGCTCCTGAAATTCGGCGATGGGTGAGATCGTGCCGCTGCAATTCGTTCCTTTGCCTTGACCATAGCAATCGGGCCAGCCATAGTTGCCGCCGTCAACGATCACGTTCAACTCGTCGGGCACGCCGTCGCCCGGCACGTCCTTGCCATTGTCCGTCGCGAACAGTTCGCCGCTCTCTGGGTGAACAGCCAGTCCGTATGGATTGCGCAAGCCTTTCGCGAACACGCGCAAATTTTTTCCGTCGGCATCGGCGACGAGGATCGCGCCTTCCATTGCATCAATGCCGAGCAGTTCGCCGTGATCGCTGCGCGAGCCTTGCCCGACGTACAACTTGCCGTCCCGTCCGAATGCGAGATGATCCGTCTGATGGCGCGCGGCTGGTAAGCTCGTGATGATGTCGCGCCGCGCGCCGTTCTGCACGACACTGATCGTGCTGCGCGACGAGACGTACAACTGGTTGTCGCGCCACACGATGCCGAGTGGCGCGATGAAGCCGCTGGCATATACGCGATTGAGCATACCGCCCAGCGCGACAATCTCGCCGCTCAATTGCGCGGCGTATAGCGTGCCGTTCGCATCGAATGCAAGCGCGGTTGGGTGATTCAATCCATCCGCGAACACCTCCACCGTGAAGCCGCTCGGCACGCGCACGTTGCTCGCGTTGCGAATGAGCAGACTGCGCGCGAAGCCTGCGATGAAGTTCGCGTCGAAGCTGAGCGCGACGGTGTTCGGCACGACGAGCGCGAGCAGTGCGTAGCACAACGCCAGCACGACGAGCCACGGCAGCAGCCTGCAAACGACACGAGACATACGAATTACTATAACACAGCGATGCGCGCCAAACACCTGCCCGTTCGGACGGTCTTGGGCTTTGTGCGCGTATGCTGCGCATGGTAGAATGCGGCGGTAGAGACGTTGCATGCAACGTCTCTACGACTCTGATTACTGACGACTGACTACTCTCCATGTCCCCTACTCAACAACTCGCACTCTGGGCGGACGAGCTGCGCGACATGTCCGCGATGGGTCTGATCTTCTCCCAAAATATTTACGACCGCGAAAACTATCAGCGCATTCAGAATATCGCAATGCAGATGCTCGCGCTGGTGAGCGATGAGTCGCTCGACGAGGTTGAGCCGCTGCGCCATCCACACTTCGCGCGTCCGACTCCGCTCTCGACCGGCGACGCGGCGATCATTGACGCTACCGGAAACATTTTGCTGATTCGCCGCGCCGACAATCAAAAGTGGGCAATGCCCGGCGGCGCCATGTCCGTAGGCGAGACGCCTGCCGAAGCCGTCGCGCGCGAGGCGTTCGAGGAGACGGGTGTGCGCGTCGAGCCTGTGGCGTTCGTCGGCGTGCACGACTCGCGGCGGTGTGGCACCATCGCGCGCTTTCATCTGTATCACTTTTTGTTTTTGTGCAAGCCGCTGAACCCTTCGACCCATGCGTTACATCCCGCAGGGCAGGCAGGCTCAGGGCCAGTGGCGTTTGAGCACGAGCCGTCGCACGCGCTCGAAGTGCTTGATCGGCAGTGGTTCGCCGAAGACGCGCTGCCCGACGCTATTGATCCCGGCCACGTCTTGCGCATCGCCGCCGCTTATCGCACGTGGCACGGCGAGTGCGCGGCTTACTTCGACCGATGAGACTTCGCGGGTTTCCAAAACCCGCGAGGTCTGCATGAAGGAAAACTTATGCCCACTGCAAAAGAGTCACTGCGCGCCGAACTGAATCACTCGCGCGCCGAACTGCTCGCGCTTGCCACGTCCTTAACGTCTGCCGAGTGGTCGCGCCGCACGAGCGATGGCTGGAGCGTGGTCGAAGAGTTGTGCCACATCGCCGATTCGGAGCAAGGGCTGCGCACATTGATTCGCCTCGCGCGACTCGGCTTGCCGATTCGCTTGCCCTCGTTCGGCGTGCATTTGCGCAATCGCTTGTTGGTGCGCTCGCATCGCACGCGCACACTCAGCGACGCACTGACGCGATTAGAGCATGAGCGCGAGCGCACACTGACACAATTGGACGCGTTGGGCGCGAGTGATTTGAACAAGCGCATCTATCGTCCACTTGGCGGCGCGACGACAATTGAGTTGGCGTTTCGCCGCATCGTCGAGCACGAGCGCGAGCACATGCAGGCGATCACGCAGGCGCTCTCTCAAGCGGAGAAGCGATGAACAGCACCGATGTTTTGCAAATGGCCAAGCGCAATATCCGAAAGGCAAGTTGATCGGATAAGAAACAGATGGCTGAAAAGTTTGAAGATCAATACCTCGACGTGCTGCAGAATATCGAGTTCGCGCTCGTGACGGTGTATCGTCAGCACGCGCAGATGACCGACTTGGACGCGAGTGACGCGCTCAACGCATTGATTCGCGGCTATCACGCCGAGACGCGCGGCCGCGCTGCGCCCGACGCCAAACTCAATGCGCTCGCGCAAGAAGCATACTTGAACGTGAAAGCGATGTGTGACTGGCGACTGGGACGCGAGACCATGAAGGATGAGCGAGGTCAAACGGTAGGCGCGGAACTCACACCCAAGACGCGCGACGAAATCATCGCGTGTCTCAAACGTATTCGCCGCTCCGTCGAGTTGTGGCATCAGCAGGGCGGGCGGCGAGGCTACTACGACTTTGTGAGCGAGTTCGTGCGCTGATGCGTCGGCGGCTGATCGGTCTCAACGCCGGCGTGCTGCTGATCGCCATTCTGATCGCGCAGGTCGGTGCGATGGCGCGCGCACAATCACTCGCTCAACCCGTGGTCGCGCGCGTGACGCTGAACTCGCGCGACGAGGTTGAACGATTCGTCGCGCTCGACCTCGACATGCTAGAGATGCGCGAGGGTAGCGACTTGTTCGCACTCACGACCATCAGCGTAGTGCAGTCGCTCGCCATGCAGGGCTGGCTCATTCGCGTGGATGTGACGCAGACCGCCCTGCTCAATCGCACACGCCTCGACACGTACAACGGCGGCTATCGCAGCGTCGGCGAGATGCGCACGTTCCTCGACAGCGAAGCGGCATTGTACCCAAAGCTCACGCAAGTTTTCACTTATGGACTCAGTTGGGAAGGACGCGAGTTGTTCGGCATTCGACTCACGAACAAACAAACGAACCAACCCAAACCCACGTTCTTCCTGCTCGCTGCGATTCACGCGCGCGAGTTGTCCACCTCCGAACTCGCGCTGCGTTTCGCCGATTATCTGCTGCGCAACTACGGCGTGGACGGCGATACGACATGGCTGCTGGACGAGCAGCAGATCGTGATCGTGCCCGTCGCCAATCCCGACGGACGCTTGCTCGCCGAACAAGGTTACTATCAACGCAAGAACCGCGACACAAGCAACGGCGATAGCAACTGCCCATTGCCGCCGACGACGGCGTATCAAACTCAATCCGGCGTTGATCTCAATCGCAATTCGTCGTTCAAGTGGGGCATGATCGGGTCGTCGTCCGATCCGTGCGACCAAACGTATCGCGGCGCGAGCGCGTCGTCCGAACCGGAAACTGTCGCGCTGCAAAACCTTATCCGCGCCACGTTCCCCGCTCAGCGCGGCCCCAACGACGGCGATGCCGCGCCGCTGACGACGACGGGCACGCTCATCACGCTACACTCGTTCGGCAATCTCGATCTGTATCCGTGGGGCTGGACGTACAACGCGGCGCCGAACGCGAACGCGCTCGGATTGATCGCGCAGAAGTTTGCGTTCTACAACGGCTATGTCGCGGAGCAGTCCATCGCTCTGTATCCCACGTCAGGCACGACCGACGATTGGGCGTATGGCGAGTTGGGCATCGCGGCGTTCACGTTCGAGGTCGGGCCGGGTGGCGCGAGTCCATGTTCCGGCTTCATGCCGCCATTCAGCTGCATGGACAACGATCCGAGCGGTTCGTTCTGGCCGCGCAACCTGCCTGTGTTCCTGCACGCGGCACGCCTCGCGCGCGCGCCCTACCAACTCGCGTTAGGGCCCACCGTCGAAACGATCACACTCGGCACGCCGCCGACTTTCAGCGCGCAACTCAGCGGCACGCAGGCGATCAGTGCCGCCGAGTATTATGTGGACGCGCCGCCGTGGCGCGCTGGGGTTGCGCACGAAATGTTGCCGCTCGACGGCGCGTTCGACAGCGCGAGCGAAGTCGTCAGCGCAACGCTCACGCTGACGGGCCGCCATCTTGTGTTCGTGCGCGCGCAAGACGTGAGCGGCAATTGGGGACCCGTGCGCGCGGCGTGGGTCGGGTCGCTGCCTTATGCCACGTGGCTGCCATTCATCACGCGCTGACGCGAATGCGCATACGTCACTTGTTGCTTGTGATTCGCGCGCGGGTTGATTACACTTAATCGCAGGAGGTTCACGATGCGACTCGATACGGTTGAATCCACCATGTTTCACGCCATCGGCTACGATCCCGACCTGCGCGTGCTCGAAGTGATCTTCAACTCTGGCGGCATCTATTTGTACCGCGATGTGCCAGCCGACGTGTATGACCATTTGATGAGCGCGGAGTCGAAGGGTGAATATTTCCACGAAGTCGTGCGCGACCGCTATCCACACTGGACGCTCGAAGAAGCGCAAGCCGCCACGCCGCGCGACGTGACCGAGCATCCGCCCGCCGAATCGAAACCGCGCGCGTCGGGTTGATTGCGCGCACTCGCTTTGCTACAATCCAAACATTCTTTCGACGAGGAATCTCATGCTGCGCTTTGACGTGAACGTTTCGATGTTGTGGCGCGAACTGCCGTTCGTCGCGCGTCTGGAAAAAGCGGCGAACGCCGGCTTCGACACGGTGGAGTTTCTGTGGCCCCGCGGCGAAGACCTGAACGAGATCGTGCGCACGATTCAGGACTTGCGCTTGCGCGTCGCGCTGCACAACATGGACGCGGGCGACATTGGCAAGGGCGAGCGCGGCTACGCCAACGATCCGAGTCGGCGCGACGAGTGGCGCGACAAATTTCAAGAGGCAATCGCACTCGCACAGCGCGTCGGCTGCTCGCGCGTGAATTGTCTCGTCGGCAACGATGTCGGCACGCTCGCGCGCGACGAGCAACTCGCCGTCGTCGAAGAAAATTTGCAGTGGGCGCTGCCGCTTGCCACCGACGCCGGCATCATCCTGATGATCGAGCCGCTGAACTTGTTCGAGTCGCCAAAGTACCTGCTCGGCGGCACACAAGACACGCTCGCGCTGATGCGCCGCCTCGATTCAGATTTCGTGCAGCTGCAATACGACGTCTATCACATGCAGCGCATGGAGGATCACGTCGCGCTGACGATCCGCCAGCACGTCCATGAGATCGGCCACATTCAGATCGCCGACAATCCCGGCCGGCACGAACCCGGCACGGGCGCGATTGATTGGCGCGAGGTGTTCACGGCCATTGAAGATTCTGGCTACAACGGATTCGTCGGACTCGAATACGTGCCGAACACGAACGCCGACGACTCGTTCAACTGGATGCCAAAGGGCAAGCGGAGCGAATGGAGCGCGAGCGAGTTCGGTGAGCGGTGAAGGTGAACGGTGAAGGTGAACAGTGAACAGTGAACGGTGAACGGTGTGAGGTTAGGATGAAAAGTCTGCCACATGCAAAAAGTTTTCGAGACTTGTTAGCCTATCAGAAGGCGCGGGAGTTACAGCGCGAGGTGTTTCGCTTGACGACCACACTTCCGAAAAGAGGAAGCGTTTGCCCTGACAAGTCGAATACGTCGCTCATCGCGTTCGATTGGCGCGCAAATCGCGGAGGCGTGGGGCAAGCGGCGCTACACAAATCACTTTGTCAGTAAATTGACAGATGCGGATAGCGAGCAATACGAAACCCAACATTGGATTGGCACAGCAGTTGATTGTAGTTACTGGAACGATGAAACAGCGACTGCACTGCAACAACGCTGCGAACAAATCGGACGACCGCTGGGCGGCATGATGGAAAAGGCAAATCTATTTTGTGGCGCACCTGCGCACACCATCCGCGAGCCCCTCACCGAATATTTCGTCAGCGCTAACGGCTAACCCTTCACCGTTCACCGTTGACTGTTGACCGTTCACCGTTCACTCTTCACTAATCTTTTGACACAAGGATTACAGCATGACACTCCCCCCCATCGGCTTTATCGGACTTGGCATCATGGGCAAACCTATGGCGCGCAACTTGATGAAGGCGGGTTACGCGCTCGTCGTGCACAATCGCTCGCAGTCAGCGGTGGACGAGTTGGCGCGCGAAGGTGCGAAACGAGCCGACTCGCCGCAAGACGTTGCGGCACAAACCGAAGTCGTCATCACCATGCTGCCCGACTCGCCCGACGTGGAGCAAGTCGTCGCCGGTGTGCGCGGCGTGTTCGCAGGGGTTGTAGGGGCGACTCATGTAGGGGCGACTCATGAGTCGCCCGTACTCCTGATTGACATGTCCACCATCTCGCCCATCGTCGCGCGCCGCTTGGCGCAAGACGCCGTGGCGAAAGGCGTGACGATGCTCGATGCGCCGGTGAGCGGCGGCGAGGCGGGCGCGATCAACGCGACGCTCTCGATCATGGTCGGCGGAACGGAGGATGGATTCAATCGCGCGCTGCCGATCTTTCAGGCGATGGGCAAGAACATCGTGCACATCGGCGACGCGGGTGCGGGCCAAGTGACGAAGGCGGCGAACCAAGTCGTCGTCGGCTTGACCATCGCGGCGGTGAGCGAGGCGCTCGTGCTGGCGTCGAAGGCGGGCGTTGATCCGGCCAAGGTGCGGCAAGCATTGCTCGGCGGCTTCGCACAAAGCAAGATTCTCGACGCGCACGGCCAGAAGATGTTGGATCGCAACTTCAAGCCCGGCTTCCGCATCCGCCTGCACGAAAAAGATTTGAGCATCGCGCTTGCGACGGGCAAAGAGTATGGCGTGCCGCTCATGCTCACCGCAATCGTGGATCAGATGATGAATAGCATGAAGGCGAACGGCGACGGCGACATGGATCATGCGGGACTGGTGACGCTGATCGAGCAGATGGCGGGCAAGCGAGATTAACGAAAATGACTGTGTGGCGCGTCGTATGTCTGAGTCTCTGGCTGCTCTGCATCGTCGGCTGCGAAAGCTTGCCGCTGTTGACGCTCCCTGCCGAGGCGCAGGCGACGATCACGCGCCAGTACGAACAGCGCGGCGTGCCGACCAATCGGCGCAATATTCGCCTCGACGCGGTCGCCGTCGGCAAGGCGACGACGCTGCCGAGAGACGCCGAGGTGACGCAGGTCGTGTGCGTGAAGGTGCGCTACGAAGATGACGAGAACGGCACGTACGTGCCGCACGTCCGCAGCATCGTCGTCAAGCACAGCGATCAATGGTTCCTCGCGCCGAGTGAAAGTCAAGGCGACTGGCAGCTGTATAGTTGCCCTGTAAGCGCGTACGAGTCGAAGTGAGAGCAGCATGTCAACGAGAAAGCAGCCTATTTTCCAAAGGAGGACACGTGCCCAATCTTCCAACATGGTCTGTTGAAGTCTGGCTTGTGGTCGCTGGTGTACTGGTAGCAGCAGCCTATGGCGCGCGTGTGTGGCTGCAACGACGCCACATGAAACTGACGAAACTGGTTGTGAAGGCGGGCTTGGTCGAGGGAACATTGGAGGCAGACAAAACATCACCCGCCGCGCCATCGCCCGCCGCGCCGACACACTCCGTCAACGTCAGCGGCAATAAGATGTGGCGCAACAACCGCATCGAAGTTCGTCAGGATGATGCGAACGCCAGCAACAACACGATGGGTAGTGACAATGAAATCGTCATTGACGACGAGACCCAGAAACGACGGAGCCAAAAACGAAAATGAATCCTATCGGCAAACTGCGTGTTGACCGCAAAACCGAATTAGCATTGCTGGAGCGCGTGGCGAACTGCGAGACGCGCGAGCGCATCGTGCTCATTCACGCCGAGAGCGGCATGGGCAAGAGCGAACTGCTGCGCGAGTTCAAAGATCAATCACTCAACCAGCGCCCACTCGTCTTTATTGGATTTGAGAATGAAGGTCTCAGCCTCGCCGATGTGCTGGTCATTATTTGCGACAGGCTTGGACGCACGCACTTTCCCACATTGGCGGAGCGCATCCAACAACTGGCGCAGCCCACCGTGGTCAACGTGAACGTTACGCGCAACCTGATGTTCGGCGCGAACGACATTTCTATTGCGATGGCAATTGGCGCCGCCGACGAGCCGACACGCAGCGCGCGCCGCGCCGCGTTGACCGAAGCATTCGTCACCGACCTGCGCGCGCTCGAACGCATCACGCTCATCTTCGACGTGTTCGAGAAGTGTGACCCGTCGGTGCGCGAATGGGTCATCTCGTTTCTGCCGCATGCCGACACTTCACCTGGCCTCAGTGTGATGATTGCGGGACAAAAAACACCCGAGCGTTCGGATATGTGGGCGTGCGCGCATCTGCCGCTGAAACCGATTGAACCGCAGCACTGGTTCGACTATGCGCAGTTGGTGGAAGCAAGCGTCAGTCTCGACCAAGTCAAGATGCTGTGCTATCTGCTCAAGGGGCATTGCAGCAGCATCGCCATTCAGTTGGAATCGCTGCGCGGGAGAAGTGTGTAATGGACGACTTCCTCCGTCGCATCATGGCGGCTCAGAGCGCGGACGAGCGCCACTGGATTGTGACCGAAAATCTGCTGAACAGCCTGCGGCCCGACCTCGCGCAGCTGGCGTATGCCGCCACCATCCCACACTGGTTCGACGCTGGCATCCTCGCCGCGCTGCGCCCCGCACTGGCGGAGCAAGCCGAGAAACTGTACGCCGACTTGCAGCGTCTGCCATTCGTCGAGCCGTTCGCGCGGCGCGGGCACAACGTCCACGAACTGACGCGGCGGCTCATGCTGGCGCATTTGTGGCAGAGCAACCGCGAAGAGTTTGTTGCGCTCTCGCGTCGCGCCGCAGAATATTTTAACCATGTGATGTCTGCGCCAGTGCAGCCACTCTTAGAACTGATTCCGGTGTGGCAGAAAGATGAACTGAGTGATGATGAGATTCGCGCGCGCATTCAAGCGTGGCAAACCGAACACGCCGCCGAGACAACACCGCCTGAGCCTCATATGCAGATCGAGTTTATTTACCATCTGCTGATCGCGGATGCTGATGCTGGCGCGAATGCCGTGCGCGATCAAGGCTTAGCGTGGCACGATGAGTTTGACTACACTTACGCTTCGCTTAATGCGCTGGCGCGCGCGGTGCGCGAGCACGCCGACGCAGGACGCGTGGACGGGCGAGCCAAAGGCTGGGGCAATTTCTTTGAAGCCCTCATCGCGCAGTACACCTACGAATCGCACAAAGCCATTGAATTGTTCAATAGCGTGCTGACTGCCAACTATCCAGACAATCAACTCAACGCCAATTGCATCCAACGCTTGGGCGATGTGCACGTGCGCTTGTCGGAGTTGCCGCAGGCGCGCGCGCGCTACGAAGAAGCGCTGCCCCTCTATCGCAGCATCGGCGACAAACTCGGCGAAGCCAATTGCATCCAACGCTTGGGCAATGTGCATGTGGCGTTGTCGGAGTTGCCGCAGGCGCGCGCGCGCTACGAAGAAGCGCTGCCCCTCTATCGCAGCATTGGCGAGCGCGTCGGCGAAGCCAATTGCATCCAAGCGTTGGGCAATGTGCATGGGGCGTTGTCGGAGTTGCCGCAGGCGCGCGCGCGCTACGAAGAAGCGCTGCCCCTCTATCGCAGCATTGGCGAGCGCGTCGGCGAAGCCAATTGCATCAAAGCCTTGGGCAATGTGCATGTGGCGTTGTCGGAGTTGCCGCAGGCACGCGCGCGCTACGAGGAAGCGCTGCCCATCTTTCGCAGTATCGGGGACAAACTCGGCGAAGCCAAATGCATCAAAGCCTTGGGCAATGTGCATGTGCAAGAAAAAGATTTTGAAACGGCGTTCAAATTATACGAAGAGGCAATCACCATCGCGCGCACCATCAGCCCGTCCGACGAAGCCTCTGCCTTGAACACGCTGGCAAATGCTTACGACGAACAAAAAGAACACGTGAAAGCCATAGAGATGTACACGCGCGCGATTGATATTTTCCCCAATCAACCGATGTGGTATCGCAACCGAGCCAACCAGTATCTGAAATTGAAAGACGTTGAGAATGCAGCGCGCGACATCGAGGCGGCGGCACATTTGCAACCCGATAATGCTTACCTCTTTTTGAGGCGTGGCGAACTTGCAATCCTGCGCAGCAATTACGACGCCGCCATCCAACAATTCGAGGCAACACTCGAACGTTATCCGCGTATGAACGGTGCGCACTTCGGCATTGGCATGGCGCATCTGCGCAGCGGTCGCGTCGCCGACGCGCGCGCCGCCTACGAGCGCGGTCTCGCCGTCTCTG
This sequence comes from Anaerolineae bacterium, assembly GCA_038198935.1. Lineage (GTDB taxonomy): Bacteria > Chloroflexota > Anaerolineae > JACRMK01 > JACRMK01 > JBBPZQ01. Next base: position 103,072 of record JBBPZQ010000010.1, read on the forward strand.
ACGCGCGCAAAGATTTGGACGACGCGATTGAAGAACTGGAAGAACTGCAACGCGAACAGTCATCGCTCGCAGGCGTGGACGAAATGCTCACGCGTCTGCGCACGTGGCAGCCCGAAAAACAATGACCCGCCCCTTCACCCTGTGCCGCGCGCAGTCGCGCGCATGGCAGGCGAATGCCTGCGGCACAGGGCATCCCTACCCTCTCCCCGAAGGGGCGAGGGGAAAGTCGTCGTCACCCTCTCCCTTAAAGGGAGAGGGATGGGGTGAGGGTGGGTCTGTGTATTCATAGACCCTTCTCCAACCAAAGGAAACCCCTATGCCCAAACCCAAAGTGTTCGTCACCCGCAAAATGCCCGAAGCAATCTTGAACTTGCTGCGCGCGGAGTGCGAGGTGAGCGTGTATGCGCACGACGAGCCGCCCGTGCCGCGCGCGCAACTGCTGCGCGAGGCGCACGACGCGCACGGGCTGTACACGATGCTCACCGAGCAGATTGACGCAGAGTTGTTCGACGCCGCGCCGAATCTGAAAGTGGTCAGCCAGATGGCCGTCGGCTACGACAACATTGATACGCAAGAAGCGACCAAGCGCAAGATTCCCATCGGGCACACACCCGGTGTGCTGACCGATACGACCGCCGACTTCGCGTTCACGCTGCTGATGGCGGCGGGGCGGCGCGTGGTCGAAGGCATGGACTACATTCGGCAAGGGCGATGGCAGACGTGGATTCCGTTCGAGCTGACGGGCAGCGACATTCACGGCGCGACGCTCGGCTTGCTCGGCATGGGGCGCATCGGCTCGGCGGTCGCGAAGCGCGCGCGCGGCTTCGACATGCGCGTAATTTATTACGACGTGATGCCGAACGTGCCGCAAGTGGAAGGCGCGGAGCGCGTTTCGCTCGACGAGGTGCTGGCGCAATCCGATTTCGTTTCCGTGCATGTGCCGCTCACGCCCGAAACGCATCACATCATCAACGCCGACACGCTGAAGCAGATGAAGCGCACGGCCGTGCTCGTCAACACTTCGCGCGGACCGACGGTGGACGCGATGGCACTGTACGATGCGCTCAAGAATGGCACGATTGCCTACGCCGCGCTCGACGTGACCGAGCCAGAGCCGCTGCCCGCCGACCATCCGTTGCTGACGCTGCCCAACTGCACCGTCACGCCGCACATCGCCAGCGCGTCGGTCGCCACGCGCATGAGCATGGCGAAACTCGCCGTCGCCAATTTGCTCGCGGGCTTGAAAGGCGAGCGTCTGCCCAACTGTGCGAATCCGGAAGTGTATCAGTAGTGCGTGTCACGTGTCATGTATCATGTATCAAGTCGCACACACATGATACGTGACACGCGACACATGACACCTGTGCGGAGTCCGCGTGCCCTTCCAAACATCATCCTTCTTCCCGCTCTCGCTCTACCAGCGCCTTACCGAGGTGCGCGTGAGCAATGTCGCGCTGCTGGACAAAGCGGCGGAGCGGCGCAGCAAGCCGGAGCATTTGACCTACGACGGCAAGCTCACGTTATTGGCTGCCGACCATCCCGCGCGGCGCGTCACGGCGGCGGGCGGCGATCCGATTGCGATGGGCGACCGCTACGAGTATCTGGGCCGCATCCTGCGCGTGCTCTCGACGGAATTCGACGGCGTGATGGCGACGGTGGACGTGCTGGAAGAGTTGTTCATCATTGACCAACTGATCTGCGACGCGGGCGGCGAAAGTTTTCTGGACGATGCGCTGCTGATCGGCTCGATCAATCGCGGCGGCTTGCAAGGCGCGGTCTGGGAAATGAACGACCGCGCGACCTCATTCAATGCCCAGAGCATCGTGCACCTGCGGCTCGACGGCGTGAAGCTGCTGCTGCGCCTCGACCTCGCCGACGCGGCGTCGGGCGAGACGATAGATCACGTCACGCGCGTGATGGACGACGTGGGGCGCATGGGCTTGCCGATCTTTCTCGAAGCGCTGCCGGTCACGCGCGGCGAACGCGGTTATGCGGTGAACAAATCGGTCGAGGAGTTGGTCAAGACGATTGGCGTCGCCTCCGCGCTGGGCGGCACGTCCACCAACGTGTGGCTGAAGATTCCCTACGTCGAAAATTATGAGCGCGTCGCGCGTGCGACCACGCTGCCGATCTTGATGCTCGGCGGCGAAACGCAAGACGAAGTTCAGCCGCTGCTCGAGATGTTTGCGCGCGGCATGGCGGCTGCGCCGAACGTGCGCGGCGTAATGGCAGGGCGCAATGTGCTGTTCCCGCCGAACGGCGACGACCCGGCTGCCATCGCGCACGCCATCGAAGCCATCGTGCACGACGGCGCCGATGCAACCGCAGCCTACTCGCGCATGAGTGAGGCGCGTAGCCAGGAGATGGATTGGCTGATAAAATTATTTCATTGATGGCGGTGGGTAAGTTGGTGGGTTAGTTGGGATGATCAATGAACCAACCCACCAACTTACCAACCAACCAACGCTATGATCACTCGCGCCTCCTCTGAGCTCAAACACAAACTCCCCGCACAAACATTCGTCGGTCTTGCTCTCATAGCGGTTGCTTGGCCCCTCGCGTGGCTGCACGTCGCGCCGCTGTCGTATTTCACGTTTCTGTATCTGTGGCTCGGCTACATCCTCGTCGTAGATGGATTGAATGTTGCTCGGCACAGCACTTCCCTGCTCACCCGTTCACCCGTTCACCTGCTATCACTGTTCGCATTGTCCGCGCCGGTGTGGTGGCTGTTTGAAACTCTGAACGACGTGACTCAGAACTGGCACTATCTCGGCGGACAGGTCTTTGGCAACTATGCCGACCTCGTGGCAACCATTCACTTTGCAACCGTCATCCCCGCCGTGTTCGAGACGTGGGAACTGCTGTGCTCGTTCGAGTGGGTGCAGCGCGCGGCGCTTGGGCGGGGCGCCATCGTCAATCGTTTTCTGGAAATGCTGACATTCGCGCTCGGCTGGGTGAGCCTCGCGTGTTTGTTCATCGCCCCGTCGCTCGCGTTCGGATTGATCTGGCTGTGGCTGCTGCTCGTGCTCGATCCGCTCAACGCATGGCTTGCCAGACCGTCGCTGCTGCGGCAGATCGCGCGCGGCGATTGGCGCAACGTGCTCGCGCTCGCGGCGGCGGGACTGGTGTGCGGGTTCTTCTGGGAGATGTGGAATTACTTTTCGTACCCGAAGTGGTATTACACCATTCCGCACATTGGCTTCTGGAAAATTTTCGAGATGCCGCTGCTCGGCTATCTCGGCTACATTCCATTCCCGATGGAGTTGTACGCCGTGTATCAATTCGTCGCAGGACTTGTGCTCGCGTTGCGGAATAGGTTGCGCGTTCCACACCGCTGAACTGCCAGATAAGTTTCGCAAGACGACTGAGACGGTTTTTTTCGCGCTGACATCGGGCTCTGGAGATCCTCCTACGCGCCAACAGTGCAAGTTCTAACACGGAATCGCACCGATTCTCTCCGTTCTTGCTCCAACTGTTTGACAGGATAGGCGATTTGATAGCGCCACGCGAACTAGCACATGCGGTGACGACTGTAACGTCCGCGACTGAGGTGCGCCAGCGTGTACTCAGCCGTTTCTGCTTAGGCTGTTCACGCCTGTTGTTCATCCTTTGAATCATGCATTGCGTGACCAAGGCGCGTTGTTTATGCGCTGCGCCTTCGTCATGTACTCAGCAACCGCTCGGCTGCGCGCCACACAGCAACGCGGCGGACCACAATTGTCTGACGCGCTAATGCACCAGCAACTACGCTATACGGGGAACGATTAAACTGCTCGGCACTTGTCGCGCGGCAGAACAGGCGATAAAATGAGCCAACTTTCCGGTGGGGGGATACTCATGCCATCACAATTACTCTTGCACGAACTGACCCGCACAGAAGCGCGCGCCATTGCCGCCGAAACGCTGCTCGTCTTTCCCGTCGGCGCGACGGAACAGCACGGGCCGCACCTGCCCGTCGGCACGGACTACCTCACCATCGAGCATGTCACGCGTGAGGCGGCGCGCACAGTGGCGAACGAAATCTCTGTCGTCGTCGCGCCGACGCTGCCGTTCGGCTCATCGCATCATCACTTGCCGTTCGGCGGCACGATGTCGCTCGGCACCGAGACATACTACCGCGTGCTGTACGAGCTGTGCGAGTCGCTCATCATCGGCGGCTTCAAGAAAATTTTTATCATCAACGGGCATGGCGGCAATCACGAGTTGGTGCAGTTGGCGGCGCGCGACCTCGCGCTCAAGCATCCCGTCAGCATCGCGGCGGCATCGTATTGGACCATCGCGTGGGATGCGCTCGTCGCAGTCGGCGCACATGAACAAGGGCGGATGCCCGGCCATTCGGGCATTTATGAGACATCACAAATGATGGCGCTGCGTCCTGAACTGGTGCGCGAGCCGCGCCCACATCGCGACGAGGTTGGCAGCACGAACCCGCGCGGCTTTGCCACGTCGTATCGCGCGGAGAAGCACGGCTCGTGGCAAGACATGGACGGCTACACCGACAGCCCCGACCTGGCGGATGCGGAGCGCGGCAAGAAATATCTGGATGCGGTGGTGCAAGCGGTGGCGAAAGCGTTCGTCGAATTCTACTCTCAGAAGTGAGAGCAACGACGGGTATCAGGTGTCAGGTGTCAGGTGTCAGGTGTTATGTGCCAAGTGCCACTGTCACGTCTCATGTAACACGTGACACGTGACACATGACACATGACACTCATTTCTCAGGACTCTTCATCCATGAAAATCACATCCATCGAAACGATTCCCGTCCAGATTCCTATCAACCCACAGCGTGCGATTCGCGGCGGGCGCGGCGCGCACACGACCTCGCCGTTTTTGCTCGTCAAGGTGCATACCGATGAAGGCATCGTCGGGCTCGGCGAAGTCTCATGCACGCCGGGCTGGAGCGGCGAAGACCAGGTGACCGCGGCGCACTTCATCAAGACGTTGATTGCGCCACAATTAGTGGGGCAAGACCCAGGCGAGATTGAACGCCTGAGCGCGAAGATGAACAAGGGCGGCGTGGCAAACAATCCATTCACCAAAGCCGCGCTGGAGATGGCACTGTGGGACATCCTCGGCAAGTCGCTGGGCGTGCCCGTGTATAAGTTGCTCGGCGGCAAGGTGCGCGAGTTCGTGCCGACGAAATTTTCGGTGTCGGGACAGGAGCCGGAGCGCGCCGCCGAGCTGGCCGCGTGGGCGGTCGCGCAGGGTTTCAAGACGATGAAGGTCAAGGTCGGCATCGAGCCTGATGGCGATGTAGCGCGCGTGCGTGCGGTGCGCGAGGCGATTGGGCCCGACGTGCGGCTCGGCATTGATGCGAATGGCGGCTGGTCGCCGCGCGTCGCCATCCAGACGATTCGCCGCCTGTACGATTACAACATCTACTTCGCGGAGCAGCCCGTGCCCGCGCTCGACGTGTCGTGGCTGGCCGACGTGCGCAATCACATTCAGATTCCGGTGATGGCCGACGAGAGCGTGTACACGTTGCAGGACGCGATGGCAGTCGTGCGCGCAGGCGCGGCGGATGTGCTGTCGGTTTATATCGGCAAAGGTGGCGGCATCGGGCCCGCGCGCAAAGTCGCGGCGGTCGCGGAAGCGGCAGGGCTGACCTGCACCGTCGGCAGCAATCTGGAGATGGGCGTCGCGAGTGCGGCGATGATTCATCTCGCCATTGCAACGCCCGGCATCGGCGCGGAAGAATTTCCGTGCGATATCCTTGGTCCATTTTTCTACGAAGGCGATTTCCTCGCGGAGCCGCTGCCCATCATTGGCGGCGAAGCGCGCCCACACGAGAAGCCGGGTCTCGGCGTGGAACTTGATGAGGAGAAGGTGGAGTATTATCGAGTGAAGTAAAAAGTCCTGAGTGCTGAGTCCTGAGTGCTGAGTTTCAAGTCTTTACTCAGGACTCGTTACTCAGGACTCAGCACTCTCTCAATGCGCAACACCTGCGGGCCCTCATGGCGCACGCGGCGGCAGGCTTGCGCGAATTCGCGCCAATCATATTTCCAATCGCCGGCGATGCGCGCGAACAGGCTGAGGTGTGTCGGCACACCTTCGGGCCCGCGCAGCACCACGCCGCGATTGTAGATGACGCAAATCTCTGCGGCTTGCCGCGTGCCGCTCGTGACGTTGCCGCCGCCGTCGAAGAAATACAAAATCTCGCCGGGCAATGGCATCTGACACATGTTCTCTGCGGGCGCAGGCTGCGGATTGTCGAGCAGCACAAACACCTCCGCGCCGGAGAACTGCCCGTGAATGGACTTGTGCTCGACGGGCAATCGCTGCCAAATCATCTCGCACACCTGCGGCGCTTCGTCGTCCAACATCTCCGCGACAACCGACTCTCCTGTGTTGACCCACGTCAAGCGAATGTGACGGCGTGTTGATGGCATAGTCTCTCCTGCAAACCACGAAGACACAAAGAACACGAAGCCATCTAATTTTCTTGGTGCTCTTTGTGTCTTCGTGGTTTGATTTCATAAATCAAAAATCTGAAATCTGAAATTCCCTGACCGCCTCCCAATCCAACTGCACACCCAGTCCCGCGCCATCAGGCGGATACAACATGCCGCGCTCGATGCGAATGTTGGGTGTTACGATGTCGTGCGTGTAGCGCAGCGGCCCGAACGTCTCGCACGCGTATGGCAAATCGGCAACCGATACGCCGAGGTGCGCGCACGCCGCCGTGCCGATGCCCAACTCGGCTTGACTGCCGATGATGCACGGAATGTCGAGCGCGCTGGCGAACGCAAAGATTTGCGACGCGGCGATGGGGCCGCCTGCTTCGACCACGTACACATTGAAAATATCAGCGGCTGAAGCCGCTACTACATCAATTGCATCGCGCAGCGTCTGCAAACTTTCGTCAGCCATGATGGGCACGTTGGTGCGCTGACGCAACAAGCGCAAGCCCGCGAGGTTGTCACGGCGCAGCGGTTGCTCGACCCACGCGATGAGTGCCGTGTCCAAGAGCGCGCGAATCGCGTTGACCGCTTCGGGCACGGTGCGCCACGCCATGTTCGCGTCGAGGCGCAGCGGCACATCGGGCACGGCTTGCGTCACCGCGCGCACCGCTGCCACGTCGTCGCTCAGTTTGCGTCCGACCTTCAACTTGATGGCGTGAAAGCCATTGGCGATTCCCGAGAGCGCATCCGCCGCCATCTCCTCTGGCGACTTCTGATAGATGCCCCACGCGAGCGGCACGCATTCACGCGCGCGCCCGCCGAGCAATTGATAGACGGGCACGTTGTAATGATGGCCCGCCAAATCGAGCAGCGCCATCTCGAACGCGGCGCGTAAGTAGGGCGCGCTCAACTCGCCGATGAGCGCGCCGTCAATCACGCGCAGCGCGTGCGGCAGCATGAGCGGGTCGAGGCCGATGAGTTTCGGCGCGAGCCAATGACGCGCCGCATGACAGAGCGAGAAGCCGACCTGCGGGAACGTGATGGAAATTTCGCCGAGTCCCTCGCAGCCGTCGTCCGCGACGACACGCACGATGCCGAATTCTGAAGCGCTCACGGTGTTCGTGCCCGTCGCCGAGCGCACCACCTCTTTGCGCGGCGCGCGGATAGCGATGACTTCAATCTGGGCAATCTTCATGGTTCGTTCCTCACGACGGATGACGGATGACCGATGCCAACTTCCGTCCACCGTCCGTCGTCTTCCGTCTATACTCTCCACTTGTCGATGACATCCCAATTCGGCGTGACGCCCAAGCCCGGCGCATCGGGCGGATAGAACAAGCCGTGCTCAAGTCGCAGCGGCTCGTTGATGATAGACTCATCGTAGCGCAAGGGGCCCACGAGGTCGCAGCTGTACGCGATGTTCGCGCACGCGACGCCGAGGTGCGCGCCCGCCGCCGACGCAATCTGCAACTCGCCCATCGTGCCAATCAAGCATGGAATATTTGCCGCTTCCGCGATGGCGATGATTTGCTGCGCGCGCAGCAGCCCGCCCGATTCGCTGACATAAACGTTGAACGCGTCCGCCGCGCGCGCCTGTATCGCGTTGAGCGCATCGCGCGGCGACTGGATGGACTCGTCGAGGATGATGCCGATGTTCACCGCGTGCCGCACTTCGGAATGTCCGACTAAATCGTGCGCGGCGAGCGGCTGCTCCGCGAGATAGATGTCGTACGGTTCGAGACGGCGCAGCGCGTTAATCGCTTCTTTGGGTGACCGATAGATTTCGTTGGCGTCCACACGAATCGGAAAGTCGGGGCCGAGTCGCGCGCGCACCGCCGCACACGCGCGCGCGTCAATGTCGCCCGCGCGCCCAATCTTCAAGCGCACGCTGCGCACGCCGTGTCGCTCGACGTAATGCGCCGCCTCGTCTGCGGTTTCATCGGGCGACATGAAGCCCATCGTCCAGTTGAGCGGCACCGCCTGGCGCGCCTTGCCGCCCAGCAGACGATAGACGGGCAAGCCCGCCGCCTTGCCCGCGATGTCCCACAGCGCCATCTCAACACCTGAAATCGCCTGACGCGCATTCTGCAACACGCGCTCCATCTTCTCGACGAGCGCAGGAATCGTCAACGGGTCTGCGCCGATGAGCGCGGGCGCGAGATAGGCGTTGATGTCGTGCGCGTGCGATACGCCAAGCCGATAGTAGAACAGCGCGGACGACACTTCGCCGTAGCCCGTGATGTTCTCGTCGGTCTCGACCACGACCAGCGCGAAATCAGAATGCGTGAGCGTGGCTTGCGCGGCAACGAACGTGCGCGCGCGCGGCGCGTGGATGGGGAAGGAGTGGATGCGGGTGATTTGCATGGGAAGATTGTAGCACGCAATTGACTAGTGTTGGATGAACGCTATAATTCGAGCATTGTACTGCACCCCAAAAACTGGACACTGAGGAAACTGAAGTATCATCATCTCAGAAAGGGGTCCAGATGGGTAAACATCGTTCGTTCACAGCAGACTTCAAGGCGCAGGTCGTCTTGGAAGTGCTGAGCGGCAGCCACA
>JBBPZQ010000011.1:0-25285 GCA_038198935.1 Anaerolineae bacterium
GCCAGAAGTGGACGATGCCCATTCGTGACTGGCACCGCGCCTTGCAGCAATTCGCCATTGTGTTCGAAGGCAGAGTCTCGTTACCCTAACCAGCACGCACTGACTCAAGACCATTTACACAAATTACTTGACACCGTCGTATCGCTGTCAGAATTGCAAAGACTGGTGCTCGTTTCATATCTCGCTCGCTGTTCCCGCTGCTTCGGATTCAATTCAACAGCCACAGCATACGCCTGCATGTCGTCGCTGTCTATACATGATTCCATACATTTTTTGCGTTTGATGACTATGACAAACCAAATAGCCCATCTCACCGCACGGTGGATGGGCATCATTGAGCGCAGTATCAGTTGTCAGGGAGTAGCTGGGTCGCCGCCGCTTAGCCGCTGGCGGACTGCCCACAGCGCTGCTTCTGTGCGGTTCGCAACGCCCAGTTTGTGGAGGATGTGGTGAACGTGGCGCTCGACCGTCCCCTCTGCGATGCTCAACTGTTCGGCGATTTGACTGTTCGATTGACCTGCAGCCATCAGTTTCAGTATTTCAACTTCTCGCGTCGTCAACGCTCCGGGTTCGGGAGGATGGGCGTTCATCGCTCACCGCTTTCGTTCGAGTTCAAAAGCCATTGTGGTGACGCGAGCAATGACTTCTACTTACCCATAATGCAGATTTGCCCCGGATATTTCACTTTTCGAAAAAGTAGTCTCTCACTGCCTTCGACACGCTCGCAATCGCGAGCGTCCCCTCGTTGTCCTGCGTCCACGCTTTGTCTTTGATGTCCTTGCCCATCACGCAAATTGCATACGCGCCGCGCTTGCTGTGCACGATACCCGCTTCGGTGCGAATGCCTGACGAGTAGCCGTTCTTGCTGGCCACCCACTCTTCCTTGTGTCCATTGGAATCGAAGTCGAGATAGCGCCAGAGCGTGCCCATGTACGATTGAACGCGCATCAGGTCAAGCACCGCTTTGGTGTTGCGCTTGTTGAGCATTCTCCCTTCGTATAGATTCACCATCAGCGTCATGTAGTCGCGCGGCGTGCCCGTGCCGAAGAACGGATGTCTTGGCTTGTCGGGCAATTTCATTTTGATCTTGCGATGCAGGTGGGAGTTCGTCATGCCCGAGTCGCGCATCAAGCGATTGATGTTCGAGATTCCGAGCCGATCCATCAGTACGTTCGTCGCCGTGTTGTCGCTCACGCTCATCATCAGCACCGCGAGGTCGTGCAGACTGAATGGCACGTCATCGTCCAGATAGACGATCACGCCAGAACCGCCGACCTTATCCTTCTTGCGAACCGTAAGCATCTCGCCAAGCGATAACGCACCGACTTCATGCTGGCGATACAGTTCGAGCAGAATCGGAATCTTCGCCATGCTCGCGGTCGGGAACACCTTGTCGGCGTTGAGCAGAACTTCTTTGCCCAATTTCAGATCGCGCGCCGCGACACCGAGCGTGCCGCTGAATTTGTCCACGATGCGGCGGATGGAAGCAGGCACGTGTGCGCTCATCACTTATGCGTGATCTCAATCGTGTGCGTGCCGCTCGGCGCTGTGAAATTGGCATAGTCGTCTTCGTTCAGGTGGTCGAGCCGAAACGCGACCGGTTGGCTGTCCAGCATCACTTTGTTCAATGCCGAATTGACTGGCAGCGCGACGCGAAACGGAATATCTTGCTTGACGTTCGTCTCGTACTGGATGCGGATGATGTTGCCGTTGAGCGTGTACTGATACGACGCGAAAGAGCCGCTCGCGGGCACGAACGCGCGTATCCAGCCGTTGTGCTCGCCCAAGCGCGGCGAGATGCTCACGCTCTGTGTGTTGAGGTTGATACCATACAGCCCGCGCACGATGGCTTCGCTCATCGTCGCCACCGAGCCGCCGTAATCGTCGCTGCCTTTGTTCACGCCCGTGCGCGCCAACTGCCACTCGTAGATGTCGCGCGGATGACGCGCCCAATCGTCGGCGACTTCATACAAGTGCTTGAGCGCTCGCGCGCGTAAGCCCGACTCGAACTCGGCGGTGATCTGCGTGCCGCCCCACCAGTCCCACAATCCGCCATTTTGATACACACCTTCGGCCATCTGCACGTAGGCGAATACCCCCGTAGGGTAGGGGGGATAGAGACTCAAGCCGGGTTTGATCGCACCGAAAGTTTTCGTCGCGTCCTCAAGTTTATCGAACAGACTATAGTGATCCGACAAGCCCGTATAAACCATCAGCGCATTGGCAACGCTGATGATCGAGTCCTCGTCGAAGCCGTTATGCACCAGCGGCGTGAGATGCCAGTGCGTGCGATAGAAACCTTTGGTCGGCTGCCATAAGTATTTTTCGACCTGACCCCGCAAATCGCTGGCTGCATTGTTGTAGCGATCCGCGTTGGCGCGGTCGCCCGCCGCGGTGTTCATCAGCGCCAGATTGCGCAATGCTTGATACGCCATCGCTTGATCGAAGATGGATGCGGTGATGGCGTCGCCGGGCTGCCATTCGGTGGGCGAGCCGGTCTTCTCAATCTTCACGTCGCCCCAATCGGTCGTGTGTGCGCGCCAGATGAGGCTCGTGCCTTTGTCGAGCCGATAGAATAGCAGCCACTCCATCGCTTTGTTCAAGCGCGCGATTAATGTCTGCCCGCCGATGTCCTTCGTCAGCCATGCCTTGTCACCGGACATAGACCAGTATGTGTACGCCGCGCGTATAAGATTCACTTCTTCGTCCGAGGTCGTCGTGTGCTTATCGTATGGAATCTCCGGGGAGAAGTAGCCGGGGATCGCACCGTCGCCGGGTGATGCGCTGGTTGCGTTGGGACGAAGCGGTGTGTTGGCGCTGTACTGCCGCCGCAAAAATTCTTCAATCGCATCGCGCGTGTATTGGGGTGGATAGAAATACATCGCCGCGATATCCATCCACGATATGTCGCGAATGTAAAACTGTGGATACGAATTGCCCGGCTCGAAGCCGAAGACCACTCCCGACGGCACGCCATATGCGGTTTCATTTTGGCCCAACGCTTGCAGCGCGCTCGACCTCATGCCGTCAATCTTCGTGTTGTCGTCGAAGTGCCAGATCGTCACCTGCTTCGGGCCCTCGTCGAGGCGCGTGTTGTTGCTCGTGAGCGGCGGCACACGCACGTTGGCGGCGGTGCTGGCTGCCCCGCGCCACGCGGGTTGCACGTCGTCGCCGAGGTCATTCGTCAATCGCTTCAGCGCTGTGCCGTCGGCGTTCATGATGTACAACTCAAAGTTGCCGTCGCGCTTCGAGACGAACGCGATGCGCTGACTGTCCGACGACCACGATGGCGACCAATCGCTCGCGGTGCTTTTGGTCAAATTGACGGCGTTGCTGCCGTCCGCGCTCATCACATAGACCTGCTCGCGACCATCGCGATCCGAGACGAACGCGACGCGTCCGCCATCGGGCGACCAAACTGGATTCCAATCGCCGCCCGCCGCGCGCGAGAGGTTGCGCGCGTTGGTCCCATCAGGACTACCAACGTAAATCTCCCAGTTACCGTCACGGTTCGTGCTGAACGCGAGCCACTTGCCGTCAGGCGACCAACTGGGTCCGAAGTCTGAAAAGGTGTTGCGCGACAGATTGCGCGCATTCTTGCCTTCCCCATCCATGATGTAGATTTGTTCGCGCCCGTCGCGGTTCGAGGTGAACGCAATCTGTTTGCCGTCAGGCGACCACGCGGGTTCGTAGTTCTCACCGGGCGCTGCGGTCAACTTGATTTCTTTGCCGCCCGAAATGCTCTTCTTGAAAATTTGCCACGAGCCGTCGCGCTTGGCTGCATAGGCGAGCGTGCGCCCGTCGGGTGCCCACGCGGGATTGCGCTTCGGTGCGTCGTCGCTCGTCCACTGAATCACCTCGCCGCGATCGGCATCATACAAATACAACTCAGGGTGATCGAAACGATTCGAGACGAACGCGAGGAAGCCGGACAATGAGCGACTTGTGGGCAATGCTGTCGGTATTGCGGTTGCAGCCGGTTTAAGCGTGGCGGTGCTGGCTGGTACGGCACTCGGCGAGGCAGACGGTGCGGCGGTCGTGATGGTCGTCGGTGCTGTCGCACTCGCGCTCACGGTTGCGGTGATCGCCGGCGCAGACGCAGTGATCGCGTTGGGCGTCAGCGCGGCTGTCGCATCGGAGGGCGCGAGATCAACCGTGCATGCCGACAGCGCGAGCCCGACGAGCAACCACACGACCGCGCGGTGCGGAAAGTGTGCGACGTGCGGTTTTGCGGATTGCATTGGGATTGCTAGATTCCCTTCCCTGTAAATTGAAACAGCAAACCATGCAGGGACAAAGAACACCAAGAATTCTTCGTGTGCTTTGCGCCTGCGCGGTTTGCCGTTTCCCTCGCCGCGTCGCTTACGCTGCCTGAAGTTGCTTCACGTCCGCACCATCAAGTCGCAGCGAGATCATCTGTGATGCGCCGTCTGCACCCATCGAGATGCCATAGACAGTACCGGCCGCTTCGACGGTGCCGCGATTGTGCGTGATGACGATGAACTGGGTGCGCCCCGCCAACTCTTCGAGCGTGCTGCGGAAACGTCCCACGTTCGCTTCGTCGAGCGCCGCATCCACTTCGTCAAGCACACAGAACGGCGTCGGGCTTGCCTTGAGCAATGCGAAGATGAGCGCGGCGGCGGTGAGCGCGCGCTCGCCGCCCGACAGCAAGCCGAGCGGTTGGCGGCGCTTGCCGGGCGGATGCGCGATGATGTCCACGCCCGTCGCGATCAAGTTCTGCGGTTCGGTGAGCGTCAGTTCCGCCGAGCCGCCGCCGAACAATCGAGTGAAGTATTCTTTGAACGCGCGCGCAACGGCTTGGAACGTCTCACGGAATTTGTTCTGCATCAACTGATCGAGCTCCGCGACGAGTTGCTGGAGCGACTCGGACGCGCGCTGCAAGTCGGTGGACTGCACTTGCAAAAATTCGAGTCGCGCTTTTTCGAGCGCGTGCTCGGACGGCGCTTCGAGGTTGACGTTGCCGATCCAGCGCATTTTGTTTTTCAGCGCGCGAATGTCCTGCTCCATGCCGTCGGGAATCTCGCCGACGTGCGGCAGACGCAGCACGCGGTTCTCGTCCATCTCCAGCGCGAGCGCGGTCGGCAGATCGGTGGTGAGCGAGACAAATTCGTAATCGCTTTCGATCTGCTCGCGCAACGTCGTCAGCCGATCTTGCCGTCGCTGCAAGTCCACCAGCGCTTGACTGTGCGCCGCCTCAGCCGCATACAGGGCTTCGCGCGATGTGCGCTCTTGCGCTTCCCGCGCGCGCAGTACGGATTCATCCGCGCTCAACTGCGCATCGAGCGGCTGTGCCTGTGTGCGCAGTGGCTCGATGCGCGCGGCGATAGCGGTCGCTTGCTCGTCGAGTTGCGCGAGTTCTGAGCGGAGTCTATTCGTTTCGTCGCGCAAACTTTCGGCGCGACACGCGCGCTGCTCGTGTTGCGTCGTTATCATCCGTAGCCGTTGCTCCATCTGCGCGAGCGTTTGTTGGCGCGATTGCCATTCTTGCGTGAGCAATGCCGCGCGCGTCTCGTGCTGTGCCAGTTGGCGCGTGAGTGCGAGATCGTCGTCGCTCGATTCGCTTGCCGCAGCCCCCAGCGGCGTCAGCGACTGCTGCTTTGCTTGCAATTGCTCGAGCGTCTGCTGCCATTCGTCAAGTTGCGGTGCGAGTGCGGTTTGTTCGGCGCGCAGTCTCGTGATGACGCTTGCCACGCGCTGCGACTCGCGCTGCACCCGTTCGCGTTCGCGCGCGAGCGCATCCAACTCGGCTTGCACTTTGGCGCGCTCGCTGTCGAGCGCGAAGCGTTCACTGCTCGACGTGTCGCGTTGCTGCACTGCTTCCGTCGCGGCGGCGCGCGCTTGCTCCAATAACGTTGGCATGTCTGCAACTTTGCGCTGCCACTCCGTCACGTGCGCTTCCAGCGCGGCGAGATTCGGCGCGGACTTGTCGCTGGTGATGAGCGCGTGCTGCGTCAGCAACTCGCCGCGCTGGTTCACGCGCGGAACGGCTGTGCCGTCACCGACATGCACCGACGCGAGCAGTAATTGGAACAGCGCGCGATACTCGTCCGCACACGTGATGAGGTCGAAGGCAGAAACACTCACCCCTAACCCCTCCGCCGTTTCGGAGGGGAGGAGCACGGACTCTCTCGCCTGTGTAGCGGGGTAGGGCACGGGTTGGAGTTGATTGCCATCAAATGATTCCAACACCAGAATGATCTGCTGTGCCGACGACTGTGCTGCCATCTGTTCTGCATCGCGCCAGTGCGGCACGACGACGGCATCGGCGAACGCGCCCAGCGCGCCGCGCACCACTTTGTCATGTTCTGGCGCGACGCGATACAGCGCATTGAGTGGCTGCACATCGTCAACACCTGCGGCGCGCATGGCGCTGAGCGTTTGCTGAGTGCCACGACTACGCGCGCGCTCGAACTCGATCTGCGTGGCGCGCAACTCGGCTTGCGCTTCCGCCAACTGCGCGCCGAGATCGGCCGCGTGGGTTTGCGCGGCTGTAGCTTGCTGCTGCAATTCATTGACGCGGGTTGCGTGCTCCGTGATTTGCATGTCGAGCGACAACCCTTGAGCATGCGCGGCGGCGATGTGCTCGCCGAGCGATTGTAATTCGCGCATGTGCTGCTCGCTGGCCGATTGCTGCAGCGCCAATTCATCGGCGATGCTCTGCAAACGTTGGCGTGCATTCGCGGTGCGCTGCGTGTGCTGCGCGATCTGCGTTGCCAACCCCACCGCGCCGCGTTGTGCATCCGCTTGCGACTGACGCGCGCTGCGCATACTCTCTTCGCGCTGTGCTATCGTCTGCTGTAGTTCGCTCAGGCGCGCGTTTGCTCCGTGCGCGCTGGCTTGCAGCTCGCTCAACTCGCTCGTCAACTGTGCGCGCTGCTGCGTGAGTGCGTCGGCTTCGCTGGTGAGCGATTCTAATTCGCGCTGCGCCTCTTCGTGCTGCTGCGTCAACAAGTCAAGTCGCTCTTGTGCGACGGCGCGGCGCTGTGTGACCTGCTGCTGTGTGCGCTGCTGCTCGTTCAACTGCCGCTGCAACTCATTCAGCTCGGTACGCTGCGATTGAATGCGCTCGCGCAGGGTCGCGCGCTCTGCGTCGGACGCTTGCAATCCTTCACGCGCGCCCGCTAACTCGTCTTGCGTGCGCTGGGCGGTTTGTTCAGCCTCCGCTAATTTCGTTTGCGCCTGCTGCCATTGATAGCCGTACCACGTCTGCAAGCGTTCCGCTAATTTGCGCTGTACGTCATTAAACTGGCCCGCGCGATTTGCCTGTTCGCGCAGCCGCTTCACGCGCGGTTCCAACTCGTGCAGGATGTCGCTGACGCGCGTCAGGTTCTCCTGCGTCGCGTTTAGCTTGGAAAGTGCATCAGCTTTCTTCGATTGATAGATGCTGATACCGGCCGCATCTTCGAGCAGCGAGCGCCGCTCTTCGGGACGCAGCGAGATCGCTTGATCAATCAGTCCTTGTCCGATCACGCTGTACGAGCCGCGGCCCAATCCGCCTTTCGACAGCAACTCGTTGATGTCGCGCAAGCGCACGCGATTACCGTTGAGCAAATATTCGTTCTCGCCACTGCGATACGCGCGGCGGGTGACCGTCACTTCGCTAAATTCAATTGGCAGCCATTGCTCGCTATTGTCGAGCGTGAGCGATACTTCTGCCATACCCATGCGCAGACGCATGGAGGAGCCTGCGAAGATCATATCCTCGGTCTTCTTCGCGCGCAGACTGCTGAACGACTGCTCTCCCAGCACCCACTGGATCGCATCGGCGACGTTCGATTTGCCGCTGCCGTTCGGTCCGACGATAGAGGTCACGCCGTCGTGAAAAGCGAAGTCCATGCGGTTCGCAAATGATTTGTAGCCGTGCAGTTCAAGTGCTTTCAGTTTCATGGGAGTTCAATCTAGCCATGCAAAGCAGAGGGGCGCGATGGCTGCGCCCCTGTAAATACTGGCGTAGTATAAGCGACGGAAGCGGAATGTGTCAACGCACTGCCGCATGGCGCATCGCAGATATTTAGGAGCACGTCACGATCAACACGCTCGTGCATCAGCGATGCGACGCAAAAAATGTGGCGAAGGGTTGCCAAAACCCTTCGCCGCATTCAGCACGTGCGTACCAAGATAGCCGCTGCCGCCAGTGATGGGCAATCTACTCAACGTAGTGACCTTCCGCCGCCAGCGCGTCCAGCGCGAGACGCGCTGCTTCTTGCTCCGCGCTCTGCTTGGTGTTGCCCCGACCGCTGCCCATGACGCGCTCGCCGATCTGCACGTTGACGACAAATTCTTTGGCGTGGTCGGGTCCCATCTGGTCAGCGATGTGGTACATAGGCTTGAGTTGAAAGGTCGCCTGACTCAACTCTTGCAACAGACTCTTCGCGTCTTTATCCAAGCGCCCTTCCAAAATTTGTTGTAGTTGCGGTTCGGCAAAGCGTTGCCAAAAGCACTTGACGGCATACAGACCTTGATCGAGATACAGCGCGCCGACCAATGCCTCGAATGCGCCAGCCAGCAGTGGCAGTCGCTGATGACCGCCCGCCGCGCGCTCGCCCTTGCTGACAAACATGTACTCGCCTAAGTCAATCTCGCGCGCGAAGCGTGCGAGCGTCTCGCGCTTGACGAGCGCCGAGCGCAAATTGGTCAACTCGCCTTCGCGCATTTCAGGGAAACGATGATACAAGTACTCGCCCGTCAAAAAATCGAGGACCGCATCGCCGAGAAATTCTAAGCGCTCGTTGTCGAGCGCGGCGACGGTCTGACTTTCATTCAGATGCGAGCGGTGTGTGAGGGCGCGCGTGAGCAGCGACTTGTCGTAGAAGGTGATGCCGAGTGCGGCTTCGAGGTCTGCGGGGTTCATCAGCCGTGACGAGTGGAGAGTGACAAGTGACGAGTGATGCGCCCCGTCGCTCGTCACAGCCTATTCGTACTTCTTGAAGATTACGGTCGCGTTGTGTCCGCCGAACCCGAACGAGTTGGAGAGTGCCACGTTCACATCTTTCTTGACGGCTTCGTTCGGCGTGTAGTTGAGATCGCAATCGGAGTCGGGCACTTCGTAATTAATGGTCGGATGGATGACGCCGTCCTGAATCGTCTTCACGCTCACCACGCCCTCGATCACGCCCGCCGCGCCGAGCATGTGACCCATCATGGACTTCGTGGCGCTGATCGGCACGTCATAGGCTTTCTCGCCAAACACTTTCTTGATGGCTTGCGTTTCGCTCTTATCGTTGAGAGTCGTGCTCGTGCCGTGCGCGTTGATGTAGTCCACATCGTCGGGCGTGAGGTTCGCTTTCTTCAGCGCGCGCTGCATGCACTTGACCGCGCCGAGGCCGCCCTCGACTGGCGCGCTCGCATGGTAGGCATCGTCGGTCGCGCCGTAGCCGACTATCTCGGCGAGAATGTTCGCGCCGCGCGCTTGCGCGAATTCCAGATTTTCAAGAATGAGCACGCCCGCGCCTTCCGCCATCACGAAGCCGTCGCGCTCTTTGTCGAATGGACGCGAGGCGCGCTGCGGATCGTCATTGCGCGTGGACATCGCGCCCGTGCGATGGAACGCCGCGAGTCCCAGTGGCGTGATGGCTGCTTCAACGCCGCCGACGATCATCGCCTGCGCGTCGCCACGCCGAATGATCTCGAATGCTTCGCCGAGCGCGTGGGTGCCGGTCGCGCACGCAGAGATCAGACAGAAGTTGATGCCGCGCGCGCCGAAGGTGATCGCCACTTGGCCCGCAGGCATGTTGGGCAGCATGTTCGTCGAGGTGAACGGCGATACGCGCATCGGTCCCTTCGCCGCCAGTGTCTCGAACGCATCCTGAATCGAGTTCAATCCGCCGATGCCCGTGCCGACCAGCGCACCGATCTCGTCGGCGTTGTCGTCGCCGATTTTAAGCTTGGCATGTTGCAGCGCTTCGTAGGTGGCGACGAGTGTGAGCTGAATACTGCGGTCGAGCCGCTTCACTTCTTTCTTCTCGATCACGTGCGGATACGCTTCGGGCGTGAAGTCCTTGACCTCAGCGGCGATCCGCACCGCGTAACCCGTCGCATCGAATTTGGTGATGGGCCCCGCACCCGATTTGCCCGCGACCAGATTCTGCCACATCGTGTTCACGTCATGTCCAATTGGCGTGATCGCGCCGAGTCCCGTGACGACGACGCGCGGAAGGGAATGGTGGTTGCTCATGTCTCCTCGTTTCTTTGCACGACCCCAATGGAGGCGCAGTAACCGCGCCCCTACGCATTCATCTTAAACCACAACTCCTGCCTCGCATAACCTCACACAACTTCAATTCCCGCTTGCTCGATTGCTTCGCCGATGAGCCATGCATCCTGGCCGGCGTCATTGAATCGGTCCAGCATCTCGTCAGCCTGCGCGCGCGGCGTGGCGATGAGCAGTCCGCCCGATGTCTGCGGATCGTACAACAGGTCAATCAACTCTTTGGGCAACTCGCGCATGATGCGCACGCGCTCGACCAGATAAAGTTTGTTGCGCGTCGTGCCGCCGCTGGTCGCGCCCATGCGCGCGTAGTCGAGCGCGCCGTTGAGAATGGGAACGGCATCCGCACAGATGCGCAGTCCGGCCGGACTGCGCTCTGCCATTTCGTATGCGTGGCCGAGCAGCGCGTAGCCCGTGATGTCCGTCGCCGCGTGCGCGCCCACTTGCAGCATGATGCGCGCCGCATCGCAATTGAGTCTTAGCATCGAATCCACTGCGCCTTGCAGATGCTCGGGCATTGCGATGTCGCGCTTGTTCGCCGTCGCAATTAAGCCCGTGCCCAGCTTTTTGGTGAGGATGAGTTGATCGCCGACCTGCGCGCCGCCTTTGGTCACGACGTGCTGTGGATGAATCAGGCCCGTCACGCATAAGCCATACTTCGGCTCGGGGTCGCTTACGGTGTGCCCGCCCGCAATCACGCCGCCGGCTTCGGCGACCTTCTCTGCGCCGCCGCGAAAGATTTCGCCGATCAACTCCGGCGGAAAATCTTCGGGCAGATTGGCGATAGCGAGCGCCATCAGCACTTCGCCGCCCATCGCGTACACGTCGCTCATCGCGTTTGCCGCCGCAATCGCGCCGAACGTGTACGCGTCGTCCACAATCGGCTGAAAGAAATCCACCGTTTGGATGATCGCGTGCTCATCGTCGAGACGCCACACGGCGGCGTCGTCTGACGTCTGCAAGCCGACGAGCAGATTCGGAAACTGCCGATAGTCAAACGTCTGACTGAGTGGGCGCAAGACTTGCGCCAGCAGGGCAGGCCCCAACTTGCCCGCTCAGCCTGCGCAAGAGGCGAGCTGCGTCAGACGGATTTGTTCACGAGTGGACATCAGGCTGCCTGCGGCACGCGCGCATATTCGAGCATCACACGGTCAATCTGCCCCAAGAGCGAGGCGGCATAGAGAATCTCGATGGCCATCGGCTTGCCTTGCCTGTCGAAATCCACAATGATGCCTTCGGCGACCTCTTCACTCTCATCATAGTCGCCATCGCGCAGGCGGATGGTGAGAATGTCAACCGATTCGTCATATGTAACTTTCATGGATTACCCCCGCCAATACTTGCCAACTTTAGACGTTGGATAGACCGTAACGACCCAACGTTCATCACCGATGTCCTCAATCACTACCCGCAGCAGACATTCCTTACCGCGCTCGTGGTAGCGGCTCTGCACAAAAGAGCGATCGCTCAAGGCAGGAACAAGGCGCTCAGGATTTGTGGCAACCTCAATGACACGCTCACGCGACACTTTGCGGAACCGAATTTGCTCTTCGGCATGTGGCGTCAGGTGAATTTTCATGCTGCGACCGCTTGCCCGCGCACGACTCAAGTTGCGTCAGACGTATATGTTCGCGGGTGCTCATGTTGTAGTTGGACTCTTCAAGCCGCTGCCCGTCAGCGCGGCAACCACGATGCCATCCAATTGCGTTCGCTTGAGGGCCGCGCCGACGACAGCACTGGTCGGCTCGACATATAGTCCGATTTGCGCCAACTCGCGCCGCGCGGCGAGTGTCTCGTCGTCGCTGACCGCGATCGCGTCGCCTTCGGACTCGCGGATCGCTTGAATGATTTCACGGTCGCGGATTGGATGCGCGAGGCTGATGCCGTCGGCGACCGATGGCTGCTTGTCAATCGGAGCCGCATGATCGAGTCCGCGCTTAATCGCCTCGACGATTGGCGCACATGCCATAGATTGAACACCGACCATGCGCGGAAGTTTCGCAATCAGGTCGGCATCACGCAAATCTTTGAAGCCACGATAGGCGCCAAGGAACAACGAGCCTTGACCGATGGGACACACGAATGTCCAAAGTCCAATGTCCAATGTCTCACGTCCACTGCTCAATTGTTCCCAAAGCTCATACGCAATCGTCTTGGTGCCTTCGAGCGTGAACGGCGACCACGCATGTGAGGCGTACACGAGCTCATCGTTCACGGCGCGCTCCAGCGCCTCAGTCGCCTGCTCGCGCACACCTTCGATCTTGTGCAGGGAGGCCCCGAAAATTTCGATCTGCGCCAACTTGGCTGGCGATGCATACGCCGGTGTGAATACCTCCGCCGTGATGCCAGCACGAGCGCAGTATGCAGCGAAGCTCGCGCCCGCGTTGCCGCTCGAATCGTCGGCGGCGCGACGCACGTTCCACTCGCGCAACTTGGTGACCAGAAGCGTCGTGCCGCGATCCTTAAATGAACCGGTCGGCGCGAGGTACTCCAATTTGAAAAACACGCGACGACCTGCGAACACTGCCTCGACCAATGGCGTCATCCCTTCGCCCATCGAGATGATTTGCGCGTCGCGTTCGATGGGCAACATCTTGAAGTAGCGCCACAACGATTTTTCGCGCTCGATGATTGCATCGGCGCGAAACGGCAGACGCTCGGTGAGTTCGAACGGTCCGCCGCACTGCGTGCACTTAAACGTACGCGCGTCAGCCCGGTAGGTCGCCTGACAGTTGGAGCAGATGAAGGTCATGTTGCAGATGGATCAAACGACTGCATGAAGCGCGCATACACTTTGGCGACGGTCAGCATGTCGGCGATCTTCACGCGCTCGTTCATCGCGTGTCCACCTTCGCCATGTGGTCCGTAGCCGATGCCCGGCACGCCGAGATCAGTCGCGAACCAGTGCAGGTCGGTGAAGCCACTGATCACATCGAACTTTGGTTTGGAGTGGCGCACCGCACGCACGACCAGCGCGAACTGCCGATGAAATGAAGAATTGATGTCGCTCACGCACGGGTCGTTACGCTGGAACACACTCACGTCCATTTTGACTTTCGGCGTTTTCGCTTTCGCTGCTTTTAGCGCTGCGGTCACTTCGCGCACGACCGTGCGTGGGTCTTCGTTCGGAAGCACACGCCGATCAATCGTGAACCACGCCTGCGCGGGCACAGTATTCACCTTCGCGCCTGCGCCGACGCCAAACACGCCGCCGATGTTAATCGTCGGATGCATCTGCTTACCATTCGCCGTTTTGAAGGTGCGCTTCGCATATTGCTTCTTCAGACCTTGCATCTGCGCGACGATGTTCGCAGCGCCCTCGAACGCGTTCACACCTTTATGCGGGAGCGCAGCGTGTGCGGCTTTGCCATTCACCGTAACACGGAACCACAGCACGCCGTTATGTCCGTAACCGATATTATTGCGCTCGCCGCCCTCACACTCGATGGCGAAGTCGGGCTTGACGAAGCCTTCGTGCACGATGTAGCCCGCGCCCAGCTCGCCGCCCACTTCCTCGTCGGCGGTGAACGAGACCTCGATGTTGACGTGCGGCATGACATCGGACTCCCGCACGGCTTGCAGCGCCGCGCACACTGCAACGATGGATGCCTTCATATCTTCGGAGCCGCGCCCGTACAGCCAGCCATTTTCGACTGCGGGATTGAACGGGTCGCCGTGCTTCCATTCGCCGGACACGGGCACGACATCGTAATGCGCGTTGAAGTGCAAAGTCTGTTTCGCGCCAATGTCCCAGCGGCCGATCAAGTTGAAGCGCGGATAGCCGGCCGAGTCGGGCAAGGTCTGCGCGACGACCTCATCGGGCACGCGCACGACTTGCGTGGTCATGCCCAGCGACTGCAATTTGTGATCGAGCACGCCGACACATTCTTCGTAGCGTTCCCCCGGTGGATTCACCGTCGCAATGCGCACGAGCGATTGCAAGAACTTTATGTGGTCGGATTCATGTCGTTCGATGTGCTGGTCGAGGATGGCCATGCTTGCTCCAAAAAAAACTCTGTCTTCCGCGAATACGCGACGCGCGCGAATTTCTTTCCGTATTTCTCTTTGCGTTCTTCGTATCCGCGCGGTTGAAACTTTTTATTCGAGGATGATGTCGCCGCTCTTGCCGCCGCTTTTGCGCACAAGCCGCACGTTCTGAATCTTCATCGCGCGGTCAACCGCCTTTGCCATGTCGTAGATCGTGAGTGCGGCGACGCTCACCGCCGTCAATGCTTCCATCTCCACGCCCGTCTTGCCGCGCGTCTTTACCGTCGCAGCAATGCCAATCTCCGATCTGTCGTCATCTGGCAATTCGAATTCGATCGTTATATTCGTCAGCATCAATGGATGACACATCGGGATCAACTCGCTCGTCTTTTTCGCTGCCATGATGCCAGCCACGCGCGCGACCGCGAGCACGTCACCTTTTTCCAAGCCGCCGCTGCGGATGAGCGCCAGCGTCTCAGACTGCATCGTGATCGCGCCTTTTGCAATGGCGATGCGCTCCGTGTCGGACTTGTCGCTCACATCCACCATGCGCGCGCGACCGTGCTCGTCCAAGTGTGTCAGTGACATGATTCGTTTCCGTGCGGAGATTATAACATTCGCAGGCAGATGACGGAAGAGCGCAGCCATTGTCCGTCATTAATCGAACACGACTGTCTCTTTGCCCTGCAACTTGTCCTGAATGCGCGCGACGATCAAATCAAGGTGATGCGAATGCTGCACGAAGTCGAGGTTGTGCGCGGGGACAGTGAGCATGGGGCAGAGCGAAAATGATGCAGTCCATTCATGATACAGGTCGTTCAGTTGGGCCAGATACGCGCTCGGCATCTGCTGCTCGTAGTCGCGCCCGCGCAGTGCGATGCGCGCGAGCAGCGTGTCCACATCGGCGCGCAGATAGACGACCAGATCAGGTGGCGGCAGAAACTCGATCAAGACTTCGTACAGTTCACGATAGCAGCGATAGTCGCGCTCGCTCAGCTGCCCTTGGCGAAAAAGATTCTTGGCAAAAATTTCGGCGTCCTCATACACGCTGCGATCTTGCAGCACTGTGGTTGGGTGTTGAATCAACTGGCGGTGATGGCGCAAACGGCGCGACAGAAAAAAGATTTGCGACTGGAATGCCCAGCGAGGCATGTCGGCGTAAAAGTCCGCGAGGTATGGGTTGGCTTCGGATGGCTCGAAGAACGGCTGCCAGCCAAGCCGCTCCGCGATCATGCGCGTCAGCGTGGACTTGCCCACGCCGATGTTGCCCGCGACGACAATATACTTTTTGAGCATATTGGAATTCAGCGCACCAACACAGAGGACACGGAGTCCTTTTTCGTGCCCTCCGTGTCCTTGTAGTCAAAGCAATTGGGGTTGGAATTCTCCAATGTTCAACTTCGCACGAATGCGCGCGGCGATGTCGAGCAGATGTTCGGGTCGGCGCGCGAAGTTGAGATGGTTCGTGTTGATCGTGAGCAGCGGCGCGTCTTGGAAATCGGCGAAGAATTCATCGTAGGCGACACGCAAATCGTCAATGTAGTGGCGTGACATCGCGCGCTCAAAAGGGCGGTCGCGCTGCGCGATGCGCTCCATCAGCATGTCGGTGTCGGCTTGCAAATAAACGACCAGATTAGGCTGCGGCAATTTCGAGGCGAGGACCGGATAGAGCCGCGCGTGCATGTCGAGCTCGTCATGATTGAGTGTGAGTTGTGCGAAGACGCGATCTTTGGCGAGGATGTAGTCGCTCAGCAGATTGGCGCGCGTCAGAATGACTGGCGCAGACAATTGCATCTGGCGGAAGCGGCTGAGCAGGAAAAAGATTTGCGTCTGGAACGCATACTTCGCTTGATCCTGATAAAAGTCCGAGAGGAACGGGTTCTCTTCGACAATTTCTAAAATCAATTCCGCGTCGAAGGTCGGCTGTAGCAAACGCGCGAGCGTCGTCTTGCCGACGCCGATCACGCCTTCCATTGCCACGAAGAAATGAGTCATGTCCCCGTCTCCAGCGAGATCACAAAAAGAAAGCACACGGGCATGAGGCGCATGATAGACCATTGTCCCATATCCCTTGACCCTTGTGCGTTGTATCTTGCACGCGCGCACTTGAATTGTCAAAACGCATGAAAGCTGGGGTTTCCTATGCTATAATAGCCAAACGATGCGCACGCCAACCTTAAAAATTGAAGCGAGTCGCCACAGTTGGAATGGCTCGCGCTAATCGCCGTCACGCTAATCGCCACGGTCGCGCTTGGCTGGTGGCTGTTCGTGCAGACGGAAGGGGTGTATCTCGGCCCGCGCGTCGTGCGCTGGCTGTATGATCGCAGCGCATACGAGTACGACGACATCAAAGACTTCGACGACGACGCGGATGACCGTCATCTCGGTCAGCCATTAGCGGAGCGCCTCGCAGGCGACGAGGATGCGTGGGTATTGGATGTGGGCACCGGCACGGCGCGGTTGCCGCTCACACTGTTTCGCCATCTCGATTTCAAAGGGCGCGTGGTCGGCGTGGACACCTCGCGCGCGATGCTCGAAGTCGCCGCCGCCAAGACGGTGTTCTTTTCTGAATCGCTCGACTTGATCGAGAACGATGCGCGCACGCTTCCATTCTTATCCGACTCCTGCGATGCAGTCACGTGTATCGAGGCGCTCGAATTCTTGCCCGATGTGCGCGCGTCGCTGCGCGAGATGGTACGTGTGCTGAAGTCGAGCGGCACGTTGGTTGTGAGCAATCGGCGCGGCTTTGATCGTTGGACGTTTCCGCAGCGTGGCTATGCGCCAGAGGCGTTTGAAAAACTGTTGCAGTCGTTCGGTTTGACGAACATCTCGACCTATCGCTGGCTTACATATTACGACCTCGTCTGGGCTGAAAAGGAAAAGTCAGGATGAAGATTGGCGTGATCGGCTGCACGCACATTCCGCAAGCGATGCCCGCGCTGCCGGAAAAAATCAAGACCGTCTTCAAGAGCGTGGATATCATCTTGCACGTCGGCGACGTGACGAACATTGCCACGCTCAAAGAACTGGAAAACAATTTCACGCTAACCTTCGCGGTCGCGGGCGAGCAAGATTCACCGGAGTTGAAGAAGTATGTCGAGCCGAAGCGCGTTGTCGAGTTTGCGCAGCGTCGTATCGGCATGATTCATGGCGACTACTCGCCACCGGCATTGCCGCGCACTTTGCGCAACCGCTTGCGCGCGCGGCTGTCGGGTCCCGCGCCCGCCGTCAATCCCTGCGATTACGTGCTCGCCCAATTCAGCGACGTGGATGTGATCGTCTTCGGGCACACGCACAAGCCGTACGCAGGCGTCAAGAACGGCGTATTCCTCTTCAATCCCGGCTGCGCCTCGCCGCTTGGACTGGGCCGCCCGATGGTGGGCATCCTCGACGTGCAGCCGCGCAGCATCAGCGGAAGGTTTGCGTATCTATGATACGAGACTGGAGATTGGTGATTGCAGCCTCCCGTCTTTCGTGACCTGCGTCTGTTTTCGAGGTTCTATGAAAGATTTAAAGTCCGCCGCAGCGCCAACCCTGATGGTCGTGGAGAAGCTGCCGCCGATCACGATTGACGACGTGAAGAAGGACCCGCAGATCATCGCGTTCCTTTATCGAGCTAACGAGCAGATGCGACTGCTCGGCTACACCGAGCATGGTCAGCGGCACGCAGGTTTAGTGGGCAGCATCGCGCACAATATCCTCGTGCGACTCGGCTATCCAGAGCGCGTTGCGCAATTGGCCGAGATCGCGGGTTACTTGCACGACGCCGGCAACGTCATCCATCGCGACGCGCATGCGCAATCGGGTGCGCTGGTCGCGATGCACGTGCTTGAGCGGCTCGGCATGACTTACGACGAGATCGGGCTGGTCATGGGCGCGATTGGCAACCACGAAGAGGAGCGCGGCGATCCGGTGGGACCTATCTCAGCGGCCGTCATCATCGCCGATAAAGCCGACGTGCATAAGAGCCGCGTACAAAACGCGAAGCCTGAGACGTTCGACACGCATGACTTGGTGAACAACGCGTCCAATCGCTCGTTCGTGCGCGTGGACGCGGAGAAGAAAATTATCTACATGGAAATTGATATTGACACCGCCGTGTCACAAGTCGGCGACTTCTTCGAGATTTATGTCAGCCGCCTGCTGATCGCCCGCCGCGCGGCCAAATTCCTCGGCTGCGAGTATCATCTCGTCGTGAATGGGACGAGGGTTTATTAGTTTGTAAGGCGGTCAGTTGGTTGGATTGTTGCTTGCGCACCAAACCAACCATCCAACCGGCGTACCAACTCACAACCTCCCATGTCCGGCAACAAGCAACGCTTTCAAGAATCGCTCCGCCGCGCGCATAACTTCGCGTGGGATCGGCAGTGGCAGCAAGCCATCGCGGAGTATCGGCGCGCGCTCAATGAGTTCGACACTGATCCGCTCGTGTGGATCAGTCTGGGCGTCGCGCTGCTCGAAACGAAACAGTTGAAAGACGCGAAGGAGGCATATCGCCGCGCCTGCGATTTGCAGCCGAACAACCTCAGCGCATTGCAGAAGCTGGCAGAGATTTATGAGCGGCTCGGCGATGTTGAGAATGCGTCGCAATGCTACTTGCAGTTAGCCAGTGCGTTACAGAAAAGTGAGCCGCCCACCAACGCCGTCGAAGCGTGGCGCGCAATTCTCCGATTGCAGCCCGCGCATTTGGATTCTCGACAAGCACTTGCCGATCTGCTGGAGCAGTTAAGTCGCCGCAGCGAAGCCGCGCAAGAGAACGTGACGCTCGCGCGTGTGCTGTCCGAGCGCGGGCGCACGAGCGAAGCAGCCGAGCGCGCGCGCCATGCGCTGGCGCTCGATCCGCGCAATGCCGACGCGCGCGCCTTCGTCGAGAGCGTGCAGCCGTCAGCGCCGAACGCGCGCCCACCCGCGCCGCCACCGCCAACCGTCATTGCCGATCACGACAGCCCGCTGCACGAAGCCGTGCAGCAATCACTCGCGCGTCTGGCTGAGTTGGTATTCGAGCGCGGTCAGCAGAATGAAGTGGACCGTTTGATCGCGCAGGCGATTGACTTCCAGTCGCGGGAGCGCAAGCCCGCCGCGCTCGACGCATACGAGCGCGCGCTCGCGCGTGGTGCGACGGAGCCGGAGATTCACTTCAATCTTGGCGTGCTTTATGCCGACGTGTCGCGCGACGACGACGCCATCCGCGAGTTCACGCAAACCTTGAGTGTGCCGGCGCTGGCGCTAGGCAGCCACTTTGCGTTGGGCAAGTGTTACCGCGCGCGCGGCGAGATTGATGCGGCGGTTGAGCATCTGCTCGCAGTCGTCAAAGCGGTGGACGCGCAGAGCATCAAGCCGATGCAAGCCGACTCGTTGGAGCAATTGTATCGCGGACTGTTGACCACGCTCACGCGCAACGTGAATGGAGAGGCGGTCGCGTTCGCGGATTCGCTCATCGCGTTGATGAGCAGCTTGCGCTGGAAGGACAAGCTGCGCGAACTGCGCCGCCGCCTCGACGCGCTCTCGAACGACGACGAATTGTTGAGCCTCGCCGAGTTGCTGAACACACGCGAGCCTGACGCCGTGCTGGATGCGTTGAGCAACAGCCGCGCCTACATCGAGCGCAACAAATTCATGGCGGCGGTGGACGAATGTTATCACGGTATCGCGCTCGCGCCAGCCTATGTGCCGTTGCACGCGCGCCTCGCCGAAGCATATCACGCGCAAGGACGCAGCGATGCGGCCGTCACCAAATATCGCGTCGTAGCGGCGCTGCAGCGCGTGCGCGGCGTGACGCTGCAAGTGACGGAAACTTATCGGCGCATCCTGAGTCTGTCGCCGCAAGACGTGGACGTGCGCGCGCAATTGGTGGACTTGCTGATCGAGCGCGGCGTATTGGCTGAAGCGGTCGAGCAGACCATCACGCTGGGGCAGGCGCACGATCAACTCGCGCAGCCGGAGCGTGCATTGAGCGCATACCAATCCGCGCTGCGCCTCATCCCGCGTGCAGGCGATGACCGCTGGAGCATCACGATTCTGCATCTGATGGGCGAGATTTACATGCAGCGCGTCGCGTGGAAAGAAGCGTTGACCATCTACTTGCAGATTCGCAAAATGTCGCCCAACGACGACAAAGCCAGCCTACGCTTGATTGACCTCAACTTCAAACTCAACCGCGAGCCTGAAATGGAGAACGAGCTCGATCACTTCGTGAAGCGTCACGAGCAGTCAGACGATCTGGAAATGCTCGTGCCGATGCTGAGCGACATGACCGCGCTGCGTCCGCGTAACGCCGCGCTGCGCCGCCGCTTAATTGACCTGCTGCTCAAACTGGACCGCACGGAACAAGCCATCGGCGAACTCGATGCGCTGGGCGAGATGCTGCTGAACGCGGGCCAGACGCGCGAGGCGGTGCAGAGCATCGAGCAAATCATTGCGTTAGAACCGCGCAACGTGAACGACTATCGCGCGCTGCTGGCGCAGTTGGGCGAGGGCGCGTAGTCGGTTTGCCCGATAACTGTCCGATGCAGGCCGCACGCCGCTCGACGTTCGGTGCGAGATTGGATATTGAGCCTCATCCGTTGTATGCTTGTGATAACACGAAGAACTCATATCCAATTTACAGCATCGCATGACTAATATTCTGTATGCGCTGAGTCGTCTCGATTGGTTGAGCGTGCTGGACATCGCGCTGGTCGCGCTGATCGTCTATGCAGGCTTGTACATCATTCGCGGCACCCCCGCCGTGACACTGCTGCGCGGTCTGCTGTTAGTGGTTGCCGTTACCGCCGTCATATCATCCCTGCTGCGTCTCCCTGCGTTCAATTGGCTGATTCGCAATTCTCTGCCTGCGCTGCTCGTCGCCATTCCCGTCATCTTTCAACCGGAGCTGCGCCGCGCGCTCGAACGCTTGGGCCGCGCGGGCCGCTGGCTCGACCGCACTGCCTCGCAAACGGCAACCCAGCGCGCGATCATCGAAATTGCGAAGGCGGCAGCCATGCTCGCGAAGCAGCGGCTCGGCGCGCTGATCGTGATCGAGCAGAACACCGGCTTGCAGCAGTACGTGGACACGGGCGTGGCGATTGATGGACTGATCTCGGCAGAGCTGCTCGAAACGATCTTCTTCAAGAACTCTGCGCTGCACGACATGGCGGTGATCGTGCGCGGCGATCACATCGTTGCGGCGGGCTGCATGTTGCCATTGAGCGAGCAAGAGTTGGCGGAGCGGCAGTATGGCACACGCCACCGCGCCGCCATCGGCGTGACGGAGCAGAGCGACGCGATCAGCGTGGTTGTGTCGGAAGAGACGGGCACCATCTCCATCGCGCGCAATGGGCGCATGGTGCGCAATCTCGACGAAGCGCGGTTGCGCAACACCTTGCAGTTGTTCATGCGCGGTGATGGACGCAAAAGATTTTGACCCGTTCACCAGACCTCATGTCATGCTGAGCCGTGAACTGCTGCGCTTCGCTACGGAGCCGCAGGCTGGCGACGAAGATTCTCGGTGACGGTGCTCGCCAATCGGTGTGGTCGTGCGACCAGTTCGCCGCGAGCTGATTGCATGACCGCCTAATTGTACGAGTAGCACTATTGAGATTCTTCGCTCTGCTCAGAACGACTGCATTGATTGAGCCTTCATCTTGAACGAAACGAAAGTCGCGCCCTCCGAAACCGAATATCTCTCGCAGACTGAACGAGCTGATGGCAGCTCCCTCACGCAGCGCGTTGCACGAACACAGACGCGTGCGCCGACTCAGGTTGGGCGCGACGTACTGCGACAGGTGCATTCCCTGACCGAGCACATTGGTTCAGCCATCCTCGCGCTGATCGTCGCGCTCGCCATCTGGGTCGCCGCGATCAACGAGCAAAACCCGCCGCGCGAAGACTTCTTTCCCGGTGACGTGCCGATTGAAGTGCTGAATAAGCCAACCAACCTCGTGCTGTTTCAACCGTTCGAGCGCGCCGCACGCGTGCGCATCCGTGCGGCGCAATCTTCGTGGGATCGCTTGCAGTCAAATGGCCCGCATGCCTTTATTGATCTGGCTGGGGCGACGGCGGGCCAGCGCGACTTCGACGTGCATATTCAGTTCGGCGACTCCGATATCACCATCCTTTCCGTTGATCCACCGCGCATCACACTGCGGCTCGAAGAACAGCGTGAGAAAACATTCAGCGTGACTGCGAGCGTGGCTGATTCGCCGCCGATTGGCTTCAACATCGGCGCGCCGCAAGTCGCGCCGGCGACAGCGCAGGTCAGCGGCGCGCAGTCGTTGGTGGATCAAGTCGTCGAGGTGGTGGCGATCGCGCAACTGCGCGGTGCGAAGAGCGCTGTCGAGGCGCAGACGAATCTGATTCCGCGCGACGCGCAGGGCAACACCGTCGCCGGTGTACGCCTCTCGCCGTCGAGCGTGACGGTGCGCGTGCCGGTCGAGCAGCGCATCGGCTTCAAGGATGTGTCGGTTAAGGTCGTGACGAAGGGCAACGTGGCGAGCGGCTATTGGTTGAGCAACATTGCCGTCGAGCCGAGCACCATTACCGTCGTCGGAAGTCCCGCGCGGCTGGACGAGATCGGCGGCTTCATTCCGACGGAAGCCATTGAGGTGTCGGACGTGCGCAGCAGTTTCATCCGCAGCATCGGGCTGCGCTTCCCCGAAGGCATCTCGCCCGTCAACACGCAGAACGTGCGCGTCACGATTGACGTGTCGGCGATCACCGGCGGCCAGACTGTGCAGCGCCAAGTGACAGTGCGCGGTTTGGACCCTACGCTCAAGGCGAGCGTGTCGCCCGAAACGGTGGACCTCATCCTCGCGGGTCCACTGCCCGTGCTACAATCATTGAAGCCCGACGATGTGCAGGTGATCATTGATCTCGCGGGCAAGCCCGTCGGCAAATACAAAGTCGCGCCGACAGTCATCAAGCCCGAATCGCTCAAAGTGGAAAGTATTGTGCCCGATACGATTGAAGTTGTGATCTCGAAATAGTTGACGGCAGACGGCAGACGGTGGACGGCAGTTAGAAATCTGTCGTCAGCGGTCTGCCGTCCGCCGTCGCTTTTATGATGCCCAAACCCCTCGTCGCCATTGTCGGACGCCCGAATGTGGGCAAGTCCACGCTTTTTAATCGCATCATCGGCCAGCGGCTTGCGATTGTGGATGATCGCCCCGGCACGACGCGCGACCGTCTGTACGCCGATGCCGACTGGAACGGCGTCGAGTTCACGCTCGTGGACACCGGTGGACTCGATCTGGTCACCGCGCAGCGCGAGACAACGCGCCGCACCGAGACGATGCACGAATACAACCCCGCGCAGATTCAAGAACTAGTCAGCCATCAGGCGCAAGTGGCGATTGCAGAGGCTGACGTGATTGTGTTTGTCGCGGCGACGACTGAAGGCATCACGGCAGGCGATCTCGACGTGGCCGAGCAACTGCGGCGCAGTCACAAGCCGCTCATCCTCGTCGCGAACAAAGCCGACAACCTCAAGCGCGAACTCGACGCGGTCGAGTTCTATCAGTTCGGGCTCGGCGAGCCGCACGTCATCTCCGCGCTGCACGGCAACGGCACCGGCGACCTGCTCGACAAAATCGTTGAGAGCATTCCACCGCAGCCCGTCGTCGCCGAGACCGATGAACTCAAGATCGCAATTGTGGGCCGCCCCAATGTCGGCAAGTCGTCGCTGCTCAACGCGCTCATCGGACAAGAGCGCGCCATCGTTAGCGACATCCCTGGCACGACGCGCGACAGCGTGGACACGCGCATCACGTGGAAGGACGAACCGATCACGCTGATTGACACGGCAGGCATTCGACGGCGCGGTCACATCGCGCACGGCGAAGTCGAGCAATACAGCGTCTTGCGCGCGCTGCGCGCCATCCAACGCTGCAACGTCGCGCTGCTGCTGATTGATGCCGCCGACGGCGTGACCGCGCAAGACGCGCACGTCGCGCAATACATTCTCGAAGAAGGCAAGGGCGCGGTCATCGTCGTGAATAAGTGGGACTTGATCGAAAAGGAAGCCGACACGCTCGCCATCTTCGAGCGGCAGGTGCGCAAGGCGCTCGACTTCATGGCGTGGGCACCGATTGAATTTGTGTCAGCGAGAACAAAGCGGCGCATCGGCAACACGCTCGACGCCGCCATACACGTGCGCGAGGCGATGCAGCGCCGCGTGCCGACCGGCGAGTTGAACGAACTCGTGCGCGAGGCAACCGCGCGCCACTCGCCGCCATCGCGCCATGGCAAGCGGCTGCGCTTCTTCTATGCGACACAGCCGAGCGTGGAGCCGCCGCTGCTCGTCTTCTTCGTCAATGATCACACGCTCGTGCATTTCTCCTATCAGCGCTACCTCGAAAACCTCGTCCGCGAACGTTGGGACTTCGGCGGCACGCCCATCCGCATGGCGTTCCGTCAGCGCGATAAGGAGTAGGGAAAATACGTGTAGTGGTCAATCACCTCTTGAACATCCCTTCGGGTAGCAGGGCAGCCGTGCTGCCCGTTCAACGTTTCGATGCCCGACCTGCCGCTCGGTCGTCATCAACACCGGGCACGAAGCGTTTGATCGCGGACTCGCGGCGGTCTCTCGCGCTCGCTCGGCGGCGACGTGTACACGCTGCGTCAATTGAAAGCGGAACAGATTTTGGAGACGGTGAGGGGCGAGTTAGAGTTGACGGGGGTGAGTAGAAGTGAGCGAGCACGATTGAACAGTCCAATACAAATCTCCCAGTTGGAAAACCTGGGAGATTTGTATTGGGTTGAGTTACAGCAGAACCGGTTTGCGGAGTACTCATACGGCTTCTAATGAGTCACCACAACTGCCGATTGGTAGCCTTGCGCAAGCACCGAAAGCGTTGGAATTTTAATGATTGGCTTATTGAGGACCGGATCCGTACTGACCGTCGTGATGAACGCGGTTGTGATCGGCACATTGGTCTTGCCAATTAGTTTTTATCGGAGGGTATCATAGATTTTGTGTAAATGGTCATCACTCAGATAATCCGAAAGAAGGAGAATAGCGATGACCATCCGACCGGAACTGTTAGACGAACTACTGAAAGAGTATCAGAAGCCTGAAGATCTGTTGGGCGAAAC
>JBBPZQ010000012.1:0-31682 GCA_038198935.1 Anaerolineae bacterium
AGCCAGAAGTGGACGATGCCCATTCGTGACTGGCACCGCGCCTTGCAGCAATTCGCCATTGTGTTCGAAGGCAGAGTCTCGTTACCCTAACCAGCACGCACTGACTCAAGACCATTTACACAAATTACTTGACACCGTCATTATCGAGCCATACGTCACCGCTAACGAGACTCCCGGTATGTGAATCCATCGCGTGTACGGTAACGGTAGACGTTTGAGGAGGCACTATAGGTGACACCCCTACCTCTTGCTCATTCCACATAGGCAATGGTGTGACCGACACATTGAGAGTTGGAAGCTCTTCCTTCCAGAATGTCACCATCTCTCCGATGAGAGTTCCAGGGACGTCTAAGGTCGAATCAGCCTTACATGTGAACTCGACGGTGAAGTAAGGTGAAGTCGGCGAATCATTGAACGTAGGCGCAGAGACCGTTGTGTTCTTTATGACTTCATATTTCGGTTCGATCATCGGTCTCAAGGTATGACCAGCCGAAACTGGCGGACGCGGAGGCAAGGCAAACCCGAATGTGATTGGACGAGTCACTTCGGATAACGGAGGGTAAATCAACCACGAGTCATCCGCAGCAAGAAATATTGCGTAGGCTGCAATCATGTTGCCTACGGCATACTTTTGTTTAATGTCGAGTTCGTGCGCCGTCAAGTTACTGTCCGAGCGACGAACGAAGATTCCATCAATTGGGTGCAGCTCGGTTTTATTATCATGATCGTTATCGTCAACCCAGACGCCGATGACGGTCACAGGTTGGTTTTTGAAACCATTTAACTTTTGCAGATAAGCGTTTTCGTAGCTGTCATCAACTTCGATTTCGCATTCGACTATTCCATTGGCATTTTTTGCGCCGAATCGGTTCACCAACACTGCCTGCGAAGCTGCGTCTGGGTGGGGAAATATTTCCACATTCACGTCTCCGTCACCGGAGAATATGTGAGCTTCTTGCAGAGTGCCATTAAGCATACGGCGGGGATTCTGTGTATCGCGCTGTGTCCATTTAGCCATGTCAAATCTCCTTGTCTCTACGGGTTTTATGGAGCTGGTTTGCGGAGCGATCAACGTGCGCATTTGGTGCTCTACAATTCAATGTTCAACATGATTTTATTGGAGAATGTAGTGCAATCGCCAGGTTTAACGTGCACCGTACGTTGTACGCCAGCCATGGTAGCCTCCTTCAATGAGGATTGACGACAAGATTTGCCCACTATTGTATTTTTTTTTGATCTGTCAAGTACGAGTGAAACCAGTTCAGCTCTGAGGATAACTTTTCGAGGTGACGTCTGGAAACAACTCCGCAACTGGGGTTATGCGGTGCTGGCATCCGGTGCTCGTTGTCCTTCTCTGCCAATTATAGAACATAAATATTCGCCGCAATGTAATGGCTCACGCTCACGACGCGCGTGCCGACTTTGAGTCTGAGCGCGCCTTCGTGCGGCTCGCGGTCGAGCAACGCACCTTTCGCGCCGGGCATCAGTCCGCGCGCTTCGACGAAGTGCAGCACCTCAGTGGCGTTCTCGACAGGTTCAGCGACGCGCTTGATTTCAAACTTGTCGCCGTCTTGTCTTTCGGTAAGTGGTCGCCAGTGCTGGTCGTCAGGTGGGGGATTGCCGGGAATCGGATTGCCGTGTGGACAGGTGGACGGATAGCCAAGGTGTTTGTTCAGCAGCGACTCAACTTCGGGCGAGAGTGCGTGTTCGAGTTGATGTGCTTCGGCGTCCGCCTTCGCCCAGCCGATGCCGAGCACGTCGGTTAGCCAGCGCTCGACGAGCCGATGACGGCGCATCAACTTCTCGGCCGTCGCGCGCCCCTTCGGCGTGAGCAGCACTTCCTTGCGCGCACCGAATTTCACGAAGCCATCGCGCTTCAATCGCGTCAACGTCGCCTTGACCGTCGGCGCGGAGACGCGCAGCAGTTCCGCCAGCCGCGCACTGATGACAGTCTGCCCCTCGTCAGTCATCATGTAGATCGCTTCGAGATATTCTTCAGTGGTGGAGGTCGTTTCGCTTGGTTTTGGCATATTTTTATGAAATGTTTCAGAGTTATTGACAAGAAAACTTGGTTAGCATATACTAACGCCGCAACTTCACCGATGCTTAGGCGCATCCCGTGCTGTGCAACTGAGCAAAACGTTTTGCCCAGTTCGCGCGTGATGATAGTAGATAGAAGTTGCGCAAGTCAAATTACTTTTCAGGAGAGAGGCTCGGATGCTAACCGCGATTCTGCTCGCGTTTCGAGAAGGCTTGGAAGCGGCGCTCGTCGTCGGCATGGTGCTTGGCGCGCTGAACAAGATGGGCGGCAGCAGTCGCCGCTCAGCGGTGTGGAGCGGCGTCGCGCTCGCGGTGCTGCTCTCATTTGGCGTGGCGGCGGCGCTGACGCAGGTGGGCATTACACTTGAAGGCGCGCTCGAACAAGTCTTTGAAGGCACGACGCTGCTGCTTGCGGCCGTCGTGCTGACCTGGATGATTTTCTGGATGCAGTATCAAGGGCGGCACATGAAAGGCGAGTTGGAAGAAGGCGTGCGTCAGGCGTTGAGCAATGGCGCGGGCTTTGGGCTTTTTAGCCTGGCGTTCTTCGCCGTGTTCCGCGAAGGCGTTGAGACCGCGTTGCTGCTCACTGCGAATGCGTTCAACTCGACGGCGACCGATACGCTCAGCGGGACGCTGATCGGTCTCGCGTTCGCCGTTATCGCAGGCTACCTCATCTTTGCGACGACGGTGCGCTTGAACACACGGCAGTTCTTCCGCATCACGAGCATCATCTTGATTGTGTTCGCGGCGGGCTTGGTTGCGCACGGCATTCACGAGTTCAACGAAGCCGGTCTTATTCCGAATGTCATCGAGCATGTATGGGATACGAACTGGCTCATCGCCCAAGATTCGCAACTCGGTAAAATCCTCGAAACATTGGTCGGCTACGTGCCTGATCCTTCGCTGACCGTTGTGCTGGGGTGGCTGGCGTACTTCGCGGCCGTGTGGATTGGTTCACGCCGCTTTGACCATTTCATCGTGCAGCGCGCCACACGCGGCGCGTCCTCCGCATAAATCGTCGCAGTTTGCGAAGATGCGAAGACCTGACAGATTGTCAAAACCTGTCAGGTCTTTTCTTTGTGCGCGAACGCGCATGTTATAATGAACGCATGAGTCTCAACGCGGATGGAGTATCGCATGTTGGAATGGCTGTATCTTTTATGTCTGTTGATGCTGGCCGCCTATGGCGCGAATAACTTTTTGTTGGCGCTAATCTATTGGTTTCGTCCACGTCAATCTGCCGCCTCGCACGTTTCACTTCCTGACTCACTGCCCATCGTCACCATTCAGCTGCCCATCTATAACGAACGCTACGTCGTCGAACGCTTGCTCGCTGCCGTGAGCGCGCTTGACTATCCGCGCGACCGTTTGCAAATTCAGGTGCTTGACGATTCGACCGACGAAACGCGCGCGATGGTGGATCGCGCGGCTCAACGCTTGCGTGCGCGCGGCGTGTGGGTCGAGGTGTTGCGGCATGCGCACGCGGCCGGTTTCAAAGCCGGCGCACTCGCAGCGGGAACGCGTGGCGCGCGCGGCGAGTTCATCGGCATCTTCGACGCCGACTTTCTGCCGCCGCCCGATTTTCTCAAGCGGCTGCTGCCATACTTTGCGAACGCGCAGATTGGCTGCGTGCAGGCGCGCTGGGGGCACGTCAATCCCGATTACTCACTGCTCACACGTTTGCAGGTGGCTGGCATTGATGGCCACTTCATCGTCGAGCAGGAAGCGCGCAACCGTATGGGCTGGTTCATTGGCTTCAATGGTTCGGCCGGCATCTGGCGCAAGACGTGCATCGAATCGGCGGGCGGCTGGCGCGCGGATACGCTGACCGAAGATTTGGATTTGAGTTATCGCGCGCAGCTGGCCGGTTGGAAGTTCCGTTTCGTCAGCGATGTGCTGGTGCCGGCCGAAGTCCCCGCGCAGATGAGCGCGTACAAGCGGCAGCAGTTTCGCTGGGCAAAAGGCTCGCTGCAGACATTCAAGAAAACGCTGCTGCCGTTATGGCGCGCGCGCTTGCCGTTCGTCACGAAGTTGCAGGCGACGATTCACCTCGCGGGTTACTTGATGCATCCACTGATGTTCGTCGCGTTTCTGCTTGCACTGCCGATGTCGTTGGTGCATTCGCCCGCGTTTGGTTTGCTGCCGTATCTGGCTGTCACGATGGTCGGTCCGTTCTCGCTATACGCTGTCGCCATTTGTCATCGCTCGCGCTCGCTCATCAATCTGCTCGGTACGTGGCTCATGCTCGTCGTACTCGGCACGGGCATGTCGCTGAACAATTCGCGCGCTGCACTTGAGGCGCTGCTCGGCACTGACAGCGCCTTTCGCCGCACCCCCAAATTCGATCTGCGCGCGCGCGGCGACCAATGGCGCGCCAAGCGCTATGCGCTTGCGCATGATGCGATTGTATGGCTGGAATTGTCCGCCGCGTTTGCTGCGCTCGCGCTCTTCGTCGTGCAGCAAGTATGGACGACGTGGCACGCGGGCGAATGGCTGCTCGTCTATGCGCTCGGCTATGGCTATGTGTCGGGCTTGACCTTGTGGCACGGTTTCGGCCGCCAGTGGCGGCGGATCGTTGACTGAAAGACCTCACAGGTTTCTGAAAGCTGTGCGGTCTATAAAAACATCGTGGGGCGCGAGATCAATTGCGCCCCGTTTTTGTTTCCGTTACAATCGTTGACATGGATGTGTATCAACTCAAGCCATTGCTCGCCGATGCGGATCGCACACGTGTGCGCTATCAGGAATTCATCCGCAAAGATTCACTCAGCGTCGGCGTGTACACATTGCCTGCGCGTGCGAGCGATCCGCAGCAGCCGCACACCGCAGACGAAGTGTATTATGTCGTGAGCGGACTCGGCACGATCAGTGTGGCGGGCGAGCAGCAAACTGTGGAAGCCGGCTCCGTGGTTTTCGTCGCGGCTGGCGTCGAGCATCACTTCCACTCGATCAGCGACGACTTGAGCGTGCTGGTATTCTTCGCGCCCGCAGAATGACAGCCACCAAGCATAGTCCTCAAAGGTTTTGTGAAACGACCTGTGTGTTCTTCAAACAATAAAGTAGGTGCCCATGGCAAAGAAAAACTTGTCGCGTGACCAGAAACGCAAACAAAAATTGCAAGCGCGCGCGCGTCCGAGCGGCAGCGGCGGCTCGCGGCTCGGCGTGATCGAAGAAGGCTTCACGCGCGATAGCGAGCGCATCATCAGCGACACCTTTCTCGCGTATGGCCGCGCCATGACAGACAAGCACGTGCTCGAAGCCCTCAATCAATTGATTGTTGACGTGCAGCAGGGCAAGGTCACGATGGCGGATGCCAGCAATGAGCGCAGCGATGCGAAGGGTGCGATCATCTGGAACGTGAAACAGCATTGGCACGACGCGCGCACGCTCGACAGCACGCCGAGTCTGTTGGCAGCGCAAGTGCTGAAGAACATCGGGCAGCACGTCGAAGCGATCATGTCGCCGGGTGAATCGCATTCGTACCTGCGCTTCTTGCAAGGCGTCGAGCAGAGTGCAGGCTCCGCGCCCGATGCGACGGGCGACCGCGTGGATATGTATTCGCAGGGCGCAATCGAATTGCCGCAAGACGTGCCCGACGCGGCTTACGTCGGCGTCAAACCGCTCGGCGGTGATTGGACACGTGATGAGATGCGCCTGCTGGATCTCGGCTCGGTCTGGCTGCGCAATAGCACCGAAAGCACATGGCAGCCGTTCAAGGACGAAGCGACGCGCATGACCGATAATGCAAATGCTCAAGCCGTCGCCAATGTCTGCCAATACATTTACGGCTTAACGCAAGCGGGGCCCGTCGAGGTCGCGCTGCGTCCGCTGTTGGATGCGGCGCACGCGAAGTTGAGCGAACAGTCAGCCGTGAGCAGTGAAGCGTGAAGCGTTCACCGTTCACTATGGGGTTTTGGGTATGATGCCGACCCGTCCACGCGCGCGTGACGTGGGTATTCAACTCGGTCTGCTGCCGACGGGAACGCACAATGCCATCACCGATGTCGCGGGCGTGAAGGTGGGCCACGCGACGATCATGCGCGGCGACGGTAAACTGATTCCCGGCCAAGGTCCCGTCCGTACGGGCGCGACTGCAATCCTTCCGCACGGCGGCAATTTATTTTTGGAGAAAGTCGTCGCGCGTGTCGAGACGATCAACGGCTTCGGCGAAGTAGCGAACGCGCTGCAAGTGAACGAGATGGGCTGGCTTGAAGGTCCCATCATGCTGACGAACACGCTCAACGTCGGCGCGGTCTGCGACCACGTGATTCAGTGGGCGATGGACACGTCCGACGCGATGGGCGTGACCACGTGGGGCATCAGCCCCGTCGTGTCCGAAACGTTCGATGGATATCTCAACGACATTCGTGGTCGTCACGTCAAGTACGAGCACGTCGTGCAAGCGATTGAGTCGGCGCGCGACGGCACAGTTGAAGAAGGCACAGTCGGCGGCGGCACGGGCATGACGTGCTTCGGATTCAAAGGCGGCATCGGCACCGCGTCGCGCGTCGTGCGTGTCGAGCATGATGGCACGGCGCACGAGTGGACGGTCGGCGTGTTGGTGCAAGCGAACTTCGGATCGCGCGAGTTGTTGATGATAGACGGCGTGCCTGTTGGTCGCGAGTTATGCGACTGGGTTCCCGCTGAACCTGTGCCGCCGAAAGAGGGTTCTATTGTTATGGTGATGGCGACGGACGCGCCGCTCGACTTTCGTCAACTGGGCCGCGTCGCGCGTCGCTGTGGTGCGGGACTCGCGCGCACCGGTTCGATTTACGGCAACACGAGCGGCGACTTCGTGATCGCTTTCAGCACCGCCAATAAAGTGCCGCACTTTGCGAACGGCATGACGCGCACGATGGAAGTCATCGCCGAAGAGAGCGTGTCGCCGATCAATGCGTTGTTCCAAGCCGCTGCCGAAGCGACCGAAGAAGCGATCACCAATTCACTGTTCAAGGCAACGACGGTCGTTGGACGCGACGGCAACACGCGCCATGCGCTGCCGCTTGATCAAACGTTGGAGATCATGCGACGGTACGGAAGACTAGCCGACCTTTGAGGTATGCGAGACCGCCAAAGTCTTTTTATCTGCCGAGGGCTGTTGAATGAAAAGTTGTTTATTGCTGGTGTTATTTACACTGCTGCTCACGTCGTGCGCGTTGACGGAACTCGCGTCCGCGCCGACGAACACGCCCGTCGCGTCGCCTGCGCCGGCCGTCGTCAGCACCGTCGTCAACACGCCGGGCACAGCGAACACACTCGCGCCGACGCGCGCGGCGACTTCCGTCAACACACTAGTGCCCTCCAGGACGGCGACGTCGAGTGCAGCCGCGACAACGCCGAGCGCGTCACTGAACGGCGCATCGGATGTGGATGTCGCCAAAGCATTTGACGGCGCGGAGGCATACGAGATCGTTCGCTACTTCACCTCGAAAGAATTGGCGGGCCGCAAAGCGGGCGCACCCGGCGCAGACATGGCTGCCGACTATGCCGCAAAAAAATTGCAAGCGGCTGGCTTGAAACCTGTCGGCGACAATGGCACGTTCTTCCAAACGTTCACGTTGCCGTTCATTGATCTGGCTGAAGCCCCGACTCTAAAACTTTTGAATGCCGATGGCAGTGTGAAGCGTGAGTTCAAGCTGCGCCAAGACTTTAGCGAGATTATTTCCGGGCGCGCGACACAAGGACAAGCCGATGGCAAACTTGTTTTTCTTGGGCGCGGCACGGATCAAGATTTGAAGCTCGCGGGCGACCTGAACAACTCGGTCGCACTCATTGAGGTTGCGCCGAGCACCCCACGCGATCTGATCACCCGACTGGCGACGCGCGGCGTGGCAGGCATACTTGAAGTCACGGGCAATGCGGCCAACTTGCTCGTGCGCTTCTCGTACATTCCCGACAATCTGATCTTCGACGCGAACTCGCGCGCCGTGCTGCGTGTCAGCCGCGAGACGGCCGACGCACTGCTTGACGGCAGCGCCACGCTCGCATCGCTGGACGACCAATTGAATCGCAATGGTGCGGCTTATCTGGCCACCAACAATCGCGTGAGCCTGTCGCTGAAGCTCGTGCCGGTGCGCGACGCGCCAACCCAGAACGTGATCGCGACGATTCCCGGCACTGATCCAACGCTTGCCAATGAATATGTCATCGTCGGCGGACACTACGATCACGTCGGCGCGGATCCGGGCGGCGCGGTCTTCGAGGGCGCAAACGATAACG
Source organism: Anaerolineae bacterium (assembly GCA_038198935.1). Lineage (GTDB taxonomy): Bacteria > Chloroflexota > Anaerolineae > JACRMK01 > JACRMK01 > JBBPZQ01. The sequence goes on from JBBPZQ010000012.1 coordinate 8,260, forward strand.
CTTCGGGCAGTGCGGACGTGATCGCGCTCGCCGAGTTTTTTGCCACGAACAATATTCGCGCCAAGCGTACGCTCGTCTTCGCGGCGTGGACGGCGGAAGAAGCGGGACTGGTCGGCTCGCGCTATTACGTTGGTCATCCGATCTTTCCACTGAACAGGACGAAGGCATACATCAATTTGGACGTCGTCGGTGCGGGCAGTGGCGCAGGACTCATCATCACGAACGATCCACCCAGTGTGGCGGAGGTCGCGCGCCGCGCCGCAGAAGACCTGAACATCGCGTTCGGTGGCGGCGAGATCGGCGGCGGCAGCGATCACGAATCGTTCTTGCAAAAAGGTGTGCCTTCCACATTTTTCATTTGGCAGCGTTACGGCGACATCCACGTTCCATCCGACTCGTTCGACAAGATTGACGTGAACAAGTTGAAGCTGACGGGCCAACTTGCCGCGCTCACGATGCTGCGCATTGCGAATCAGTGAGCGTACTCTCGAAGTGCGAGTCTGCGCACCTGAATGCGTCGTTTCGATTGAAGACCGAAGACCGATTTCTAACGAGAGCCGATCATTTCGAGGAGGTTCAACGATGAGCAACAATCTGAATGACGGCTGGTGTCCATTTGCCACACGCCGGGCGTTGACCCACCCGAATTATTACACGGGCCGACTCAACTTTCGTGTGCGCGCCGTCGTAATGCATATCGCCGACGGCAACCTTGGCGGCGTATTTCCAACATTCAATAATCCAACTGGCGAATCGTCGGCGCATTTTTGTGTCGGCAAGAAGGGCGAAATCGAGCAGTACGTCTCGATCACTAACAGCGCATGGGCGGTCGGCATCCGCTGGGAAAACGGCCAATGGTTTACAGGCTCGGGTCGCGTCACGCACCCAACGTGGCCCGATCTGATCGTGGGCGTCAATCCGAATTACTACACGATTAGCGTCGAGCACGAAGGTAAGCCCGACGACGTGTGGACGGACAAGATGTATCAGGCGAACACGCGTCTGCTCACCTGGATCGCGCAGCAGACGAATTCGGTGTACGTTCCGCATCACACGCTGATCGGCCACAACGAAATTGATTCGGCTGACCGCCCGAACTGTCCGGGTCCCCACGTCGAGTACGAGCGTGTTGCGGTGGATGCGAACAGCCAATTGGTTGACCCGCAAGTTGCGACTGTCGCACTCGTTGCTGCACAGTCGTTGAATTGGTTGCCCGTATTCACCGACGGCGCGCTGTACAAGTACGCACGCACGCACGCGCTGGGCTATCCACAGACAGACGAGTTTGAATTCAGCGTACAAGCGCAGTCGTACAAAGGTCAAGTGTTTTCAAACGGCATCGCCTATGTATGGACACGTAACTTCAATCAGGTGTTCTCGGTGCCCAAGCCGAATGCGAGCGCGCCGCTGCCTGTGGACCCGCTTGCCGCCGCCGCCATCAGCGCCGCGCAGCAGCGCACGTGGATGCCGATCAACACCATGTCGGGACTGTACGCTTTCGCGCAAGCCAATCAACTTGGCTTTCCGCAGACCGACGAGTTTCCGTTCAGCGTCGGCGCCGATAACTATCGCGGTCAAGTCTATGCGGGTGGAATCGTGGCCGTGAAGGTCGGCGACTGGAACAACCTCAAGTTGGTGCACAAGCCGTGAGGGTTGTAGTACAAACAGCGACAGCTATCGCTCGAAATGACTACAGCGAAAATCATTATTTGTCTGATACAACCATTTCGTCAGCGGGGCTATGTTGATTGAAGTGTAATGCAGAAGCCTGCCGCCGTAGCTTCGAGGCACAGCGGCGCTGGAGGGGGTGCAGTGCGTAGCGACTGAGGGCAGGAGAACGGAGTCGTAAATGGAGCGGGATTTATACCGAGTATTGGGTGTCGCGCGTCATGCAACCGAAGTGGAGATCAAACGGGCATTTCACAAATTAGCCTTGCAGCATCACCCCGATCATAATCCGGGTGATCCGCAGGCACCGGAGAAATGCAAAGAGATCAACGCCGCATATCAAGTGCTGCGCGATCCTATCAGCCGCGAGCGTTACGATTGGCAATTCTCGAAGACCGCGACGATGACGGTCGGCTGCTGGGCAGCCATCTTCCGATAATAAAACTGAGCCGCTTACAAGCGGCTCTCTTCTTTATAAAATGACGGAACCTGATGGGTCTCCGTGACCTGTCAAGCCTTATCCACTTGTTACGTCGCATCACTCCGCGGCTCTCACGCGGAGGCGGCGCGCATCGCGCAAGCGCAACACGCGCGCTAATGCCTCGCGCACTTCTGGTGTGCCCAAAACTCCCAGCAAAACAAAATAGATTCCACCCGCGACGGCGCCGATTCCTAGCAACATGATCGGCGATGCAATTCGCACGCGTTCGGCTATCACGATGACGCCTGCCATCGCGCTCGCCGCGATCAGTGCGCGCCATGCGAGTGAGAACAGGCCTCGCGCGGCAACGCTGTGCAAGCGTCGTTGCGCGATCACGAGCAAGATGCTCGTCTCCAACGTGACCGCGAGCGCATTGGCAAATGCAATGCCACCATGTGCGAGCCAATTGACGAGGACAATCGCCGCAATCGCGTTCAGCGCCATCGCGCAGAGTGCGGCGAGCAACGGTGTGAGCGTGTCTTTGCGTGCGTAGAAAACGCGTGCGCACACTTCGAGGAACGAGTGGCCGAGCAAGGCTAGCGCATAGAAATTCAATGCCCATACGACGGCGTTGGTGGACTGTTCGTCGAAGCGCCCGCCTTGATATAACACTTGCACGATCGGTCTGCCGAGCAGCAGCAAGCCGACCAGTGCGGGCACACTCAGCAACAAAATTGCTCGCAGCGCGGATGTGATCGTCACGCGCAAACGATCCGTGTCACCTTCGGCCGCGTAATGCGAGAGCGTAGGGAACACTGCCGTTGCAATTGCGGTGGCGATGATTGTTTCGGGTATCTGCATCACGACCCAGGCCAGATTGAGTGCGGACACGCTGCCTTCGCCGAGACGCGACGCGAGGTTCGTGCCGACGAGCGTGTTCACTTTCACCACGCCGAGCGCAATCATACGAGGGCCCATCAAGCGCGCGAGTTGACCGATGAGCGGATCGCGCAGCAACAGTACCGGTCGATAGCGGATGCCATTGCGCAGTAACGGCGGGAAGTGACTCGCCAAGTGCAGCAGCGAGCCAATCACGACGCCATACGCCAGTCCATACACGCCGAAGCGCGGCACTAGAAAAATCGTGCCGCCGATGATGCCGAGATTGTAGAGAGCAGGCGCGAATGCGGGCGAGAAGAAATGCTGCTGCGCGTTGAGCACGCCCATCAGCACGCCCGCTAGCGCGAATACCATCGTCGAGACGAGAATGATGCGCATCAAGTCGGCGGTGAGTGCTTGCTGCGTGGGCGAGAAGCCGGGTGCGAGACAGCACGCGACGAGCGTCGGCGCGAACAGCGCGATCAATCCGGCTAGCACCGCCGTCGTGAGCACCACGAGATTGATGATCGCGCTTGCCACGCGCCACGCTTCGTCGCGTCCGCGTTGGTTCATGGCGTCGGCATAGATGGGAATGAACACCGACGCGAGTGCGCCACCCGCGATCAACGTGAACAGCAGATCAGGAATGTTGAACGCGGCGTAATACGCGTCGAGTTGCTCGCTTGTCCCGAACGCGCGTGCGATGAGCGGTTCGCGCACAAGCGCGACGACTTTGCTGATAAGGTATCCGCTCATCACGATGAGGGTGGAGCGTAGGAGGTTCGGGGCTTGCACGGCGTGTAAGTTGGTTAGTTTGTTAGTTGGGTCGGGGTCAATCACGTCTTAAACATCCAACACACTAACGAACCAACTACCCAACTTTCTCCAACGCCTTCGCCGCTGCGACGTAATTTTTGTTCAAGCGCAGCGCCTCACGATACGCGGCGACGGCGTCACTCGTTTTGCCCAGTGCTTGCAGCGCGCGACCGCGATAGTAAAACGATTCTTCAAGATCGCTCGCTTGCTTTAAGTTCGCATTCGTCAAATCGAGCACGTCTTGATTGCGGCCCACGCTGAGGTACGTGTCGAAGATGTGGAACTGATACCACAACATGCGCCACGGCAAGCCAAGCTTGCGCGCGCGATCAAATGCCTTCGTCGCTTCGGCTTGATCGCCGAGCGCGCTGAGCGACGCGCCGAGGTTGTACCACGCGAACGCATCGTTGCCGTTCGCTGCAATTTCACTTTGCGCATGCGTCTTTGCCTGCGACCACGCGGCTTGCTCTTCGCGCGCGTCGCCAAGAATGGCGTTCAGCAGTGTGGCTTGCTGGGGCTGGTACGCGACGAGGTAAGTGCGATTGAAGACTTTCCAATCGGCTTCGAAGTCGCCATACACAATCGGCGTGTTCGGTCCTTCATACGAATCGAGCGCGAAGAATTTTTGTTGCGCGTCGTTATACGCGAACAACAAGCGATAGTGGCCCATGCCATCATTTGGGTGCGGCGTGAACCACGTCTCGACGATGACGGGGAAGCCGTTCGCCATCAATTGCTTCAGCATCTCCACGCTGCCGTTGACGCGCACGAGCACGTTCAGGTTCGGCTTGGTGCGCACGTAGGCGGCTAGTTCGTCGGGGCTTACGTTCTTGTCGTTCGGGTTGGGCTTGAGGACGGGCGCGATTTCTTTCTGCGTGTCGCTCGACCCGAAGTGACTGAGCAGCATCGCGAGCGTCGTGGGACCGCAATTGTTCCAGCCTTGATAATCGTGTTTGAAGTTGGTCAGCCGCAGCTCGGCGGGCGCGGGCGCAATGGCAATGCTTGGCTTCGGCGTGCTCGTTGCGGTCGGTTTCGGCGTGGCAGTGGGCACGACCACAGAACTTTCGCTGCCCGCACGTTTCGTGGGCGAGATCGTCGGCGTGTCCGTTGGGCTGGTCGCCGAGTCATCAGCCACGTCTGACGGTGGCGGCACGTACATGTCGTGCGGCTGCTGCTCTTGCCACCACGTCTGCACGCGCAGCATCGCGTGGTCGGCTTTGTCTTGGACGCCCGGCACAAAAATAAAAACGGCACTGCTCACGATCACCAGCAGCGCCATCAGCACGGCAATTCGCTTGACCATCACACACCTTCACTTACTGGTTGAACATGACTTCGCCTCATTCTAACGTGCAAAGCGCACAGCGACAAACACGAATCACGGATGGCTGAGGGTACGAGCGTGCTCACACTTTGCCCGCAGGTGAACTTGGGACCAACCCAAAGCGCACTTGGAGCGGACGTCTGACCGATGAGCGTAGGCATGATAAAATACTTCTAGCGTTAGATCGTCTGCCCACCTGAAATATATCCAGACATATATCCGCGGCGTATATCCAGATGGGTTGACACTCGGCATTGGCGCGCATAAGATTACAGGAATCAGATTTGTCCACGCGGTGTCTTGCCCCGCCACACTTCATCGGCTATGTAATCCATGCCGCAGATCTTTCATCGCAGCACCAATACGTTTTCGCGCGTGAGTATCTTCGGCGCGGTGTTTATCGCCGCCAGCCTGTTAGGCGTGGCGGGATTGATCGTGCGCTCTCCCTATCTGACCAACGTCGGCGTACCCATCTCCCAACCGGTGCCGTTTAGCCATCAACATCATGTGCGCGACGACGGAATTGATTGCCGCTACTGCCACACCTCCGTCGAGACATCATCTTTCGCGGGCATCCCTTCGACGCAAATCTGTATGAACTGTCATTCGCAAATCTGGACGAACGCGCCGCTACTGCAACCCGTACGCGACAGTTGGGCGACGGGCAAGCCGCTGGAGTGGAATCGCGTTAACGACCTGCCCGACTTTGTGTATTTCAATCACAGTGCCCACGTCACCAAAGGCATCGGTTGCGTCTCGTGCCACGGGCGGATTGATCAGATGCAGTTGACGGCGAAAGCCGAGTCGCTGCAAATGGAATGGTGTGTCAACTGCCACATGAAGCCGGAAGACTTCGTGCGCCCGAAAGAATTTGTGTTTAGCATGGATTGGCAGCCGACTGAATCGCAAGCGACGTTAGGCCCGCGACTGGTGCAAGTGTATCAGATCCAGAGCAAAATCAGCTGCTCGACGTGCCACCGCTGAGTGCTGAGCGACGAGTGCTGAGTGCTGAGTGAAGCGTGAGGTGTGAAGCGTGATGCGTAAAGACGAGTTCAACCCAGAATTACATAATCGCCTTGTGACTGCTGAATCTACTCAGCATTCAGCACTCAGCACTCAGCACTCTTATTGGCGCAGCCTCGACGAGCTAGCGGACACGCCGGAGTTTCGTGAGTGGCTGCACCGCGAGTTTCCACGCGGTGCGGCGGTGTGGGAAGAATCGCAGAGCGTGAGCCGTCGCCAGTTTTTGAAACTGATGGGCGCGTCCATGATGCTCGCCGGCTTATCGGCGTGCAACTTTGGGCCCCCGAACGAAAAGATTGTGCCGTACGTGCGCCAGCCCGAAGACCTCGTGCTCGGTAAGCCACTCTACTACACGAGCGCATTTTCGTTGAGCGGTTACGCGACGGGGCTGCTTGTCGAGAGCCACACGGGCCGACCCATCAAAGTGGAAGGCAACCCTGACCATCCTTCTTCGCTCGGCGCAACCGATGCATTCGCGCAAGCGTCGGTGCTCTCGCTTTACGATCCCGATCGCTCGCAAACCGTCGTGCACAATCAGAGCCGCAGCGATTGGGATTCATTCGTGCGCGAGTTTCGTGCCGCGCTCGATCCCATTCGCGGGCGGCAGGGCGCTGGCTTGCGAATTCTCGCGGAGACGGTCAACTCGCCGACACTCGCGGAGCAACTGCAAACCGTCTTGACGCAGATGCCATCTGCCAAGTGGCATCAGTACGAGCCGATCAATCGCGACAACGTACGCGCGGGTGCGACGCTCGCGTTCGGTCAAGATGTCGAAACGGTTTACCACCTTGATAAAGCAGACGTGATTCTCGCGCTTGACGCCGACTTCTTGTCGTGCGGTGGCGGCACATTGCGTTATGCGCGGGAGTTCGCCACGCGGCGCGATCCGCAAAACATGAATCGGCTCTACGCCGCCGAGCCGACGCTGACGCTCACAGGCGCGAAGGCGGATCATCGCTTCATGGTGCGGGCGAGTGAGATCGAGAGTTTTGCCCGAACGGTCGCACGTGTTCTCAGCGTGGATGTAGGCGGCGTGCAGAACTTCGCCTTGACGAAGCGGATGAATGGGCTGATCCGCGACCTGCAAGCGCATCGCGGCTCGTCACTGGTGATGGCAGGCGACTATCAGCCGCCCGTCGTGCACGCGCTTGCGCACGCGATGAATGATGCGCTCGGCAATGTGGGCAGCACGTTGGAGTATCGCGAGCCGATCCACGCGAGTGCTGTTGACCAAATGCAATCGTTGCGCGATCTGGTGGCGGACATTGACGCGAACAAAGTCGAGCTACTGATCATCCTCGGCGGCAACCCCGCGTACAGCGCGCCAGCCGACTTGGGTTTTGCAGATCGGCTGAGCAAAGTGGCTAACCGCGTGCATCTCAGTCTGTATAGCGACGAGACTTCGGCTGTGTGCAATTGGCACGTCAATGCCGCGCATTATCTCGAAGCGTGGAGCGATGCGCGCGGGCACGATGGCACGACGACCATCCTGCAACCGCTCATCGCACCCCTGTATGGCGGCAAGTCGGCGCACGAATTGCTCGCGCTCATCACGTCAGCCGCCGAGCAATCGGCGCACGACATCGTGCGCGCGTTCTGGCAGAAAAAAAATGGACCGAGCAGTGGTTCGACCACGCTCAGCACAGGCTTCGATGCGTTCTGGCGCAAGGCATTGAACGACGGCGTGATCGCGAACAGCAGCGCTCGTCCCAAATCCGTCACGCTCAACCGCGACGTCTTCAAGCAAGCGCAAACGCAAACTCCAGTCTCCAATCCCCCGTCGCTCGAAATCGTCTTCCGTCCTGACCCCACCCTATACGACGGGCAATTCGCCAACAACGCGTGGCTGCAAGAACTGCCGAAGCCGCTGACGAAGATCACGTGGGACAACGTCGCGCTCATCGCGCCCGCGCTCGCCCAGCGCATGAATCTTGACAACAACGACGTCGTCGAACTGAAATATCAAAATCGTACGGTGCGTGCGCCCGTGTGGCTCATGCCCGGTCAGGCGGACAACACCGTCGTCGTGCAGCTTGGTTATGGGCGAACGCGCGCGGGCAAGGTCGGCGACGAGCGCGGCTACAATGCGTACCTGATTCGCAACTCCAATGCGCCATGGTTCGACGTCGGCGTCGAGATGCGCAAAGTGGGCGACGACTACGCACTGGCCACGACACAGCGACATCAGACCATCGAGGGGCGCAATGTGATGCGCGCAGGCACACTCAAAGAGTTTCGCGCCAATCAAAACTTCGTGCGCGAGATGGACGAGCATCACGGCGGCGAGATCATTTATCCCGAATACAAGTACGATGGTTACAAGTGGGGTATGGCGATCAACATGAGCGCGTGCGTGGGCTGCAATGCGTGCGTGGTCGCGTGTCAGGCTGAGAACAACATTCCCGTCGTCGGCAAGAGCGAAGTGCTGCGCGACCGCAAGATGCACTGGTTGCGTGTGGATGCCTACTACAAAGGAACGCCCGACGAGCCCGAAGCGCACTTTCAGCCGGTGCCGTGTATGCACTGCGAGACAGCGCCATGTGAGGTGGTGTGTCCGGTTGCGGCGACGACGCACAGCAGCGAAGGCTTGAACGAGATGACATACAACCGCTGCATCGGCACGCGCTACTGCTCGAACAACTGCCCTTACAAAGTGCGCCGCTTCAATTTTTTCCAATACACCGACTACGAGACGCCAGTTCTGAAACTGCTGAACAATCCAGACGTGACGGTGCGCTCGCGCGGTGTGATGGAGAAGTGTACCTATTGCGTGCAGCGTATCAACCGCGCGCGCATCACCGCCGAGCGTGAGGGTCGGCGCATCCGTGAGGGCGAAGTCGTGACGGCGTGCCAAGCGGCGTGCCCGACCGAAGCGATTATCTTCGGCGACCTGAACGACGCGAACAGCCGTGTCGTCAAGTTGAAAGCATCGCCGCTCAACTACGCGATGCTCGCCGAGTTGAACACGCGCCCGCGCACGACCTACTTGGCGGAGCTTCGGAATCTGAATCCGGAGATCAAGGACGAATGAGCACAGACGGAGGACGACGGACGACGATCTGCCGTCCTCCTTCCTCCGTCGCCTAAGCCTATGACTACCCAACTTGACCGCCCACCCGTGATCGCACCGGGTTATAACTATCGCTCGGTCGCCGAGAAAATCAGCGCGATTGTGCTGGGCGGCGTGCCGCGTCATTGGTATTTTGGCTTCGCCGTGTCGTTTCTCGGATTCATGCTGTTCCTATTCGCCGTGAGCGTGCTGCTCGTGCAAGGTGTCGGCGTGTGGGGCGTGGATATTCCGGTCGCATGGGGCTTTGCTATCGTGAACTTTGTGTGGTGGGTTGGCATCGGTCACGCTGGCACGCTCATCTCGGCGATCTTGCTGCTCCTGCGGCAGACGTGGCGCACGTCCATCAACCGCTTTGCCGAAGCGATGACGCTGTTCGCCGTAGCGTGCGCGGCGACATATCCGGTACTGCATCTTGGCCGACCATACTTTGCCTACTGGCTCGCGCCGTATCCGAACACGATGGGACTCTGGCCACAATTCCGCAGCCCGCTTGTGTGGGACTTTTTCGCCATCACGACCTATGGCACGATCTCACTGCTGTTCTGGTACATCGGCCTGATTCCCGATATGGCGACGCTGCGCGATCGCGCCAAGCGCAAGCTCGCGCAGGTCATCTTTGGCTTTCTCTCGATGGGCTGGCGCGGCTCGGCGAAACATTGGCGGCGCTACGAGCAAACCTACTACCTGATGGCTGCGATTGCGACGCCGTTGGTCGTGTCGGTGCACACCGTCGTCTCGTTTGACTTTGCGGTGGCGATTGTGCCGGGCTGGCACTCGACCATTTTCCCGCCGTACTTCGTCGCGGGCGCGATCTTTTCGGGCTTCGCGATGGTGCTCACACTTGCCATCCCGCTGCGCTTCTTCTATGGCTTGAAAGATTTCATCACCATGCGTCACTTGCAGAACATGGCATTGGTGATGTTAGTCGCGGGCATGATCGTCGGTTACGGCTACATGATGGAAGCTTTCACGGCGTGGTATAGCGGCAACCTGTATGAGATGTACGTGCAGTCGAACCGCGCACTCGGACCATACGCGCCGTTCTATTGGCTGATGCTGACGTGCAATGTGCTCATCCCGCAGCTGATCTGGTTCCGTCCGATTCGCAACAGCACCATCGCGCTCTGGGTCATTTCGCTGATCGTCAACGTCGGCATGTGGCTGGAGCGCTTCGTGATTGTCGTGACCAGTCTGCATCGCGACTTCGTTCCATCGGCGTGGGGTTACTACGCGCCAACCGTCTGGGACATCGCTACCTTCGTCGGTACGATAGGGTTGTTCTTCATGCTGTTGTTCCTGTTCATTCGCTTCCTACCCGTCATCTCGATCTTCGAAATGCGCGAGTTATTGACGCGCCCCGACGTGAAGGAACAGCGCGCATGAAGAATGCGAACGATCGTCCTGACCTGTACGGCGTCATGGCTGAGTTCGACAGTCCAGAGACGTTGCTGCGCGCAGCACGCGAAGCGCGCGCCGCCGGCTTCTGCGACATGGACGCATATTCGCCGTTTCCCGTCGAAGGTCTGGCGGATGCGCTCGATTTTCATCGCACGTGGGTTCCGCCGATTGTGTTGCTCGGCGGCATCCTCGGCTGTGTGGGGGGGTACGGTCTGCAGTACTGGGCAAATGTGTTCGCGTATCCCATGAACATCGGTGGGCGCCCGCTAAATAGTTGGCCCATGTTTGTGCCCATCACCTTCGAGACGACGATTCTACTCGCGGGACTCTTTGCGGTGCTGGGCATGTTGGCGCTGAATGGATTGCCGCAGCCTTATCATCCGACGTTCCATGTGCCGCGCTTTCAGTTCGCCACGTCGGATCGTTTCTTCCTGCTGATCGAGTCCACCGATCCGATTTTTGAATACAAGACCGTGCGCGATTTCCTTTCGTCGTTGCAGCCGCGCGAGGTGAATGATGTTCCGCATTGACGGCGACAGACGACAGACGGCAGACCGCAGGACCGCATCTGCCGTCCACCGTCCGCCGTCCGCCGTCTGGATAATCGTAATTCTCATGCTTGCACTCACCGCTTGCGAGCTGAAAGGCAGCTTCCAAGCGATGGCGCAGCAGCCGCGCTATGAGCCGTTGGAGAACAGTGACTTTTATCCGGATCATTCGTCAGCGCGCCCCATCGAGCCGGACACCGTGCCGCGCGGCGAGTTACGCGATGATGCGCTGTTGTACACGGGCAAGCAGAACGGAAGTGATGCGAATGTGTTTCCGTTCGATATCACGCGCGAGGTGATCCAGCGCGGGCAAGAGCGATTCAATGTTTATTGCACGCCGTGTCACGATTATGTCGGCGGCGGCAACGGATTGGTCGTGCGCGCAGGTTTTCAGCGGCCGCCATCGCTCCACGATCAGCGCTTGCGCGATGCGCCAGTGGGCCACTTGTTCGACGTAATCACAAACGGCATGCGCTCGATGCCGCCGTATGCATCGCAAGTTCAGGTGCGCGACCGCTGGGCGATCATCGCGTACATCCGCGCGCTGCAACTCAGTCAGAATGCGCGCATCGAGGATGTGCCGGTCGAGCAGCGCGGCAATCTGGGAGAGCCGCCGAAGTGATGAAACGACCTGAAGATAGTTCGGCAGTGCAACTGCCGACCCAACCAACCAACCTATTAACCAGCCAACAAGCCAGCGTCGTTCCGGTTGACCAACCCGTGTTCGTGCGCGCGCTGATGCCATTGCTCGTTGTCGGTGCGGTTGCGCTTGCGCTCAGTCTCGTCGGCGCGTTCCTCGATCACGCGCAGTTCTTTCGCTCGTACTTGGTCGCGTATATCTTCTGGTCAGGCTTGGCAATAGGCGCGCTCGTGCTCGTGCTGCTAATCTTTCTCGCAGGCGGCTTGTGGGGCATCGTGATCCGGCGCGTGCTCGAGGCAGCGGCGTACACGATGCCGCTCGTCGCCGTGCTGTTCGTCCCGCTTATCTTCGGCATGGGTGATTTGTATCCATGGTCGCGCGGTGAGGTGACGGGACCCAATCAAGCAATGTATCTCAATCTGCCGTCGTGGATTACGCGCGCCGTGATCTACTTCGCGTTGTGGATTGCGATTACATACATCGTCGATCGCTGGTCGCGCGAGCAGGATGTAAATGCCAGCCCCGAATTTTTTCAACGCGTGCGGCGACCGAGCGCGTTCCTATTGATCGCCTTTGCATTGGCGCTGACGTTCGCGCTGATTGATTGGGCGATGTCGCTGGAGCCACACTGGTGGTCCACCATCTATCCGGCGATGGTGACGATGGGCATGGCGCTAAGCACGTTTGCTTTTGCGATTGTCGTGTCGGCGTTGCTCGCGCATCGTGCGCCGCTCTCGCACGTGCTGTCGAAACGATTGTTTAACGATTTGGGCAGCTTACTGCTCGCGTTTGTGATGCTGTGGGCGTATCTATCGTTCTCGCAATTCATGCTGATATGGGCTGGCAACTTGAGCGAAGAAGTGCCGTGGTACTTGCGCCGCTTGCAAGGCGGCTGGCAATGGCTAGCGGGCGCGATGACCCTCTCGCAATTTGCGCTGCCATTTGCGTTGCTGCTGTTTCGCGACCTGAAGCGCAGCTCATTGCTGCTAGCCATCGTCGCGGCGCTCGTCGTCGTCGGGCGGTGGGTGGATGTGTTCTGGCTCGTGTCGCCCGGTGTGAACGAGACGACGCGCCCACTCGCGCTGCATTGGCTCGACTTGACGACGACAATAGGCATCGGCGGTTTATGGTTGGCGTTCTTCATCTGGCAGCTCAACCGCCGTCCACTCTTACCGCAGCACGATCCGCGCCTGCTGGCGTTGGCTGAAGAAGGGGCACACGAAATTGTCGAAGCGTAGGGACAACGGCGCATTAGGCAAGCAGGTCGGCGGCTTGCAAGCGCAAGCGCGCGCACACGAGACGCGCGACCTCAACTTGCGTGTTGTCGCCATCGCGGGTGTGCTGCTGCTCGCGGGTATGGCGCTGATGTTGATCATCACGGTCGGCGTGCAGCTCGCGTATGTTGGACAACTGCCGTGCTTGTGTCCGCCGAATGGTGTGTTCTCGGCCAATCCGTCAAACCCGCTGCCGAGCGCCGTGACCCGCCGCCAGAACCCCGATGCGGTCATGCAACAATATTTATCCGAAGAAGATGCGCGATTGCACACATACGGCTGGTTAGATCAGAACGCGGGCGTGGTGCACATTCCGATCGAGCGCGCGATAGATGCGCTCTTGCAGCGCGGCTTGCCGACGCGCCTGCAGAGCGAGAGCGATCAGTTTCAAGACAAGGCTGATACACTTCCGTCGTATTCAAGCTCGGGACGCACGACCGAGCGCAGGTGAATCGAGAGTGGATAAATCAACCAAGCAAATGCTATTTGCGATTCACATCATGCTGCTCGGCGGCTTCGCGGCGTGGCTCACGAACGGGATGGTGAGCAACATTGCGTTCCTCGTGCTGCTGATCGGATTTGCTGTCGGTGCTTTAGGGTTCATGCGTCATGACTAAATTGGGCTTGTGCATTGTCATCGCGTTCTTCGCGCTCGGCTCACAGGTGGTCAGCGCGCAGTCGCCCGTGCCCGATATTGTGCGCGCGGTGGCGTTCGAGCAGAAACTCGACGCGCAGGTGCCGCTGGACACCGAGTTGCGCGAGGAACGAGGAAACCTGATCGAGTTCGGCAGTCTGCTGACTGACAAGCCGACCGTGCTGACGCTCAACTACTTGCACTGCAAAAACCTGTGCCCGATCATTCTTGATAGCGTCGTCGGCGCGTTCGGCGATTTATCGTTCGACATTGGCAAAGACTTCAACGTGGTCACGCTGAGCATTGACCCACGCGAGTTGCCATCGCTTGCCGCCGCGAAGAAGAAGCAATATCTCAAGTCGTATGCGCGTGTGGGCGCAGAGAAGGGTTGGCATTTCCTGACCGGCACCACCGACGACATTCAGCGCATCACCGACGCCGTCGGCTTTCATTATGCGTATGATCCGCGACAGGACGAGTTCGCGCATCCGGCCGGCATCGTCGTGCTGACGCCGGGAGGCAAAGTCTCGCGCTACTTGTACGGCACGGAGATTGCGTCGCAAGACTTGCGGCTTGCGCTCGTGGAAGCGTCGCAGAATCGTATCGGCTCGGCGGTGGATCAACTGCTGCTCATTTGCTATCACTACGATCCGACGCTCGGCAAGTACAGCACGATTGCGCTCGACGTGGCGCGCTGGGGCGGCATCGCGACAATGATCGTGCTTGGCGCATTCTTGATCGTGATGTTCCGTTGGGATGTCTTGCATTACAAAAAGTAAGAGCGGACCGACAGGTTTCGAGACCTGTCAGGTCTTTATGAAATGCCACAACTTTGGCCCGATCAAGCCTCGACCGTCGCGGGGCGCGTGGACGCGCTGATGATCTTCATGCTCGCGCTGGCGTGCGCGATCACGCTGATCGTCACGACGCTGGTCGTCGTGTTCTCCATTCGTTATCGCCGCCGCTCGCCGAACGAGGTGGCGCAGCAGACGAAAGGCTCGAACCGATTGGAGTTCGCGTGGTCGGCAATCCCGTTCGCGCTGGCAATGGTCGTTTTCTTCTGGGGTGCGAACTTGTACTTCGAGTTGTCGCGCCCGCCGGACGATTCGACCGAAGTGTACGTCATCGGGCGGCAGTGGATGTGGAAGTTCGTGCACGCGACGGGGCAGGAAGAGATCAACGAGCTGCACGTGCCAATCAACAAGAACATCAAGTTGACGATGACCGCGCAAGACGTGATCCACGATTTGTTCGTGCCCGACTTCCGCGTGAAGGATGATGTGCTGCCCGAACGCTATACGACGGCGTGGTTCAACGCGACCAAGCCCGGCCAGTATCACTTGTTCTGCTCGCAGTATTGCGGCACGAACCACGCTGAGATGATCGGCTGGGTGTATGCGCTAACAGCGGAAGATTATCAATCGTGGGCGAATGGCGGGCCGACAAGCAATCCTGCGGCCGCGGGCGCGCAGTTGTTTCAATCGCTCGGCTGCGCTCAATGCCACAAGCCCGATAACTCGGGGCCGGGTCCGTCGCTCGTGGTTCTGTTCGGCTCGCGCGTGCAACTCGCAGACGGAAGCACGCTTGTCGCGGACGAGAACTATATCCGCGAGTCGGTCATGAATCCCAATGCCAAAGTCGTCGCAGGCTATCAGCCGATCATGCCGACGTTTCAAGGTCGCATCAACGACGACCAGATGGTGCAGTTGATCGCGTACATCAAGTCGCTGAATGGCAATCCGAATCCTGCGCCGAGCGCGACACCGTGATTTAAGCTTGCGTCCCAGCCTGTCACTTCGAGCGGAGCCAAGATATCGTGACGTGCTGCTCAAGAAATTTTTGCTCATGCATTCGCGGCGAGTTGATTGCATGACCATGTCGTTTTTCGAGTATCATTTCAGAGACCCTTCGCTGCGCTCAGGGTGACCTGTACTGCACGTGAAATAATTCTATGGCGACCCTTTCTCTCCCCCGACCGCACTATCTGAACGTAAACTTCGGCGTGCGCTCGTGGCTGCTGACCACGGATCACAAGCGCATCGCCGTGATGTATATCATCACCGTCACGCTGATGTTTGTATTGGGCGGCGCGGCGGCGACGTTGATGCGCCTCGAATTGCTGACGCCCGATCCTGATTGGGTGGACGCGATGACGTACAACAAGTTGTTCACCGCGCACGGCATCATCATGATCTTCTTCTTCCTCGTGCCCGTCATCCCGGCAGTGCTCGGCAACTTCCTCGTGCCTCTGATGATCGGCGCGCGCGACCTCGCGTTCCCGCGACTGAACCTAGCCAGTTGGTATGTCTATCTGGCGGGCGCGGCGTTCACGCTGTGGGCAATCGTCAGCGGTGGCGTGGACACCGGCTGGACGCTGTACACTCCGTACAGCACTACCTCGTCCACCACGCACGTCATTTCGACGACGCTCGGCATCTTCATCGCTGGCTTCAGCAGCATCATGACCGCCATCAATTTTATCGTGACGATTCATCGCATGAGAGCGCCGGGTCTGACGTGGATGCGCTTGCCGCTGTTCATCTGGAACATCTACGCGACCAGCATCATCCTCGTGCTCGCGACGCCCGTGCTCGCCATCACGCTCATCCTCGTCGCGCTTGAACGGGTCACACACGTCGGCATCTTCGACCCGCAACTGGGTGGCGATCCACTGTTGTATCAGCACCTGTTCTGGTTCTACTCGCACCCGGCCGTGTACATTATGGTCTTGCCCGGCATGGGTGTGGTCAGTGAAATTATCACGGCGTTCTCGCGCAAGCGATTGTTCGGCTACAAGGTCGTGGCGTTCGCCACGATTGCCATTGCCATCTTCGGCTTCCTCGTCTGGGGTCATCACATGTTCGTCGCGGGCATGTCCGTGCACGCGGCGTTGATGTTCTCGATTCTGAGTTACGCCGTCGCGATTCCATCGGCGGTGAAGGTGTTCAACTGGACCGCGACGCTGTACAAAGGTTCGATCTCGTTCGACACGCCGATGCTCTATGCGCTCGGCTTCATCGGGCTGTTCACGATTGGCGGGCTGACGGGCTTGTTCTTGGCGGCGCTCGGAACGGACGTGCAGTTGCACGACACCTACTTCGTCATCGCGCACTTCCATTACATCATGGTCGGCGGCGCGGTGTCGGCGTACTTCGGCGGCTTGCACTTTTGGTGGCCCAAGATGACGGGGCGCATGTATCCGGAGATGTGGGGGCGCATCGCCGCCATTGCGATCTTTCTCGGCTTCAACGTGACGTTCTTTCCGCAATTCATTCTGGGTTTTCTCGGCATGCCGCGCCGCTATCACGTCTATCCACCAGAGTTCCAGTGGCTTAACGTGATTTCAACTGCGGGCGGCATCTTGCTGGCAATTGGTTACCTTCTGCCCGCGCTGTATCTCATACCGTCGCTGTGGATTGGCAAGCCTGCCACCGCCAACCCTTGGCAGGCGACCGGCCTGGAATGGCAAACGTCGTCGCCGCCGCCGCCCGATAATTTTTCGCAGACGCCCGTGGTCACGAGTGGACCTTACAACTATGGTGGTGAGGTGGAAGAGGTTGGCTAATGCAGCATCGCCCGCCACCTAATCTCTCTCCGAAGGAGAGAGGAACTTGCTCCCTCTCCCTCGCAGGGAGAGGGCAGGGGTGAGGGTGAATGTCGCTACTGAGCATGCTTCAATGACTACTCGACGCCACGCATTGCGCGCGCCGCTCGCGCATCACTTCGATACGCTCGAACAACAGCACGATGCCAACGTGCTCGGCATGTGGGTGTTCCTGCTGACTGAGTTGATGTTGTTCGGCGCTTTGTTCTTGATGTACACGGTGAATCGCTATGCCTACGCGCGCGTGTTTGAAGAGGGCAGCCGTCATCTCGACCTGGCATTCGGCGCGGTCAACACGGCGGTGCTGATCGTGAGCAGTCTGCTGATGGCGCTCGCGGTGCATAGCGCGCAAAGCGGCTCATCACGATTCCGCACGGCACTGCTCTTGATGGGCACGGCGGCGCTGGGCACGACGTTCCTCGTCATCAAGGGTTTCGAATACTACCATCACTGGGAAGCGCACGAAGTGCCCGGACTGAATTGGCTGTGGACGGGCGCGAATGCGCCGCAGATACAAATCTTTTTCATGCTGTACTTTTTTATGACAGGCGTGCACGCGATTCACTTGATCATTGGGATCACGCTCGTGGCGATCATGCTGTTGAACACCCTACGCGGCAAGTATAACGAGATGTACTATGCGCCCGTCGAGATGACGGGATTGTACTGGCATCTGGTGGACGTGATTTGGGTCTTTCTGTTTCCATTGTTGTACTTGGTCGCAAAGCACTGAGCTTCACGCATAGGCGACAAAGCATTCATCAATTCATGCACGGACACATCATTCCAACGCGAACGTATCTGCTGGTGTGTGGCGCGCTGTTGGTGCTGACAGGCGCGACAGTCGCGGCAAACTTCGTCGAGTTGGGGGTGTTTAACACGGTTGCGGCGCTCGCCATCGCGGGTGCGAAAGCCGCGCTAATCGTGCTGTACTTTATGCACGTGCGATACAGCGGCGGGCTGACGCAGCTGATCGTGCTCGCGGGGCTGTTGTGGCTGGGGCTGCTGCTCGTCGGCGCGATGGACGATTACCTGACGCGCGGCTGGCTGCCGGTACCGGGGAAGTAGTGACGTTGCATGCGTCGTCACAGCGCCACAGCGCCCATCGTCTTGCCCTCTTTTGCGATGTGAAGTAGAATCACGCGCAGTCAGTGTGTGTAAAATCTACCCGCCGTCTGTGTAGGTCGTGATGTCGAAGGCTGGTGGGCACGCTCGCCAGCCTTTTGTGTTGTCACGGACGACGCTGAGGATGATGTGGACATTGCGGTCCTCGACCGTGAAATCGCGCGGCAGCAAACGATTTACGAATCGCTCCCAATTCTATCGGACGTGACTCGCTCGGACGTTTTGTATTACGACGTTCGTGCGCTCGATCAGTTCGTGGTCACGTTCCACGCCCAGCCCCATTCCATCGCTTCTCTCTATTCGGAAAATCGCAAAGGCTTCACGCTTGCGCCAGCGCGCGAGTCGCTGTTGGATCGCGCAGCGCGTTACGGCGCGCATACGCATAAGCCGATGGCTGCGAGCAACGGTCATGCGCCGACGCATCAAGAAGTCGTGCCCGTGCGCAACCTCGTCGGCGCGATCACGGGCGTGCTGAGCATCGAGTCGTCGGCGATTGAGTACGTGGCGTATCGCAATCGCGGACTGGCGCTGCATCAGACGCTGCACGTCTTTAAGGAAATGATCGCGCGCGGCGAAATCAAGCACGCGATCAGTCTGTCGCCGTTTAGCGCGCGCGATGGCATGGTAGTGATCGGACGCGACTTGCGGATTCGCTACCACAGCAATATTGCCGAAGGATTCTATCGCAAGTTGAACATCACGCAGCGGTTGGTGGGCGAGCGCATTGACGCGCTCGAAACAGGCGACGAGCAATTGGTCTGGCAGGCATGGGACGAGCGCGTGTGCATCGAGCAAGAGGACTTGGTGCGCGACGCGGTGTGGCTGCGGCGCGTCATCCCGCTCGCGCCGACGACGACAGAGCGCGCACGCACGCGCGGCTGGCTGTCGCTCTCCAACGAGCCGCGCGAGACACGGCAGGCTCTGCTGTTGATCCGCGACGTGACGATTGATCGGCGGCAAGAAGCCAACCAAGTGCGCACGGACGCGATGGTACGCGAGATTCATCATCGCGTGAAGAACAATTTGCAGACGATTGTCTCGCTGACGCGCGTCGAGGCGCGGCGAGCGCAGTCGGACGAGACGAAACGTGCGCTCGATGAATTGAGCAATCGCATCTTCGCGGTGGCGCAGGTGCATGAATCGCTCTCGCTCGATCACGACAGCGCGATTCAATTGAAGGACGTGAGCAAGCAAATCGCCAAGCAGGTGCAAGAGAGTCTGCTGCCGCGCGATTCCAAGATCAGCATCGAGGTCGAAGGGGATGCGCTGCGCTTGCCGCCGCGTCAAGCGACTGCGGCGGCGCTCATCATCAATGAGTTGGTGCAGAACGCAGTGGAGCACGCATTCGAGCCGGACGAGACCGGCTACGTGCGCATCCAATTGGAAGATACGCCGGAGCGTGCGCGCGTTACGGTGGTGGACAGCGGGCGCGGCTTGCCCTCCGATGCAGACTGGCGTGACTCGCCCAATCTCGGTCTGAAGATTGTGCAGAATCTGGCACAGGAGCTGCGCGGTAGTTTCGAGGTGCGCAATCAAAGCGCACCCGCGCACGGCGTGGTCGCCGAACTCAGCTTGTCGAAAATTTTGTCGGGAGGCAGATAATGGAAGAGATGCAGATGGAAGAACAGAAGACCCGTGTGCTGCTCGCGGAAGACGAATCCATCGAGCGCGTGGACTTGCGCGAGTTGCTGAGCTCGCTTGACTATCTCGTCGTCGGTGAGGTCGGCGACGGTGCGGAGGCGGTGCGGCTGGCGCGAGACTTGAAACCCGACATTGTGATCATGGACATCCAAATGCCGGAGATGGACGGCATCGAAGCGGCGAAGGTGTTGTGGGAAGAAAAAGTTTGCCCCGTGCTGCTGCTGACCGCGTTCAGCCAGAAGGAGTTGGTGGAGCGCGCGCGCGATGCGGGGGTGATGGGCTATCTGGTGAAGCCGTTTCGCGAATCGGAGGTGTCGCCTGCAATTGAAGTCGCGCTGGCGCGCTACGACGAGACCCGCTCGCTTGATGAAGAAGTGACGGACCTGCGCGACAAGTTCGAGACGCGCAAGCTGATTGACCGCGCGAAAGGTATCTTGATGGATCAGAAGGGCTTAACGGAGGCGGAGGCGTTCCGCCGTATCCAAAAGATGAGCATGAACATGCGCCGCCCGATGAAGGAGATCGCGCAGGCGATTGTGATTACGGCGGAGGGCGGAGGGAAGCAATAGGTATCAGGCGGTCAGCAGTCCAAAGTCAATGTGTAGGGGCGATGAATACATCGCCCCTAAATCGTTTACTCTGAGTGTCAGTTGTTCATCCGCCGAACAAGCGTGGCAGGATGTTGGGGAGGTTGGGCGCGAGCGCGAAGGCAAGACCGGCCACAATACCGCTCAAGATGGTGAGGACGATCGAGAACACGACGATGGCTGACATGAAACCACAACCGAAGCGAAAGCCATCGCCGAAACTCAGTTCGGGTCTGGACGACGTTTCCATGTGCACCTCACGAGGCTCGTGTTGCATGGCGGGCATTATAGCACAAGCTCATTTGACTTTGCCACAAGTGCATCCGTCGCTTATAATTTTCGCAAACGCTTTGGAGCATCTATTGAAAGTATCAGTTATCATCCCAGCGTATAACGAGAAAGACACCATCTGCGAGATCATCCAGCGCGTGCGTGCGGTCGAGTGCCACGACGAGATCATCGTCGTGGACGATGGCTCGACCGACGGCACGCGCGAACTTTTGCAGCAAGTAGATCAGAGCGACGACCTGACGGTTATGTTGCATGAGAAGAACAGCGGCAAGGGCGCAGCCGTGCGCACGGGTATCCAGCGCGCGACGGGCGACATCATTCTCATACAAGATGCCGACCTCGAATACGATCCGCGCGAATACCCCGAACTGCTCAGACCAATTCTCGAAGGTCGCGCCAAAGTCGTGTATGGCTCTCGCTTTCTTGGCGGGCCGCGCAAGGCGATGTTCTTCTCGCACATGGTTGGCAACAAGTTGCTGACGTTCACGACCAACATCTTGTTCGACACGATCCTCAGCGACATGGAGACGGGCTACAAAGTGTTCCGTGCGGATGTGGTAAAAAACATGCCGCTGCGCTCGCGCCGCTTCGAGTTCGAGCCGGAGATCACCGCACGCGTCTTGCGGCAAGGCATCCGCATTTACGAGGTGCCGATCTCGTACAACGGGCGCGAGTACGACGAAGGCAAGAAGATCACGTGGCGCGACGGCATCATGGCGATCTTCACGCTGCTGCGCTATCGGATCTTGCCATGAGCGTGGTGGAACGTCCGCTGTCCCATGCCGCGCGTCCGCTGTTGGGCGCGCGCGGTGCGCATGGGACGGTAGATGTGCCCATTGCGATTGCCGTCACGCTGCTGGCAGCTGTGCTGCGCCTCTCGCTGATTAGCGGCTATCGCTTTCATCCCGACGAAGCGTTGTACGCGACGTGGGCGCGCATGATTGCGACGGGTCAGGACGTGTGGCTCGCGACGCGCGTGGTGGACAAGCCGCCGTTGTTCATCTACACGCTTGCCGCGCTGTTCGGCACGCTGGGCGCATCGGAAGAAATCGCGCGCCTGCCGAATGAACTGGCTAGCATCGTCAGTGTGCTGCTGACGTATGCGATTGCACGTGAACTGTATGATCGGCGCGTCGCCGCTTTCGCCGCACTTGCGCTCGTGCTGTCGCCTATCGCCATCTTGTTCGCACCCACTGCTTTCACGGACCCGTTCATGCTGCTGTGGCTGCTTGCGTCGGCGCACCTCGCGCTGCGAAAATGTTTCGTGTGGAGCGGACTCGCGTTCGGCTTGGCGCTGGCGACGAAGCAGGATGCGCTGCTCGCTTTGCCGTTACTGTTGTTTCAGATTTCAGCGCTTCGACGGCGACGTATCAATGCCGCGCAGGATGCAAATTTCAGATTACAGACTGAATTCGAAAATCCAAAGTTGTTCTTGACGGGTCTCGCGCTGCCGCTCGCGCTCGTCGTCGCGTGGAGCGTGCTGCGCCCGCAGCCGGACTTTTTCGGCGCAAGCCTCGATCACTTTGGCGGCTTCAGACCGGCGTCACTCGAAGAGTATGTGCCGCGCGCGGTGGAGTTGTTGAGTCTTGCACACACCCTCACGTCCGACTGGGTGCTGCTGCTGGCGTTGTGTATCACGCCGTTGATGCTCTGGCGTGAACGCAAGCGCGCCGATGGGTTTCTGCTTTCCGCCGCAGCGTATTGGCTCGTGCTGCATTGGGTTGTGGGTTTCCCAACGTGGGACCGCTACGTGCTGCCGCTCGCGCCGCTTGCGTGCATTCTGATCGCGCGCGCATTCGTGTTTGCGTTGGACGCGGTGCGCGCCCGCGCGCTGCAAGTGAGCGCGTCGGCGGCGCTGCTGGCGCTGCTTGTGCTGCCCGCGCGCGCTGTGCTGCACGATCAGATTCTCGTTGGGCGCGATTTCAACTTGCACGCGGGCGTTGAGCAGGTCGGCGCGTACTTCTGGCAGATTGATACGACGGCGACGATTCTTTACGTGCACGACCTCAGCTGGGAACTGGACTATTATACCTTCGGGCGCGAACTCGATCGGCGCTGGATGCCCGACGTGCAGTCACTCACGGACGACGCGACGCACATGCCGCTCGCGCATCGCTACGTCGCGCTCGCTTCGTGGGAAGGCGCGCTTGCTGAACTGCCTGCCGCACTAGCACGCGCGAATTTGAGAGTGGAGACGGCGTTCGTCGCGCGCCGCGCTGATGGCAGCGCGGCGGTGTATGTTTATCTCATCATGCCAAACGATTTGCGCGGCGTGGGCTTTGCTTCGTCCGATTTCCTCACACTCCAATAAACATCATGCCATTGCGTTGGCTGCGCGGCTATTATTCCTTTTCACCAAAGTTGCTTAACAACTAAACCTGCTTGATGGAAGAATCCAAGCAGGAGATCGCGGCGATGGCGCAGTCGCGCAAAACCACGATCAACCATTTGACGCAGAGCGGCACGGTTATCAGGCGTGG
>JBBPZQ010000013.1:0-11330 GCA_038198935.1 Anaerolineae bacterium
ACTGACGATGGGCGGCATGGAGTTGACGACGTTCTGGGGTCATGCGCTCGCGCTTGGCATGCGCGAGTGGATAGATTGGCGCGTGCGCGATGGGCGCACGATGCCGCAGATCGCGGCGGAGGTCGAAGCGCGCGGCGGCACGTTCGTCATCGCGCACCCGCTGAGCATTGGCGATCCATACTGCACCGGCTGTCGCTGGCGCTACGACGACATGATGCCGGGCAATGCCCGAGTGGTCGAGGTGTGGAATGGAGCGTGGCAGCGCAAGAGCAGCCACAACGAAGACGCGCTCGCATTGAGTTATGAGTGGCTGAATGCCGGGCACCGTCTCGCGCTGACGGCGGACACGGACAATCACGGGCGCGAGCCGGAGCCGGTGCTGTACGGCTTCAATGTTGTGTTCGCGGCGGAGCGTTCGCAGTCCGCAATTCTACGCGCGGTGCGCGCGGGTCACCTGTATCTGAGCGCGGGCCCAACACTCGAATTAAACGCGACGGTCGGCGAACAACATGCGATG
The DNA here is from genome assembly GCA_038198935.1 of Anaerolineae bacterium. Classification (GTDB taxonomy): domain Bacteria; phylum Chloroflexota; class Anaerolineae; order JACRMK01; family JACRMK01; genus JBBPZQ01. Next base: position 518 of record JBBPZQ010000013.1, read on the forward strand.
ATGGGCGATGCGCTGGCCAGTTGCGACGACAAGTCCATTCAAATGACGGCGCACTGGAATGCGTGCCCTCCCAATGCGCAGTTGGGTTTGATCGCGGATGGCAAAGTCCGCGACTCGCAATCGGTTGGCGCAAGCGGCACGCAACGGTGGACGCTCGATGCGCATCACGCGCGTTGGTGTCTGCTGACGCTGCGCGATGCAGAGGGACAGATGCTCGCGCTGACCAATCCGATTTACTGCACCGAGAATATAGCGTAGTGTCGCAGCACTGCTACGTCTCTACGCGTGTTGCGATGTTCAACACTCGCGCCAGCGCGCGCGGCGTGTTCGTCGTGAGCATATCCACGCCCGCCGCGTGCAGCCGCTTCGCATTCTCCACCGCAACAGGCTTCGTCACATCCAGCGTCCACGCATCCAGTTTGATGCCGCGCTGATGCAGCGGCTCCGCCCAGTTGAAGCCATCGGCGAGTGACTGTGCCAGCAGTGGATGCTCCAAATAAAACGCGCTCACATCCGGCACGCGCCCCATCAAACTCTCGCACACATCCAGCAAATAATCTTGCACGCTCCACGCGCGCTTGCTTGCGAGCAGATGATCGTCGTAGTAACCGTACGCGCCGCGCTGCTTCGGCATCGCTTGTGGATGACGCGGTGTGTGCTCGGGCATCCAATCAATGTAATACATGATGTCGAAGCCGAGCATCAGCCACGGTGCGAGGCGACGCAATTTGCGCAGCTGCCAGTCTGCGCCGCTGCTCACGATCACGCGCTCACGCAAGGGCTCGATCAAATGGATGAGACGATGTAATGGTTCGTCATTGGGCAGCGGATTCACATTTTTGAAGTCGAGTTGCAAGAGACTCCGTGCCGAATGGCGCTCGAACAGATTCACGACATCGCTCAGCACTGGCACGCGATGCGAGGTGAGCGCGTGATGATGTTTGAACCGCAACTCGCGCGCTTGCGCCGTCGTACACTGCGCGACTGCACCTTGGCCACTCGTCTCGGACTCCAGTTGGTCGTCATGCACCAACAGATAGTCAGAATCGGCCAGCGCGGTGATGTCCAGTTCGATGATCGCCGCGCTTGCGTCGAGGCACGCTTGAATCGCCGCAAGCGAGTTCGGCGGCGCGGCACGGGCATTGATGAGACGCCCGTCGTCGAGCGCAGCCATGTGATGCACGATGGTGGGCGAATGGATTTGTAACTCAGGCATAAATTATCTTACGTAATGGTCGCCACATACGCAATGCCATGATCCGTTTTCACGTTGCAAACTTTGCGTGCTTGGCGTGAGCCATCAAAAAATATGCAAGGCTATTCTAAAGGCAACTTAATCGTCGCGCCGTCCTGCGCGGCGCTGCGATAACACGCCTCGCACAACTCGATCGCCGCATACGCATCGTCCACATTCACGACAGGCGCTCGACCTTCGATGATCGCCGTGATGAACGCATCGTCCTCCTGCTTGTAACCCCATTGAATCGCGCGCGGTACATGTGTATAGTCGCGCGTGAGCATCTCTTGCTCCAAGCCCGGCGACATGAACGCGCGCGTCATCTCTTCGGTGCGGATGCAGGCGTGCGCGCCGACGATCTCGACACTCTCGAACGGATATGCCCACGACGCGTGCGCCGAACTGGAGAAGACAGCGTGGCGATTGCCCTCGAACGCCAGCAGGATCGCGAAGTCGCACGGCAAATTATAGACACGCGACTGTGCACGCGCGTTCACGGCGACGACGGGGCCCATCAGCCATTGCAGCATGTCGAGCAAATGCACGGACGATTCGTACAAGAATCCGCCTGTCAGTTCGAGGTTGGTGATCCACGGCGGGTTCAGCCAGTCGCCGTCGTTTTGTTTCGCGTTGGCAAGATAGGGGTGAAATCCTTCGGCGATTCTCTCTTTCAGAAAACGATAAGCCGGCGCGAAGCGGCGATTGTGGCCCACTTGATAGAGGGCTGTGCTCGCACGCACCGCCGCACGAATGCGCTTGGCGTCGTCAAGCGAAGTTGCCATCGGCTTCTCGCAGAAGACATGCACGTTCCGTGCGAGCGCAGCCAGCACCGCGGGTGGGTGCTTCGTGTTCGGCGTCGTCACGTAAATCGCATCCACGCCGGCGTCGAGCAATTCGTCCACGCTCGCGAACGCGCGAGAACTCGTCTCGCGTGCGAGCGCATCCGCTTTGGCGGACACGACATCGGCGACGCCGACCATCTGCACGCGCGCGTCGGCGACCAGATCGCGCGCGTGTGTCGCGCCCATGTTGCCCGCGCCGATAATACCCACTTTGACGGTCATCAATCACCTCAACCATGATATTGTGCACGACGCGCGATTATACCTGTCCGTTTTGCCTCACGCAAAGACGCATAGGCGCTTTACTTACCTTCCGTCGTTGCGATGCGCGCATTTCGCCCCCATGGTAAACCCCTTGCGGCACTGCGTCAGAATCAGTTTCCGATTCTGACGTGCGCCGAAGCAATCTCATTCGCACAGTCGGAGGATTGCTTCGCCAGCCCACGGCTCCATAACAGAGCGCAGGCGTTTGCTTGCAATGACAAACGAACTTTACGACTTGGCGTCTTTGCGTGAGATTGCTTGTTCGTCGTTTGCGGCGATATAATCATGGCGATGATTGATTGCGACGCGCATAACGACGTGCCGAATGTGCAGGCGCTGCTCCCATATCTATCGGAATACTGGCGCGAGACGATTGCGCAGTCGGGCTTCAAAGGTCCAGCAGACACGCCGTACCCGGCGCACACAGCCATCACAAAACGTCCCAATGCGAGTGCGACATTCGACGGCGTGCGCGCCAACGTGTTGGACGCGCCACGCGCCGATTTCGCCATCCTCAATTGCACGTATGCCATTGACAGCATTCACAACCCGTATGCGGCCGCCGCGCTGGCGAGTGCGGTCAATGAATGGCAGAGCGAACAGTGGCTCAAGCGGGACGCGCGGTTGCGCGCGTCGCTCGTCGTGCCGAGTCAATTTCCTGATCTGGCCGTCAAAGAGATCGAGCGCTGTGCAGCCCAATCTGGTTTTGTGCAGGTGCTGTTGCCCGCGCACTCAGCGGCGCCGTATGGCAATCGTCGCTACTGGCCCATTTACGAAGCCGCCGCGCAGCGCGAGTTTGTGATCGGCATTCACTTCGGCGGCGCACCGGGCTCGCCGCCGACAGCGAGCGGCTGGCCATCGTTTTACATCGAAGACTACGTGAACACGGCGACCAACTTCCAGTCGCAAGTCATCAGCCTGATTGCCGAAGGCGTGTTCGCGCAGTTCCCATCGTTGCGGGTCACACTGATCGAAGGCGGCTTCACATGGATGCCGGCGCTGATGTGGCGCATGGACAAGGAGTGGAAAGGCTTGCGGCGCGAGGTGCCGTGGATCAAGCAGCTGCCATCCGACGAAATTCGCACGCACATGCGCCTGACCACGCAGCCGCTTGACGCTCCGCCGCAGCCGGAACAACTGCTCGACGTGATTCGACAACTCGAATGCGACGAGTTGCTTTTGTATGCGTCGGACTATCCACACTGGCACGACGACAAAGACTTGACCTCCGTGCAATTGCCTGAGCCGCTCAAGGCGAAGATCATGCACGAGAACGCGCGCGCGTGGTACCGCTGGAATCTCTAGGAATGAAGTTCCAATCGGAGTTGCGACTTTAGCCGACGCCCTCGGCTGAAGCCGCTACTCCGATTGACGAGAGGTGACGCTGTGACGCTTACTCTGGCCCAAACCCAAACGCCCATCACGCTGCGCATGCGCGAGGCGCTCATTGATTGCGACGTGCACAACTATCTCGCAGATTCGAAAGCGTTATTTCCGTATCTGGCTACGCGTTGGCATCGCCAGCTCGAAACGGCCAGCATCACAATCGCAGGCGCGTACCCCGGTTCGACGTACCCGAAGCATCATCCATATGCCGCGCGCGTGGACGCCTGGCCGCCCGGCAAATTGCCCGGTACCGATCTGGATTTCATGCGCGCACAGCTGCTCGATGCGTGGAACATCGAGTATGCGGTTTTGAACACGCTGCACTTCGCGGGCCAACAACGCGCCAGTGAGTTTGCTATCGCACTCGCCACCGCGCTCAACGAATGGCAGGTCGCCCACTGGCTCGATCAAAATACGCGACTGCGTGCGGCGCTGATCGTGCCGCACGAAGACGGCGATGAAGCGGCGGCAGAGATCGAACGTTGCGCGCGCGACAAACGCTTCGTGCAAGTGCTGCTGCCCGTGCGCACGCGCGAGCCGTTCGGGCGACGCAAGTATTGGAAGTTGTATGAGGCAGCCGAGCGCAACGGCATGCCGATTGGCATTCACTTCGGCGGCGCACCGGGCTTGCCCATCACGGGCGTCGGCTGGCCCTCGTTCTATTACGAGGATCACGCCGGCATGGCGCAGTCATTTCAGTCGCATGTCGTCAGTCTCGTGTGCGAAGGCGTGTTCGAGCATTTTCCGTCGCTGCAAGTCGTGCTGATCGAGGGCGGCTTCGCGTGGCTTGCGCCGCTGATGTGGCGGCTCGACTCCGCATGGAAGCGCTTGCGCGACGAAGTGCCGCACCTCACGCGGCTGCCGTCCGAAGTCATTCGCCAGCATTTCTGGTTTACCACCCAGCCGATTGAAGAGCCGCCCAAGTCGCTCTACTTTCAGCAATTGCTCGCGCAACTCGACATGAATGACCGCATCCTATTCGCGACGGATTACCCACACTGGGATTTCGATTCGCCCGAGCAAGCGCTGCCGGTCAATCTCGCGCCGTCGCTGCGTGAGCAAATCAGGTCACGCAATGCGCGCGCGTTATACCATTTGGAGTGAGCATGGCACAACACGTCGTCGCCAGTGCCGATGAGATTGCGGAGGGTGGACGCAAAATCGTCGAAGTGGCTGGCCGCTCCATCGGCGTGTTCCACATCAACGGCGAATTTTTTGCGCTGCGCAATCGCTGCCCCCATCAAGGCGGACCACTGTGCGAAGGCAAACTCGGCTCGTGGATTGAAGCGAGCGCACCGGGCGAATACGACGTTTCGCGCGCGAACGAAATCATTCGCTGCCCATGGCACGGCTGGGAGTTCGACGTGCGCACGGGACAATCGTATTGGGACCCACAGCGTCAGCGCGTGCGGCCGTATGCGGTGCAAGTCGCGTCGGGCGAGCGTTTGATCAACGGTCCGTATGTGGCAGAGACGTACGCGGTGCAGGTCCATCTGAATTATGTCGTGGTGGAGATCGGTTCGTAACGTGGGCTGCAGTACACAACGGATGATGGCCAAGTGGGCGGTTTGAGACCGCCCGTTTTCATCGGGTCAACTCGCTCGTGTATTGAACGACATTATGACTCGACCTGCGGAGGATGATGCACTTGTCTAACCAAATGCGTGATGCACGTCAAGACACTGCGGCACGATCACGCCCCTACAATCCGCGGCGATTTTATTTTTGATGGAGACGACATGCCTGAATGGATCGAAGGCGACGCGAACGCGAGCGGCGTTCGCATTCATTACTATCGCACGGGCGGCGAAAAACCGCCTGTCGTCTTATTGCACGGCATGACCGACAACGGTTTATGCTGGTCACGTGTCGCGCGGCGGCTCGCGCCCGACTACGATGTGATCATGCTCGACGCGCGCGGTCATGGCAAGTCCGATGCACCGGCGTCGGGCTACACCGCAGAAGATCACGCACCGGATGTAGCGGGCGTGATTGACGCGCTGCAACTGAATCGCGCGGTGCTGCTGGGCCACTCGATGGGCGGCGCGACGGCGGCAGCGACCGCGGCGCAATTCCCACAGCATGTGCGCGCGCTCATCCTCGAAGAGCCGCCGTGGGGTGGCACGCCGAATGCAATGAGCGACGAGGCGAGGCGTGCGCGTACCGCCGAGTGGCGCGCTGGCATCCTCAAGCGCAAAACCCAATCGCTGGACGCGATTGTGGCATACGGTCGCCGACATTATCCGACGTGGGATGAAAGCGAGTTTGCAGCATGGGCGCAAGCCAAGCAGCAGACCAGTCCCAATATCGCAAGTGATGTCACGGGGCGCGGCGTGCGCTGGCAAGATGTGGTTTCGCGCATCAAATGTCCGGTGCTGGTGATTACCGCCGACCCGGAGCGCAATGCCATTGTCACGCCGCAAACTATTGCGGAGGCGCAGCAGCTATGTCCCACTTTGACATCTGTGCACATCGGCGGCGCGGGCCACAACATTCGCCGCGAACAGTTCGAGCCGTTCCTGAAAGTGGTGATGGATTATTTGAAGCAAGTGAATTGGCGTGCATGACGAGCAAACCTCGCGGGTCTTGGTTCACGCGATGAATCGTATTCGCGCTTGTATCATCGCCTTGCTGTGTTTGTTATTGATCGCCTGCGAGGCATCACCGTCGTCACCACCGATCACGACGGTGCCGCCAACGGCGACGGCGAAGCCTGCAACGCCGACCGCCATCACGCGCGCGATCAGTGTGACGCAAGACATCACATACACGATTCCATTGCAGCCCAATGTCGAGGCGCAGACGCTCGACCTCTACGCGCCTGCCGATGCGAAGGGGATGCCGTCGGTCGTGTTCGCGCACGGCTTCGGCGAGCGCAAGCAAGATTATCGGCGCATCATGCAAGCGATTGCGGAGCAGGGTGCGGTTGTGTTTGCGGTTGAGTGGCCCGACCGCGCCAGCGATGCCGAGAACAATGGCAGAGCCGCGCGCGAAATTGGCGAGACGCTCAGTTGCGCGGTGCGCTTCGCGCGCAGCGCGATGGCGCAGTATGGAGGAACATCATCACTTACGCTGTTCGGCTTCTCGGCGGGCGCGAGTGCGGGCGCACTGGTTGCGCTTGCGGGCGACAAGCTTGAGCGCGCGTGGAACGATTTTGCGAGTGTGCGCGGATCGCCACCGCAGCAAGTGAAGTGCGTCGCCGAGAGCGGTTCAACGCAGGTGGATGCGTTCTTGGGGGTTGCGGGACCCTACAACTTGGCAGCATCGCTACAGAAAGATAATCCACAGTTGTGGCAGGTCGCCAGTCCGTACGCGTATGTTGTGCCGCAACAAAAATTGCGCGTGCGCTTGCTGCACGGCACCTTCGACAGCCGCGTGCCGATTGAGCAGTCGCTGCAATTCGGCGAGGCGTTGCAGCAAGCGGGCCATGACGTACAGCTCACGCACTTCGACAGCGGCCACGCCGTGCCGATGCCGCTGACGCTAGAGGAACTCGTCAAACTGTGGAAGTAATGTCTCATGCTCCCACGATAAATGCTAATGTTGAGCCAGCGAACCCCATCATCGCTCTTCAGAGTGCGAGTTTCAGCCTGCGGCGCTTGACCGGCTGAAGCCAGTCCTTCGCTTCGGCGCGTGTCGTGAATACCGCTATCGCACGTCACGGCTCAAGCGGCGCGAGCGCGTTGATGCGGCTAACCTCCGAGAGTATGGCCCGCCACGTGAGCGTTGCCATTGGTGCGTGCAGCAACTCGCCGTTGGAGAGCAGCGCGAACAGGTCATCGCCAATCGGCACGAAGCGCTCGACCATGTGCTGCTTCCACGGCACGCGCAGTCCACCGGATGCGATGTGCCACGTCGCGCCGCCGTCGCGCGTCTCTTCGATACGGCCGTTTCGATCCACACCGTCCGCAGGACCCAAGATGAGATGCTGCGGATCATTCGCATCGAGCCACAGCGCGCGCACGTAGCAGTCATACAACAGCGTCCACGTTCGGCCGCCATCTTCCGAGCGATAGAACCCGCCACCCGTCGGCGCGAACACCACATCCGCCGACGACGGATGCACGTGAATCGAATGCACGTCCGGATAAATCAGCGGCTCGGCTGGTCCTTCAAGATCGGGATTGCCATCGCTGCCTTCAACCAGCCGCCACGTCTCGCCGCCGTCGTCGGAGCGCAGCGCGCCGCCAACTTCGACGGCAGCATAGGCGCGCTTACCATGAAACGCGAAGCCGCGCACACAGCCGGCACCGTCCGAGTACGGCAGAAACCATTCGTGCTCGTCGCGCAGGTGCGCGACTTCGGGGCACGCGCGCCACGACGAAGCGCCGTCGTGCGAAACAAAGATGCCGGCCGGCTCGGTGCCGGCAAATTCCAAATCCGAAATCTGCGGATGGTACGCGAGCCAGCGCACATAGCGCGTGTTCAGCCCAGCGCTCGCGTCGCGCCATGTTACGCCTTCGTCGTCCGAGCGCAGCACACCGTCGCGCGTGCCAATGAGAATCACGCCTTCGCGCGCGATGAGGCTCGTGATCTCTCGATCTTGCAATGTGCGTCGCACCACTCGCCATGCGTCGCCGTCGCGCCGTGCCAACACAAAGCCGTTGGCGGTGGCTAAACCGATTGCTGTGCTCATCGCATTCCTCCTGCGTTTTATCTTACAGCAGAAGGTGGGCTACCATCCAAAAAATCAATCCGGGAAAATACACGAATCTTCGCTAATTTTGTTCGTGTAGATTCGCGTAGATTCGTGGATCGTTTTCATTCACGGCAAGATCAAGTGCAGGTCGCCGAACTCATGCCACAGATATTTCTGGCGCAGCGCCTCGGCATAGGTCAGGCGCAGATGCGCATTGCCGGCGATTGCTTCGAGCATGGCGAGATGGGATGCGCGCGGCTCGTGCAGTCCCGTCAGCAAGCCGTTCACGGCGCGCACGCCGCGCGCCGCTGTAATGATCAACTCCGTCCAACCTTCGCCTGCGCGCGTCGCGCCGTCGTCAACCGTGACTGTTTCGAGCGCGCGCACGACGGTTGTGCCGACGGCGACCACGCGTCGCCCTGCGTCGTGCGCCGCGTTCACCAAGCGCGCCGTGCTGGCCGGCACGCGATAGAATTCTGCGTAGGGCGGCTCGTGCGCTTCGAGACTCGCCACGCCCGTATGCAAGATGAGCGGAGCGATCTGCACGCCGCGCGCGATCAATTGCGTGATGAGTTCCGGCGTGAACGCGCGCCCCGCAGACGGCATCTCCGCGCTGCCCATCTCCGTCGCATAAACGGTCTGATAGTAACTCGCAGACCACGACTGCCTAACGTAATTGTAGCGGATGGGTGATCCGTAGCGAGCCAAGTAGTCTTCAAGGATTATCGGCAGACTCAGTGTGGCGACCCATAAGCGCGCGGGTGCGTCGCGTCGCGCGTGATATGGCGCGTGGAGTGTCACGCGGGCTCCCGCCGGCAGCGACAAAGTCTCGCCAGACGTCGCGTCAAAGAATGGCTGTGTGCCCTTTGCGTCGAATCGTCGAAGCTCGACGCTCCACAGGTCGGCGGACAAGTTTGTCGAGAGATGCAATTCCAGTGCGCTGCCGTCCGCGCGCGTGACGGGCAGCGCGGCGTTGAGTGTGCCGCTGGTATTGAGCACGAGCAGATCGCCAGCATCAAAGAAATCGGCCAATTGACTGAAGCGTGTATGTACGATGCAGTCGTCGCCGTAATGCGAGACCATCAGCCGTACAGCGTCGCGCGTCAGCCCGCGCGCTTCGGGCGGCTCGCTGGCTTCCAGTTCCGGCGGCAATGTGAAGTCGAGCGTGCTCGTCGGAGCGTTCCGATCGTGCATTGTCTGCATGGCAAGCGGCAGGCTGAACATTGGCTTGACCAGCGTCTGCATCACGCCACCTCCCGCACGAGTTCACGCGCTTTGTATCGTCCGCTCGGCAGATTGCTTTCGACGAGTATCAAGAAGCCGGGTACGCTCCTGTCCGGCAGCGGACGGTCGCTGATGTCTTCGCCGGGGTACGCGGCTTGTTGCATTTGCGTGCGCATGTCGCCGGGGTCCACCCAATAGATGTGCCAGGTTGAATTCTCGGCGGCGAGGATGGCGGAGAGTTGTTCGAGCGCCGCCTTGCTCGAACCGTAGCCGCCCCAACCCGCGTACGCTTCGACGCCCGCATCGCTGCTGACGTTGATGATGCGCGCATCGGGTTTGAGTTCGCGCTGCAACGATTGAATCAACGCCAGCGGCGCGATCACGTTCGTGCGATAGACCTGCTCCAGCATATCGAGCGAATAATTCAGTAGAGATGGCTGCGGACTCGGACCCAACATGCTCGCGTTGTTCACGAGCACATCAACTCCGCCGAGCGAGCGCGTCGCTTCGGCCAATGCGCGGCGATGCGTCGCATCGGTCACGTCGCCAGCCAATGCGATCACGCTCGTTCGCTTAGCCAATTCCACGCGTGCGGATTCCAGCGCAGCCACATCGCGCGCGTCAATGATGAGTTGCCAGCCGCGCTCAGCCAACGCACGCGCAAGCGCGAAGCCGAGTCCGCGCGATGCGCCCGTGATCAAAGCCGCGCGCAATTTAGGATTATTCATCGTTCGTATCCCTCCAAGTCAATTGAGGTTGCGTCATCCGTGTCGGCGTCATGACACCATGCGCTACATTGACTATATGCGCAAGCAGTTAACGGCGCATCCAGCAATGGGATAGTTTTGATCTGTACGGAAGGACAGGACGCATGGGGTTGGTTGCATGACGCGTGACGATTTGTACCCATTGTGGGTGACGGCAGCCGAGTGATTGCCAGTTGCCATTCTGGCTTCTGCACGTTATGAGGCTGGCATCTGGTAACGCCGAGCCTTGTGCGGCCGAAGTTGCGCTGGTGGACGAGCGCACAGGGCGAGCGGACGATAGTGGGGATGATGGTTGCGAGGAACTACTGCTTCGCTGACGGTGTCAAGTAATTTGTGTAAATGGTCTTGAGTCAGTGCGTGCTGGTTAGGGTAACGAGACTCTGCCTTCGAACACAATGGCGAATTGCTGCAAGGCGCGGTGCCAGTCACGAATGGGCATCGTCCACTTCTGGCT
>JBBPZQ010000014.1:0-14388 GCA_038198935.1 Anaerolineae bacterium
ATGCGGGCTTTGGAAAGTTTACGCCGTTTCAGGAGGCGACCGCCTGCCAAGCGTCGTTCTTCCATTTGTGCGCGTGTGAGTTTCGTTGGTTTCCATGTCATGCCACTATTGTAAAGCAACTTTAGCTAAAGGGAATAATTGCACCACTCGTGCGCCGTCTCACCGCGCTGGGGCGCGTTCATCCAGCGAACGCGCCACTCCCGTCAGCCTAACTTGGCGAAGGTATTGCGTAAAAAGAGCTGATTATATTTTTATCGATCTTCCATATATGGGAATGTCAAAGGGAGTCTACTCAAAAAAGCGAAGTGATTTGGGTAACATGAATCAGAACGAATACCGCAATGCAGTCAAACAAATTGCTAAGTCATGCGCTACCGCACAGTCGTCTGGAAAGTTATGCACCGTTATTTCTCCAAATTACACTGATCACGACGCAAGTAAAGTGATCCACATCGTTGACTATATCCGTGAATGTTGGAAGGGTGCTGGATATGCATTGTATCAAGAGGCATATTCATCTCGTCGCATTCAGCGCACGCAAAACCCAACGATGGCAAAATTAAACAATTTAGCAAAAGAGAAACGCATTCCTTTAACAGACATCACGGTAATTCTGACTTTTGAGCGAACTCAAAAACCAATCTCATAGTCCTTCCTACTCCCCGCTCCTTGCAGTTGAATGATCTGAGTCGAGCAGATTTTTGTCTCCACCAAAATTCTACAACTATCGCTCATGCTAACGTAGAAGCACAGATCACTCACCCACTAACCCATGCGCCCCCTCACCCTCAAACCATCCAGCCTCTTCATCATCGGCGTCGTGATGCTCGCACTGCTCACGCTCAATCCCGCGCTGACGCAATCATTGCACAGCGCACAAGTCTTACTGGCGAGCGACGCCCCATCCAGCGCACGACGCGGACAAGCCGATACGGGCGGGCAGACAGGGAACCCCAATCCGAGCGGTGGATTCGATCAAGAAGAACGTGTGCGCCAAATGTTGGCAAAGCAGTACGACCGGTTGTATGCCGACGAAAAGGCTATTCGCCAATTCCTAAATTTGCGCGGCAAGGTCGCCGACTTCGTTGGACACAATTCCATCACTGACCAATGGCTGATCGCCGAGAGCAAAGCCAGCGATCTCGACTCCGCATTTGAGCAACTCAGAAATACGGCTCAAGCATTTGTCAAACTGAAACCCGACGCCCATTTCGAGCTAAAGCTATTCCTCGATTCAAAGAACTTTGATATACTCAGGCGCGAGGGCGAAATTCTCGGTTGGCGGATGAACGCCGCCAATTATCTGGGTTGGCAACCTGAATCAACTTGGGTGGACGCAACGATTCAAGGTGTCAAGATTCTGGTGCAGAAAGCGCCCTAGCACACTGAGGTCAACATGAATGGTGAAGAGTCGTTGAGCCATCTTCCTGATAGAGTTCGTTTTGCATTGCGCCGCGAGAGACTGATGGCACAGGGCCGATACGACGCATTCGTATTTGCGCAGGAATGTGGCGGCGACAAGGCCAGCCTGAAAGAAAAAATTGACTGGTACGAGGAATTAATGACGAATCCGCCAGACGATTGGAAAGGCCCGATGTCGCCAAACAGTTCCGTGCGTATGCACAAAGACGGCTACTTGCCCGGCCTCAAAGACGCGCTCAAGATTTTGTTGCAAGCCGAGCAGAGCCAACCGCAAGCCGCTATGGCGCGCGTGGCCGAATCCGCCGCAAGTGGTTATCAGGTCACTGGCAAAGGTCGTCACGCATCGGCTGCTAACAGAAAGAAGAAAGCGCGCGAGAAGCCGACGCGCCAAAGCAAGAAACCCAACCGCAAGCCGACGGCATAACACCGACCCGTCAGGTCTCCGAGACCTGACGGGTCTTTCGATTTCCCCTTCGGGCGGCAATCCAACCGCGCGCGATCATCAGCACGCAATGTGTCATCCGCCATCCGCCATCCGCCATCCGCCATTGACAGCCGCCGCGCTCGTGTGTTATCGTTGCGCGCATGTTCAGGTCACGACGCTGGCGGTGGCTGCGGGCGCAACTGCGCGACACGTATGTGCTGCTGCGGCAGTTTCGCGTATCGCTGCTGCTCTTCATCTCGCTCGTCGGCGCGGGCACGTTGTTGTTCTGGCAGTTCTACGTTGACCCCAGAGATGGCTCGCGCCTCACGCTCAATCAATCGCTGTATGCCGCGTTCTCGCTCATCTTCTTTCAGACGGGCAACATCCCGTACCCCAACAACCTGCTGATTGATTCGCTGTATTACCTCATCCCGATTCTCGGCATCGGCATCATCGGCAACAGTCTGGTGCGCTTCGGCTTGCAGTTGTTCAACAAGGAACTGCGCCAAGAGGAGTGGAACATGTCGCTCGCTTCGACGTACAAACAGCACGTCATCGTGTGCGGCGCGGGGCACGTCGGCTTTCGCGTGATCGAGCAGTTGGTGCAGTTCGGCGAAGACGTGGTGGCGATTGAGAACAACAAGCACAGTGCCTTCAGCGAGCGCGTCATGCACAAACTGAATGTGCCGATCATCTTCGGCGACGCGCGCCAAGCCGACACGTTACAGCAAGCCGGTATCGAGCGCGCGCACGCCATCCTGCCCTGCACGAGCAACGACCTCATCAATTTGGAGATCGCGCTGAACGCGCGCGAGCTGAACGCGAACGTGCGCGTGGTGATGCGCATGTTCGAGCCTGAGCTCGCGGCAAAAGTGAGCAAAGGTTTCGGGTTCGGCACCGCGTTCAGCACCGCCGCGCTCGCCGCGCCTGCCTTCGCCGCCGCCGTGCGCCAACACGACGTGCAGCAAGCGCTATACGTGGACGACACGTTGGTCGCGCTGAGCGCGATGGACGTGCCGACGGGTGCAAGTTGGATTGGCAAGTCGGTGGGCACAGTGCAGCAGGAGTTGGACATCAGCCTCGTGCTGCACAAGCGCGGCGGCAAGGTGGACGTGCGGCCCGATCACAACACGCTGTTGCAAGCGGGCGACCACGTCATCGTCTTTGCGACGCTTGATGGGATCAATCGCGCGCGCAAGATGAATCGCGTGGGCAGATGAGGGCTATCGGCTGGCAGACACATAATCGCATAGACATAGAGAGCGCGGAGGGGTTCAATTCCTCCGCGCTCTCCGTGCCGATGCGGTGAGATGATTCTATCGCCCCCAATCGCGCATATACAAAAAGTCCGTGCCGATGGTGCGGCCGCTGATCTTAGCGATGATGGGCAGCGAGCGTTTGAACTGATTGTTGCGAATGCGCGTGTTGAGCGCGCGCACGACGGCAGCATCGAAGCCCGCCGCAATCACGTCCTCTTCGCGGCAGCGCTCGTCCACCAGCATGAACAAAATCTGATCTGCCAGCTCGTATGTCACACCGAGTTCCGCTTCGTCGGTCTGGCCCACCCACAGGTCAGCCGTCGGCGGCTTGTCAATGATTTGGCGCGGGATGTCGAGCGCGCGCGCGAGTTGGCGCAGTTGCGCCTTGTACAAATCGCCAATCGGGTTGAGCGCGGACGCCATGTCGCCGTGCAGTGTCCCATAGCCGAGCAGCAGTTCGGTCTTGTTGCTCGTGCCGACCACGAGCGCCTTGAATTCTTCCGACTGATCGTAAAGCACGATCATGCGCATGCGTGCCATTACGTTGCCGCGCCGCACGTTCGACATGTCAGGGTTCGCGGCGAGCAACGGCTCGACCATCGGCGTGATCTCAATCTTGCGCGCCTCGACGCCGAACTGCTCCGCCACCGCGCGCGCGTCGGCTTCGCTGGCGGCACTGCTCGCGCGATATGGCATGATGAGCGCGCGCACGTTCTGTGCGCCCAATGCTTCCACCGCGAGCGCGAGCGCCACCGCCGAGTCAATGCCGCCCGATAATCCAACCACCGCGCGCTGATAGCCGACCTTGCGAATCTCCTCGCGCAAAAAGTTGACGAGCACGGGCCGCACGAGGTCGGTGTTGATGGCGAGGCGGGAAAGCGATGAGGTAAGGGTGTTCATGCGAGGGAGATGAGACAATCCGTAATGCGCGATGCGTGATGCGTCATGCGCAATCGAAATACGAATTACGGATTACGAATTCCGTTCTGAATTCTCTGCAATTCCGCGATGACCAGATCCAACTTTTCGTCGCGCACGAGCGGCAGTGTTTGGCGCGCGTGGCGCAGCGCCGAGCGTTCAAGCGTCGCGTGTACGATGGCTTCGTCGAGCAGCGGTGCATTCGCAATGACCTTGCCGTCGGGCGCGGTCACGCTGCTGCCGCCGAAGAACGTCACCCCGTCTTCGACGCCGACGCGATTGACGTGCACGACCCAGACCGTGAGCATCTCCGCGTAGGCGCGATTGATCAGGTGCAGGTCGTCGGTGTTCGCGAGCGTTGTCAAGTCGGCGCGCACGCCGTAGCCGGGGTTCGATGCGATATGCAGCAAGATGTCCGCGCCGTCCTGCCACAGCACCACGCCCGACGACAGATGCCACGCATCTTCGCAGATGAGGAAGCCCATGCGCCCGAAGCGCGTGTCGAACGCGCGCAGCATCGTGCCCGCACCGAAGAAACGCGCATCGTCGAACAGGCGATACGTTGGCAGATACACTTTGTGGTGCAGATGTATCAACTCGCCTTGAGATAGATACGCAGCGGCGATGGTGAAGTTGTGCCGCTCGTCCTCGCACGCGAAGCCGAGTGCAATGTCAATCGCGCGGCTCGCGTCGAGCAGTTGCGCGAACACCGGATCGCTCGCGTGCGCCTGTATCGCCACTTGCGGCACGAGATCACGCAAGAAGTAGCCGCTCAGCGACAATTCAGGGAACACCACGAGGTCGGCTTGCTCGCGTGCCGCGCGCTCGATCCAATCGAGATGCTTCTTCAGATTGAATTCAATGTCGCCGAGGCGCGGACTGATCTGCGCGAGCGCAATCTTAAACGACTGCATGCTGCCGCGCTGGATCATGGGCAACGCTTGCGTGTGTTCGTGTGTGGTGAGCGTCATCGTGAAAAATTATAGCACACACAAACGGTGCTATAATGAAATTGATGGCTAGTAAGTTGCTCCGGTCTGGGTTGGTGTTTCTCGTCTTTTTCAGTCGCGCCTAGCATTGCGAGATGGGGTATCGCGCACACGATACCCCATATTTATTTCTGGAGGCAGTTCATGGCAAAGACAGGCATGCCGAAGTATGCGTTCTTCCAAAAAAATATCGTGCCGCTCGCCGAAGCGAAGGTCAGCGTGATGACGCACGCCTTCAATTATGGCACGGCCGTGTTCGAAGGTATTCGGGCGTACTGGAACGAGAGCGACGAGCAACTGTACGTTTTTCAACTGCGGGCGCACTATGAGCGATTTCTCAATTCGTGCCGCGTGCTGATGCTCGACGTCGGCTACACGGCAGACGAACTGAGCGCGATCACGCTCGTCTTGCTGCGCAAAGAAAACCATCGCACCGATACCTACATCCGACCGCTCGCCTACAAATCGTCGGAGGGCATCGGCGTGCGCTTGCACGATCTCGAAACTGATTTCACCGTGTTCGCCGTGCCGTACGGTAAATACATCGAGAGCGACGACGGCTGCCGCGCGCAAATTTCGACGTGGCGGCGTGTGGACGACAACGCCATTCCCGCGCGCGCGAAGATCACCGGCGCATACGTGAACTCGGCGCTGGCGAAGACCGAGGCGGTGCTGAATGGATTCGATGAAGCGATAGTGCTCACGCAGGACGGCCACGTCTCGGAAGGCAGCGCGGAAAACTTCTGGATGATTAAACACGGCAAAGCCATCACGCCGCCGGTGAGCGACAACATCCTCGAAGGCATCACGCGCAACGTCGTGCGCACGCTGCTCGAAGACGAACTCGGTATCGAAGTGGTCGAGCGCTCGATTGACCGCACCGAGTTGTACTCCGCCGACGAGATGTTCTACTGCGGCACCGGCGTCGAGATCGTCGCCATCAGCGAAGTGGATCGGCGCAACGTGGGACTCGGCTGCATGGGACCCATCAGCAAGCAACTGCGCGGAATGTACTACGACATCGTGCGCGGCAAGTATGCGAAGTACACGCAGTGGTGCACGCCCGTGTACGAGAAGGCGCCGACGACGATGCCGAAGATGGAACGTAAAGTCGAAATGGCAGCTGACTAAAAAAACCCTCACAGGCTTCCGAAAACCTGTGAGGGTTCTCATTGAATGTAGAGACGACCCTCGGGTCGTCTCTACATTTTTGGAATCGTGACGCGGATTGCATCGCCGACGCGTACGCCGAGTTGCTTGGCGGCGTTGCCGTCGCGCACGGCGATCTCCAAAAAGCCGTTGCTGCCGAACAATGCGAGCGGCTGGCCCTTCTCGCCGTCAGCATACGTTTGGCAAATGCCCTCGATGCATGCTTGCCCGACTTCGACGTGCGCAATCGCGCGCGCTTCGGGGATGCGCCAGTCGAGGATGTTGCAGATGAGATTTCCGAAGCGATCCACATACATGATCTCGCCGAGCAGCGCATCGTCACGTTCATTCGGCGAGGTCAATTCGATCAGCGTGTAATCTTCGATTGGCAGACCAAAATTGTCGAGCGGTTCGCCGTTCGACAAATGCGCAGCGACGGACGCGAAGATGTCGCGTCCGTGAAAGGTGCTGCTCACTTCGGTCAGCCAATACTCCGGATTCATCAACTGCACGGCTTTGATGGTGCTGCTCAGACGCACCAGGGCCAGCTTGCGGCGCAAGTTGTGCGCCTGTGCGGCCAGCGTGAGCACGCCATTGTCCGGTCCCACGAAGAACTGCCCGGCCGCCTGCATCGCAATCGCACGCCGCTCGCTGCCCACGTCGGGGTCAACCACGGCAACATGCACCGTGCCTTTCGGGAAATACGGCGCCGCTCCCATCAATGCGAATGCGCCTGCGTGAATATCTTGCGGCGGGACGGCGTGCGTCACGTCCACGATCGTCGCTTGCGGGTTGATGGTGAGAATTACACCCTTCATCGCGGCGGCGTAACTGTCCTCGTAGCCGAAGTCTGTGGTGAGAGTGATGATGCTCATGAGAAATATTGTAGCACTCTCAGTGAGCAGTGAACAGTCAACCGTCAGCAGTTGTCCGTCGTCAATCAACCATGGAGGGTCACTGGTATTCAGCGTTCGCCGTTCGCCGTACACTCGTTTTATGCCGTAAAAACAGGCTTAATCTCCACTGCTTGATTTCGTTCTCAACGCTCGCTCTGGTATAATAGAACAGATGAACAGACCCAAGTTGAGCGTGCTGAATGCGTTGGGTCTCGGCTATGAAGCGGTCGCACGCGCGCTGTGGGTGCTGCTCGTGCCGGTCGCGCTGGATTTTTTCTTCTGGCTGGGTCCCCACATTTCCATTCACACGCTTTTCGAGCGGATCATCATCGTCATGGGGCAGACGGCGCTCGACCCCGACTTGCAGCAGAACTTCGATGAAGTGCGCCGTTTTCTTTCCGATGTCGGCAACAACTTCAACCTGTTCTCGCTGCTCGCCACCGATTTCGTCGGCGCGCGCGTGCTGCCGATCCCGACGCTGAAAGCGTTCGAGTTGCCGCAGTCTTCCGAGCAGGCGCTTGCGCAAGTCGGCACGGCGAACTTGATTGTGCTCGACAGTCCCGCGCAAGTGTTCGTGATTGCAGTGGTGCTGCTCGCCGTCGGCTTGCTCATCGGCGCGCTTTTCATGACACTCATCGCCGATCGTGTGCGCACCGCGCGCGACAACTTGCGACCGCTGCCACAGCGTGTGCTGTTCACGTGGCTGAAGTTGGGATTGTTCGTGGCGCTGCTGTTTGGGTTTTACGTTGTCGCAGGCATCCCATTCATGCTTGCCATCACACTCGCGTCGTTCATTCACGCCGCGCTCGCGTTGTTGCTGCTACTCTTCGGATGGACGGCGACGTTCTGGCTGCTGTTGTTCTTGGCGTTCGTGGCGTATGCGATGGTGCTCGACGGTGACGGGGTGCTGCGCGCGATGTGGCACAGCGCAAACGTGGTGCGGCGCAACTTACTCTCGACGTTTGGGTTGATTGTGTTGAGCAACCTCATACTCGCCGGCACGAGCGTTATCTGGCAACGTTTTGAAGTGTCGTGGCTCGGCAATGCCATCGCCATCATCGCCAACGCATTCGTGGGCAGTGGATTGGTGGCGGCAACATTTTTGTTTTATCAAGATCGGTATGAGGCGTGGCGAGTGACGAGTGGCAACAAAAGGTGACAGGTGTCAAGTGTCAAGTGTCATGCTGGACGCTTCTCTTGACACGTGACCATTAGCACTTGGTACTTGACACTTGACACGTGACACCTCTGGAGGAGACTGAGTGACCACTGTAACTGAAACGCAGAAGTACGATGCATCCGATATTCAAGTGCTTGAAGGGCTGGAGGCCGTTCGCAAGCGCCCTGGCATGTACATCGGCTCGACCGACATTCGCGGTCTGCATCATCTCGTCACTGAGGTGGTGGACAACGCAATTGACGAGGCGCTCGCCGGTGTGTGCGACACGATCAAGGTACTCATTCACAAAGACCTCAGCGTGTCCGTGAGTGACAACGGGCGCGGTATTCCCGTCGGTCCGCATCACACACAAAAAGATGCCAAGGGCAACCCGATGGACACGCTCGACGTGGTGATGACCATCCTGCATGCGGGCGGCAAGTTCGGCGGCGGCGGCTACAAAGTCGCGTCGGGTCTGCACGGCGTCGGCGTGAGCGCGGTCAACGCCTTGAGCGAATGGTTCGAGTCCGAAGTGCGGCGCGACGGCAAGATTTATCGTCAGCGTTACGAGCAAGGCAAGCCGACGGGCAAAGTGAAAGAAGTCGGCAAGATCAAGAAAGATGATCCGTTTGAGCACGGCACGCTCCAGCGTTTCAAGCCCGACAAGGCCATCTTTAAGGAAGGCATTGATTACAAGTTCGATACGCTCTCGCAGCGTTTCCGCGAGATGGCGTTCCTCACGCGCGGCATCACCATCACGCTGAAGGACGAGCGCGACGGCCGCGAGTCCACGTGGCACTTCGAGGGCGGCATCAAATCGTTCGTGCGCTATCTCAACAAGAACCGCACCGTGCTGCACGACAAACCGATTTACGTGGAGAAGCAAGTCGAGGGCACGAACGTCGAGGTGGCGATTCAATACACCGACGGTTACGCCGAGTCCACCTTCTCATTCGCGAACAACATCAACACCGTTGACGGCGGCACGCACCTGACTGGCTTCAAGTCGGCGCTGTCGCGCACCATCAACGCCTTCGCGCGCAAGAATGGCCAACTCAAAGACAACGAGGACAACTTCTCCGGCGACGACGTGCGCGAAGGCTTGACCGCCATCGTCAGCATCAAGCTGACCGACCCGCAGTTCGAGTCGCAGACGAAATCGAAACTCGGCAACGCCGAAGTGAAAGGCCAAGTCGAGTCGGTCACGAGCGAGGCGCTGCAAACGTTCTTCGAAGAGAATCCGAAAGAGGCGAAGCAGATCGTCGAGAAGGCTGCGCTCGCCGCGCGCGCGCGCAACGCCGCACGACAGGCGCGCGATCTCGTCATCCGCAAGTCCGCATTGGAGAGCATGACATTGCCGGGCAAACTGGCCGACTGCTCCGAGCGCGACCCGGCCAAGTCAGAAATCTACATCGTCGAAGGCGACAGCGCAGGCGGATGTTTTGACGGCGACACGAAAGTTGCGCTTGCCGATGGTCGTGCGCTCAGTTTCAAAGAAATAGTCGCCGAGCAAGCGGCAGGTCAAGAGCACTTCTGTTACACGATTCGCAGCGACAGCAAGATTGGCATCGGGCGTATCGTCAACGCGCGCATGACTAAAGCCAATGCCGAAGTGGTCAAGGTCACGCTTGACAGCGGCGAGCAACTCATCTGCACTCCCGATCATCACTTCATGCTGCGCGATGGCGCGTACAAGCCTGCTGCCGCACTGTCGTCCGCTGATTCGTTAATGCCGCTCTATCGAAAGTTGTCGGACACGCGCGAGCGCGGCATCGCGATTGTTGGCTACGAGATGACGTGGGAGCCACGCTCGGAGCGCTGGCTGTTCACGCATCTGCTTGCGGATTGGTACAACCGCTGGCAGGGCATGTACTCCGAAGCTGATGGCGACCACTGCCATCACATTGACTTCAACAAATATAACAACAATCCGACAAACATCAAGCGCCTGCCGGCTGAAGAACACCTCGCGCTGCATCGCGCGCACGTTTCGCGCACCTTGCATCGTCCTGATGTGATTGCCAAGCTACGTGCTATGAAGCAGAGTGACGAGTTTCGCGCCAAGATGAGCGAGCGCATGCAGCAGCCCGCGACGCGCGAATTACTATCAGAGCAAGCGAAGGCGCAGTGGCAAGACGAGGAATACAACGCGTACATGACGGCGAAGTGGCGGGAGTTCTATGCGAGCAACGAAGCCTACCGCGAGCAGAACCGCGAGCAACTCAATCAAGCGCAGCACGAATATTGGAGTGAGGCTGCGAATCGTGAAGCGCAGTCGGAACGAGTACGTGATTACTTCGAGCAAAATCCCGACGCGCGCGCGAAGCATCGCCAGAAAGCAACCGCGCACTGGAGGAATGATGATCTGCGGGCGTGGCGACGCGAGAAAACACGCAAGCAATGGACGCCTGAGTTTCGTCAGCGTCGTTTGAGCGCGCTCAATGAAACGTACTATCGCAAGACACTAGCAGCCTTGCAGCAGTTCAAGCGGGCCGATGGCTCACTGGACATTGAAGGCTATCAGGCACATCGCTTGCAGACGCGCGACAAATCGCTATTGCGTTTCGACAATTTCTGTGCGCGCTACTTCGATGACGATGCGTCGCGGGCATATGAGGCTGTGGCAAATCACAACCATCGCGTCGTATCAGTTGAAACGATGAACGAGCGAGTAGATGTGTACGATGTTGAAGTGCCGCACACACACAACCTCGCGCTGGCGAGCGGAGTGTTCATCCACAACAGCGCGAAGCAGGGACGCGACCGCCGCTTCCAAGCCATCTTGCCGCTGCGCGGAAAAATCTTGAACGTCGAGAAGTCACGCCTCGACAAGATTCTCGCCAACAACGAAGTGCGCGCACTCATTACCGCGCTCGGCTGCGGCGTGGGCGACTCGTTCGACTTGAACAACCTGCGCTATGGGCGCGTGATGATCATGACCGACGCGGACGTGGACGGCTCGCACATCCGCACGCTGCTGCTGACATTTTTCTTCCGCTACATGGAGCCGCTCATCGAGCACGGGCATCTGTTCATCGCGCAGCCGCCGCTCTATCGCGTGCAGATCGGCAAGGACGTAAAGTGGGTGTACAACGACGACGAGAAAGACAAGCTGACCAAGCGTGCGGACGGCAAGAGCGTGAACATTCAACGCTACAAAGGTCTGGGCGAGATGAACCCCGAACAGTTGTGGGAGACGACACTGGACCCGCAGAACCGCACGGTGCTGCAAGTGACGATCGAGGATGCGGTAAAGGCGGATAGCACCTTCGACATGCTGATGGGCAACGAAGTGCCGCCGCGCAAGCGCTTCATCCAAACGCACGCGAAAGCTGTGCAGAACCTCGATGTGTGACGACGGTCTGCTAGCGGATGCATGTTACTTTTTATATTCGATTGGCAGTGCAACTGTATTCCGACTCTATTGTGAGGTCATCGTCGGAAGGGTGACTATGAGTAGCGTCACGATAAAAAGATACTCTGGACGTACCGCTACCTCATGAGAAAAGGATAGTCACGTGCGACTGGCAGGAATGCACACGATCAGATGATCAATCTGCTGTTTCAGTTTGACGAGATCGAGTTTGGCGTCAATCGCACGCGGTTTCGCTTCGGCCTCCGCACTGACGTGTGGCGAATCCAACACCGGTTGGTAAGGCGTCTGCGGCTCATCGAAGATCCGTTTTACCTGACTGCCCTCACGCACTTTGCGGATCAGTTTCGTGACAGGCAAAAAGTGATTGGTGTACAAGCGATTGACTTCGTAAAGCGTATTGAGTTGATCAATTTGTTTCGGCGTATCATAACCGTCGTAACCGACCAAGCGTCGTGAGACCGACCAATTCTTCTGTCCGACATACGGGTTGTCGTTCTTACGCCCCTCGCGCTCGCGGGTGCCGGTGATGTGTTCATCCTCGCAAAAACGCCACAGCTGAGCATTGATGAACTCAGCCCCGTTGTCAGAATCAATGCCCAGCAGCACAAATGGTAGTAGCGCACGGATGTGCTGGAGCGCTGTAAACACAGGCAGCTGAGCTTTGGTCAGCACGGCGCATAATTCGGTCCAGCCCGTACTGACATCGGTCATGGTCAGCGTACAGGCGAAAAAACCACTGAGCCATGGTGTGCTCAACCACAATACGGTATTTGGCGAGAAAACGGTTGTAGACTTACTGTTCGTCAGTCAATAGAGTTGTGGCGCAATAGTAATCAAGGCGCGCGCAAAGGCACACAGCGACTGTTGAGCTAGGTGGTCGCATACTCAGTACTTCACGAAATCACGTTTGGGTGTGAAGGTTTTGGACGAGTGGCCGGACGCCATACAGCTGTTCGAGCAAGCGTGACAGGAAAAGCACCAGGCGAGCGAGCGTGAGCCACAGGTAGCGCACCCGCTGGTCGTAGCGGCGCATGGTCAGCCAACGCTGGCGCAACGCGAGATAGGCATTGAGCAGCAGCAGCGCAACAGCGACGAGCAACAAGCGCAACGCCGGGCTGTTTGAGCGAGTGCGGGCACGCACCTGATCCAATTGGCGATAGCCACTTTCAATGCCAAAACGCCGTCGATAGAGGCTGAAGATTTGATTGGGCGGGATGTGCTCCAGCGCATAGACGGCATAGGCGAACCACTCACCACGGTGGCGTCCATAGCGCCCGCCACTGTACGTGCGAACCAGCGCCACGTCGGTCGTGTACTCAGTTGGCAGACCAGCGTTAAAGGTGTAGCGCGCATAATAACCGCGACATCTGCTGAACAGGCGGCCAATCCCGCCGAGATAGCGGCCATCGGCCAGTTGCTTGCCCCGCCGCGGGATGGGAATGATGTACGGCAGGCGGTGCGCACGCAAGACAGTGAACACCGACTGGCTGCAGAATCCCTTGTCCAGGTAGGCGCGCCGCACACGCAGATTCAGCTTATTTTTCAGGGCGAGTAAGCGCTCCACGACCGCTGCCAGCGTCTCATCCGCCCAGACAAAGCTTAAGGCCAGTTCGTAGCGTTGGGACTGGTGGACGATCGCGAGTGTCGCGTAACTATGACACTGGGTCGTGCCGGACTTCGCCGGGCCGTGACGGATCTCGTCGGGAGCAAGCGCTGGCTGCCCATGATACGGAATGTCATGCAGGTCGATTGCCACTTCATAGCTGCGTCCTTGGGCCAAAGGCTTGCGGATGCGCCGCGGCAATTGGTCGTGCAGGGCGGCATTCAGTTCGGCTTCCAGTGCTACCAGGCTTGGCCGTTGATCGCACAGCGCCTCCTTAAAATATTCGCGCGTAGTGTTGCCAGACGGCGCATCCGCCAATTCGTTGCACGCACTTTCGATGTTCAACGCATTAGCCGAGGCATACAACAGGATTTCCCACAACCATCTGTCATCGGGATCGCCGCCCACGACCGCCAGCGGCACATGCTGTTGGGCGACTGTCACAATCGCGTCTCGAAGTTGCGCGGAAACGACGGATTTGGTACGCTTGGGTTGACGCTGGCTCATATGCACCTCCGAAAGTTGGTAGCTTCCGGATTATCATGCACGAACCAGCGTCATTCCTTCAAATCATTTTTCGTGAAGTACTGATACTGTTTCAATGTATGGACGGGGATACAGCGATTGACCAATGCACTGACAATGCGGACAATGCCTGAGTGCTTGGACAGCTGATGTCGGAATCGCTGGACCAGCACTTGAAATTTGTTGAGTTGTGCCATCGTGTGTTCCACCACGATGCGTTTTTGGACAGAAAGGCATTGGATGCTTTCTGTTCGTCCGTCAACGGATGGTTGCGTCGCGCTTTGAAAGGCAGATACAGTTTGGTGTCGGGATAATCGGCCGTAATGCCATCATAGCCCTTGTCCATCATCGCAGCTTCGTTTTCGGATAAGCGAGACAGCCAATCGGTCTGCCGCAACAAGGTGAGGTCATGCGTCGCTCCACCAGGCACACTGTCGGACAGCGCTTCAATGCTGCCATCGGGTGCGACCCCCACCTGGTTCTTGAGCATGTGCGCTTTGCGCTTGCCCGAGTAATAGGGCTTTTGCCGATCGTGTTTCTGTCCGTCGGAGTCGGTCTGGCTCGTGGGGCGCTCAATGCGCTGCTCTTTGGCGTCAATCACCAAACGCACATCCGGAAATGCATCCATGACGGCCTGCAGCGAACGCAGCTTGGTGCGCTCCGCAGTC
>JBBPZQ010000015.1:0-7952 GCA_038198935.1 Anaerolineae bacterium
GTAAGCAAGTCGCGTGCGGCTGATGACCTCGTGCTCACGTTCGGTCTCGGCCAAGCCGTACACCTGACACGAACGGGCGAACAGAGCCACAAAGGCAACGCACGCGTGGCGCTCGTCAGTGCGATTGGCTTTGCACTCAGTGAGCCCGTCGTGCGCACCCTGATCCAAGACGAGCAGTATGAGCAGCATTATCGTCTGCAGCCTGCCACTGACCTGCCCGCGCGCGGTCGCGGTCGCCGCTTCGATTGGCAATACGGCCGCCAACGCAAATCGACGAGCCGCACTGGCGATCAAACACTGGACGCAAACATCAGCGAGGCGATGGGGTGCCATGAGCACTCGTCTACCGCCCATGTTGAGGAGGTGTCTAACTGAGTCGTGCTGGCAATCCAATCATGATCGTGGTGGTCGTGCCACTCGTGGCCGATCATCACGATACTTCTCAAGCATGCAGCGGGTTGAAGCCCCATGACTTCAACCCGCTGTGCGTTTCTCTAGCCATAGACGCTATGCACAGCAAAAGGTCCCCGCGCGCCAACGCCACCGGTCCCGATTGCGCGTTCCAGCTCAATGGCGAGTACCTCAGCCACGACGAACTGGATGCGGTCATCAAAACGGCGCGAACGCTTGGCCCAGCGTACGAGTCGGGTCTGTTAGATATCGAGCATGCCCGTACCCGCATTCTTGAACAACTCAATCTCTTCCGCGCGGCCCAGAAGTTGTTCGGCAAGGGATGAGTCGCTCAACCCTGATTGTTTCCAATCGAGAGGAGGTATCCAACCATGCGTCAAGCTGATGAGATTGCAATCGGCACCGCGCCGCCCGCGGTGCCGACCGATACCACACCTGAACCTGATACACAAACCACAACTGATGTGCCTGCAATCGAAGCGGTCAATACGGGTGCCACGCCCACGACACCTGCTCCACCCCGCTCGCCGTTCGCCAACGAGCCGTACGAGTACGACCGCTGCACTATCGCGGTAACTTTACAGTTCTGGCCGAGCGACGATCAACCAGGAGGTCGGCGCATTCTGATCAGCGCACGCAATTACCAGGACAAACCTATTCTGCTGCTCGTGCGGGAACAAGCGCTCGGGCCACTGCCCGACGCGGTGACAAGTCTGCTTGAGCAATTACGCGCTGAACTGCCCGAGCGGGCGCGTGCACATGCGGAAGCGGAGGCGCAGGAGCGCGAAAAGCAAGCACAGGTCGCCGCCCGCCATGTGGGGGTTAACACCAAGCGAAGCAAACGAGGCGCGGAGCGCTCGGCGACCGAGCCTGAACCCATGATGCCCATCTCACCACCGCGCACGCTCACGACGGCGCAGCCCACGACGTCCACCGACCAACTGCACTTGTTCACCCAACTCTAGGAGGTGCTCCAATGGCCAAGCTCAGCTTGGAAGGTCAAACGATTGATGTGCCTGACGAGATCGCTCAAAGCGATGACGCGTTGATTCGCGCGCTCACGCCGCTCTATCCCGACGTCGCCAACGCCGAGATCGCGCGCAAGGACGAGAACGGCGAGACCATCATCACGGTCGTCAAACGGCCGGGCGCAAAAGGCGGCTGTGCGCAGGTGTTGCAGTCGCTGCTTGATGCGTCGAGCGAAGTCAACCCCGCGCTGACGCTGTGCATGTTGTTGCGTCAGCAGCACGTCGAGCAGGCTACGCCCGACGAACTGCTCGCGCTGCGTGAACGCATTGAAACGGCGATTGAAGCGGGCGAGCAGCAGATCGAGACGGTGCGCACCTCGCTGAAATTGTTGATGCTGGCCACCCCGGTACCCGCGCTGCATGTGCCCGTCGGATTCTAGTCGCATCAGCCCCAGTGAGGCGTTGCAACAACTGCGCGCGTGGCGACTGCCGTCGCTGGGGACCGCATGCGAAGAACTGCTCGCGCGCCGCGAGCAGATCCAGTTTCTCTATCTCTATCAGCATTACTTCCCCGAAGCGTACGCGAGCTCAACCGCCAGCTGCACGTGCCCTCTTCAAGCCAATCTGGGACCGCACGCGTCCGAAGCGGGTGCCACGCAGACCTACAGCTCCCGCGAACGCGAGTTTCTCACGCTCGTAGACCAACACCTATTCCCACTCGACCTTGACTACCTGGACGCGTTTGAGGGCGAAGCGAGCGGCGCGCTGTTCCCGATGGTCGTCAATCCGAGTTACTGCGACGTGGAACTCGACGATCTGTGCTTGCCCGTCAGGGTGCTGTTTGCCCTGGTCGCCGTCAACGATATCGAGGTATGGACGGAGCTGTGCGCACAGATTGGCCACCGTGCGCCGCTGCCCGCGACGACTAGCGGCCGCAAGATCGATTGGGACCGCTTCGCCGACTTGTGCAGCAAGCACGGCGGCGCGATGGCCGATGTCCCACCAGCGCTGGACGTGCTCGCGCATGCGACGGGCAACTTCTGGCTCGACCTCGACGAGAACACGCTCGGCTACGAGTGGTTCGAGTGGGACGTCCCCTCGCTGGATTATCTGGCGCGGGAATGGAAACACGCGCAGCCACTGCTCAAGAAGTACAACGCCGTGCTGGATTGGCTTGAAGCGCAGCCGCGAAGACTGGCGACGATCATTCGGCTGTGGAATCGCACGGCGGTGAGGCGCGATGCCCGACCAGAATGACGAGCCCATTCGCGCAGCCGCACAGCGCGTCTTGTTGAGCAATGGCGGCGACCCGCGCGATGACAGCTTAGGCTGCGGCAGCTGGATCGTGAACCGTGCCGCGCTCGCCGCGCTGTTCGACCTGCTTCAACTGCCGCATCGCTCTGAGTTGAACCGCGAGGCAAACGAATCATGAATCCGCAAGATTTACCCGACCCGCTACACGGCGAAGTCGCTGCGCTCATTATCGCCGACGATCAGTATTTGCTGCGCTACCGCGACCACGATCAACAGGTGTTCAAGTTCCTGTCGCCGGCCGCCGTGCGCATCGCATTCAATCACGAGCCGATTGACAGCGGCTGGCTGCCCGCGGGCGTGCGGCGCTGGGGTGTGACACCAACAGGACATTTCGCCGTGCTCAACATCCCACGCGCCAAACATCAATTGCTGTTCGACCACGATCCCAAAGTGTTCGACAGCGATGCGTCGGTGGTGCCGTTGACCGTGCCACTGCCGACGCTCGTCTTCGCCGGCCTGGGTCTGAACCATTACCTGTGGGCGCTCGCCAGCAATCCGTTTCAACCAAACGCGACGCTATACCATGCGCCGCTGCCCAACGTACATCCCGACGGACAGGTCTGCTGGGGTGTAAACACGCCACCTAATGTCGAGCACATCGCGCAGGCGTGGCAGCTGTTCTGCGCCGTGCCATTCAGCGAACACTTGTGCAGCGGCAAGTCCAAAGCCTATCCCAACGACGTGCGCCTGCGCTTGCGTGACCTGGCCCAACGCAAACGGCTGTACCCCGTGCGCGATCTGGTCGTGACGAACTGGACATTGGAGCAAGCCGTCGCGCAACTGCTCAGGAGGACGCTGTGAGCCTGATCACCTTGTTCGATTATCACGTGGCGCGCGAGTCGGGCCTGCCGCCGTGCCGCGCCGCGCTGCAATACATTCTAGCCGGCAACGGCTTGTTTGCGCGCGGGGCGCGCGAGGGCTTGCAAGTGTGCATGCCGCTCGCCGAATGCCGCGTGAAAGGACTGGTCGAGATTGAACCCTATCTCAAACTGGATTACCCCCGTGTGCCCACCGCACTCGTCTCGCTCATGCTGTGTCAGGCGTGGCTGGCGGCCGACATCGAAGCGCGACCGATCGAAGTCCTGTTCCACTTGCACTGGAACGCGCATCAATGGCAGTTAGAGATTCCGCCGCAAGCGCAGGGACACGCGCATGCGCAGCCGCTCGGGCCCGCGCTGGGCTCCTCGTACCAACGCGCAATAATCGAAGTCCATTCGCATCACGCGCTGCCGCCGTGCTTCTCGGATACAGATAACGCCGACGAAACAGGATTCAGAATCTTCGCGGTGCTCGGCCACATCTTCACGCAGCCACAACTGCGCGTGCGCGTGGGCTTGTACGGACACTACTGGCCGATTCCCGCGACGTGGGTATTCGAGCTGCCACCGAACGTGATGGATGGTGTGCATGACGACTAAGCGCGACGAATCTGCGCGACGAAAGCATTCCACCGATCTCCAAACTCCCGTCCTTGACTTCTCGTATGCCAACGCCGTCCCGCTCGTGCTGCGCCGCTACGAGGAACTGACGTTGTGCTTGGTCGGCTGCGGCGGGAGTGGGAGTTGGCTCGCGCCGCACGTGGCGCGCCTCGCGCGACTGCTATGCGAGCGCAACAAAACCGTGCACGTCCTATTCTTTGATCCCGACATTGTTGAAGAGCGCAACATCGCACGTCAGCACTTCTGCTTCGCCGAAATCGGTCAACCCAAAGCGCTGACCTTAGCCGCGCGATACAACGCGGCGCTGGGTCCGGATATCCGTGCGGTCGTTGCGCGCTTCGACGCGCAGATGGTGCCGGCGCATGTCGGCTGGAACAAACTGGTGGTGCTGATCGGCTGCGTGGACAATGCCGCGGCTCGGCAGCAGTTGGCGAACGCACTGAACGTCAATGCGCAGACGTGGATGAGTGGCGCGACGCCCTCGACGTGGTGGCTCGACGGCGGCAACGCGCGCGAGAGTGGCCAAGTGTTGCTGGGGTCAGAAACGACCTGCGAGCGACTGCGCGAGGCGTTTCCGATGTCCGCCGTGTGCGCTGCGCTGCCAGCACCATCGCTGCAGCAGCCGAAGTTACTGGAAGCGCTTCCCGAAGAAGCGATGCCCACAGCGTTGTCATGTGTTGAACTGGTGGCACGCAATGCACAATCGTTGTCGGTCAACCAAACGGTCGCGGCGATTGCGAGCGACTATCTCGTACGCTTACTGCTCGCGCATGACCTGCGCCGCTTCGCGACGTACTTCGACTTAGCGAGCGGCAGCATGCGCTCCCAGTACATCACCCCGCAAACGATTGCCGCGACGGTCGGGCAATCTGTTCACCACTTGTTCAGCGTCAAACGAAAACAGCAGTGAACGGTAAACGGTAAAAACGGACACGGTTCAGTGTTGACTGTTCACTGCTCACTGGTACAAGGAGGCATGATGGACGATCAGCAGCGCCGTATCTTTCTGTCGGTGCGCGAGGTGTACGAGGCGGGCAACCCGCCGGTGATCGGCATTCGCGTCGAACTCCAAACGGTCACGCTGGTCGTGGCCGAAGAATTGAACGAACAAGAGATTCCACTGCAAACCGAAACGCAGGTGACCTACGTCGAACTTGACGCGGCGGAGCTGGAGACACTGCGTAACATGGGTCAGCGCGCGATTGACGAGTTCGGCATGCGCCTCGGGCCACTCGTCGCTGGACGTTTGGGCGGGACGGTCAAACGCTGGCGCGAGGCGCCGCACGCGGGGATGAACTGATGAGCGTCAAGCGTCTCCTGTGTGGCGCGTGAAGCGCGCGCCGCACCTGCACACCACGCAGGCGCGACACGGGACCGGCTGAGTCGCAACATCAGCGCGGCTGACTCGGTAGACGAATTGCTTCAGGTTCAGGCCGAGTTGGAAGCGGAGGCGAACGCGCGCATCCAGCCATGGCAGCAAGCAATTCAGAAGGGCGACGACGTACGCGATAGGTTCAAGTCGGCTGAACGCGGCGTGTACACGGAGGTGTTGAGGGTACAGCCGCGACGACCATACAGCTTGGTGTGCGCCTATGCCCGCGCCGTGCCCGACGGCGAGCTGGGCGACATTCAGCGCTCGATCGTCAAGCAGGTCATCAGCCGCGAGACATTTGAGCACGCCCCGGCGTGCGCTTGGCACGTTGGTTGCATTGTGCAACCACCTCTGCTACACTGTGCGTCAGGAAAGGAGTGATGAGCATGCCAACGTTGCACGTGCGCAGTGTGCCCGAAGATTTGTACGCGCGTTTGCAGCAGCGCGCCGCCGCGCAGCAGCGCTCGCTCAGCGCGCAAGTGATCACGCTGCTGGAACAGGCGCTGAGCGCCGAACAAACACGCCAGCGGCAGTCCAAGCTATTGGCGCGCATCCGCCGCCGCCGTGCCGCGAGCGCGTACCGTGCGCCCGACAGCGTGAGACTGCTGCGTGAGGACCGCCAGCGGTGACGCCAAGCACGTTGAACGTGGTGGTGGATGCCAGCGTCGGCGTGAAGCTCTTCCTCGCTGAGCCCCTCTCGGCGCAAGCCGACGCGCTGTTCGATCAACTAACCGTCGAGCCGCCGGCCCACTTGCTCGTGCCCGACCTGTTCTACATCGAGTGCACGAACATCTTGTGGAAGCATGTGCGGCACTTCGCTTATGCCGCTGAGCAGGCGCGGCGCGACGTGGCAGACTTGGCGGCGCTCGCGCTGGCGGTCGTGCCCACCGCCGAGCTGATGGGCGCTGCACTGGAGATTGCGCTCGCGCACGACCTCACGGCGTACGACGCCTGTTATGTCGCGCTGGCCGCGCGCCGGCGCATTCCCCTGCTCACCGCCGATCAACGGCTGGTGCGCAAGTTGGCGGGCACGACCTATTCCGCTCACTGGCTGGGCGATTTCCCGCTCCC
Organism: Anaerolineae bacterium; assembly: GCA_038198935.1. Classification (GTDB taxonomy): domain Bacteria; phylum Chloroflexota; class Anaerolineae; order JACRMK01; family JACRMK01; genus JBBPZQ01. The sequence goes on from JBBPZQ010000015.1 coordinate 6,576, forward strand.
GCCCCGCGTCTGATCCCTCAAACCTTCAACCGTTCCTGAGAGCGCGAATGCTATTCGCGCTCTCTGCTTGTGAGGCGCACGCTCATGGGTGCGCCTCACTCATTTCATGCATGGAGGTTTCGATGCAATTCATCAGCTCACCGGAACAATTCAAATCCGCCTTGAGTACCGTCGAGCGCGCAGTCGCATCCACCAGCACACTGCCGATCCTCAACAATGTGCTCGTGAGCGCCCGTGCGAGCGCACCACCATCGCCTGCGCAGGTCGAGTTGAGCGCGACCGACCTCGGCCTGAGCCTCACGACCTACATCCTCGCGCACGTCATGGCCGACGGCGCCGTGACGGTGCTCGCTCACCTGCTGTTGGATGTGGTCGGCGGTCTGCCGTCCGAGCGCATCGTGGCGCAGTTGCACCAGCGCACGCAGATCCTCAATCTCAGCTGCGCACGCTTCAGCGCCAACCTCAAGGGGCTGGCTGCGCAGGCCTTCCCCGCACTCGTCAGCGTCGAGCCTACGCTGCACGTCAATGGACGGGCAATGCGCGCCGCCTGTGAGCAAGTCGCGTTTGCCGCAGCCGCCAAGGACGACACGCGCGTGCTGCTGACGGGCGTGTCCCCGCAAGGGGGACTTTGGTTCGAGTTCGGCGACGAGGGGCTGCGCCTCGTCGCCACGGATGGCCATCGCTTGGCGACCACCGTTGTGCGCATAGACGCCAGCACCTCCGTGTTGCGCTCGCTCATTGTGCCGGCGCGCACCTGTCATGAACTGGCGCGCATCAGTCCCGCCAAGCACGCGTGCACGGTCGGAATCGGCCTCGTCGACGCGAATCAAATCGTCTTCCACGTAGACGAGACGCAACTGATCACGAACCTGATCGAGGGCACGTACCCGCCCGTGCTGTCCTTGTTTGAGAACGCCACAACTCACGTCACCCGCGTGCGCGTGCGGCGTGTGGACTTGGCGCGAGCGCTGCGCGTGGCCGAGATCATGACCCCGCGCCATCGCAGCCAAGCCGCTGTGGTCAAGTTGGAGCTCGCGCCCGCGCAGCCGCTGGTCATCAGCGCGAGTGCGAGCGAGGCCGACCATCACAGCGAACTCGAAGCACAGGCCTGCCCTGAGCACAGTCGAAGGGTTGAAGGTCAGCCCATGCAGATCAGTGTGCAGCCGCGCTACCTGCTGGCAGCGCTCGAGGCCTGTGATGACTTCGAGTACGTCACGCTTACCATGCAGAGCGCGACGCAAGCGATGGCAGTGCGCTCGGCGGAGGGTAGTCCGATGCTGCACCTGATCATGCCCGCGCGGGAGCCGGGGCAGTCATGAGCGCCATCGCCGACATCCTCAGCGCCTTGATTGCGCAGGGCGCCGAAGCAGAGGGCAA
>JBBPZQ010000016.1:0-20057 GCA_038198935.1 Anaerolineae bacterium
AGCCAGAAGTGGACGATGCCCATTCGTGACTGGCACCGCGCCTTGCAGCAATTCGCCATTGTGTTCGAAGGCAGAGTCTCGTTACCCTAACCAGCACGCACTGACTCAAGACCATTTACACAAATTACTTGACACCGTCAGTCTGCCGACGCCTTCAGTTGGCGGCTGATAATTGCAAAGGACAATGATGTCCGCTTCTCACTTCAATCTGAGCGCCTCCACGCTCAGATGTTATCATCCTCTATCGCAGTATCCTTGCCGTGCTGGCGAGCATTCGCCTGCATATCAACAACTCACACACAATCTACCAGCCCGATGGCGATGTGACAATTGCGGGCGAGACGCCTTCTGCCCGTTTGCGACGACAGACGCCGTCGTCCGCGCACATACAGCATGACTACGTGCCCGCGCTGTGGCGCTCCGAATCGCGACAACGCGGTGGCCTGTCGGCATTGCCACGTCTATCTCGTATATGCGTTTGAAAACGCCGAACAGTTGCAGGCACAACTCCAAAAGAAAACACGCCGTAGAGACCAAGAACAATTAAAACGCGAGCACGTCAACGTGGCGCGCGAGGAATGGGCAGAAAAACATCTGGATAAGTGGGAATACAAAGTAGTCGAGCAATTGGCTGCGCGTGTGGATGTGGATACCCTGCACGCACTAGGCGGATACGGCTGGGAGTTGGTGAGCGTCGTACCGGTCGCACGCACGTCCACCACGCGGCCGACTGAATCGCTACTGTTCTTTTTGCGCCGCCATTGGGTGAGCGACGAAGCGATAGCAGCGCATCTCGAAGCACAGACTCAGTCCAACGAGTGATGGAGCGCCATTATGTTTAAGCCCAAGGATAATGCTGGGTTCGTGCTGCTCTGTGACCGCAAAGGCGTTCTCCAGAAACTGCTCTACGACGAACTGCACATCGGCAAGCAACTCGCCTTCGGCAAATCGTTTTTGCAGTTAATTGATGTCGAGAGCGTCAAGACGGCGCGCAAGTTCATTGATGCGCTGCCAACAGACAAGCCCGTCTTCGATATCGCACTGTGGTTTCCGTTCGACGGCAAGCGCATGTTCATGCAGTTTGCCGCGTATGCATACGAAGATGATTTCGTCATTGTCGGCGCGAAATCAAAGATTGATGTGATTCGCATCTGCCACAAACTGTTGCAGTGGCATTTCGAGGACATCGAGGCGAAGCGGCACGCACTCACCGTCAACGACCGCGTAGCGGCGGATCGCGAGGCCGAGCTGCTCACGCACGTCAATGAACTGAAACGCGAGATGATCGTCTTGCAAGCCGAATTGCACGAAAAAACTGAAGCGCTGCGCCCTGCCTACAGCAATGTGCAACTGAAAGCAGCAGGGCAGCAACTGGACGAGTTGCGTGCGTCCGTTAAGCAGTTGAAGACGGAACTCGCTGCTCAGACGCAACTGGTATACACGTTGCAGTGTACGCAGGAAGATTGGCAAGCGGCGTTCCACTTCACGCCAACCGCGCTGTGCATTGTGAGCTTGCCGGATGGCAAGTTCGTTGCCGCCAACGATCATTTCCGTCGCTTGTCGGGCTACACGCGCGAACAGTTGCGTGGACTGCTGCTCACCAATCTGCTGTCACTCGAATCGCTGGACGGCTCAGCCAATGGCGATCCGCACGCGACTCCACCGAGTGAGTTTGATGCGTATGTGCAGATGCGCGCGAAAGATAAGCCGATCCGTAGCGTGCGCGCGTGCTTGCAGAACCTCTCCTTCGACGGTCAGCCGTGTATGCTCGTCAGTGTGCATGAACTCAACATGCTGCAAGTGCTGCAACTCAATCCGCCCAGTCCCGCGCCTGCTGACGAGCCAAGCAGCGCGGCTGCGACAGAGGGCAACGCAGACAACAAGTCGGCGCCTGATGCCGATATAGCGAGCACCACGCACGCCGAGATAGATGAATTTTTACAGCGCGTCAGTGCACAACTTGAGCAGAGTTACGCGCAATTGATAGCACAGGCTGTTACGCTGCGCGAGCGCGCCTCACTCCTCGAATCTGAAACCGCCTAACACAACTCGACAAAGGATCACAACAATGACGTTCAAAATCCTCCACCTCGCCGACCTGCACCTCGATCATCCATTTTGCGGATCGGATTACGTGCCGTCCGTCTCGCGCGCACGTCGCGACGGCTTGCGCCAATGTTTGGAGCGCGCGTTGGCGCAAGCGCGCACGCTGCAAGTGGACGCGATCACCATCGGCGGCGACTTGTATGAAGCCGAGTTCGTCTCGCCAGACACGGCGCAATTCTTGCGCGCGATGTTCCAGCAGATCGCGCCCACACCCGTCATCATTGCACCCGGCGATCACGACCCATACACGTCGGACTCCGTATATGCCTGCATCGAGTGGCCGCCGAATGTGTTCATCTTCCGCGAGCCGCGCCTCACTTCAATCAACTTGAATGACGAGGTGCAGTTGTGGGGCATTGCTTACGACAGTCCAGAATTCGGACGCGTCGTGTTGAATAAGTTTCGTGTGCCACAGGCGCAGACAGCCGTGCTGTTGATGCATGGCACCGAGAACAGCCTGCGCTCGCCACCGTACGCAGCGGGCAGCACGTTCTCGGCCGGCGACATCCATCGCGCGGACTTTCAGTTGGCGCTTTGTGGGCACGTGCACATGACCCATCAGATTCCGGCGATGAATCCGTTAGTGTGCTTTCCGGGCAGCCCCGAACCGCTCGGCTTTGATGAGGACGGGGGGCATATGGTATTGCTTGCGGAATGGGACGAGCGGCGCTGGAGCGTCGAAGCGATGGACCTCAGCCAGTGGCAGTGCCGCACGTGCTCCGTTGATGTGAATGCGTTCAGCACGGCGGCGGATGTCGTCGAGTACTTTCGACGGTTTCTGAATGCTCAGCGCAAAGACAAACAACTCGTCATGCGCGTCATTCTGCGCGGCACGCTGAACTATGACAGCCCGTTGGAGGTGAACGAGCTGACTTCACTGCTCGCTCAGGAGTCGCCCGCCCTGCGCGTCGAGAATCATCTTCAAGTGCAGGTGGCCGTGGAGGGCTTGAAAGATGAGTTGACCATGCGCGGCAGTTTTGCGCGCCGCCTGCTAGCCAAACAATCCGAATGGCAGCAAAGCGATGGCACGGCTGCACAGCCCATGTTCGATAGAGCGTTGCGTTTTGGCTTGTCCGCACTGGAAGGACGAAAGGTAACACTATGAGACTACAACGACTGCATCTCGATGGCTTCGGTCGCTGGATGAATGCCACATTTGATTTCGCGCCCGGACTGAACGTCTTCGTCGGCGTGAATGAAGCAGGCAAGTCCACGTTGCAACAATCAATACTGGCGATGCTGTACGGCTTTAGCCCGGGCCAGCGTGCGAATGATCACGGCCTGCTGGAGTACTATCGCCCGTGGTATTACCCCGGCTACGGGGGAATGCTCGATTACCAGCTTGATGGTGGACATGCGTTTCGCATCATCCGCTCGTTCGCGGATGCCGAAATGAGTACCAGCCTGATTGACCTCGCGACTGGCGCTGATTTGTCCACCGTCTTCACGGGCGAGCGCAGCGGCCGCGTGGATATTGCAACGAAACACTTGGGCGTGCCGCATGAGGTTTTCATGCGCACACAATTTATCCGCCAGAATGATTTGGGCCCCCTAAACGACGCGGCTTATGAAATCACAGAGCAAATTGCCAACGCGATGGATCCCGAGCGGCGCAATCGTTTGGTGGCACATGCCCAAGAGATATTGCAGCGCGCGCTTGCAGAGCAGGTCGGCACGCAGCGTGCGAGTGATACGCCGCTCGCGCTCGTAGATGAACGGCTGCAAGAGTTGCAAGTCGAGAAGAAAATGATCCAGTTGCTGTATCGTCGCTTGCTGGATGATATGATGGCGCAGACGGAGCATCAGCAGGCGTTGGCGACAGCGACGCACGAGCGCGACCAACTGAAATATGCGTTGATGCTCGCGCGCCTGAATGCGCTCGCCTATCGCATCCACGAGGTCGAGCAATTGACCGGCGCCGAATCGTCGCTGCATGAACAATTTGAAGCGCTGCAACCGTTCGCCGACTTCCCGTTGAAGACGCGCGAATCGGTGATGCGCCATGCGCAGGAGCGGCAGCAGCATCTCGAACGCTTGGCGCGCGCGGAAGGTGCGGCACAACCCGCGCGAGCGCAGGCCGATGAGTTGCAACTGGAAGTGGCGAAGCTGCGCGAGCACGTGCGCGCGTTGGAGTCGGCGCGTGACATTCCGCTAGCACATGAGCCACATGCGCGCGAACTCGAACGCACGCTGCCCGAAGCCATTCTCAGCTTCCAACGAACTGACGAGCAACTCAATGGGATCAAGCAGGCAATTGCCGCGCTCGAACCGACGCGGCTGCTCGCCGAGCGGCGCAAAGAGTGGTTGGGCGATTTGGATCAGGTACACGACTTGCGCTTGCAGTGGGATGTCGGCAATCAGCAGATCGCAGATGCGGAGCATGCGCTGGCTGAATCAGACGAACGTTGGCAGCTGATGCACCTCAGCGCCGACGAGTATGCGCAGCTCACGCGCCGCGCGCGCGACCTCACACCTGCGTTCGTGGACAAGGTGCGTCGGCACCAAGCCACTGCCGAGCACATGCAAACGAGCATATTGTGCTCGCGCAAGCGCCGAGCGCTGCGTACGTTCGCATTCGCAGCGGGGTTGAGCACACTGCTTGGATTCACGCTTTTAGTCGGTACGCTGCTCGACGAAAAAACGTACTGGGCTGTGGAAGGCACAGCGTTCCTGATTGGCGCGCTGCCGATGGGCGTGAGCGCGTTGGTGCTGTGGTGGCTCGTGCGGCGAGAGCGCGGTCTGATTGCGCGCGAGCAGGCTGAAGTGGCGCAAGCGTTGGAGTCGCTTGGCTTCAGTTCGATTGCCGAACTCGACACGACGTACATGCAATATCAACAGGCACGGCCGGCCTATGAAAATTGGCAGCGCGCACTAGCCACACTCGAAAAGTTGACGCAGCAGCGCGAGGCAATCCGCGGTCAGTTAGTCACGCTATTGCAAGCACCCACGCCTGATGGCATCACCGCTGAGCGGATGAAAGAGATCGAAGGCGAGAACAAACGCATCGTGAAAGACATGGACGAACTGGCGCGGCTCGAACAGCAGCGCGAACAGATCGAGCGCGAGTGGCACGTGCTACACGAGACCATGCAGCAAATCGTCCAGCAAACGCGCGCTATCCTCAAAGCGTCGGGCATGATCGAGTTGAATTTGTTGGCAGACTTGCGCTCGTATCTCGCGCTGTGCCAGAATCGCCGCGAGCTGGATCAGGTCGAAGCGCAACTGCACGCTCAGGCTGCCGTGTTGTCCACGAAGCTCGATGCGACGCTGGCACTCGAATCCGAGGTGCGCACGGAACGCTCGACGCTCATAGGTATTGACGACGAGTTAGGCTTGGTGCTACAGCGCATCGGCATCCAAACCGATGATCTGAACGAGGCACTCAAAGATTACGATTATCGCTACGAGCAGGCAGAGCGCTACTTGCGCGTCAAGGCGATTCGGCAAAGCCTCGAGCGTGAACGCAAGGCATTGCTCCGCTCACAATCGTTGGACGAATTGAAGCAGCAACTCAATGGCTATGCCGCGACCTTGCATGCCATGGTGGAGCGCAAGCCTGAATTGGCAGCCTATCAATCAGACCAAAGTGAAGAAGCGCTTCAATCCGCCTTAGGTGAGGCGCAGGGGCGAGTGGATAACTTGCACAGCAACCTCACCGCCATCGAGCGGCGGCTTGAGCAAGGAACGAAAGATTATCGTTCGCTGGCAGAAGTTCAAGAAGACATCGTGTGCGCACAGGAGCGCATTCGGCATTTGAGCATTGCAGGACGTGGCTTGCAGATTGCGTGCGAGCAGTTGTCTGCTGCGGCTGACGACTATCACCGTAATTTTCTGCCGCGCCTGAACCAGATGCTGACGAGCGACCTCGAAGCCTCGACCGGAGGGCAGTACAGCCATGTGCAGGTGGATCGCGCCAATTTTCGTGTGCGCGTGGGCGTGCCGACACTGCCTGGTCTGATTGCGACTGAGCAGCTCAGTCAGGGCGTGCAAGATCAAATCTACCTACTGCTGCGCTTTGGGCTGGCGGAACTCATCAGCGATGGACGTGAGTCGCTGCCGTTCCTGCTGGATGATCCGTTCGTCAACTACGACCATGTGCGGCTGCTGCTCACATTGAACTTGATCGCGCGCGTGGCAGAGCGCACACAATTATTTCTGTTCACCAAAGACGACTTCATCGCGCGCTGGTTCGGCGAGCAATCGTTTGACGCTGCGCGACATCAACTGAACGTGCTCACGTAATTGGCAAGTCGTGAAACCAGAAAAGGACTGGCATGGGAGAGCACTATCTGCCGTGCCGGTCTTTGCCTATTCACGCTGAGGTTTAAGCAAGGAGAAACTCCATGGACGACGTTACTCGTGATGGTCTCATTCTCGTTTGCGCGCGCGACGGCACCATCGAGCAGGTGTTGTACGATGGCTTGGCGTTAACGGATGCCAGCTCCATCGGCCAGCCATTTCCATCATTGGTGCTCAACGAGAGTCTGCGCACGGCGCTCGATTTGCTTGACGCAATGCAAGCCAACACGCCGTCCTTTGATTGGGTGCTGCACGTTCACACGGGGAGCGAGCGATTGTTCCTACACGTGCTCGGCTACGCGCTCGATCAAAAGTTGATTTTGATTGGCGCACAGTCGCGCACTCGGCTGCGCGAGTTATATCACCATATGCTGAAGGCGCATCATGGCGAACTCGCAACTGTCTCGGAGCTGCTGCAACAAGAGCGCGATGCCCATACCACGCGCGAGCAAGCATTGCAAACACAGGTTGATCAACTAACCGATCAGCTCAACGTGCTGCACATCGAGATCGCGCAGAAGTATATGCCACGCCCGCCGTTAGCGGAGCCGCAAACTTCGGAAGGCATGCATATTCCGCAATGGCTGCGCAAGCGCGAGCAACTCCTGCGCGAGCTACAGGACTGCGAGCAGGCACGCGCCGCGCTGCACGAGTCGCAGACATTATTCGCTTGCTTCTTTGGAGCGAGCCCTGCACCGACTTATGTCACCGATTTAAGCGACGGGCACATAGTGGATGTGAACACGCAATTCGAACAGCTGTTTGGCTATGCGCGCGAGCAGATTGTTGGGAAGCCTTGGCATGAGCTGTTCAGTTCAGCGGGCTGTGACGCGATGCTAAAAGCCACGACCATTCTCCAGACGCATCCCGCAGTCTATGATGCGGAGCTGATGGTGCGCACAAAGGATGGCGTGCTGCGAGAAGCACAGCTCTCACTCGCATTGACCGAAGTGGCAACAGAGCAATACGTTCTGCACACTGTGTACGACATCACGGAAGCCAAGCGCGCAGCGCAGGCGACGCAGACTGAACTCGCTCACCTGCGCGAGGATGTCACTCGGCTGACGCAGGACCTCGCGCAGCGTGAGGACCAGAGCCAGCAGTTCATGAGTGTCTCCGAGACGCTAACCACGCTTCGAGCCGAATTGGATTCGCACCATGCTCACGAACAAGCACTGCGCGCCGACATTCAGGAACTGCAAGCGCAAGCACTCGACTATCAGCAGCAGTACCAGACGGAGTGTGAGCGTGCCGCCGAATTGGAGCGTGCATGGCATGCACGTCAGCAATCCGAACAGCAATCAGTCGCCGAGCTGACAGCGTTGCATGCGGACCTGCGCGCCGCAGATGAGCATGTACACGACCCCGAACGACAACGCGCAGCACAGGCCGAGCGTGAGCAGCAGTGGAGCGCGGAACCGGTGGGTGCACACGACGCGGCAGACTCTCACGGGCAGCCGCTGTCCGACTACGAGCAGCGTACCGAGAATTTCAATCGCGAATTGAGCATGTCGATGTCGCACGCTCGTTCAGAAGCGCGTGAACAGGAATTGTTGAGTGAAGTAATGGCTCTGCGCGATGAAGTGCTGACGTTGCGAATGGCCGAGCAAGTGCTGTCAGCAGAACAGGTCGAAGCCAACGAGCACATGCGCCGACTTCAGCAGCAGCACGAAGAAGCAGCATTGCACGAACACCGTCTGCACGATCAGTTGCTCGATGCGCGCCAACAGATCGCAATAGATGCGCAGCACGTCACAGAGTATCGTCAACATTTGGACATGCTGCGCACGCAGGCGAATGCGCGCGAACAGGAACTGACCAGCGAAGTCGCCGTGTTGCGGGAGCGCATGGCGCAACGCGCGAGCGAGATCGAGCAGAGCCACGAAATCATAAAGCAACTGCACTACCGCATTGAAGAGGCTGAAGCAACGTCGCGCGCGCTCGACGCTGCGGTGCGCGCGACGCGTACAGAGAAAGAAGCTGCGCAACTTGAACTGGCGAGCGTCGAATCGAACGTTACAGACTTGCGGCAACAAATTACCGCACACGAGGAACGCGAAGCGTATCAGCAACATGAGCTGATCGGCTTGCGGAGCGCGGTGCACGAGTTGGAGCAACACGAGCGCGAGCAAATCACATACCATGTGCTGCTTGCAGAATCTGAGCAAGACTTACAGCACGCATTAACTCTGGCGCAAGAGCGTGAGGCGACCTTGGCACAGCAAGCGGCAGCCGCACTGCAGCGTGCGTGCGAAGGTGAATCCGCGCTGACGATTGAGCAGCAGCACGCACAAGCCCTATCGCTCGAACTGAATGCAGCACGCGATCACGCGCAACAGCTCGACGCAGAACTCGATGCATTGCGCGCGCAATACGCCCAGCGCGAAACTGAACTCGCAGGGCGTATAGCTGACCTGCAAACGCTCGGCAATGAGCTGGTTCGTCGCGATCAGCAAGTGCGCGAATGGGAACAGCAATCAGCAGTGTTGCGCACGCAATCTGAGGTGCTTGAGCGAAAACTGGATGAGGTCCAACAGAGTGAGCAGGACTTGCAGCAACATGTGACTACGCTCGAGCAAGAGAAAGCCACGCTGACGAGCAAGCAAAAGGTGCTGTTTGAGCAGATGAAACAGTTCATCACGAAACAGAAGCAGCGCGAGCATGAACTTGAGGAGCAGTTGGCAACAGCCCGCGAGCAGTCGGCGCAATGGGAAGCAGAGCTCAGCGTGCAAACCGAGCGCGCGCAAACGCAAGCGGAGCAGCTGCACCAGCGCGAGGCGGAGGTGCAGCAGTCGAATGTTGCCATCGGCCAACTTGAGAATGAAGTGCTGACGCTCCAGCAATCTCTCCAGACCGTCACGCTAGACCTGCTGTCGGCGCGTGAGCGCGCGCGTTGGTTGCAGTCTGAACTGGGAACGAGTCGTGTGCGCGAGCAGGATAGCAATGGGCGGTTGGCGTATTTGCAAGAGCAGCTCAACACTATTCGCGTGGAAACCGCTGAGCAGCGACAGCGTGAGCAAGACTTGCTGGATCGGTTCGCTAACACGGAACGAGAATGGCGTGCTCAGCTGGAGCGCCTGACCGCAGAGTACACGTGCCGCGAAGAAGAGCTCGTCCAACAGCTCGCACTGACGCACACGGAGCGTGAGCAGGTCGAGCAATCGTTGCAGAGCATGATTGATCAGCTGGAAGCGGCACAGCAAAGTGCTTTGGCTCAAGTCGAAGACGCACGCAATCAGATCAGCGCGCTTCAAGCGCAGATATGCGTACTGGAGTCCAATTTGCAAGCGCAACAGTCTATTGCGCAAGAGCAAGCGCAAGAGATTCGCCAATGGCAGGAGCGCGCCCAGCAGTTGGACAACGTCATGAGCTTTCGCGAGCAGACATGGGCAGAGCAGACCGGACAGCTTGAGTTACAAATGCGCGATTATCAGATTGAACTGAGCGAACGTGACGAGCGCGAACAGAATCTGAAACATTCCGAAGTCATGCTACTCGAGAAAGTCTCTAGGTTAGAAGACGAGTTGGGGCAACGGGAGAAACGCTTTCAGGAACAGCGGGACGAAATAGATTCATTGTTGGCGCAGGTTGCGCAACTGAACGCCAGCATAGAACAGAGAATTTCGCTGTTGCAGGCGCAGCCTCCTTTCCTATCTATAAGGGCAGATGCGCTGGAGCAAGAGCTCAGCGCGCAGCGCCAAGCGGAACAGCTGTTGCTGGAGCAAGTGCGCACGTGGCGCGCGCAAGCCGATGCCCGTGAGCAGCAATTGATCAGGCTGTTGGGCACACTGCCGTCAGAAAAGGCTGGGCTTGAACAGCAAATCAGTGAGGCTCAACAGCGTGAACATGATGTGTTGAGCGAACTCACGAGCCTGCGCGATCAGCTCACACAACTTAACGTGCAACTCGGCGAGCGACAAATAGGTGAGCGAGACTTGCTGTCCACCATTGCGGTGCTCGAGCGCATGGTGCAAGAGCGTGCAGCACAACTGGCGACCGAGCGCGCGGAAGCACTCGCCCGCGAGCAGACATTGCTGACGCAAAGCGCGCAGTGGCGCGAGATGGCAAGCGCACTCGAACTGCAAGTCGCTGAGCAGAAACAGCGTGAATCAGAATTGAAGAATGAAGTGGACGTGTTGCGCGGACAACTGCTGTTGCTCGAATTGGAACTTAATAAGCACAAGCAGCGCGCGCAAGAACTCGGCGAGCAGACCACTACGTTGCACGGTCAGTTGGGTGAAATGGAGTTCAATCATAAGCAGGGCAAGCGCCGCTTGAAACGACAACTGGCAGCGACGAGAGAGCGGGCGCATCGCAAAGAACAAGAACTCACTAAACAGACAGAGCTCACGCGCGCCGCACGCGAGGAATCGGAGCAATCCGTTGCTCAATTGGTTGCGCAGCAGCAAACGCAGCAATCACTCCAGACTGAATTGAATGCAGCGCAAGAGCAGGTACAAGCATTCACCGTAGAGTTGTCTGCACAGCGTGAGCGCGAGCAGCAATTGAACGCGTATCTGGCGGACCTGCGTCAGCAAGTTGATGTGCTTGAGCAGACTCGCGCCTCGCATGATGTGCAGCAGGTCGAGGTCAATCGTCTGCTGACGCTTTTGCAGCAGCAAATCGAGTTCCGCAACGGCGAACTGGTGGCGATGAATACAGTCGCGCGGCTGGGACTTGATTCGTCCGATCCACATGCGGTACTGGGCACAGCCATCGCGCAGGTCAGCGAACAGTTTCACGCCGACGGTTGCTATGTGCTAGGTTGGGACGAGCAGAATCAAGTGTTGATTCCGATTACGGCGACCGGACTGTACGAAGACACCTTCCCCACGCAGCCCTTCGCACTTCATGAATTGAATATAAGCGAATCGGTGTTGTTCGCTGGACATGCACTGTTCGTGGAGGGCGTGGTGGATCTCCAAACGCCTAATGCGCGACAGGCGACGGGCACCACCTATTCCACTCTGGGCGTGCCGCTGATTGCGCAAGGGGCGAAGCACGGCGTGCTGTTGATGACCTTCGCGCACTCGCACGATTTCAGTGCCGATGAGATCGAGCGTGCGGAGCAGTTTGCATACCAAATTGCAATCACACTCGCGCACATGCAACAGCACCGTGCATTGCGCTCCGAGCTCGATGTAGCGCGTGAACAGACGCAGCAGTTGCGTCAACTCAGCCGCATGTTGGCGGCGGGCGAAGAACTCACGCAGCAGGAGTTGGCTCGCCAGTTGCAGCACTGTGTTGGGCAAAACCTAACCATGTTGAGTGTCGGTCTGGACGCCCTGCCCAGTGACTTGCCGTCCGAAATAGCGCGAATCGTTTCCGTGCGAGTGAACGCCTCACAGAAATTGATCGCAGAAATCGGCAATCATGTGCGGGACGTGATCGCCGAACTACATCCACCTGTGTTGGACGATGGTGGTTTGCTGGAGGCGCTGCGCTGGTACAGCCAGCAACTCTCGAAACGCAGTGGGCTGCGTGTTGTCGTCCATGGTGAGCCGATAGTGCCGCGCTTAGAGCTAACGCTCGAGCAGGTGCTATTCCGTATCGCCCAGCGCACACTCACCCACATAAATCGCACGGGCTTACGTGGTTCTATCCATGTGACGTTGGACAATCTGAGCGATCAGATGCAATTGCGGATTGCGGGCGATGGTGTTGCCATCATGGACACATCCCAGGACGACTATCTATTCGATATCCACGCGCGCGCCACGACGATTGGCGCACAAGTACGGTTACACAAAGCTCACGGCGACGTTGGTCACATCATGGTAGAAATCCCGAAGGCAACTCTGAGCGCGAATCGTTGAGTACTCTTGATGGCACAAATCAGGTTGCCATTGGCCGTGCGAGTCAAACGAGAGCAGCGTGTGGTGGTGTTGTTCAGTGTCATTCCAGCTGACTCAGCGCATCGGCGCGCGGTTGCAGAAACGCCGTATAACCTGCGGCGTTGCCCAAGGTAGCATCACCGTGGTCCTTTCTAAAAGAGGAGCCCTAAAGCGGCTGGTGTGTTGACTTGCGAACAAATTTGAGTTGCATGACACCAGCAAAAAGCGTATGATATGGGTAGAGTCTGACCCGTGAAGGTGTGCGCCGAGGCACAGCCTGACAAGTGAATGAGCGCACGCTCGCTGCCGATTTGCACATGGAGGTGCACCATGCCCGAAGTTGAAGCCATCGTCGAAATCATCAACAAATATGGCAGCCCCGGACTTTTGGCGTTGGCATTGGTCGTGCTCGTGCGCTTCATGATGACCCGCATGGTGCCACGTGAAATGTACGACGAAGCGCGCGGCGACATTGACGACGTGCGAATGGAAATGCGCGAACTGGTCGGACCCGCATTAGATCAACTGACTGACTTGCAGAAGCGCCAACTGACAATGCAGGAAGAAATGTGGCGGCACGTGGAAAGCCAGTCCGGCGCATTGCAAGAATTGTCCAAGGAAATCCGTGTCATTTCGCACGAGATGACCATGCAGCGATTGAATGGGCCGGCGCGCGCGCGGCGGGAGGCGTATGATGACTAGAATCCTGTTCAGCACGGCAATGATTGGCGGGCTGTTGTTCACCTTCGCTTCACAGCTGGCACGCGTGCGCGGTGAGCGCAAAGCCCGCACCCGGGCAACCGTGCGAGAGCAGGCGCACCTGCAACGTGCCGAGCAGCGTAAGCGCTTGCTCAAAACCTACGACGAGATGCGGTTGCGCTACGATGCGCTCGCCGAGCGTGTCGCCTTCTCGCGCATGAACAATGAGCCACCTTTTGCGACACGTCCGCCACAACTCACGTCGCCATCCAACTCGCCGACGGTCAAGTCGTAACGGCGCGCCCGATTTCAAATACATGACGCCAGAGCGTATAATCGCTCTGGCGTTTTGATTTCTCGTCTCAAAGGGCGCGCTGGCGCGCCTTACAAAAATCACTTGGAGGAACACACCCAATGAGCGCTCCACTCAGCAGTTCCGACGAGCGCGGCTTGAGTCATCTCAGCCTCGATTCGCGGTTGCGCCGCACTTTCATCGAGTTGCCCAAAGGTAAACTGGCTGAGTTGTGCGGGCAGGTCAATCGGTTGTCGCAGGAGCGTGGACTGCTCTACTATCGCGATAGCGGCGCGGAAGTCATCAACGTCATGCTGTGCCCGCGCGGCATCTTCCCGGAGCAGTCATCGTATTTTCAATACGTCACGCAGACGATTGTCGAGGCGCTCAAGCAAATTCCCGATATGTATTTGCAGAGTGCAGACGTGCGTAAAATTCTTCCGCTCACCGCAGACGAGGACAGCTGGCTGCACGAGCTGTGGACGCCCATGCATGGACGACAGCACAGTGTGTTCGGGCGCATGGATGCAATGGCGGACTTAACGAGCGCGTCGTGGCGTAACGCGCTCGAATTCATGGAGGCGAACCTGACGGGCGTCGGCGGTGTGCACCTGATCCCAACAGCCGAGACGATCATCCTCGACGTGATCGCGCCAGCCATCCAAGAGATCGCGCCCGACCTCGTGCTCGAAACGCTTTACGATTTGCGCGAGTTGTTCATGCAGGAACTGCGCGATCAAGCGCGCCATCTCGGACGGCGCGGCGGTGCCATCGCGCTGATTGACACGAAGTTCATCATGGAAGGCCCAAACGAACAAGACGCCTTGCAGCAGTATTATCGCGACAAGAATCTGCCTGTGTTCCACGCCGACCCGTCCGAGTTGTATATGAAGGGCAGCGAGGTCTTGTACGACGGCACGCCGATTGACATCTGCTATCGCGACTATGAACTGCGCGACATCATCGAACTCGAAAAGTCCGGCGTGAACGTCGAGCCGCTCAAGGTGCTGTTCAAGACCAACCGCATGGTGTCTTCGATGGCGGGCGACTTCGATCATAAGAGCGGCTTCGAGATTCTGACAGACCCGAACTGGGCGAAGTATTTCACGCCCGACCAGCAAGAAGTATTTCAGCGCCACGTCTTGTGGACGCGGCTGCTGCGCGAGTGCATGACGACGGGACCCGAAGGCTGGCCCATTGACCTGATCGAGTACACACGGCGCAACCGCGATCGGCTCGTCATCAAACCGAATCGCTCCTATGGTGGCACGGGCGTGCACATTGGCCACACGATGGAGCAGAGCGAGTGGGATGCGGCGATCCAGACCGCGCTCGGCGATCAGAATCCGGGTTGGGTCGTGCAGAAAGCGGCGCGCATTATCACGATGGAGTTTCCCGTCGTGGACAATGACGGCGCAGTGCATATGGCGCCGTTCTACTTTGTGCTCGGCTTCGCGGCGACGAAGCGCGGTCTTTCGATACTGGGCCGCGCCTCGCAGAAGCAAGTGGTCAACATCGCGCAGCGCGGCGGCATGTGCGCGATCCTTGTCGGGCGACACGAGATGAGCATCCTACCGCCGACGCCGCTGAGTAGTCAGTAGCCAGTCGTCAGTCGTCAGCAAAACAAATCCCGTTCTCGACGAGAACAGTTTGCTTGCTCCGTCGCCACTGTCGGTTACACTTGCTGACTATGCTTGATGGCTTGCATGGGCGTCGCGTTCGCACGCGGCGACTTGCCGAACAGCACGCGCGCCGCGATCATTGGACTGAACAGCAGACTGGGCGGCTGCATCAGTTGAACCACGCGCACGAATGCGCGATATACCGTTTCGTCCTCCTGCGAGACGCGCCCCAAGCGTTTCAGATACCAATTGATGAGCCGCGTGCCACGTGCGCGCTGTCCTTCGACTTGCGGATAGTTCAAGTCCGCGCCCGCCGCTAGCGCCCACGGCACATCCACCACCTTCGAGACGGTGCGAAAGAAGCGCAGCGGGAAGCCGTGCCGCTGATCGCACAGCGCATCGTTCAATGTCATCGCTTCCAATGCCGCCACGCTCATGCCCTGGCCATATACCGGATTGAAACTGCTGATGGCATCGCCGACGGCGATCAAGCCTTCGGGGAAGCGCTCCAACGTTTCGTAATAGCGACGGCGCGACGACGGATACTTGTACTGCGCAATCTCGCTCAGCGGCACGGCATCTTTGATCGCGTCGTAGAGGTCGGGCACAGACAGGCTGCGCGCGAACGCGAGGAAGCCCTGCTCGTCCGTCGGCGGATAGTCGGCGAGGAAGCCGGCCAGCGTCACCATCCAGCGATCACCCTCGATGGGAAAGATGCCGCCACCACGCGTCTGCGGCGGCGTCGGTGCCACAAACAAACCGTCGGCGTTGGTCAGCGCGTCAGTGCGGCGGTAGATGCGCGTCGCATAGCCGAAGTTGACTTTGATGTTCGCCTCGCGCGGTTCCGCGTAGCCGAGTTCGCGCAGCCACTTCGGCAGTTGCGAGCCGCGCCCCGTCGCATCCACGATTAGATCGCCGTCGAGTTGCACTTCGGGTGACCCGGCGCCGATCACGCCGTGGGCTGGCTCAGCCAACGGCACTGTGCCATTGCGCGACGCGCGCACTGGCGGCCGCAGCAGCACGCCCGTCACATGTGAGCCGTCTGCATTCGCCACCAGCGAGAGCACGTCGGTCTGCTGATACGCTTTCACGTTAGGGATGGCAAGCACCCGCTGACGAATGAGATGCTCCAGCAGCGCGCGGCTTTGGAACGAGCCGATCAGTCCGCTGTGCGTGTAGCGCGAGTATTGGCCGTCCTGATACCAACGCGTGATCGTCGCCGGGTCGCCGATGAGCGCGCCGTGCACGCGCAGGTCTTCGTCCAAGTCGGGAAAGAGGTGCAGCAGAATCTCGTAGCCCTTCGCCAGCAATGCGTGCGCGTGCTTCGCTTGCGGCACGCCCTTGCGAGTCGCGGCATCGTTCGGAAAGCGGTCGCGCTCGACGATGCTCACGCGCTCGAAGTGATCGCTCAGCACGCGCGCGGCGAGCAAGCCTGCCATGCTGCCGCCTAAAACGATTGCCCGTTTGTTGTCCATCGGGTCCTCTCCGCGTGTCAGCGTTGACGGAAGTGTAGCACTCGCCCCGTGCCAAGTCCAGCCCCAAGACTGATTAATTACTGTTCAGTTTCGATAAGGTCGTAAGCGATGTGTCTTGAATCTCGGATTGCGCAGTTTAACCGCGAACTTGGGCAGCATTGACAAACCCGACGTTGGCGTTATTATCCGCCTGTCCTTCAACTCTGTCTTGAGGATAGCCACAACGAACATCTACCAGCATTCGGCTTACACAACAGCAGCATTGTGTCAGCACGGCATCCACTTTAGACAGTGTGCCGAAACCACCCTCAACTGAAACCAATGCTCAGTCTCAGATGATGCGATCATCTGAGATCGGTCGCAAGGTACCCATACGGGGCAACGGCAGCGCAGAACCCACCGATACATCATGAACGCCGCACGTCACCGCGCGGCGTTGATTTGTCCTGAACTACAAACGAGCTGAATCCTTTGCAGAGCCTGCACTGGGGTTTGCCTCCACGCATCAGTTTTCGCGAGGTCACGTTATGAGCAGTCAAGTATCGTCAGGGCGGGTGAGCCGCCGCGAGTTTCTTCGACGTGTCGGTGCGGGTCTGGCTGCCAGCCTGCTGCTGCCGCTGTCGCCCAGAGATCTGTGGACATGGCGCACGCCGCCTTCGTTTACATTAGCAGACTGGACTCAAGCAGAGTTTGAAGCGCAGCTTGGCCACTCCTTCAGCGTGGATTCGGGTTCGCACGGCAAGTTGCCGCTCAAGCTCGTTAAGGTCAGCGCAGGGTCCGCCAAGATCCACGTCGCTCCGAATCGGACAGTGAGCGCGACGACGGGAGACTGCTTCCTCCTGAACTTTGTCGGACCCCATGACCAAGCGCTGGCGCAGAACACCTATCCCTTCGAGCATGAGCGACTCGGCAAGTTTGCGCTGTTCATTGTGCCGGGCGCGGCGGATGAAGCCGGGCAACAATACGTCGCCGTCATCAATCGCGTGCGCGTCTGATGTCTTGCTTCAGTTAAAGCGATGAGGGCAATTTCATGAGGAGGCAAAATGGCTGAACCGTTCTTGAGCGAGATTCGGATCATGTCCTTCAACTTTGCGCCAAAGGGCTGGGCACTGTGCAATGGCCAACTGCTGCCCATCAACCAGAATCAGGCACTGTTCTCTCTGCTGGGCACGACCTACGGCGGCGACGGGCGCGTGAACTTCGCGCTGCCCGATCTGCGCGCGCGCACGCCGATCCACGTCGGCAGTGGGCATACGCTGGGCGAGACCGCTGGCGAGCAAGCGCACACGTTGAGCATTTCGGAATTGCCGCAACATGCCCACGTCGCAAACGCCACGTCCATTGCGGCAACAACGAACACACCCAGCACGAATTTGCTGACGGCCCAATCAACGGCTTCAGCACTCTACGGTGCACCACAAAACTTGCAGGCGATGGCGCCGAATGCTATCGCAAATGTAGGGGGGAGTCAGGCGCATTTGAATATGCAACCATATCTGACGCTCAACTTCTGCATTGCGCTGCAAGGCATCTTCCCAAGCCAAAACTAAGAAGGATGTCATCATGGCACAACCCTACGTGGGTGAAATCAGAATGTTCGGGGGCAACTTTGCGCCCGCCGGCTGGATGTTCTGCGAGGGCCAATTGCTGCCCATCGCACAGAACGAGACGCTGTTCTCTCTGCTGGGCACGACCTACGGCGGCGACGGGCAAAGCACCTTCGCGCTGCCCGACCTACGCGGCCGTCTCCCAATCCATCAAGGCAATGGATTCACGCTAGCACAGAACGGCGGAAGCGAACAAATAACGCTGACGACGCAACAGATTCCGACTCATAGCCATGCCCTTCTTGCCACAGGCAACACCGCCACCTCGTTCGCTCCAGCGGGCCAAGTATTTGCAGCTTCAACAGGGGCGACCGTCTCGCCCTACGGCGCGGACAATCCGCTGACACAGCTGTCACCGCAGATGGTCGGAGCAGTGGGGGGCAGTCAGCCGCACAACAACTTCCAGCCGTATCTATGTGTTGACTTCATCATTTCACTCTTCGGGATTTTCCCGTCGCCAACCTAAGGAGATTAATCATGGATCCATTTGTTGCGGAAATCAGAATCTTTCCGTTCAACTTCGCGCCGACAGGTTGGGCGTTCTGCAACGGCCAATTGCTGCCGATCAGTCAGAATACCGCGCTCTTCTCGCTGCTCGGCACCACTTACGGCGGCGACGGCAAGTCAACATTCGCGCTGCCCAATTTGCAAGGCAGCGCGCCCATGCATCCGGGTCAGGGGCCGGGACTTTCGCTCCACGATCTTGGTGAGACGGGTGGCTCTGAAACTGTAACGCTGTTAACGGCAGAGACTCCGACACACTCACACACTGTAACGGCATCCGCAGCAGACGGGACTTCGAGACAACCATCCGGTCAATTGCTTGCCACCGGCATCGCCATTGGTCAATATGCCGCACCTGGGGCATTGACCCAGCTCGCACCAAATGCTCTTACGCCAGCAGGCGGCGACCTACCGCACAATAATATGATGCCGTACCTGACCTTGAACTTTTGCATCGCGCTGCAAGGCGTGTACCCACCGCGCAGTTAGGATTTGTAGGGGCGACCCGTCGGGTCGCCCCTACGATGTATGTCATGGATCGTACCCTTACCCTCCGCACCATCACCGACGCCGATATGGAATTTCTCTATTGCGTCTATGCCAGCACGCGCGCGGACGAACTGGCGCAGACGAACTGGGACGAGGCGCAGAAGGCTGCGTTCTTGCAGCAGCAGTTCGAGGCACAGCATCAGCATTACATGCGGCACTACGCGTCGGCCAGTTTTGACGTGATTGAACTGAACGGCGATGCGGTCGGGCGATTGTACGTCGCGCGCTGGCCGCGCGAAATCCGCATCGTGGACATCGCCCTGTTGCCGCCGTATCGTGGGCAGCGCATTGGCGAGGCGTTGCTCAAGGAGATACTCACTCAGAGTCAGCAGCGCGGCGTGCCCGTCACCATCCATGTTGAGCGCTTCAACCCTGCACTGCGTCTATACGAGCGGCTCGGCTTTCGCGTGGCTGAAGATAAAGGCGTGTATTTATTCTTGCAATGGTCGCCCGTGATGGAAGTGACCATGGTAGGGGCGAGCCGACGGCACGCCTCTACAAAGGCAACCGACCTCAATGCTGGATAAACTCACCAGCGCAGATTTCCTGCCGCAGTTGCATCAGCCGTTCGTGATTCGATTGGATGGCATCGCGCTGATTGAACTCGAATTGGCGAGCGTGACCGACTTGGGCGCGGCGCCTCTGCCAGAAATGCGCCGTCCGTTCTCGCTGCTGTATCTTGGCCCCGCCAGCAATCAATACCTACAGCAAGGCACCTATCGCCTGGAGAATGAACAACTGGGCGCGCTGGAGCTGTTCATTGCGCCGCTCGGTCCACGACAAGGACGGATGGAGTATGAAGCCATCTTCACGTGAGCAGATGGGTCGACAACATTTGCCGTTTCAGCATCGTGCTGAAATATTATTCGCACTTTCAGGGGGATGGTAGCTGCGTTTGGATTTAAACCCGAATGACAAACTGTTGTATCTAACTTAAGGTTCGCTCATTTTTAGAGCGGTTAGGAGGAATCAAAGATCAGGTTTGAATACAGGCTCGGCGAGAGACCGAGCAAGTCCAGCACCCGTTGCTGGAGAGATGACAGCGACGTCAGATATCGGCGCACATGCAC
>JBBPZQ010000017.1:0-13563 GCA_038198935.1 Anaerolineae bacterium
GCACGCGCGCCCGCCAAGTCGCCCAAGGCGCGCAGCACCAAGCCGAGATTGTTGACGCGAATGGCAATGCTCGGATGGTCTGCACCAAGCGTTGCCTCGCCAATGCGCAGCGCGCGCTCGAAGGCGGCACGCGCACCCGCCAAGTCGCCCAAGTCGCGCAGCACCGAGCCGAGATTGTTGACGCGAATGGCGACTTCGGGATGCTCAACTCCATACTCACTTTCAGCCATCGCAACTGCGCGCTCGAACAGGCGGCGCGCGTCGGCATACTGCGCGCGCCCTTGCAGATACACGCCCGTTTGGTTCAACAGCCGCCCTGCCGCGTCCAGCCCGACCGCTTGCGTCTCCGCGTATTCAGCCGCCGCTTGCGCGTGCGGCAGCAGGCGCGCGCAGTCCGCCCATGTGCGAACATCGTTGCTCTCGAACGGAAACGCATCGTTCACTATGCGCACCGCCGCCTCCGCGCACGCCTTGCGCGCGTTGGGCGTCAAGCGTTCGCGCGCCACCGCTTGCACGAGCCGATGCACCGCGAGCGCGTCGTCCGTTACCTCAATCAACGAATAGTGGCGCAGCGCGGCGACGGCATCGTTGAATTGCACATCAGATTTCAGTTGATTACTTGCCGTTACTATCTTCCAGTAATGCTTGCTAAACAGCAAACTAAGTCGGGCGATAAACCCCTTTCCTTGTACCATTAGCATAGGGAGACGTGCAATGTGTTTCGTGATGAGTTCTCGAGGGATGTCGTCGGGCGCGAGAAATGCACACAGGTTCAACACGTCGGCTGCGCCTGCGGTCTGCGCCGCGCCCTCGAACGCTAACGCCCACGTCGTCGCCACCGTGTCGCGGTAGTCGGGCGTCGCATGCCCGCGCGTCATCATCTCAGGGTGCCGCTGCTTGAACAGCGCGAGGTACTGCGCGAACACTGTGCCCGTCTGCTTCAGGTACGCCGCCGCCTGCGCCAGCGCGAGCGGCAGACAGCCGAGCGCGTCGGACACGTCGCCCGCGCCTTGCTCGTCGTGCCGCTCGGTGCGCGCCAGTAAGAACGCGACGGCATCCTTGCGCGGCAGCACGTCCACTCTGAACACGCGCGCCACGTCGTCCCAATCCGGATTGCGCGAGGTGATGACGACGTGTCCCATCGCGCCGTGCGGCAGATAGTCGCGCAAATCTTCGGATGTGTTGGCGTTGTCGCACACCAACAGCCAGCGTTGATGCGCGCGCAGCCACGCGCGCACGGCGGCGATGACCGCCTGCTGGTCTTGCGCGGCGCGTTCGGGCAATTGCAGCGGCGCGGCGAGCGCGGCGAAGTCGGCGGCGAGCGTGGCGGCGTCTTCGCAGCGCAGCCACCACACCACGTCGTAGTCGCTCGCGTGGCGATAGGCATACTCGGTGGCGAGCTGCGTCTTGCCGACACCGCCCAGCCCCGCGAGCGCGGTGAGTGCGATGTGTAGGGGCGCACGGCCGTGCGCCCCTACGAGTGCATCACGCAACGCATACAGTTCATCCGTGCGCCCGGTGAAGTGTGGGTTGCGCGGGTGCGGGATGTTGAAGATGGGGAAGGATGGAGTTTGAGTTTGGGTTTGTGGCTTGCCGCCGATGATGACCGTCGCGCCCTGTTCGGCGTGCACGTCAATGTGGTCGCGGCCCGTCATGTCGCGGCCGACATCAACACGCGTGTCGCGTTCACTCTCGACGTTGATGCCGCCTGATTGTGATGGTTGTGGTTTTGGCGCGTCGCTCATCGTGGCTCCGTTGTGTGCAAGACCTGTCAGGTTTCTGAAACCTGACAGGTCTGCTGCCGATGCGCGATGATATCAGCGTGACGCGCGGCGCGTCACGGGTGCGATACGGCATTCAATAACGCAGCACCGCCGTCACGGGTAAGTGGTCGGAGGTGCCGTGCATCGTCTTTTTGTCGAAGGCGCGCGGTCGGTGCGAGCCTGTGGCAACCAGCGGATCGTTGAAGATGTGCACGCTGGCCAAGTCCAGTGTCAAGCCGTGACCCGAAATCAGGCCGCGGCTCGCCACCAATTGGTCGAGCATCTGATAGCGATTGGTAAAAATCTCGCCGCCGCGCACGCGATCAATGAAGAACGTGCCGGTGTTGGGCTGCGCGATGAATGGCCAGACCGCGTTGTACAGGAACACATCCTGCGCGCGATAGTCGGCCGTTTCGTTCTTGAAGCCGCCAATGTCGTTGGTCACGCCTTGCACGTGATCGAGGTCGTGCGATGCGCGCAGGTGATCTACGGGTCCGCGGTCGCCCGGCTCGTCGTTGAAATCGCCGACGACCAACACCTTCGTCTCCCATTTGTCCTGCACCGTCTTGAGATCGTGCTGCTGGCGCAGCGTCTCATACTGCAGCGGCTCGACTTTGACGTGATCCTCGACGATGAAGGCGATGTTTTCGGCGACGGTGATGCGCGCGGGCTCGCTTTCATATTTGCCCTGCCGCCGCGAGGGCCAATGGCTTGCGATCACCACCAGCGTTTCGCCCGTGTCCTTGACCTTCAACACTACTTCGAAGATGTCGCGCGTGCGATAGCGCAAAGTGACCACATGCGAGTGCGCTTCCACCACTTCGAGTTTGCGCTCGTCGTATGCCATCGCCACGTCAATGCCGCGCAGGTCGCTCGTGCCGAGATCGTCCACGACGACCTTCAGATGTGGCAATCCCATTTCGGCAATTAACTCAGCCAGCAAGTCATCGTGCTCGATTTCGCAGACGGCGAGCAGCTCGGGCCCGCTGCCCTGGTGCGTGGCTTTGATCGCTTTCGCCAAATTCTGCTTCTTCGCAGTGAACACCGGTACGGTCCATCCGTGCGCGGGCGTGAACTCGAAATCTCTGGAGATCGGATCGTCTATCGTATCGAAGAAGTTCTCTAGATTCCACCACGTAAAGTTGATTGTGCCCATGACTTGTCTCCTTTTATCGTCATCCATTGGCGGTGCGTCCGCCGCTCTCAAGGTGGCGCGATTGTAGCATCGCGCGGCGCGGCGCGTCAAGGCTGCGCATCGCGCCACGTAGAATGTTAGCGGTGGCGCTATCGTCGCGCCACCCGTTTATCTACACGCTCAACCTGACGGACCGCGACAGCGGCTGGGTTGACAGCTGCGCGATCATGGGCAAAGGCCAGTTGGAGCGCCTGCTCGCGTACCCGTCAGCGCATACACTCAAGCGGCAAGCCTTGCTCCGCCTGCGCCAGCAACTCGGTCCGTGTGAGTTGTCCACCGCCATTGATCAGCAACTGCAACACATCGGGTCGCTGGCCAACGATCACCACAGTCCCCGCCCCAGTAAACGCACCACTCACGATGCCCTTAGCCGAGAGGGGCCGACCCGACCCGCCAAGCGCCACACGCGCTGAGGCCGGGTAACATTTCCGAGTGGCCAGATGATACCCCGCCGAGTAACATGTATAAATGGCTTGACAGGGGACAGCAAAGAGTCGAGTATAATCGCTGTGCGGAGCGTGTCATGCAGCGCTCTGCCGCTGGGATAAAATGACAAAACGTGTGCTCGTCATTGTCGCCCACCCCGACGACGCCGAATGGTACGCGGGCGGCACGCTCGCGAAACTCGCGCGCGACGGCGCAGCGGTCACGTTTGTCATCTGCACTGAGGGCGAAAAGGGTTCATACGACCCCGACACGAATCCGCTCGCGCTCGCCGTGCAGCGCAAGCACGAGCAGCAAGCGGCGGCTGACCTGCTCGGCGTCAAGCAAGTGATCTATCTCGGTCATCCCGACGGCGCGCTGGAGAATTCGCCAGAGTTGCGGCGGCAACTCTCCGCGCTCTATCGTCAATATCGCCCCGATTTGCTGATTGCCTTCGACCCGTGGAAGCGCTACGAACTGCATCCCGATCATCGCGCGGCGGGTTGGGCTGCGCTTGACGCGCGACTGGCGGCGCGCATGCCGTTGTTCGACGCGCACACGCGCGCGCAAGGCTTGAGCGCGTGGACGATTCCAGAGTTGTGGCTGTTCAACCCCGAAGCGCCGAACCATTACATTGACGTGAGCGAGACGTTTGCTCTGAAGTTGCAAGCTTTGCGCCTGCACGCGAGCCAAGACGTGTGGGGCGGTGATTCGGTGCAGCATCTCACCGACATGGCGCGCGCGTGCGGAGAACGTATCGGCTGCGCGCTTGCTGAAGAATTTCATCGCATCGTGATTGAGGGCGCGACGATGCGCGAATCAGTGAACGGTAAATGATGAATCATGAACCGTGTTGATTGTTCAGTGATTCCAGAGCATTGTATGACCACCGACGAGATCAATAGAGAAGAAGTTCGACAGGTGCTATCCCAAGTTCTGTGGATTGGCGGCGCAACCGATAGCGGCAAGACGACGGTTGCAAAAATCATCGCCGAACGCTACGGCTTGCAAGTTTATCACTATGATCGCCACGATTTGCCTCATCACGAACGTTTAGCACAAACGAACGATGAATATCGTTTATGGCTCTCCGCATCGCTGGACGAGCGGTGGGTTTATCCCGCACCTGAGCATTTACTGGAAGAACTACTGCGATCCTTTCAAGACCGCTTTCCGCTGGTCATTGAAGATTTGTTGGCGCTACCGCGACACCCAATGCTAATTGCGGAAGGCTTCGGGCTCACACCCGATTTAGTCGCGCCCCTACTCTCGAATGCGCAGCTAGCCATCTGGCTCGTGCCAACAGTGGATTTCAAGTGGGCTTCGATGATTCGACGTGATAAGCCCGCATGGCGCAGCGAGACGAGCAACCCCGAACGGGCGCGCAGAAACCTGTTCGAGCGCGACTTGATGCTTGCCCAACTGATCCGCACGCAGGCGCGAATGCGTGACCTGACCATCATCGAGATTGACGGGTCCCGATCGACAGACGAGGTGGCGTCTTTCGTAGAACATCATTTCGGAACGCGCCTCACTAAGCAACAAACACAATTGGAGGGACGGGAATAACCATGAGCGACAACTTACACACATTCGACGCGCGCATTGAGCGTTTACACCAATTCGGCATCGTGGACATGCACTTCGATTTGCTGATGGACTTGTACGATAAGCGCGAGCGCGCGAACGTACTGGAAGAAGACTTTTGGCACGAGATGCAAGCAGGCGGTATCGGCGTGCTTGGCGCGGCGATTTATCTCGAAGACCAATACTTGCCAGAGATGGGGCTTCGGGTCGCGCTCGATCAGGTCGCTCGGCTGTACGCCGAAGTCGAACAGAGCGCGCGTTTCGCGGTCTGCCGCACGCACAACGAGATCATGGCGGCACGCACGGCGGGCAAGGTCGCGCTACTCATCACGATGGAAGGTGTCGAGCCGCTGGGCAGCGACCTCGACCTGCTACGCGTGTTCTACGAACTCGGTTTGCGCAGCGTCGGCTTGACGCACGCGCGCCGCAACCTGGCGGGCGACGGTGGCATCTTTGCATCCAGCGGCTCGTCGCGCCACGGTTTGAGTCCGTTCGGGCGCGATGTCGTGCAAGCGTGCGAGCAGCTCGGCATCCTCGTTGACCTCGCGCACCTGAATCCAGCGGGCTGCGACGATGTGCTTGGCATGACGACGCGCCCCGTCATCATCTCGCACACCAACCCGCGCCAGTATTACGACATCGAGCGCAACACGAGCGACGAGCACATCCGCGAGGTTGGGCGGCGCGGCGGCGTGGTCGGCTTGAACGCGGTGCTGGTCAGCCCGCGCGTGGAAGACTCGACGCTGGATCGCTATGTGGACGAGATCGAGAACGTCGCCGAACTCGCGGGCACAGAGAACGTCGGCATCGGCTTCGACTTTTTCGATCACGTTTATCGCCACTGGACCGACAAACAGCGCGCGGAACTGGAGAGCAAACTCGTCAAGCCAAACTTCTTGCCCGACCTGTACACGCACGAGCACGCGCGCAACCTCACGCGCAAGTTGATCGAGCGCGGCTATAAAGACGACGAGATCGAAAAGATTTTGTATGGCAACTGGATGCGGCTGTTCAAGGAAATGCTGTAGAGATGTTGCAGTGCAACGTCTCTACGCCAATACGAGATGAACCGTCGCGTCAGCATTGCATTCCAATCCGACAAGCCACTATCCGCATACGGCTCACTCGCCGCTGCCGCCGAAGCATACGGCTTCGACACGGTGAGCGTCTATAACGACTTGCTGTATCAGCCCGCATGGTATCCGCTCATGGAGATGGTGCGGCACACGTCGCGTGTGCGAATCGGACCTGCGGCTGTCAATCCGTTCACCTGTCATCCAATCAATATCGCTGGCAACATTGCATTGTTAGATGAAGCCTCGCACGGTCGCGCGTATCTGGGCATCGCGCGCGGCAGTTGGCTGGACTTCCTCGGCATCGAACCTCAGCGAGCGGTGACCGCGCTGCGCGAAAGTATGGAGGTCATATGCCGTCTGCTCATGCAGTCGAAGGAACCGTATCGCGGCGAGGTGTTCAGTCTCGCGGGCGGCGCCTCGCTGCGCTGGCAGATCACGCGCGCAGACATTCCGATCCTGCTCGGCGCATGGGGCGCGCTGACGATTCGCGCGTGCATCGAACACATCGGCGAAATCAAGATCGGCGGCACGGCGAATCCCGCGATCATTCCACACATTCGCGCCATGGTGCGCGCTGCCGCGCTGAAGGTCGGGCGCGATCCCGACGAGATTGGCATCGTCGCGGGCGCAGTCACGGTCGTGGACGAGGATGGCGCTGCCGCGCGTCAGATGGCGCGGCGCAAGGCGGCGCTGTATTTGCCCGTGATTGCCAAACTCGATCACACGCTCAATGTCGAGCCTGAGCTGCTGAACCGCATCGTCACGTTCGCGCAAGCCTATGATTTCGAGAGCGCGGGTAAATTGATTTCTGACGATGTGCTGCGCCGCGTCGCGTTCGCGGGCACGCCAGACGAGGTAGCCGAGCAAGCACATGCGTTGTTCGCGGCGGGCGCGAGCCGCATCGAATTCGGCACGCCGCATGGATTGAACGAGGACGAGGGCTTGCGCTTGTTGGGCGAGCGCGTGCTGCCTGCGTTGGGAATGCAAACGTAGGGGCGCAGTAGCCGCACCCCTACACACTATCAATGCATATGAACGATGAATTTGAGTTGTACGATCTCGCTGTGGTCGTGGAGAAAATTGAGGGTCACTGCACGTGCGACATGCGCGAAGGCGATTGCTTCTATCTGCGCAGCGGCAAGGTTGCGCTGCCCGACGGACACTCGTTTTGCTTGTACGCGCTAAATTCTGTGATCCCGCTCTTGCCCGCGAAACAGCGCGCAAATCATCCTGCCGATTGGATGGAGACCGACGCGCGCGTGGTGTGCCCCGACCCCGCCTGCAAACTTGTAATGCGCATTGAGCGCATTGCGCGCCGCACGCTGAAACACGACGACGTGTCCCGTGTGGCGCTCGGATGAGCGCCGCGCCCTGAACAGGGCGCGACACGGGACGTGAGCGCAATCCCACTGGAGTAAAAGCTAACCACGAAGGCATGAAGGGCACAAAGAAACTCTGTGCCCTTCGCGTCTCGCCGCGCGCTGTTTTAGCGCGCGGCACTGTGCCAGAACGCGAGCGGCGTTCTGGCGTCGCGGTTCGTATTTCAGCTAATCGAATCGAGCACCGCGCCGACTGTCTTCACCACCTGATCAATTTCTTCTTCGTTGATTGTCAGCGGCGGCGAGAACGCGAGTGTCGCGTTGGTCACCGCGCGCGCGCGCACGCCACGTGCCTGCGTCATGTTCGCCACTTTGTTCGCGAATTCGTAGTCCGGCTCGTGCGTCGAGCCCTTGACGAACTCGATGCCGCACAGCAAGCCGATGCCGCGCACGTCGCCCACTTGCGGGAACTCTTTGAGCGACTGCAAGCCCTGCATCAGATAGTCACCCATCTGACGCGAATGCTCTGTGAGATTCTCGCGCTCGAAGATTTCCAGATTCTTTACGCCGACCGCGCACGCCGTTGCATGACCTGAATAGGTGTGCCCGTGCATCCACGTCTCGGCGTCGGACGCGCCCATGATCGCGTCATGAATGGCATCCGAGATTTGGATGCCGCCGAGCGGCAGGTAGCCGCTGGTGATGCCCTTCGCGAACGAGAGGATGTCGGGGCGCAAGTTCCACTGCTGGATACCGAAGCGCTTGCCCGTGCGACCGAAGCCGGTGATCACTTCGTCCACGATAATGAGCACGTCGTACTGATCGCAGATTTTGCGCACGCGCGGGAAGTAATCGTCGGGCGGCACGATCACGCCGCCAACGCTCTGCACCGGTTCGGCGATGACGGCCGCAACCGTATCGGGCCCTTCGCGCACGATCATCTCTTCGATGGCACGCGCGGCTGCCGCGCCGACGCTCTCACCGTCGCGGATGTCGCCTTCGTAGCGATATGGATACGGAGCAGGTGCGTGCAGGAAGCCGGGGATGGCGGGCCCGAACATTTCGTGATAGCGCGCGATGCCTGTGGCGAACGTCGCCGCGAGTGTGATACCGTGATAGGCGTACTTGCGCGCGATGACTTTGTATTTGTCTTTCTTGCCCATGCGCTTCCAGTAGTACCGCACCGTCTTGAACGCGCTGTCGTTCGCCTCCGAGCCGCCCGACGTGAAGAACGTGGTGTTCAGGTCGGGGTGCGCATAGCCGGCCAGTTTGTGTGCGAGCGCAATCGAAGGCGTGTTGCTCATGCCGACATAGTTTGACGTGTAGGGCAGCCGCAGCATCTGCTCGTGCGCGGCGTCTGCCAACTCCGTGCGCCCGTAGCCGACGTTCACGTTCCATAAGCCCGCCATCGCATCCAGCACGTCGCGTCCGTCAGTCGTGTGCAGCCACACGCCTTCCGCGCGATCCACGATGAGCGGATCGGAATGGCGCAGTGGATGATGCAGCGGGTGCAATTGGCGCTTGTCCTGTTCGAGCAGCGTCTGATGGTCGAGTGTGTTGAGCATTGAGTGTCCTTTCATTTCAAAGAGATGGAAACAGCACAGCGCAGACACTATAGAGGATGAGCGAGAGCGATGTCAAACATCCAATGCGATTTGGCTTGGCTTGACGAGTTGATTGCCGTCAGGGCAATCAAGCGCCTCATGCTTTGCAGAGTGCAGGTTGACGCCCGAACTGCTCGTTGACCATCGGCGATGATTTCTGAACGACGCAGCAAATCCATCAGCCCGATGTGCTCATTCTGAGTTACAATCAAATCGTCCTGCCTTGCTCGGAGAAATGTCATGGATAGTCTGTCGCGTCCGGCGTGGTTCCTCGTCGGCACCTTGGCGCTGTTCGTGTTGCTGCTGTGCAGCGTCGTCGTGATTGGCACGTTTTACGTGACGCGCCAACTCGAAGCGCAGCAACAGCAGATCAACACTTTGCGTGCAACGCTCAACGCGCCTGTGCAGCCGACGAGCGCCGTCGCGCTCGCGACCACGACGCCCACGCCGCAAGCATTAGCATCAGCATTGCCAACGGCACTCGTCACCGTTTTGCCAAGCCGTTCTGCAAGCACGAGTACGCTCGCACCGACCACCCCAGCAAACACGACGGCAGCAACGCGCAGCGTGCCCACGCCCAATCAGCGACCTGTTTCTGATCTCGCGCAGGCATTGGTCGTCGAGAAGCGCGCAGCACTCGCAGACCATCCACGCGCGCCGCTCTATCGCATTGGCGCGCGTCTCGATGCGGAGCAGCGCACCATCGTCGGCAATGAGAGCATTCAGATGAGCAACGACGTGAATGCAAATGTGACTGACCTCTGCATTCGCCTGTACGCCAACGCGTCGTTTTATAGCGGCGGCACTGCCGCGCAGATTGGCGACGTGCGGCTCAATGGCCAGACGGCAAGCGTTCGCATGGAGCAGCAGAATACCCTGCTGCGCATCACACTGCCGACGCCGCTTGCGAATGGACAGGCGGCGCAACTCAGCCTGAACTTCACCACGACCGTACCCACCAACGGCGGCGGTTATGGCATCTTCACATTCTCCAACGGCGTGTTCGCGCTGCATTACTGGCATCCCGAACTGACGGCGTACAATCCCGATGGCTCGTGCGTCGTGCATGCGATCGGCGAGCAAGGCGATCTGCACAACACATTTTCGTCCAACTACTTGCTCACGTTTGCCGCGCCGCAGAGTTATACGCTCATCACCAGTGGCGTCGAGGTGAACCAGTCCAGCGCGAATGATGAGACCATTCACGAGATTGTCAGTCCGCTCACGCGCAACTTCGTGATGGTCGCATCGGATCGTTTCCAGCAAATGTCGCAAAGCGTCGGCGCGACCAAAGTCAATTCATACTACTTGAGCGCAGACGAGAAAGGCGGCAAGGCGGCACTGGCAGCCTCTGCGAAAGCACTCGACGTGTTCAGCAAAAAATTCAGTCCATATCCGTACTCCGAATTCGACGTGGTCGAGGTCAGTCTGTCAGGCGGCGCGGCGGGCGTTGAGTCCACAGGGTTGATCTTCTTAGCGCGTGATGTGTATGACTCGGCCAAGACGAATCCATTCGGCGACTTCGGTCCCTTGATGGGCAGCACGCAAACCAATTTGGATGTGCTCGGCTTCGTCGCCGCGCACGAGACAGCGCACGAATGGTGGTATGGCATGGTCGGCAACGATGCGTTCCAGCAGCCGTGGCTCGACGAAAGTTTGGCAAACTGGTCGGCGGCGTATTTCGTGGATCAGACTGCGGGCGCAGAGAGCGGACTGATGGCGCGCGATCTGTTCGTGCGCTTGCCGTATCTGCTCATTTTGCTCGATCACGACGAGTGACTCGATCAGCCTGTGGATCGTTTCAACTCGGACGAGTATGCAGGCATCGTGTATGGCAAGGGTGCGCTGATGTACGACGTGCTGCGGCAGCAACTCGGCGATCAAAAGTTTTTCGAGTTCCTGCGCCGCTACGAGCAGACCTATGAGTTCAAGCGCGCCGACGGCAATGCGTGGAAACAAACGCTGACGCAAGTGGCCGGCGCGGATGCGGCGAGTGCGTTCTACAGCAAATGGGTCGAGGGCGCGAACGTGCAGGAGACAGACTTGCCAACTGGCGGAGCAATTGCGAACCTGTTCAACAATCCGCTCGCGCGCGAGTTGCTGCGCGCGCTGTTGAAGCAAATGCAGCAGAGCAAGTGATGGGCATCCGCAAACGTGCCGAAGTGCAGGCTTCAACCCGCGCCTGTTCGCAGTATGAAACCTGAACCCCAGTCGTCTATATATGTTTCATCTATACGAGGAGGAGGAACACATGACGCTACACACGATTACACGCACCGACGAATGGCTGCTCGACAACCAGCCGATGCGCCGCTTCATCGAAGCGGTGAACACGGTGCGCATGCGCGCAAGCGATCCGCACGCCATTGTGCAGGCGATTCGTCCGCACTTCGCCGCGCTGCTTGCCGATCAAACGTGGCTGCCCGAAAAATTTCAAGAGCCGGCCGAAGTAAGCAGCATGGGTCGCGGCGTCGGCATGTGGCTGCTCTATCGCGCGGGCGACGGCGGACTGGCATTCTCCGTGCTTGTGCTGCCGCCGGGCGCGCAGACGCCTGTGCACGATCACCTCGCGTGGGGACTGGTCGGCTTGTATCGCGGCGAGCAGGATGAAGAAGTATATGCGCGGCGCGACGACGAATCACGCGACGGTCACGCGCAACTCGAATTGAGCGAGCGCAACTTGCTGCGCCCCGGCGACTTCTACGAACTGCTGCCGTCCAACGACATCCATCGCGTGCGCACCACGTCGAACGTCACATCCGTCTCGCTGCATCTGCTCGGCAACGACAACGGCTGCATCTGGCGGCATCGCTTCGATCCCGACGCGCAGCGCGTCGAGCCATTCCGATCCGGCTGGCTCAATATGCCGTGCCATGAAAGTGACACGTGAAAAGCGGCAAGCGACCAGACCGCTCGGTCCAGCATAGGAACATGCAAACCGGCCGGAGCAATTCTTGTCAGCCCATATTGACACGCGCGCTGATGTGTGTAAAATGAAAAACGAAGGTCGAAAGTCAGCATGGGTCACCCAATGTCCGATTTAAGAACACAAGCTTGGTTAGATTCAGATTCGCGCGTGCCGCGCGAACCCATCTGTGCGGGCACCGATTTGCGCCCGCGCCCCTTTGCGTCACAACCGCTTGAGTGCGAGAGCGAGTAATCTCGCGCCCGCTCAGACGTGCACCGACGCGAAGGCAACGACCTTCGCGTTTTTGTTTATCGGCAGCCGAAGCATAGTCAGTAGATCAGCCTGCAATCGTCCTATGACGGTCTTACTGTTGAATATCACCTACGAGCCGATCGGCGTGATCGCGCTGCGCCGCGCGGTCAATCTACTGATGGCGAACAAAGCCGAACTCGTCGAGGTCGCTCGCGGTCGTCAATTGCGCTCACCATCGCACAGCCAGCCGCTGCCTAGTGTGCTGCGCTTGCGCCGCTATGTCAACGTGCCGCGCCGCGGCGCACACTGGTCACGCCGCGGCGTGTTCGTGCGCGACCACTACACGTGCCAGTACTGCGGCAAGCGATTGGCTGCGCGCGAGGCGACCATTGACCACATCATCCCGCAGTGGCGCTGCAAGCAGCAGGGCACCCGCGCGCACACCTGGAGCAACACGGTGGCGTGCTGTGCGCGCTGCCAAACGCGCAAGGGCGGCCGCTCGCTGCACGACGCCGGCATGAAGTTCTTCCGCACCGACTTCGAGCCGCGCACGCCGCGCGCGAGTTATCTCGTGCTGACCTCCGAGATTGCGCCCGAGTGGAAGCAGTACGTTGAATTGTAACGACCTGCTGCGTGATGCGGATCGAAGCCCATGCCGAGTTATGCATCACGCAGTACCTCGAAGTCAATCGTTATCACATGCTGCTGCTGCGCATTGACCACTGGAAACTTTTTCTGCTGCTGCTCACGCCCGCCATACTCGGCGGGCTTGTGTTGTTATTTGGCGATGCCATGTTGCAATCACACGCCGTCACGCTGATGGTCAGCCAGCTGTTGTCGTTCGTGTTCATCGGGGTTTTCGTGTGGTGGATTTACACCATCGCAATACATCTCGCGCGACTGGGGCCGAATCAGAGCCGCAATCTGTCGCTTTTCAAAAGCGGACTACTGTTCGCGCTGATCTATCGCGTGCTGATAGATTTGTACATGCTGTGGTTCGGGCTGACGCACGGCGCGAGCATGGATCTTGAAAATGCGCTGTGGGTTGTCCCGTTTCATCTGCTCGCGACGGTTGCGGTGTTATATTGTTTCGTTCTGAACGCCACACTGCTCGTTTCGACGGAGCAGCAACAGCCGCGCTCGTTTCGCGACGCGTGGAAAACGTTCGTGCTGCTGCTGGTGTTCCCGATCGGGCTGTGGTTCGTGCAGCCGCGCTTGCAATCCATATTCGGTCGCCGATGATGCAGACGTCTCTCCTTGTCGGTGAGCGCACGCTCGGTGCGAGCGACAGCAAACAGCACATCCCCTTCACGTTCGCAGTGCCCACTGGCACAACACAACTGCGCATCGAATTGAACTTCTCGCCGCCGCTCGTGAATCACATCCGCAACATGCTGACGCTGAGCGTGTTCGATCCAAACGGCTGGCGCGGCGCA
>JBBPZQ010000018.1:0-15238 GCA_038198935.1 Anaerolineae bacterium
GATGCGGGCTTTGGAAAGTTTACGCCGTTTCAGGAGGCGACCGCCTGCCAAGCGTCGTTCTTCCATTTGTGCGCGTGTGAGTTTCGTTGGTTTCCATGTCATGCCACTATTGTAAAGCAACTTTAGCTAAAGGGAATAAAGCGTAAGCCTAGAGGGACGCAACGTACGTCCCGATGCGGTGTGATAGTGGCACATTGCAAACTTCACGGCGAGCACATTCAGTCGTTCACATCACTTGATCGGCGTTGGCGTGGGGCATGGCGATGTGGTTGAGGAGCGCGGTGCTTCGACGGGCGTTGTCGGCGCGCCGGGGTTCGCATTCTGCATTTGCGCCTGCATGGTGGCTTGAAACTCCGCCGAGAGTGTCGGTGGGCCTGGCAAGGGGGTGACGGGATTGCTTTGCCCGGCGACTTGTGTTGCAGCGGAAGCAACAGTCGCTTGGCTTTGCGCTACAGCCGTTGTGGCGCGTGCTACGCACGGGGTTGCGGTTGTCGCGGAGACTGATTGCGGACTAGCGGGCACGGCACATGCGACGATGAGCAAAAGACACATAGCAACCGAACACAGCAACAGGAACTTCATACCCGCCCTCCTCGACTCAAACGTATTTGTTATACAGACGAACGGGCATGAATGCAAGTTCCTCAATTGGTCGGAAGGGCATTTAGGTTTGGGGGCGAGTTTGTCTCCGCAACCCGCCCGCCGCTCAAGCGGCGGGCTACAAACTAACGACCGTTAAAGCGGGCTGTCTGCAAGCCTCGTTCACAGGGTGCGGCTTTTATAGGTGGCTAATCGCCCTTATCGGGAGTGCCTGTTCACTCCCCTGCCATTGCACGGATGATGACCTCGCGCTGAATCTGCGACGTGCCTTCGTAAATTTGCATGATCTTCGCGTCGCGCATCCATTTCTCGACCGGGTAATCGCGCATGTAGCCATAGCCGCCGAGAATTTGCACGGCGTTGCTCGTGACCTGCTGTGCCATGTCGGCGGCAAATGCCTTGGCGATGCTCGCTTCCATATTGTTCGGCTGGCCCGCATCAATCAGCCATGCGGCACGCCATGCGAGCAAGCGCGCGGCGTCCACGTTCATTTGCATCTCTGCGAGCATGAAGCGGATCGCTTGTTTGGTGATGATCGGCTTGCCGAACGCGACACGCTCGCGCGCATATTGCAGCGCGAACTCCATCGCCGCGCGCGCGACGCCGACGGCGGCAATGGCAACACTGGGCCGCGTGCCCTCGAACACTTTCATGGCACCGAGAAAGCCATAGCCTTCCATGCCGAGCAGGTTCTCGCACGGCACTTCGACATTTTCAAACAGCACGTCGCCCGTGTGCGACGCACGGATGCCCATCTTCTTTTCTTTCTTGCCGGCTTTCACACCGGGCCAATCGCCTTCGACGATGAACGCGCTCACGCCGCCGTAGCCCGCGCTGCGATCGGTCTTTGCAAACACGACGTAAGTATGGGCAATGCCGCCGTTGGTGATGAAACGTTTCTGGCCATTCAGAATGTAGTGACCGTTCTGGCGCATCGCTCGCGTCTGGATCGCCGCCACATCGGAGCCGGCGTCGGGTTCGGTCAGCGCGTAGCCGCCGAAATGCAAATCGCCCAGCTGGCAGAAGCGCGGCAGGTATTTTTGCTTCTGCGCGTCGTTGCCCATGATGACAATCGGCAAGGCGGCGAGCGAGTTAATTCCAATCGCCGTCGCAATGCCGGCACAGCCCCAAAATAATTCTTCCGAGATGAGCAGATGTGTGACGGCGCTCGTCATGCCGCCGCCGCCATAGGCTTCGGGCAGACCATAGGAGAGGAATCCCTGCTTGGCTGCCGTCCGCAACAACTCCCACGGCGTGTCCTCGATCTCGTCATAGTGTGGCGCGACGGCACGAATCTCCTTCTGCGCGAACTCGTGCGCCCACGCCTTGAGCTGCTGCTGTTCGTTAGTGAGTTGAAAGTCAACCATTGATGATGCTCCGAATTGATGGCGGACGGCCGAAAGCAGACTGCATTACTGGCCAGCGTCTATCGCCCTTGGAATTGGGGTTCCGTCTTCTGCACAAAACTCATCACGCCAGTCATCGCATCTTCGGTCTGGCCCAATTCGAGCGCGTGCGCTGATTCGATGGCGATGCCGTCGGCGAGCGACAACTCCGATCCGCGCGCGACGCAATCAATGATCGCCGCCATCGCGAGCGGCGCGCCCTTTGCCAACTTGGCCGCGAACGCTTGCGTTTCGCTCGATAAACTCTCGCGTGTGTACACGCGATTGACCAGTCCGAAGATCAACGCATCCGGCGCGTTGAGGCGCTCGCCCGTCAGTAGATATTCGAGCGCGCGCGTGCGGCCGATCAAGCGCGGCAGCCGCTGCGTGCCGCCCCAGCCCGGGATAATGCCGAGCCTTACTTCGGTCAGCGCGAGTTGCGCGGTATCTGCCATGAAGCGCAGATGACAGCTCAGCGCCAACTCGAAGCCGCCGCCGTACGCGCCGCCGTTGAGCGCGGCGATGACGGGCTTGCGAAAGTGTTCGATGAAGTCGAACAGCGCGACGCCCTTCTGCTGAAACTCGCGCACGCCTTCGTTAGCGAACTCTTGGAAGTCCGCGCCCGCACTGAACTGCTTCACCTCGCCGCCCGTGATGACGACGACACGCACCGACTCGTCACGCTCGATCTCCGCTAGCGCCGCGTCCAGCTCATGGAGCATCGCGAGGCTGAGTGAGTTCACGGGCGGATGGTTCAGCGTGAGTGTGGCGACGGCGTTTTCGGTTTCGAGGATTAGATTCGTATGTGGCATTCGCAATCCTAGATACGTGGTGCCCGCCGATTGGCATTTCGGGCGAAGTAGGAAATCTGTTTGGTGTTTCGCAAAGAGGACGATCCTCACACAATCAACTCGCCGCGAATTGGCTGCAGGCGCATGAACACTAAAGGTCCGAAAAAGAATAACTTCCCGAACTGTCATTCTGAGGAGCGCACTTTGCGACGAAGAATCTCTGAGGCGTTGGTCATTAACGTTTGTAGTCATGCACTCAATCCGCAGCGGATTGTGTGCATGACTACGTGTGTCTGCTGGTCGCGTCAAAGAGATTCTTCACTTCGTTCAGAATGACGTTGGGTCAGGAAGTTATTTTTTTACGGACCCGAAGTTGCAGCGCACGAGAGATGCTTCGCTTTGCCCGGCACGCTATGGTTGTGACTCAATTCGTCTTCGCCGTCGTCTCTTCCACCAACTTGCGCTTCAATATCTTTCCGACCAAGCTCTTCGGCAGCTCAGTACGAAACTCGATCTGCTTCGGCACTTTGTACGGCGCGAGTTGCGCGCGGCAGTAAGCGGCGATCTCGTCAGCAGTCGCCGTCTCGCCGTCTTTCAACACGATAAACGCTTTGGGCAACTCGCCATGATACGCATCCTTGATGCCAACCAACGCAGCTTCTTTGATCTTGGGATGCGCGTACAAAACTTCTTCCACATCGCGCGGGAAAATCTTGAAGCCACCCACGATGATCATGTCTTTCATACGATCAACGACAAAGAAGAAAGCGTCCTCGTCCATCTTGCCGATGTCGCCCGTGTGCAGCCAGCCATTGCGAATCATCTTGGCTGTTTCATCGGGCTTATTCCAGTAACCTTGCATGAGCTGGGGACCCTTCACGCAAATCTCGCCCGTCTGTCCGACGGGCATCTCCGTCTCGCCGTCTTCGATGCTGATGATCTTCGCGTCGGTATCGGCAACCGGGATGCCGATGCTTCCGATCTTGCGCGTACCGTGAATGGGGTTGACGTGCGTGAGCGGTCCCGTTTCGGTCATGCCGTAACCCTCGACCATGCGCGCGCCGCTAATGGCTTCAAATTTTTCTTGCACTTCCTGCGGCAATGCCATCGCGCCGCTGAGGCACGCTTTGAGTGAGCGCAAATTGTGCTCGCCGAGGTGCGGGTCTTCCATCAAGTTGATGTACAACGTGCTGACGCCGGGGAAGATCGTCGGCTTGTAATGGTCAATGGCTTTCAAGACCGCTTTGCGATCGTAACGCGGGAACAAGATCAGCGACGAGCCAAGATAGATCGCTTGATTCATGATGATCTGCTGACCGTACAAATGGAAGAACGGCAGCACGCACACAAAAATTTCTTTGCCCGGTTCGGCGAGCGTATTCCAGTGCGCGGTCTGCAGCACATTCGTGACGAGCGTGCGATGGGAGAGCATGGCTGCTTTGGGTAAGCCGGTCGTGCCGCCGGTGTATTGCAGCAACGCGAGGTCGTCCGGCTTTACGTCAACCCGCGGCGGCGTATCTGCATGATGCAGCAGCAACTTTTCCATCTGCGGGTCGCCCGCGCGGACGTTGGCACGATGGCCCTCCTTCTGCTCGCGGAACATGGTGAACAAGACTTTTAAGTGCGACGGAAAAAAATCCTTGATGTTGGTGCAAATGACCGTGCGCACTTTCGTCTTGGGCTGCACGTGCTTGACCCGCTCATAGGTCGAACTGAGGGTGACGACGACGCTCGCGCCGCAATCGTTGAGTTGACGTTCGAGCTCGGCTTCGGTATAGAGCGGCGAGGTGGCTGCGACGACGCCACCCGCGTGCAGCGTCGCATAATATGCGATCACGAACTGCGGACAGTTCGGCAGATGCACGGCGACGCGCTCGCCCTTCTGCAAGCCGAGAGCGATTAGCGCGTTCGCAAATCGATTCACCAAATGGCCCAGCGTGCGATACGAAATTCGCTCGTCGAAAAAGTACAGCGCAGGACGGTTCGGGTATTTCTCAACCGCGTCGTCGAGAAAATGATACAGCGGCTCATCAGGATACGTCATGGTCGCGGGAACGCCCGGTTCGTAGAACTTCAGCCAAGGTTTGTCCATGAAGCCTCCAACTGACGACGGTGACAGAACGCGGGCGGCAAATGTTTCTCCAGCGTCTGCCGTCCACAGCGCAATTTCAGAATGTAAACAACGTGATGCCGCCAGAAATGTCTAGCGCCGCACCCGTGATGTACTTCGCGCGCGCGGAACACAAGAAGGTGATCGCGTCGGCGACATCGGCGGGTTCACCTTCGCGCTTGAAGACGGTGCGCTTGCGAATGCGCCCTTTCATCTCGTCGCGCATGAAGCCGAACATTTCAGTGCCAATGATGCCGGGGAATACGGCGTTGGCGGTGATGTTGTAGCGCGCCTGCTCCAGCGCGACGGTTTTCATCAAGCCGATTACGCCCGCCTTGGTGGACGAGTAGCCCGCTTGTCCGAAGCCACCAAGCACACCCGCGACCGACGAGATCGAAACAATGCGTCCCCACAGCTGCTGCTGCATCGTCGGCAGCGCGCCGCGCACGCAGTTGAACACGCCCGTCAGGTTCACGTCTAGATCGCGCTGCCACATTTCCTGCGCCATCTGCTCCATCTTGCCGACGTTCGTCAGCACCGCGGCACTGTTCACCAGAATCTCGACGGGACCGAGTTGCTCGTTCATTTGCGCGAACGATTGCTTCACGTTTTCAGGATCGGACACATCGGTTTTCACGGCGAGCGCGCTCACGTTCGCCTCGCGCAGTTCCTTTTCAGTCGTCGTCAATCCGTCTTCCCAAATATCGAAGATGCCGATCTTGCAGCCCTCGCGCGCAAGCGATTGCACGACGGCTTTACCGATGCCGCGCGCGCCACCGGTGACGACGGCGACCTTGCCTGTGATGCCGAGTTCCATGTGTGCTCCTCGCAGTTTTGCTTTGATTGTACGCGCATCATTCACAACGTCAAGCACTGGCGCGTGCAACAAAGTTTGCATTTATTGGAATATGATTTTCGCCGCCGAGGCACAGAGGGCGCAGAGTTTTGTCATTGAATCTCCGCGTTCTCTGCGTTCTCTGCGGTTAGTTGATTTGGATGCCAAGCACGATTCCGCTATGATGACCGCATGACCTACGACGAGTCCATTGTGCTTATCCGCGAATTGATGTCCGTCAAGTCGAAAGAAGAATTGCAGGACAAAATGGGTGACTATCTGTCGCGCGTGGACGCGACATTTTTCAGCACGGTGAACCAAGTAGTCGCACGCTTGCACGCTCAGGGCAAGCCTGGCGCCGCGCAGCAGCTAGGCGCCATCGGGGACTCGTTGGCAAGATTGCGGTTTATGATCTGAGACTGGAGATTAATCTCTCGTCTCCAGTCTCCACTCTCCAGTCTCTCGTATGACTTCCCTCACCACATACCGCGAAAACAAAGACGCGTTCTTCCGCAGCAGCCAGTCGCCGCTCACGCGCGAGCAGCGAAAGCAATACAAGGGACTCAGTTACTTTGACGAGAACCCCGCGCTTCGCGTCCAGACGACTTTGCACAAGCACGCCAACCCTGAGCACGTGCGGATAATGACCAGCACTGGTCGCGTCGCTGAGTATCTCAAATACGGCTATGCACAATTCGAGATTGACCGTCAGCCGCAAACGCTGCAACTATACAAAGCCGAAGACAGTGACGAACTGTTTCTGGCGTTCATGGACGCGACGACGGGACACGAGACCTACGACAATGGCCGCTACCTCGACGTGCACGCGCAAAATGATTCGCTGGTGCTCGACTTCAACTTGGCGTATAACCCTTGGTGTGCGTACAGCGCGGAGTGGAGTTGTCCGATTCCAGCGCAAGAAAATCGCCTGAGCGTGCGCATCGAAGCCGGTGAGAAAAACTTCGATGCCGAGTGAGCATATGCACGCTCACTAAATGTGCCGGGCTTGTGTCACAGCGCAGTTCGTCGTAAAATACTGCCCGCGCGGCCAAGTGCTGTTCAGTGCGTGCAATTCGCGTGCGGACACTTCCTTACGAAACCGTCATCCCTTTCCAATCAGTTGAGACCCGGACACAAATTGTCGCACGCATGGCGACGATTCGCGCTGGCCTGCCTCAGCACATTCTACGTTTTGTTCGCGCTCCCGTTGAGCGCCGCCGCGCAAGGACAGAACCCGCGCTGTCCCGAAGCGCCGCTGCGCTTCCCCAGCGGCAATTGGATTTGGTTTGCATATGCGCCGGGTGTTCACACCGGTCTTGATCTAGTTGACGTAAATCTTGCGAACCCGCAGCCAATTGGGCCAAATTCTTCCTTTCCCCAGAACGTCATTCCAGTGTATTCGCCGATCACCGGTAATCTCACCAATGTCGGATGGCTTTGGGGCTTCTATGGCAGCGTGCTCATCACGGGCACGCTCGATTCCGTTTGGCAGGGACGAGTGCCGACCAGAGACATCCGAATCTGGCTCACGCACATGGCAGATGCGGCACAGACCGTGAGTTATGTCATGCGCCCATCGGGTCCGATCAACGAAGGCGATCTGATTGGCTATCAAGGCACGGCCGGGACGGCGCCAACACACTTGCATTTCGGCATCTACGATAACAATGTGCCGCTTGGTTCCAGCAGTTGGGCTGGCGTGCTCGACCCGACGCCGTATGTCAACGCCGACGTGAATCGCAGCGATTCGAATACGTGGGCAAACTTTCCAATTCCGTGTCATGCGACGCCGCGCGGAACGATTGATTGGCCACTTTACAACGGCGTGGTGAACAAGCCGCTCTACGTCGCCGGATACGCGATTGATTCCAGTGCACAAAATGGCACGGGCATTGATCAGGTTGAGTTGTATCTC
This sequence comes from Anaerolineae bacterium, assembly GCA_038198935.1. Taxonomy (GTDB): domain Bacteria; phylum Chloroflexota; class Anaerolineae; order JACRMK01; family JACRMK01; genus JBBPZQ01. Next base: position 7,637 of record JBBPZQ010000018.1, read on the forward strand.
GACGGTTACGCGCAAAGCAGTGGCATCTCCATCGGCAGCCCTGCTTATGGAAGTGCGCGGCCCGATGTCGCCGCATACTACGGCAGTTGGTTTAGGGATAGCGGGTTCACGTTCACGTGGTATCCGCCCCTCTCGTTCAGCGTCGGGCGACACAGCATCGCACTCTACGCGCATCAAATCTCGACAGGCACGTGGGGCTTGCTCGACGTGCGCTACTTCTACGCGCCGTTTCGATTCACCAACTTCCTCCCATTTACGCATCGTTAGCGACCTTTCTGCATTGTCCATTGACAGTCGAGGTATCGCCCGCTATACTGTTGCGGTAACTGAAAACCTTTTTCAATACCAGTTTGATAAGCGTGACCGATTCCACCCTCATTCATACCAATCTGCGCCAGAACCATCGCAAATTGACGCGCCCGCGTCAGGCGGTGCTGGATGTTGTGATGCGTGCACAGCGGCATTTGACGCCCGCCGAGATTTATCAGAAGGCGAAGAAGCGCCATCCACGACTCGGATTGACGACGGTCTATCGCACGCTCGACCTGCTGGTGGAAATGGGATTCATTCAGCGACTGCACCTGGATGAGGGCTGTCACAGTTACGTCGCAACGCAGCAAGCGCACGGACATCATCTGGTGTGCGCGGACTGCGGGCGCGCTGAGGAGTTTGCCGACTGCGACCTCGAACCGCTGATGAAGTCATTGCGCGCTAAGACGGGCTACGATATTGACGTGCACATGCTGGAGCTAGTTGGCCACTGTCCGAGTTGTCGGCACAAGCAGAAACGCTAGTCGCTGATCGAAAGCAGGCATGCGCTCTGCTTTTTTCTGTGCGCGCTTAACTGATAACCTTTTTCAATTAGGACAGGAGTTCGTCAAGTGGTTGGACACGAATCGAGATCGCTGCTCAGCCTCATGGCAAAATCCTGCTTGCTAGTTCTGACCGCCCTAGTCGCCGCGTGTGCGGTGGGCGAAACTCCAAGCAGCGCGCCTGCGGCAAGCACGGACAAACTCAAAGTCGTCGCCACCACGACACAGGTCACTGCGCTCGCCAAAATCGTCGGCGCAGACCTGATAAGCCTTACAGGTGTATTGTCAGCCAACACCGATCCACACGAATACGAGCCGACACCGAACGATGTCAAGGCATTTGCGTTGACGCAGGTCATCGTCGTCAACGGCGTGGGATTGGAGAAGTGGCTCGAAAAGACGATGACGAATTCGGGCAGCACTGCGCGCGTAATTGACTGCTCGCATGGCGTCATGCTGCGCCAGACCAAAGGCGATCAAGGCAAAGTCGAAAACGATCCGCACATCTGGCACTCCGTGCCCAACGCGATCATCATGCTGCACAACATCCGCGATGGCTTGAGTCAAGCGGACCCCTCGCACGCGAGCGTCTATCAAGCCAACGCCGCTGCCTATGAACTGACGCTCAAGTCGCTGGACCAATACATCACGAACCAGACCGCGAGCATTCCGCCTGCCCAGCGCAAGTTGGTGAGCAATCACGACACGTTCGGCTATTACGCTGAGCGGTACGGACTGACGGTCGTCGGCTCCGTCATTCCGAGTATGGACACTAACTACCAACCCGCGCCGCAAGACTTCGCCGAGTTGGTAAAAGCGATTCGCGCGCAGCAAGTCAAAGCCATCTTTACGGAGTCCTCGATCAATCCGAAACTCGCGCAGCAGATCGCGCAAGAAGCAGGCGTGAAAGTCGTGAACGGCGCGCTGTATGGCGACACGCTCGGTCCGCCGGGCAGCGACGCCGACTCGCTCGACGGCATGTTGAAGCACAACACAGATCTCATTGTGTCAAATCTTAAATGAATTGTCATGTGCCAAGTGGCACAGATCACCGACTTTTTGATCCATGACACTTGATACACGACACTCACGATGTATCACAGCGACGACATGAATGCTCTCATGCTGCGCGATGTCAGCATCGCTTACGATGACAACGTGGTGCTGTCGCACGTCAATCTGGACATTGCCGCAGGCGAATTCGTCGGCATCGTTGGACCCAATGGTGCGTGCAAAAGCACACTGCTGAACGCCATCGTTGGCATCGCGCGTGTGGTCGGCGGAAACATCAGCTACTGCGGCACGCCGATTGAGCGCGTGCGCGCGCGCATCGCATTCATGCCGCAGCGCGAAGGCGTGGACTGGACGTTTCCCGTCACGGTGTCTGATGTGGTGCTGATGGGGCGGCAAGCGCGCATCGGTTGGCTGCGCCACGCGACGCGCGACGACCGCGCGGTCGCGGACTGGGCGCTGCAGACGGTCGGCATGTGGGAGCAGCGCGGCAAGCCCATCGCGCAATTGTCGGGCGGGCAGCAGCAGCGCGTCTTTCTCGCGCGCACGCTCGCCCAAGAGGGCGACGTGCTGCTGCTCGACGAGCCATTGACCGGCGTGGATGCGACGACGGAAGAAACAATCCTGTCGGTGTTGCAGAGTTTGCATCAGCAGGGGCGCACGATCTTGATGAACACGCACGACCTGACGATGGCGAAAGAGCTGGCCACTCAGTTGCTGTTCTTGAATCGGCGCATCGTCGCGTATGGCACCGTCGCGGAAACGCTCACAGCCGACACGTTGCGCCAGACGTACGGCGCGCGCGTCGTCTTGAGCGATGAGGCCAACGTGATGCTGCTCATGCGTGACGACTCTCATCACGCTCACCATCACCACGCTGGAAAGCCTCTCCTATGAATCTGCAAGACTTGCTCGAACCATTTCGGTTTACGTTCATGCAGCGCGGCTTGATCGAGGTAATGCTAGTCGGTGGATTGTGCGGCGCGATGGGCGCGTTCGTCGTCGCGCGCGGACTTGGCTTCATCGGCGACGCCATCTCGCACGCCATCTTCCCCGGCATAGTGATCGCGTATCTCGGCAGGTTCAACTTCTTTATCGGCGCGCTGGTGTTCGGCGTGCTCACGGCGCTCGGTATCGGCGCGATCAACCGCAATCGCCGCGTGAAGGAAGACACCGCTATCGGCATTTTGTTCGCGGGTGCGTTCGCGCTCGGCGTCGTATTGATCAGCGGCGTGCGCACCTTCACGACGGACATCGGTGCGATCCTGTTCGGCAACGTGCTTGCCGTCTCCAACGACGACGTCGCGCTGACGCTGCTGCTCGGTGGTGTGGTGATGGCCGTCCTCTGGCTGTTCTTCAAGGAACTGCTGCTTGTCTCATTTGATCGCACGTCGGCGACCGCGCTAGGCTTGCCCGTCGCGTGGCTCGACCAATTGCTGCTGCTGTTGCTCACGCTCACCATCATCATTTCGCTGCAAGCGGTCGGCAACATCCTTGTGCTCGCCATGCTCATCACGCCGGCGGCGACGGCGCGCCTGTTCGTGCAACGCTTTCACACCCTGCTGCTGCTCGGCTCGCTCATCGGCGCACTGTGCGGCGTGTGCGGGTTGTATGCTTCCTATTATCTGAACCTCGCCTCCGGCGGAACGATTGTGCTGTTGACCACGCTCGTCTTCCTCGTGTGCTTCATCGCAGCGCCCAGCGACGGCTGGCTCGTCACAACATGGCGAAACTTGCGCGCGAATCGAATTAGGAGCAATGCTTGACCTAGCGAACCTCAGCGGTGCTACCTCGCTTGTTGCCGACCCACTTCGCCCACGCAATGTCTTCCCGCATAATGGACGTCACAGCCGCTGCTGAACGTGGAGGAGACACGAGAAAAGTTTGGACTTTACCGAGACTGGTCATCGCGGTGCGCGCCGGCCCGCACGCCTACTGCGACGAGTGCCGCGAGCCACCAGCCGACCTCAAGGGCAAGAACATCGGAATCTCGGTGCCGCACAGTTCGTCGCGGCGGATGCGGGACTGGGTTCTTATCGGTGCTGTCACGCACCAACTTCGACGCTTCGATGTTGCTCGCCGCATCGCCGACGATGACAGGGTATTCGATTCTGGGCTACATGCTCGTTAGGTGGATCGAGCACATCGTCATAGATTATGACGGTCTCGTGCACCTCACGGCGTTGAACCGCGGAGGCGCAGAAGGCGCACAGTAAGTTTTTCAAACAATTCTCTGCGCTCTCTGCGCCTCTACGGTTTATGTTTTTTTGCAATCAAGATTGCATTGTAGTCTGCAACCGATCCGTCAGCGGGCGCGCGCTCGTCAGCCACGGCGCCCACGCGATGAGCAAGCCTGCGGAGATGATGGCGAGCCACGCGCCGAGCGCGAACGTCGCGCTAGGACCGAGGTTCGTCCACAGCCACCCCCCTATCACATTCGCAGGCAGCGCGACCAAGCCCGTCAAGCCGTTGAACCAACCAAGCGCCGTGCCGTGCCGCGTTTTGTCCACCGTATCAGTCACCATCGCTCTACTGATGCCCTCGGTCGCCGCCGCGTAGATGCCGTACACCAAGAACAACACCCACGGCTGCCACGCCTGATTCGCCAGCGCCCAACCCGCATACACAATGCCAAATGCCGCATAGCCTGCGACAAGCACGGGCAGCCGCCCGAAGCGGTCGCTCAACGCGCCGAGCGGCGTCGCCAACAGCGCGTACACGACGTTGAAGCCGAAGTAGGCGAGCGGAACCACTTCGAGTGAATGTTCCAGTCCTTCGGTGCGCAGGAAGATGAAAGCATCGGACGAATTGCCGAGCGCGAACAGCGTGCTGACAAACGTGAACAACCAGAAGCGCGTGCCAAGCGACTGTGCTTCGCGCCAGTTGAATCGCGTGCGTGCTGCGGCTGGTTGGGCGGGCACGGAGCGTTTCTGTTCGCGCAAGAAGACGATCAGCACGAGGACGCTTAACACGCCGGGCACGAGCGTCCACGCGAACACCGCGCGCAAATCGTTCTGCGTTAGCGCGAGGATACCGAATGTGAGCAGAGGCCCAATCGCCGCGCCGAGCGTGTCCATCGAGCGGTGAAAGCCGAACGCCTTGCCGCGATACCCAGTCGGCGTGGAGTCGGCGATGATCGCATCGCGCGGACTGCCGCGCACACCTTTACCGGTGCGGTCAATCAGGATCAAGCCGAGCGCCATCTGCCACGAGGTCGCCAACGCGAGCAGCGGCTTGGCGAGGTTCGAGACGCCATAGCCGAATACGATGAGCGGCTTTCGCTCGGCGCGCTGATCGGCGAGTCGCCCAGAGACAATCTTGAGCAGACTGGCGATACTCTCCGCCGCACCTTCTATTACACCCGCGACGACAAGCGGCGTGTGCAGCACGCTGACGAGGAACAATATGCGCACCGGCACGATCATCTCACTGCTAATGTCGGTGAAGAGGCTAACCGCGCCCAGCACGAACACATTGCGTGTCAGCCCCGTGAGCGGCGAGGAGCGTGGCGCTTCAGATGGGGAACTCATAGCAATGGGTTGATGGCATCACACATGACCGCAAAGGTCACGAATGAAGTTTTTTTGCGTGAGGCATCGAAAGTTTTTATCACAGTTGATCTCGATTATACTGGAGCGCGTGTAGCCTGCCAGTTGCCAGTAGGTCGCAGCGTGCTGCGCCCCCACGCATATCGTTGAAGGAGGTTACAGATGAAATGGATCACCCGCGAGCGTATTCGTGTGGATCGCGTGAGCAGCGCGTGGCTCATCCAAAAATTCGCTGACCCCGACGCCGAATTTCTGTACGCGCCCGGCGCGCAAGTGATGGCGCGCGCACAATCCGAAGGCGCGATTCCGTTCCACGTCCCCGAATCCGAACTGGGCCAGCACGGCGAGCACACCGGCTTCGATGCCATCGTGGCCAAATACAACATCACTGACCCTGCGGTGCTCATGCTTGCAGACATCGTGCGCGCCGCCGACAAGAAAGGCAACATGCCAGAAGCGGCAGGGCTGATGGCAATCGTGCACGGCTTCTTCCTCATGCACTTGCCCGACGATGAAATGCTGCGACTCGAAGCACCCGTGTTCGAGGCGCTCTACTTTTACTGCAAACAGCGCGCGCAAGCGTCGTGATGATGCGCGCACTCGCAGCTGCGCTGTTCCTTGTCGCGCTCGCCGTCGTCAACACCTTCGCCGCGCCGCTTACGCTTGATTTGCAGCCGCGTGTAGACCTCGCAGGCGCATGGCTTGCGCTCGGCGTGCTGCTGCTCGCCATCGGGCTGCTGTTGAAGCGCATGAGCGTACAGGTACTCGCCAGTCTCATTTTGTGGAGCGAAATCGCGGCGAACCTGAGCACACAAATCGTTCCGTTCGGCACACCGCTGGGCAGCATCTGGTCGCCGCGCGTGCTGCTGCTCAGTCTCGCGCTGGTTGCGTGGCTGCTGCTGATGCAGCCCGCGCGCTGGTTTCTGCGTGGACTGATAGCTTTTATCATCAGCACAGCGCTCGTGTCCGGCACGTTTTGGTTCAACGTGCCGCGCGTTGCTGTCAGCGCCTCGCTGACGTGGCTAGCAGTGGATTCGCATGGAGCCCTATACGCGACCGAGATAGATAACGGAGCGGTGTGGCGCTTCGAGCGCGACGGCACTCGCAGCATTTTGTTTCCCACGCGCGCCATCACCAATCAAGCCAATTGGCAGCCGGCCAGTCTAGGCATCGAACTGCCGCCAGTGACGAACACGCAAATCATCAACACAACTTCGCTTCGTCAGCCGCTGCTCTTCTGCGGATTGAGCATTGATCCCGACGATCAGTTGTATATCGTTGATCCGAATCGGCACGAGGTACGCCAGTTCGCGCCGGACGGGCAGCCTCGCGCAACGTGGTCGCTGCCGTCATCGTATTCGCTGACGCAGGGCTGTATCGCCGCCACACGCGAGCGCGTCTATGTCGCCGACGCGACAGGATTCATTCACGTCTTCGATCACGCGGGCAACATGCAGATTCAGTGGCGCCAGACGCAGACGGTGCGCGGATTGGCGTGCGATGCACATGGACAATTGTTTGTGCTGCACGACCGCAGCATTGTCGCATTGGGCAAGGACGGCAGTGTGACGCGCGAATGGCAGTTGCCCGCGCCGACTGAAGGCTTGAGCGCACCGTATCAAAGTTTGCTAGTGCGACGCAACGGTGAATTTCTCGTGACCGACATCAATCGCGGCCAAGTGCGGCGCTTCGACGCGAACGGACGCGAATTGCCAACGCTCGGCAAGGCGGCAACTTGGCCCGGCCAATTCGCAGGTGCGGGGGGACTGCCCGGCGAAATCGTTGAGCCGCTCGGATTAGCGGAAGACGAAAGCGGAAATGTTTACGTTTCGGACACGGGCTTCCGTCTCGTGCAACGCTTTGGCGCGGATGGAGTCGTCAGGGTCGTGATCGTCGTACCCGAGGACGAATCAAACGAGCAGCAGAAGGAGCCATGCGTGAACGGGACGTGCTGAGGCGCTGGTGATAGTTCACCAGCTCAAGACCTCGCAGGTTTTCACCCAATTCACTTCACTACGAGGTGTTTCACGAAACCTGTGCGGTCTCCACTGGTGCTCATGCTGACTTGTGTGCAATCGCCCGTGAGAGCGGTGTAGGGCTTTTCCAAAGTCGGTTGACAGGAGATGAAAAAGTGACCTCTTTCGGGTACACTGGCGTTGCCTAAACCCCAGTAGACCGAAGGAGGTCGAGATGCATCATAACACAGTCGCGGCATGGGCGATAGAAACGCC
>JBBPZQ010000019.1:0-15539 GCA_038198935.1 Anaerolineae bacterium
CCACGCCTGATAACCGTGCCGCTCTGCGTCAAATGGTTGATCGTGGTTTTGCGCGACTGCGCCATCGCCGCGATCTCCTGCTTGGATTCTTCCATCAAGCAGGTTTAGTTGTTAAGCAACTTTGGTGAAAAGGAATAACTGCACTGCTAACATTGACACAACGATGTCTGAGGTTTTACGATTTATAATCAAGGTATGCGTTCTTCGCGTTGGTTGCTCGGTCTGGCGCTGTCGCTGATCGCGTTCGGACTGGGCTGGTTCTTGCTCACGCTGCCACAGGCATACCCGCTTGCGGATGTGCTGTGGGGCGTCGGTCTGTCGCTCGTGCCGACGTTGAACACGGCGTCGCAGTCCGCGTCCACCTTTGCGAGCAATCTGTGGCGCGGAGCGTCGGCGCTGCCACTGCCCCTCAAGATTTCTCTGTTCGGCTTGATCTTGTTGACCATCTTCGCGCTGCAACAATACGCGCAGCGTCTGGGTCGTCCGATGTTGGACTTGCTGCCGCCGCCCGTGCGCGTGCCGCTGCAACTCGTCGGCTCCATCTTCGGGGGCATTGTCTTCTTGCTGCGTCATCGCTTGGCCGCGACAGCGTTCCTTGTGCTTACGTTCTTGATGATTATCTATTTCGCGACGGCGATCATCAGCACCTATGCGAACGGTTGGGCGTGGTTGGGCGGCGTGCCCGGTTTCGCGCAGTTCGCGCCGACGGCAACGCCGACGAAGACAGCCATCCCAACCGTCACGCCGACGCCGCTGCCGCAGATGCCACGCGAGTTGTGGGATGCCGACTACGCCGCGTCGCATAGCTTCGGCACGCCGCCGACCGAGATCGCCATTCGCCAAGCCATCGCCGCGCGCGATTCCTCGCTGACGAATTTCCGTCGCTGGCTGCGCGGCGACGTGAACTGGTCGTCTGCGGAACTGCGTCTCAAGATTAACGATGCCGATTCTGCGCGCACATACTTTTTCCAAAACGTGAGCGCGTATCCCGAAGGCGTCTGGCCCGCACGCGTGAAAGAAGTGCGTGGGCAACTTGACCATCAAATGGATTATCTGCGTGGACTGCTCGACGTGATGACGCGCGCCGAAGCGAAAGATTGGAATGGCGCGCTCGCGGCGGCCAGCGATCTCGATCGCCTTGAAAACTTCAGCGTGCGAGGCGACATCGAGCAAGCGATTGCATTCAGCAAGCGCACGCCGACGCCGACGCCCACGACCGTCATACAAATTATCGTGCTGCCATCGCCCACGCCGACCACCACCCCGACGCCGAGCGTCACGCCAACGCCCCCGAACACGCCGACGCGCACGCCGATTCCGACCAATACGCCGTCGCCGACGATTACGCGCACGCCGACGCCCGATCTGGTCGTGCGCTTGATCGCGAGCGACAAAGACGCGGTCAATAATCAAGATTGGAAACTGGCCGGCTACATCACCAACCAGCTCAACGCTGCGATGAGCGCGAACGATTCACGCCGGCGCGATCTGGCAAACTGGATCACCGATAAAGCAGACAATCCACTGCTGTATATTGACCCGCCATCGGATCCGGCCATGCGCCCGACGTTCAACGATACGTGCGCGAGTTGGCACGAGATCGGCTACGCGCTCACGCTTGACAGCGGCAACGCACGCGCCATCAAACTGCGCACGCGCGTTGCGAAGTGGCTTGACTGGTACACGACGCAGACTGACGCGGCTGGCTGTGTGTAGAATGCTCAACGCAGATATTCAGGGCAGCAATTCAAATCTTTGTCCCGCGCATTAGCCATTGAACTTCAGCACAACTTAGCCGGGGAGGGGAATATGGGATTCTTCAATCGCTTTAAGAAACAAAATCAGCCGACGGAACCGCCGAACGAACTGCCGCCATCGCAACACGACGAGTCTGAGGACGAGCCGATGCAGCCGATGCCGCAAGTGAAAGAGATGCCCGTCGAACAACTGAAAGCGCGATTGGATCGCGGCGAGCAGCCGCTGATCGTTGACGTGCGCGAGCAGTGGGAGTACAACCTCGTCAATCTGCCGCAAGCGAAACTGATTCCGATGAATACTATTCCGCAGCGCATGAGCGAGTTGGATAAAGATGCGGAGATCATTGTGCACTGCCATCATGGCCCGCGCTCGTGGAACGTCGCCGCGTATTTGCTGCAGAATGGTTTCAGCAATGTGAAGAATTTGACGGGCGGCATAGATGCGTGGGCGCGGCGTGTTGATCGAACGATGAAAACGTACTAAATAATTTTTGATCGTTGATCTTTGAATCATGATTGAAAGCGACACGCTCGAAATTAGAGATCAACAATCGAAAATGGAGCAACACGATCATGGGCGAATGGGAATGCGCGGTCTGCGGGTACTTGCACGATGGCGAGCAGCCGCCCGCAACTTGTCTTGAATGCGGCGCACCGAAAAGCCAATTCGTATTTTTCGCATACGCTGACGACGACGAATGGGACGACGCGCTAGACGACGATGATGACCTCGAAGAAGACTGGGATGCGCTGACGAGCGCCAATGGAATTCAAGCAGCGGATCACGTATGAGTCGAGTAAGTGTGCCAACATAAGCAATGCAATAATTTTCGGAGGGCTAATCATAACGGTCACAGTGTAACGATTGAGGACGTATATTTTCGTGGGCGAATGGAGTAGGGGATCGCAATCCCACTTGGGATTTGTTTGTGCGAATGTAAAGGGCGTGCTCTCGATCCGGAGCCACGCCCTTTACCTTTTCTTAAAATTTTGTCACTGCGTACTATCATATTGACATGAGCGGATTATGCCGTATAATTTCAATTAAGAATGTGACAAGTCTACCTATAGTAGTACTGACAAACTCGCCACAAGTCTAATGGGAACGCGGAGCACCCCGTGCTCGGTTCCCGTTTTTGTTGGGATAAAATTTTATCCCAAGCCGTTGAAAGGAAATCTGCACTACATATGACGAAAAGCGAAGTTGCACAATGTTCGCTCACAGCGTATTGATGTCATCAGTCGAACAGAATGCAACGTGGCCGAATTCGTCGGAATAATTTTGCGAAAGACGCGCACGAGCGTCAGAGGAGGATGAGGATGAGTGATGAGCATGAGGAGCCTGGAGGTCAGACGGTGACGTCACCAACGAAGTTGCGCTCTCCATGGCGCGATGTTCCCGACGAAAAGTGGAACGACTGGCGTTGGCAGATGAGTCATCGTCTGAACACACTGGAAGAGTTGCAGCAAGTGATCGCGCTCACGCCTGACGAAATTGCGGGCGTGACGGCGAAGGATCGCTTCCGTCTCGACATCACGCCGTACTTCGCGGCGCTGATGGATCGCGACGATGCAAATTGTCCGGTGCGCCGCCAGATTATTCCGACAGCCGCCGAATTGCAGAAAGCCGATTACATGATGGCGGACTCGCTCGGCGAAGACCGTCACTCGCCGGTGCCGGGTCTGGTGCATCGCTATCCTGATCGCGTGCTGATGCTCGTCACGACGCAGTGCGCGTCGTACTGTCGCTACTGCACACGCTCGCGCATCGTCGGCGATCCGCATGAGAACTTCAATCGCAAGCAACTCGAAAACATGATCGAGTACATCGCGCGCACCCCGCAAGTGCGCGACGTATTGCTCTCTGGCGGCGACCCGCTCACGCTCGCACCGAAGATACTTGATTGGGCGCTGAAGGAATTGCGCGCCATCAAGCACCTCGAAATCATTCGCATCGGCAGCCGTGTGCCCGTGTTCATGCCGATGCGTATTGACGACGAGCTGATCGCGACGCTGCGCAAGTATCATCCGCTGTGGATGAATATTCACGTCAATCATTACAAAGAGATCACGCCAGAGTTGAGTGCCGCTCTCGCCAAGTTAGCGGACGCCGGCATCCCGCTTGGCAACCAAGCGGTGCTGCTGGCTGGCGTGAACGATTGCCCGAACACCATCAAGAAGTTGTGCCACGAGTTGTTGCGCAACCGCGTGCGGCCTTACTACTTGTATCAATGCGATCTGGTCGAAGGCGCGGGCCACTTCCGCACGTCGGTGTCGAAGGGCATCGAGATCATGGAGGCGCTGCGCGGTCACACGACGGGCTTCGCGGTTCCGACGTATGTGGTTGATGCGCCGGGCGGCGGCGGCAAAGTGCCGGTCATGCCGAACTATCTGGTCAGCCAATCGCCGCAGCGCGTGATCGTGCGCAACTTTGAAGGCGTGTTCGCCGCCTACGATCAGCCGCTGGACTACCGCGATCACGATCCGAAGACGTGCGCCGATTGCCGCGAGAGGCTGGCACAGCAAGATTTGCAAGACGGCGTGTCGGGCATGCTGTCGGGCGAGGCGCTCACCATTGAGCCTGAGGGTTACAAAGACTTGCATCGTCGCGGGCGCACATCGCCGAACACGGTCGAAGAATTTATCGAAGACTCGTCAAAACACGGCGGCAACACGCACCACGAAGTGAAGGAGCCGATATGGCAACGCGTCGGTTGAAAGTGGCACTGCTTGCCAACTTGAAAAAGAATGCGCCGCACGTCGAGGGTGAAGCGGCTGACGCGCACGACGATCTCGACTCGGAGAAGACCCTCAGCGCGCTGAAGTCGTCGCTGGAAGCGGGGGGCCATCAGGTCAGAGTGTTCGAGGGCAACATTGATGTCGTCGCACCGCTGCGTCGTTTCAAGCCTGATATTGCGTTCAACATTTGCGAGATGCACTGGGGCGACAGCCGCGAGGCGCAGATTCCAGCCATTCTGGAAATGTTGCGTATCCCGTACACGGGATCGAAACTACTGACGATGGCGCTGACGCAAGACAAAACCATGACGAAGCGCGTTTTGCAGTATCATGGCTTGCCCACGCCGGAGTTTCAAGAGTTCGCACGCGCGGACGAGCCGCTCGACGCGAAGTTGAAGTTCCCGCTGTTCGTGAAGCCCGCGCGCGAGGGCACGGGCATGGGTGTGGATGGCAAGTCCATCGTGCGCGACGAAAAAGAATTGCGCGAGCGTGTAGCATGGGTTATCAAGACCTACCGCGAGCCTGCGTTGGTCGAGCGCTTCATCGAAGGGCGCGAGGTCACGCTCGGCATCGTCGGCAATGCGCCGCCCGAACATTCGTGGAAGACGATGAAGAATGGCAAAGCCTTCGGCGGTTCATTCGAAGAAGCGATTAGCGGTGGCCGATTCCATTTCTTTCCACCGCTCGAAGTGAACTTTGCCAAGTACACCGTCGAGACGCACGGCATTTACGGCAATCAGCTCAAAGTCGAATTGGGCGATGCCTTCCATCTGCTCTGTCCCGCACCGCTCGACCCGAAGCAGCTGAAAGAGTTGCAGCGGTTGACCGCGGCGACGTTCCAAGTGACGGGCAGTGCGGATGTGGCGCGTGTGGACTTCCGCTTCGACAAGCACGACAACGACAAGCCGTACATCCTCGAAATCAATCCACTGCCTGGCATGTCGCCCGGCTACAGCGACCTGTGTATCGAGTCGGAAGCCGAAGGCATCAACCACGTGCAGTTGGTGAACGGCGTCCTGCAATTGGCTGCGCGTCGGCAGGGCGTGCCGCTCAGCGCACCCGAACCCGTGCGCGAACGCGTGACGAAGCGCGAGCCGCGCGTAGCCACGAAGCCGATGCTGCAACCTGCGTAGGTTCGTCGTAAACTGACATTACTTCAGCCGAAGGACGAATGACGAACGACCGCTTTCGTCATCCGTCCTTCGGCTTTTGTCTTATTATGAAAGTCCTCGTCCTCGTCAGCGATGTGCCCGGACTCGCCGCGGACACCACGACCGATGCGCAGTCGGGACTGGATGCGTTTATCACGGCCGATGCCGTCGCAGAAGGTTTGCATTCGCGCGGGCACAGCGTCGAGCGCGCAGTCATTCGTAAGAGCATGCTCGATGTTATCGAGCCATACGACCCGCGCGAGTGGATCGTCTTCAACTTGTGCGAGACGCTCGAAGGCGAATCGTACCGCGAGGCATACGTGCCCGCCGTGCTCGACGTGATGGGCTACACGTACACCGGCTCGAATACACGCACGCTGCACACCTGCATCAACAAGGCGCGCACGAAAAAAATTCTCGCCGCACGTGGTTTGCCGACAGCGCCGTTTCAAGTCTTCACATCGCCCGACGATGCTATCACAGTGCCACTTCCCGCATTCGTCAAACCCGTCGCCGAAGATGCGAGCATCGGGGTCAGCGAGCGCGCGGTGGTGCGCACGCCTGCCGAACTGCGCGAGCAGGTGCGCTACATTTTGAAAGAGATGGGCGAGCCTGCGCTGGTCGAGGAGTTCATCGAGGGACGCGAGTTCAACGTCGGCATCTGGGGCAACGATCCGCCCGAAGTGCTGCCGCTTGCCGAGATTGACTATCAGCACATCGCCGATCCGTTCAAGCAAATCATCTCGTTCGCGGCGAAGTGGGATAAGAGCGCGTTTGAATATCATCACACCGACCCGATCTGCCCCGCGCAGGTAGATGACTCATTGGCACAACGCATCCGTCATGTTGCACGCGAGGCGTATCGGCTGATGGGCTGCCGCGATTACGCCCGCGTGGATATTCGCACGCGCGGCGATCAGCCGTTCATACTCGAAGTGAATCCTAACTGCGGCATCGCACCCGACGCCGGCTTTCCCCGCGAGGCGGCAGTGGCTGGCTACGACTTCGATGCGATGTGTGAGCGCATGGTGATGTTCGCGTACGAGCGACAACGGACGGCGAGCGGACGAACGGACGCATCAACGAACGAGCCAACCAACACACTATCCGACCTTGTATGAAAATCCTCATCATCCGCAACGACCCGCAATTGCAGCCCGGCCAAGACGCAAAGGACTTGCTCGCCGACCTCGACGTGATCCGCATGGCAGAAGGGGCGCAGCGTGCGCTCGACTCGCGTGGACACGAGACGCGCTTGGAACTCGTCTCACGTCAAGTGATGGACGTGCTCGTCAACTACGATCCGCGCGAGTGGCTCGTGTTCAATTTGGTCGAAAGCCTTCTCGGCGTCGCCGACTTCGAGCCTTATGTGCTCACGGTGTATGAGAGCATGGGCTTCACATACACGGCGGGCCCGAGTCTGACGCACTACAATTGTTTGCACAAGGATCGCGCGAAGGCGATCATGCGCGCGCACGGCATCCCGACGCCTGCGTCATACGTGGCAACATCCTTGAATGGAAACTTGGACGTGCCGTTGCCCGCCATCGTCAAGCCAAGCGCGGAAGACGCGAGCATCGGCATACCGCTCAATGCGGTGGCGACGACACGCGCCGAGATGCGCGAACGCGTCGAGCTCATCGTGCGCAAACATCGCCAGCCCGCGCTCATCGAAGAATATATCGAAGGGCGCGAATTCTACATCGGCGTGTGGGGCAACGATCCCGTCGAGGTGCTGCCCATCTCCGAAATGGATTTCAGTAAAATTGAAAACCCACTGCAGCGAATCAGCGCATACGAGGTCAAATGGGAAGAGGGGACGGAATTGTTCGACGCTACTCCCGCTATCTGTCCTGCCGACATCGAAGACCAGCTCGCCGAGCGCGTGCGCGACGTAACGCGCCGCGCCTATCGTGCGCTCGGCTGTCGCGACTACGCGCACGCCGACATCCGCGTGCGCGCTGGCCAACCGTACTTGCTTGAAGTGAATCCGGCGTGCGACTTGTCGGAAGGCATGGGCTTCGCGCGGCAGACGCGCGTTGCGGGTTATACGTACCCTGAAGCGATTGAGCGTATCGCATTGTTTGCAGCGGAGCGCATGAAAGGGAACGGGTGAACGGGGAACGGGTGAACGAGGAAACGGAGATGTGTTGTTAGTAAGCACATGCTCGTCAACTCGTCAACCCGCTGACCCGTTCCCCGTCAACCCGTCAACCATCAAATATGAATATTCGACCGACCACACATACCGACCACGACGCCATCGTCGCCATCGTCGAGCAAGGCGGCGTATTCAACGACGAAGAAGCCGCGATGGTGCGCCAGTTGCTCGACTATTACTTCCGCGAGCCTGAGCAGGATGAATACCTGTTCGTCACTGCCGAAGAAGACGGGCACGTGTTCGGCTTTGCATCCTATGGGCGCATCGCGCTTACGCAAAAGAACTACGAGTTGAACTGGATCGCCACCGACCGCAATGTGCTGCGCGGTGGCGTTGGCTCCGCACTGTTGCGCGCCGTCGAAGACATCTCGCGGGAACGCGGCGGCCGCTTCCTCAACCTTGAAACTTCCTCGACTGAGCCATATGCTGCGGCTCGCGCATTTTATGATCGGCACGGTTACGCCATCGTCGCGCACATCCCGGATTACTACGCCGACGGCGACGACATGATCGTGTATCGCAAAGAACTGAAGTGAAAAGTGGAAAGTGGAGAGTGAAAAGTAACAAAACACTCGAATCACTTTTCGCTTTTCACTCTCCACTTTCCACTTTTCACTTTTTCACTTCCCGATGTAGAATAGCCGCCGCGCAACTCGTATTTTTGGCATAGGCGGATCGTGATCCAGTTTCTGAACTTTATCAGCAGCATCGCGTGGCTGCTCTATCTGGCGTGCGGACTCGTCGTGCTGTTCGCTATTCGCTCGTGGTGGGGCTCGCAGGTCTCGCGACAGCACACAATCTACTCACTCGAAAAAGAGGTTGCATCGGATCGCGGCACCCGCGCGTTGATGATCGGCTTTTCTGCCGTCACTTTCGGCGCGCTGGTGTTCATGTCAAACAATAATGCATCCGTGAGTGCGCCTGCTGCTGCGCCGTCGCGCTCACCCACACCGAATATCGCGTTGCTCTTCAACACGCCCACCGTCACGCCGACTTCACCCGCTCCGACGCTGCCGCCGCCATCGCCGACGCCGTTGCGCGGCGGCAATCCTCCGCCCGTGCAGCCAAGCCCCACCAACCAACCGCCACAACAAAAATCGCCAACGCCGAAGCCCACCGCCACCGCTACCGAGACGCCAGCACCCGCGCCCTCCACGCCTATTCCGTTGCCGCCGTCGTGTCCCGACCTCAGCGCGCGCATCATCTCCCCCGGCACTGACGCGCATCTGTCCGGCAGCGTGCCCATCATCGGCACCGCCAACATTGCCAACTTCCAATACTACAAAATCGAATTTGGCGCGGGCGATCAGCCGAGCAGTTGGAAGGTGTTAGGCGACGTGCATCGCCGCCCCGTCACCGACAACGTGCTCGAAGTGATGAACACCGCGTCGTTCGCACCCGGCGTTTATCGTTTGCGTCTCACGGTCGTGGATCAGTCCGGCAACTTCCCCATTGCTCCCTGCTCGGTGCGCGTGGTGATCGGCACCTGAGGGAACACCTTGCACGCGTATCCGCCGAGCATGGTGCACGTATCATGCGCGCACCGTGCTAACTGAATGCAAACACGAAAGCCCTCGTGAAGAGGGCGTTCTGATCTGCAGCGTGTTGGGGGCGCTCCGATTAATGCGGCGTGCGCCTACGCACGACTCACCAGCCAAGCACATTGACGAGCAACGCGCCGAAAAGCGCAAGCATACCTGTCGCGACGACTATCTCAGTCGCCACCGAAGCGCTGAGCGTGTTCCAACTTGCTTCAAATTTATCTACGCTAACCGCCGTCGGCAATTGTACGGCTGCGCTGTGCTTGTCGCACAAGTCCTCATGGCGTGTTCATAAGAGTTTTATCCATTCAGAATAAACTGAGTTACAATAACACAACGGGAGGCAAGTATGTTTGATGTGGGCGTACCTGAATTAGTTCTGATCTTGGTCGTTGCACTCGTCGTGTTCGGGCCCGGCAAGCTGCCGGAGATCGGCTCGGCGATGGGCAAGACCATGCGCGAATTCCGCAAAGCGACACAAGGCATCAGCGACGAAATCAAATCCGCGACTTCACTTGAACCTGAAGACGAGCGCGTTACGCGCGAGACGCTCGCTCAGAAGGAGAGCGCTAAAGAAATCAGCACGACGGACACGCAAAGTTAATGCGCTCACACGCGCGCACGCTCCTTACCACCGCGTTACTTTTACTCGTGTGGCTCCTCGCCTGCACGAGTCAATCTTCACCCACTTCGCTGCTACCGTCCAACACACAACCAACGGGCACGTCACCGTTGCCGAGCGTCACACCGTTGGTACTGCTGCCCGGCACGCCCGCGCCACTCACAACCTCGGCCACTGTCAGTGCCAGCGGCGTGTCGCTTGCGCCCACGCCGTTGGCATCGCTCGCCGCGCCCGCCAACCTGAGCGTGCCGATCCTGATGTATCACCAAATCAAAGACTTGCCCGCTAGCGCCAACCTCGAAGATTTGACATGGACGGTGTCGCCCACTGCGCTCGATGCGCAGTTGGCCTATCTGGCGGACAAAGGTTTCACAACCATCTCGCTCGATCAATTGCTAGATGGCTTCGCGGGCAAATTGCCGCTGCCGTCGAAGCCTGTCATCATAACGTTCGACGATGGTTGGAAGACACAATACACCAGTGCGTTCCCGCTGTTGAAACAGCGCAAGCTGACTGCCACGTTTTACGTCGTGTCGTCGTACATGGGCTACGGCGCGTACTTCGATTGGGCGATGACGAAAGAGATCAGCGACGCGGGTATGACCATCGCAGGACACACGATAGATCACAGCGACCTCTCGAAAAAATCCGTCACGGAAATTGATCGGCAGCTGCGCGAATCGAAAGCTGCGCTCGAAAAACAGTTGGGCATTACCGTCACGCACTTCGCGTATCCATACGGCGCATATACCAACGTGATCGCGGACGCACTAAAGCGCGACGGCTATCGCTCGGCGACCACGCTGAATCCGACGTTCGTCAAGGCGCCGCTTTCTCCGTATCTGCTGCCGCGCGTGCGTGTCTCGTACAAAGACACGCTCGCGGACTTTGCAAAAAAACTTCCGTAAGCTCAACCTCGCAGGTCTCCAATTCGATTCGGCTTCGCTCACGGTTGTCCCGTGAGTTTTTTATTTCACCGCGCCTTCCTGTCACGTTCATCTTTTTCTAATGCGCGTCCGCTTGAATGGGAGTGACAAGGAGGTTAGGTATGGATACTCAATCAAGAGGCATAGGCTGTAAATCGCTGCTGCTCGTCGTCGTGCTCGCGCTATTGATGGGCGCGTTGGCGGGCGGCGCGGCGGGCGGTGCACTCGGTTATGTCGTCGCGCAGCAGTCGACCGCTGCGGCGGCTGTAGTGACACAGCCCGCGTCTGCGTCAGTGCCGACCACACAGGTCATCTCGTTGAAAACTGACAATGCAATTGTGGATGCGGTGAAGAAAGTGCGACCCACGGTCGTGACCGTCGTGAACACACTGCAGCCGCAGCGCGTGCCGTCCATCTTTGGACAACCGCGCACGCGCCAAGGACAGGCGATGGGCACGGGTGTGATTATTGATCAGCAAGGTCACATTATCACCAACGATCACGTCATCGCCGACGCGCAGAAGATCGAAGTCGTTTTTGACAATGGCGATAAAGCCGATGCGACGTTAGTCGGCACTGACGCGTTTAGCGACTTGGCTATCCTACAGGTCACGGGCAAGCAGATGCCCGCCGTCGCGGAACTCGGCGACTCGGCCGCGCTGCAAGTCGGCGAGCCGGTGATCGCCATCGGTTCGGCGCTGGGAGATCTGAAGGACACGGTGACGGTTGGCGTGGTCAGCGGCTTGAACCGTCAGATGCAAGCCAACAACAGTTCGTATGTGGACGGTTTGATTCAGACTGATGCCGCGATCAATCACGGCAACTCTGGTGGACCACTGCTGAACGCGCGCGGTCAGGTGATCGGCATCAACGAGTTGGTGGTGACCTCGTCTGCGAATGGCGACGTGGCACAGGGACTTGGGTTTGCCATTCCCGTCAACACGGTCAAGCAGGTGAGCGCGCAACTGATTCAGGGCGGCAAGGTGTCGCGTCCGTTTCTCGGCGTGTCGTATCAAATGCTCACGCCGCAATTGGCTGCCGCGAACAATGTGGTGATCAATCACGGCGCATGGATTCAAGAGGTAACAAGCGGCAGCCCTGCCGCTCGCGCGGGTCTCAAGGTCGGCGACATCATCACGGCGGTTGACGGCAAGCCGCTCGACGAGACCACCGACCTCGTGACCGCGCTCGCCGCGCACAAAGTCGGCGACAGCATCGCGCTCACGATCCAGCGCGGCACTCAATCGCTTACGATGAACGCGACACTCGTCGAGAGACCGTCAACGACATCGTAGGCGATAAGTGAGACGTGATGTGTGATGAGTGAAAACTCAAAAGCCATGAGCAACCAATGCTGACCAATTGCGGGTGAAGTCCGAAATGCAAAACAGCGCGCCCATGCTGAGGCGCGCTGTTCGTTTCTAATCACTCATCGCTTTCCAATCATTGCTCAATAATGGCTCAGGCTGCCCGTCTCGCGCAAATAGTTAATTGCGCGCTGCAACGTGATGATGCTCAACGGTAACAGCACGAGCGTGAAGACGATAAGTGCGACGAGTGGCACGCCGAGTTCGCCGAGCGTGCGCCCGACGAGCATCGCGCCGCGCATCGCTTCGAGCGCATAGGTGAGCGGAATCAAATATGAGATCGCTTGCAGCCATTGTGGCAGCACGGTGACGGGAAAGAACACACCGCTAAAAACGTAAGTAATTGCGCCGACCAACCAGTTGATCGGATCGCTGCGCTTGAAGATGATCGTGAACGCGGCGGACACGACGCCCCATGAGACGAGACACACGATGCTGATCATGCTCACCACGCCCACCGACAGCCAATTCGCGTGCGAGAAGTTCGCGCCGAGCACGAGCGCGCCGATGGCCAACTGCAATACGGCGATGAACGTGCCTTCAAGCACCGACCAGATCGAAGGGCCCAACAGCGAGAGCGTCATCGGCGTCGCCGTCACGACCAGCGGTTCGAGCGTGCCGAGCAGCAGTTCCTCGCGCAGATGCTCCGAAAAAATGCGCAAGCACAAACTCAGATACACCGAGAACGCGCCGCCGAGTAGCAGAAATGCGAAGTAGTCGCCGCCGTAGTTGCGCAGCACCGCCGCCGATGAACCTTGAAAGACCTGCGCGAGAAAATAGAAGAACACAATCGAGGTCAGCATCGAAATGTAGCGGCTGACGAAGGCGAGCCGATACGACACGGCGAGACGCCAGCCATGCTCGGTGAATGCGAGGAGTTTGGAAAACATGGCGAGTTGGTAGGTGGGTTAGTTGGTTGGTTGGTTCAACCATTAACAAACCAACCAACTAATCCACCATCAAACTCATTCCCCAAACGTCAGCACGAGCGTGCCGTCGTTGAAATTCGCGCGCTCCACATCGCGGTTGGCGAGCACACGCGGCAGCACGAGGTTGCGCCGAAAGTTGCCGAGGCTGATCGCCAGCTCGTCTCCGCCGCGCGTGAGCTTCACGTCGCCCTTCTCCGTGAAGGGCAGCCGCAGTGTGAGCAGGTAGTGATCCTTCTCTTTCGTGACCACTTGTGGCGAACCGTGATAGTACACGGCGGCGGGATCGCCGTCACCATAGAGCGCTTCGCCCATGCGCCGCAGCATGTCTTTGCCAACGACTTCTTGATCGAAGTACGGCACTTGCAGAATCGGCACGGGCGTGAACGCGTCCTCGACCAGTCGCATGTATTTCTGCTGCGTCTCGCGCAGCGCGTGGAAGTAGCCCGCGGCGGCGGCGGCGGGCAGCACGCGATTCTCGACGACGAGATCGCAGGTGAAGCCGTATAGGTTGATGTAGGTGAACGTGCGCTGCGCTTCTTTGATGACCATCTTCTCCGGATTAAGCACCAACCGCACCGACGACTTCTCGGTATCGGACAGCAGCGCGTGCATCCGATCCAACTGCAAGATCAACTCTTTGATCGTCTCGAACACTTCGTCGCTTGGCATCGGCAGTCCCGTCATGCCGCGCACGAGCGGGCCCGCCAAGCGTGCCGCCGTGCGTTCGAGCGGAAAGATGTGCGTCAGATACCAGCGCGCCACTTCGGGCAGCGAGAGCAGCCGCAGCGTCTCGCCTGTCGGCGCGCAGTCCACGATGATGGTGTCGTAGTCGGCGCTGTCGTGCAGGTTCACGATTTGTAAGAGGCTGGCTAGTTCATCCATGCCGGGCAGCACGCTCGCTTCGTCGGCGATCAACTCATTTACACCACGCCATTGCAGCACGGAGTTGATCCAGTCCTGCACGGTGCCCCAGTATTGCTCCATCTGATGCAGCACGTCAATCTCTTGCGCCTTCAACATCGGCGCGATCTGCATCGGCTCATTGCCGATGTGCTGATCGAACGAATCGCCGAGCGAGTGTGCCGCGTCGGTCGAGACGACGATGGTGCGCTGGCCCAATTCCGCGCAGCGCAGCGCCGTCGCCGCCGCCACGGAAGTTTTGCCTACGCCACCCTTGCCTGTGTACAAAAGAATTCTCATAAGTCTCCGATTGCTCACGGCCATGTCGCCCAGTGTGCCAAATTGATTTCAGTCTTGGCGTGCTTGGCAATATCGCGGTTCATTGATCGTCTGAATAGTAACGAATCACGTCGCGCAGCGTGTGCCCGCGCGTCTGACGAAACTCACTGATGCGGCCCCCGTTGGCGAGCACGCTCTGCCATACGGCGGCTTGCCAATCCCCTGCGCTCTCATTCATGGTGAACTCGACCTTCGCCGAGCCGTTGCTGCGTGCAACATCTATCAGATTCAGCGCCGTGATGGCGCGCAGTGCATCGAGCACGGGCTCAAGCGCACCTTCGATTTGCAATTGAAAACGTGGCTGTTGCGGCAACTGAGCGAGCAGCGCGCGCGGCGTATCGAGCGCGCGCAGTTGACCGCGCGCTACGACCGCGATGCGATCACAGTAATCTTCCATCTCGTACAACTCATGGCTGATGAACACGACTGTCTTGCCTTGCTTGCCAACCAATTCTTGCTTCACCAACGTCTTGACGAAATCGGATGTCTGCACGTCCATGCTTTTCGTTGGCTCGTCGAGAAACAGAATCGGCGGATCGTGCAGGATGGCGCGTGCCATGTTGAGCCGCTGCCGTTGGCCCGTTGAGTATGTTTGGAATGGGCGCGCGGCAATGTCGCGCAAGTCGAACAGTTCGAGCGCGTACTGCACGCGCGCATCAATCTGTCGGCGCGGAACATCTTGCAGCGCGGCGAAGAAGCGCAAGTTGTCGCGTGCGCTCAGGCGGCCGTAGAAACTGCGCTCATCACTGGCGACCAATCCAATCGAACCCCGCACGCGCCGCTCGTCGCGCACGAGATCGTAACCGTTCACGCGCGCGCTGCCGTGTGTGGGGCGCACAAGCGTCGCCAACATGCGCACGAGCGTGCTCTTGCCCGCGCCGTTGTGGCCAAACAAACCGAATAACTCGCCCGCGTGCACCGCGAGCGACACGTCGCGCACCGCGACGACAGCTTGCCCGTTCGCGCTGAACGTCTTGCCGAGATGGTCTGCTTCAATAGCGAAAGCGTTCATCACAGTGCGTATTGCGTGGTGGGTGTTTGGGTTGGTCGTGTTTCACAACGTAAACCCCCCACCCAACACCACCCCAGTGTTTCAAATGTTTTTTC
>JBBPZQ010000020.1:0-48011 GCA_038198935.1 Anaerolineae bacterium
ATGCGGGCTTTGGAAAGTTTACGCCGTTTCAGGAGGCGACCGCCTGCCAAGCGTCGTTCTTCCATTTGTGCGCGTGTGAGTTTCGTTGGTTTCCATGTCATGCCACTATTGTAAAGCAACTTTAGCTAAAGGGAATAAGATTCGCAGATTCCGTCTCTAGACGATTAAACCACAACATGCGTTTCGGTCCGCCTAATTCGGACTCTGCCTGTTCTGCCAACTGCGCGTAAAAATCCAGATGTCTCTGGCTGAATAACTCCACTTCGCCTGAACCGAGCAACTTCTCGCCTGCGTATTGCCGAATCGGCTCCAGCAAACGAAAGCGCGCTTCGCCATCGTGTTCTTGCG
Organism: Anaerolineae bacterium; assembly: GCA_038198935.1. GTDB lineage: Bacteria > Chloroflexota > Anaerolineae > JACRMK01 > JACRMK01 > JBBPZQ01. The sequence continues at coordinate 349 of JBBPZQ010000020.1, forward strand.
TGACGACTAATGACTTATCTACCAAGCGTGTCAACAAGGTCAAGACTTCATCAACGACCACCACATCGTCAGCGCAGATTGCATCTGCAGCATCCAACCCCAATCCGCCTGCGAACACCGCCAATCGTCTGAACAACACTTGCTCTGGCTTTGCGAGTTGATCGTGACTCCAATCGAGCGTCGCGCGCAGCGTCTGATGACGCGGCGGCGCACCCCGTTTGCCTTCGGTCAACAAGCGCAGCGAATCGTCCAAGCGTATGGCGATCTGCTCGACGCTTAACACTTTGACACGCGCAGCCGCCAATTCAATGGCGAGTGGAATGCCATCCAGTCGCTGGCAAATTTGCGCAACGCTGTTCGCGTTCTGTTCCGTCAGTTTGAAACTCGACGACACGGCGGATGCACGCTCGACAAAGAGACGAACGGCGTCGTACTGTTGGACATTGGAAATTGGAAGTTGGGGGTTGCAAGTTGGAAGTTGCAGCGATGGCACAATCCAGACGATTTCACCATCAATGTTCAACGCTTCGCGGCTGGTGGCGAGGATGCGCAAGTCGGGGCAGTGTTGCAGCAGCAGCGTCGCCAATTGCGCACACGCATCAATCAAATGCTCGCAGTTGTCGAGCACGATTAATAGTTCTTTCTCGCGCAAGTAATCGAGCAGAGTGTCGGTCAGCGGGCGATTCGGTTGCTCGACGATGCCCAGTGACTTCACGACGGCGTGCGGCACGAGCGCGGCATCAGCGAGTGGCGCGAGTTCGACCCAGCACACGCCATCGGCGAAAGCTAGACTTGACGGGTTTTCAAAACCCGTCAGGTCTGATGCCACATGCAATGCGAGCGCCGTCTTGCCGCAGCCGCCCGCGCCCGTGAGTGTCACCAGAAGTGACTCGGCGAGCAGGCGCTTCACTTCTGCAATCTCACGCTCGCGCCCGATGAAGCTCGTCAGTTGTACAGGAAGATTGTTGTGGGGCGCGCTCATGTGCGCAAGTGTAGCACTGAGCGGAGCGGCATTCAAGCCTCAGCGCGGTAGGCAACGTGCTGAGCTATGCAGGTAACGGTTCGAGCTCACTGGGGACTTGCGCGCTCGCGTGCTTTGCAGCCCGAGCAGATGTTGTAGCTGACGAGCCGCATCGTATGATACGGACCCTTCAGGTCTCCACGACCTGACCGATCTATTCCTTCAATCGCTTGCGACGACGGCCAGTTCGCCATGTGACTCGCGCAAATGTTTGCCGTCGTAATCGCGCAGCGGGTGCGCCAGCCGCCACATCAGCGCTACCGCCAGCACACAGCCAATGCCGCCGCTCACCACCGCGAACGGTGCGCCAAGCAAATTCGCGACGATACCCGCTTCCAGATCACCCAACTGCGGACCGCCCATCGCAAACATCATGTTGATCGCCGTCATGCGCCCGCGCAGCCGGTCGGGCGTCGCGAGCTGGCGAATCGTTTGGCGCAGGATCATGCTGACGGTGTCACCCGCGCCGGTGAACGCGAAGAAAAACAGCGACAGCCAGAAGAGGTTGGACAAGCCGAACAGGATTGTCGCCACACCGTACACGCCGACCGCGACGAGCATCACGCGCCCCGGCCAGCGGAAGTGCGAGCGCACCGACATGACCACGCCGGCGAGGATCGAGCCGATGGACGGCGCGGCGGCGAGCAAGCCATAACCCTCGGCGCCGACGCGCAGCACGTCACTGGCGATGAGGGGCAGCAGCGTGTTCGCGGAGCCAAAGAAGGTGGCGAAGAAATCCATCAGCATCGCGCCCATGATCACGGGCGACGTGCGCAGTTGGCGGAAGCCGTCCTTCAGCGCGTCGAGGCTGAGTGTGCGCGCTTCGAGCTTCTCGCGCACCACGGTCTTCATCAGCAACACAGCGATGATGGTGGACAGGAAGGTGACGGCATTGATTGCATACACGACGGCAACGCCACCGAAGCTGCTGATGATGACGCCGCCGACACTCGCACCGACCACACGCGCCACCTCGCCCATGACCGAGTTGAGGCTGAACGCGTTGGCGACGTGGCGATGCGGCACGATGTTAGGAATCATGGATTGGCGGGCGGGACCATCGAACGAAGCCGCCGCCGCGCCGAGGAACACCATCGCATAGATAATCGGCACGGAGATGAATCCGATCAAGGTCGCGATGGCGAGCAGCGCCGCCGCGAGCGCCATCGTGCACTGAGTGACCAGCATCACGCGCCGACGATCCTGCGCATCGGCAACCATGCCGCCAATCAGTGAGAGCACCAGCACGGGCAGCACGCGAAAGATGCCGATCAAGCCCAGCGCAATCGCGTCGTGCGTGAGCAGATAGACGTGCCACGCGATGGCGATGCGCTGCATCTGCGTGCCCGACTGCGAGATGAGCTGCCCGAACCACAACAACCGAAAGTCGCGATAGCGCAGTGCTGCGAAGGAATCGAATTGCATCGTTATTTCAAATTTCAGATTTCGGATTGGAATCTGCAATGGCGTCCAAGTGATCGCCCTGCCCGCCCGACAACTTCGGCGTTGGGTGCAGCGGCAGCCAGTAAAACTCGAACGTGATCTGATCGGGCGTGCCGCAACACTCACCCCACGTCCAACGCTCTGGCAAGTGAGCCGGCGCGCGCAGATGAAAGACGTGGCGGCGGTACGTTTCGCCGTTAAGCACGAAGTCGTACGTCGCGAGTTGCCGCACTACCTCAAAGCCGCTTTGCCCCGTCTCCTCGCCCACCTCGCGCCACAGCGCCTGCTCTGGCATCTCGCCGTGTTCGAGCGTACCGGCTGGCACTTGCGTTCCCGCATCCGGAAAGTCAAGGTGATCGAACACGAGCAATTCGGTTTGCCCGTTGCGCTCGCGCGTGATGTACGCGACAACCTTGTGAACCATTTTAGATTTGAATATCAGATTTCAGATTTTACACTTCAATCGGCAATCTGCGATCTGCAATCGGCCCCTATTTTCCCGCGCCGCCGGCGTGCAATTGCGCGCGCACGACCCGCGTGGCTTGCCGCATCTGCGCGCTCCATGCGAACAGCGCGAAGCCGCACAGCCGCAACAACGCGCTCACGATCAGCGCTCCGCTCAGGCCAATATAGGTCGCGATCAGCGTGCCAATGATGGGTGCGAGCACCGACGACAAATTCTGCATACTCTGCGCGAGGGAAACGAAGGTCGCGCTGTACTTGGGCGGCACGGTGCGCATCAGTTCGTCGAACAGCACGAGGTCGAGCCCCGCTTGAAAGATGCCGGCCAGCCCGGCGTACAACACAATCCATTCGACGGAATGCGTCAGTGCGGTCAGCGCCGGATGCAGCGACAAGCCGAGCGTGGTCGCCAGCATCACGAAGCGCGAGCCGCGCCGTTTGGATTGGCGCATCCACAGCATATAGCCGATCAGCATGATGCCTGCCTGCGTCGTGCTGATGATGCCGATCCACGCATCGCTCGCGTTCACTTCGCGCACGTAGTAGAGCGGGAACAGCGGCACCGCCAGCGCCGTGCCCGCCAGAAACACAAACCGCTTCGCAGTGAACGAGACAAACGCAGGCTCGCCGCGAATCAGATCGAAGTAGCCTTTCAAGCGCTGCGCGGGTGACTGACCCTCGATTAGTGGCGGCGGCTCGCTTTCGGGCAAGCTGATGTGACTCGAAAAGTAAAAACTAATCAAGCCGCCGAGTGACAAGCCCATGAACACGACTTGATAGTTGAACGGGAAACCGAGCCGATCGAGAATCTGGCCCACCGCCGCCACGGTGACGGCTGTCGTCAAGCCGAGAATGGACCAACGGCGGCTCATCAAGTCGTAGCGATGCTTCGGACCCGCGACGGCGTTCATCACCACCGAGAACGCGACGTTGACGACGACTTGCGGCACGCTGGCCAATGCCCAGATGAGCAGCACCGCGCGCACCGCATATTCCTGCGGCACGAGGAACGGCACGATACCCGTCAACGCATACGACGAGACGACGAGGAAGCGCGCCGCACTAAACCACGGCACGATTTTGCGGCGGCGCTGCAAGAAGCGGCCGACGAAAATGGCGAACAGCAAACCGGTGAACGCCGGCATCGCCGTCAGCAAACCGACTTCGGTGTTGCTCGCGCCCATGCGCGTGAGGAACACCGGCAGGAACGGCGCGGCGGCGCTGGCTAGTCCGATGCCGACGGCGTCCACCTGCACATTCAAAAAATTTCTGCGCTGCGTCGGTGATGCACCGCTCGGCGCGGCAGACCAACGCAATGATCTGAAGAGACGAAGTCTCATATGGGATCGGGAACGGGGGAGGTACACAAGTACACAGGTAGACAAGTATCGTGCGCTGACTATTTACCTGTGTACCTGCCTACCTGTGTACCTGAGTACCTTTCTTCCGCTCAACCTCCACCTCAACCACAATCGGCTGGTGATCGCTCGCGCGCGATTCGTCGTAGATGACTTGTGCTGATACGATACGCACGTCGCGCGACGCCCACACGTAATCAATCGCGCCGCGCCAGCCGTCGGGCGTGCGCGCGCCCATCGCGCCCGATGGAAACGTGAAGCGTGCCTCGCCAGTGACATTGCACAGCGCACACGCTTCTTGAAAGTGTTCGCGCAGCGGCGCGAGTTCGGGCGCGTCGGGCAGACAGTTGAAGTCGCCCATGATGAGCGTCGGCAGATCGCCCTGCCACGTCCGCGCAAACTCGGCCAACTCCTGCACCTGCACCGCGCGCTGATCGGACGTGAGTCCGAGATGCGTGACAATAATTTTCACGTGGCACTCATTCTCATTCTCAGCCGCAGCTCCTCTCCCCTCAAGGGAGAAGGGAGCGATCACAGTTCCCAGCATCACGCGCTGCTCGGAATCGTGGCGCGGTCGCTGCACGGCGTTCGCGTACTCGGGTCGAAAGAGCAAACGACGCTCGTGTGATTGGATCGGCCAGCGCGAGAGCAGCGCGATGCCGTACCAGCCATCGTCGTATTGCATCGCGGGCGCGAACAGCCCGCGCATCTGCAAACGCCGCGCGAGCCAATCGGTCTGCGACAGACTCTTACTGCGCGCCATGCCTTCGTCCACTTCTTGCAGCGCGAGCACGTCGGGCGACTGCGCGGCAACGACGCGAGCAATCGCTTCGAGTCCGTCGGCACGATAGCGGCCCGATTTAATGTTATAGGTCATCACGCGCAAGCGCATCGTCGCTCAATCAAACAATATGGGACAAGGATGATCCTTGTCCCAAGTGTCTGCCAATATCATATGCCGTGCAAACGCACGAGCAAAGTTATTCTATGCAGAGTGGCGCTATTTGCCAAATCATTTGCTATGCTAATGATTGTGCTTGATGCCATACACAATCTGCGGACCAATTTCCGTGAAGTCCAACTTGCGATACAGATGCAGCGCGTTCGCGTTGCTCGTCGTCACTTCGAGGAAGCATTGACGATAGTCGCGCGCGCCGAGTGCGGCGAGGCTGCGCGCGAGCAGGCGCCGCGCGTGACCGCGATTGGTCTGCGCGTGGCGCGTGACGACTTGCGCGATCAGCGCAGACTGTGGTGCGTTCTCGATGACGAGCACGCCGCTGTGGAACGGCGCGCGCGTCGGCGTGACGAACGAGCAGCACGACAAAAATTGGCCGTATTGGCCCGCCATCACGTCGCGCGTGTGAGCGCGCCACTGCTCGACGCCTTCGCCTTCATCGTCCACGGTGCCTATGTACGCGGCGTGCATCAGCTCGCCCACCGGATCCGCATCAGCGTCGGCGAGCGGGCGCACAACGTCTGCGCCGACGGCGGGCGCGTGCACTAACGCGCGCTGCATGGTGACGCGCCGCTTCTGCTCGCGCAAACCGACTCGCTCGAACGCGGACCAGTACGGCTCGAGCACAATCGCGCGGATGATGTGCGCGTGTTGTCGTGCGGCGCGCTCGAGCAGCGCGTGCGCCGTGAGTGCGATCAGGTGTGGATCGGCACGCAAACCCAGCTCACGCCAGACTTGGTAATCGTCGAACTGCGGCGCGACTACGCGACCGACTAACTCGCGGTCGGCAAAAATCAGGAGCGCACTCTGTTGCAGCGCCGGATGCCAGCGCGCAAAGTCACGCGCGAGCCAGTCGTCGCCGGGATAGACGGGCTGCCATAACGTATCGCGCGTGATGCGCACAAAGTCGGCGAGGTTGCGCTCGCTCACAGGATCAAAGTGGATATGCATGCGAGGGTGGTCGGCGCGCTCAAGGGAACGCCGCGACAAAGGCACAAAACAAAACTGGCGAGATTTTTGAGGTCTCGCCAGTCCACATCGTCAACGCAAACGATTAACTTGATTGCGCTGCTTCTTTGAGCGACTCAAGCGCTTCCGGCGTGGCTGTCTCACCATCTTTTGAACCATCCGCGTTTTCTTGCGCGACGGAGCGCAGCGACACTTCGCCGCCTTCGCGCTCAGCCACGACCGTATCGCCGTGCTGAATCTTGCCCGATAGCAGACCTTCCGACAGTTGATCTTCAACCACCTGCTGGATCAATCGCTTCAATGGGCGCGCACCAAACACCGGATCGTAGCCCTTCTCCGCGAGCAGATCGCGCGCGTTGTCGTCAATCGTAAGGGTAATCGCGTGCTCGTCGAGGCGCGGTTTGAGCTTGTTCAATTCGAGGTCAACGATCTGCTTGATTTCTTCGCGGTTGAGCGCGCTGAACACGACAATACTATCTACGCGATTCAAGAATTCGGGACGGAAGAGTTCTTTCAACTCCTTCAGCACTTTGTCCTTCATCTTGTCGTAGCGCGCTTTGTCGTCCTGCGCGGTGCCGCGATCTAGTGTCTTGAAGCCGAGCGTGGTCTCGCGCTTAATGAGGTCTGCGCCGACGTTCGAGGTCATGATGATGATCGTGTTGCGGAAGTCTACGCGCCGACCTTTACCATCGGTCAAGTGGCCATCTTCCATCACTTGCAGCATGATATTGAATGCGTCGGGATGAGCCTTCTCGATTTCGTCGAGCAGCACCACCGAGTATGGACGCCGCCGCACGGCCTCGGTGAGTTGGCCACCCTCGTCGAACCCGATGTAACCCGGAGGCGCGCCGATCATGCGGCTGACTGTGTGACGCTCTTGGTATTCGGACATGTCGAGCTTAATCAGCGCCTGCTCGCTGCCGAACAGTAACTCGGCGAGCGCCTTGGACACTTCGCTCTTGCCGACGCCTGTTGGCCCGAGGAAAATAAACGAGCCAATCGGGCGCTTCGGGTCTTTCAGTCCGGCGCGCGCGCGGCGCACCGCTTTCGCTATCTGCACAATCGCTTCATTCTGACCGACGATGCGTGTGTGCAGATCGGATTCCATCTTCATCAAGCGCGCCGACTCTTCGCCCGCGATACGCGTGACGGGCACGCCCGTCCACATCGAGACGACTTCGGCGATGTCTTCGGGCGTCACGATGGGCTTGCTGGGGTCGGCTTCAGTCGCGCGATCCCACGCGCCGCCCAAACTCATTTGCGGCATGTCGTCGAGCGTCGGCATATCGTCGTCGTCAAGCGTCGGCATGTCCAATGGATCGCGCTCGCGCGTGGGCACTTCGCCGAAGCCGCCTTCACCTTTGGCGAGCGTGCCGCGATACAGACGCACACGCGCCGATGCTTCGTCCACGAGGTCAATCGCTTTATCGGGCATGAAGCGGTCGGTGATGTAGCGCGCAGCCAAGTTGGCGGCACTCACTAAGGCGTCGTCGCTGATCTTCAAATTGTGATGCTGCTCGTAGCGCTCGCGCACACCTTTCAGAATTTGGATCGTCTCTTCGATGGTCGGCTCTTCGACATGCACGGGCTGAAAGCGGCGTTCGAGCGCAGGGTCGCTTTCGATGTATTTGCGATACTCGTCGAGCGTGGTCGCGCCGATGCACTGCAACTCACCGCGCGCGAGCGCAGGCTTTAAGATATTGGCGGCGTCCACCGAACTGCCAGCCGCGCCGGCGCCGACGAGCATGTGCACTTCGTCAATGAACAGGATGCTCTTCGAAGTTTTGATTTCGTCAATGACGCGCTTCAATCGTTCTTCGAACTGCCCGCGATAAATCGTGCCCGCGACGAGCGAGCCCACATCTAACATCAACACGCGCTTGTTCAGCAAATTTTCTGGCACATTGCCGTTCACGATGCGCTGCGCCAAGCCCTCGACGATGGCGGTCTTGCCAATGCCCGGCTCGCCGATCAGCGCAGGATTATTCTTACGGCGGCGAGAGAGAATTTGGATGACGCGCTCGATCTCGTTCTTGCGTCCGATGATCGGATCTAGCGTGCCTTCTGCCGCTTGCGCCGTGATATCGGTGCCCAGTTGATCCATGAGCGGCGTTTCGTTTTTCTTCTCGCCCTTACCGCCCTTCTCGCCGGCATACGCCGGCGTCTCGCGCATCTGCTGCAACGTGAGCGAGCGCAATTTGTCCAAGTTGAGGCCGAGCGTTTGCAGCACGTCGGCGGCGATGCCATCGCCTTCGCGCACCAGTCCGAGCAAGAGATGCTCGGGCCCGATGTAGTGATGGCCCATGCGGCGTGCTTCATCTACCGCGAGCTCGATCACGCGCTTGGTGCGCGGCGTCAGGCTGACACGCCCGAACTGGCCGCGCTTGCCCTTGCCCACCATCTCTTCGACGATTTCGCGTGTCTTCTGGAGGTCAACGCCGAGGTCGTGCAGTATCTTCGCGGGGATACCAGTCTGCTCTCGCACCAGCCCAAGCAGGAGATGCTCGGTGCCGATGTAACCGTGATTCATGAGTTGCGCTTCTTCTTGCGCATACGTTAATACTTGTCTGGCCTTCTTGGTAAACCGATCGAATTTGTTTGACATGTTAGACCTTCACGAAATAAATTTCAGACTGATTGAATTCAATCCGAAATTGGGCAAATTGCAATCCGAAAGAGGGACTACGCGCGGGCGATGGCGACGACTTCGATTTCGACGCGCGCACCCAGTGGCAATGCGGCGACCTGTACGGTCGAGCGGGCGGGAGGCTGCGTGTTGAAGAACTTGGCGTACACTTCGTTCATTGCCGCAAACTCGGACAGGTCAGCCATGAAGACTGTCGTCTTCACAACCGCAGCCAGCTGACTGTCCCCTGCTTCGAGCACCGCCGAGAGATTTTTGAGAACCTGCTCGGTCTGTTCTTTGATGCCACCGGGCACCAACTTGCCCGGCGTGTTCGGATCAATCGCCACCTGTCCTGCGGTGAATATGAAATCACCAACTCGCTTGGCTTGCGAGTACGGCCCGATGGCCGGCGGCGCTTTCGGTGTGGCGATAACGTGAGCATCCATCATTAATTGATACGCTCTGTTGATCCTTCTGAATGTATTGTATCGTCGCGACTTTGCACTGTCAAATAGCGTGAGCGCGACAGCGAATTTTTTCTGACTGGCCCCTTTAAGCAGGCTCCTGCGCTAGGCAACGGGGCCACAGACTGGCGAAGCGTTCTCTAACGCCATTCAAATAAATTGAGCGTCGCGGATGCACAATCGAAGTTGCGATATGTTGATTGCATGACGACGCACTGCCTTTGGAAGTTTAAAGAGATTCTGTGCTTCGCTCAGGCTGACAACGATGGGCAAGACTTCCAAAGTCTAATCATTGCGTTAAAACGCAAACGTCCTTGCTAGCAGGACTCGGCAAGGACGTTTGCGTGAACGCGATGGCGGCAAGCTATTTCTTTAAGGTTTTGAGATAGGCGATGATGTCGCTGATGTCGTTATCCGTAACCTGTGTTTCGTAGGGCGGCATGAACGGCTGGCCTTCGGTCTTGTAGGTCGTCGAGCCTTTCTTGATCCACTCGCGCAAGGTGTCGTCGTTCAGGGGCTTGCCGTTCGGCAGTTTGTCTTTCTGCATGATGCCGAGCATACCGGGCCCGATCTTCGTCTCTGCCGTGATGTTGTGGCACGCCGCGCATGGACCCGTCGTCACGATAGTCTGACCATGACCTTCAGGCGTGGGCGGCGCAGGCGGAATCAGACAGTGGTCTTGCAAATAGTTTTTCGTTTCCTTCCAACCCTTCGTGCCGAGCACACCTTCGACGACTTTGGAGTGATCCTGCGTGCATACGACGGGCGCAATGTCGTAATATTGACCCCAGTGCGAGCCGTCGAGAATGAATTGGCGCAGCGACTCGATTTGTTCCGAATCGAGCGGACCACCCTCCGACTTGCCCCACGTCGGCATCTGGGTGCCGGGTCGGCCGCGCGTGATCGTTTTTGTGATGAACGGCTCCTTCGCTTCGCGCGCGCGCATCGTTTCCGTCTTGTTCAATGGCAGACCGATGCCGCCTTCGCCGTTGTAGCCGTGACAGCGCCAACACTGGTTCGCCGCGAACTCATACGAGCCTCTGTCCACATACTCCGTGTGAATGGCTTCGACTTTCGCGGGCTGCCGCAGAAAGAGATCGTACGCGACATAGGCGGGCGCGGCGACGAGCAGCACGATGATCGTCCACAGCGCCACTTGTGTGTAGTTGCTTAGCAATTTTTGCATGAACTGATCAACTCCTCGATGGAGTGCACGTTACGATTTCAGCGGAAACGCTTGTGACGCATCATAGGCTTTGCGTTGCGTCTGCTTGCCTGTGTCCACGACGAGCGTGCCGCCTTCGTTGCTGATCGGGAAAATGTCGAGCGGGCGCGGCGCGGGTCCGCCGAGCACTTCGCCTTTGCGATTGTACAGCGAGCCGTGACAGGGGCAGTGGAACTGATCCTCTTGTTCGTTCCACGGCACCACGCAGCCGAGATGCACACACTTGCGATACAGCGCGAGGATGCCGTCGTCGGTACGCGATAAATAGAAGCGCCCGTTGTTCTTGAACGTCTCATCAGGTCGCGCTTTCGCATCGGGTAGGTTTTTCGTCACGTCTTGCAGCGCACCGATGATGACCCTGCCGCCGAACGCACCCGCTTCGAGGCGCGGATACATGAACGACAGCGTAGCTGCGCCCGCTTCGCCGGCCGCGACCAGACCTGCAACCGTCCACCCAATGGCCAGAAATTGGCGGCGCGTCAGTCCAAACTTGCTCTCATCTGCTTGCGTCGCTTGGGTCATTTCTCCTCCGTAGTCGTTAGTTTTTTTCGACAGTCCTATACGACTAACAACCAATTGCTATCACCTACAGCAAATCATCAATCGGGTTGTACCCGTTCGGGTGCGCCCACGGCCAACCGAGCAATTGGCTCGGCCCGCGGAACAACGCGCCGACCGTCGTCGTGAACAACCACGTCACGGCGAAGCCCGTGAACAGCGCGAGCATGATCTCTTCGATGCCGCCTTTCCAGCGGAACTTCACGATGAGGCACAGCAGCACGGAGAAGAAGAGGATCAAGCTGAACGGCAGTACCCAACCTGTCAGCCAGTCATTGTATGGCACCAACGGAAAGCCGTTGATCGTCGGCGAATTCGTCAGCCAATCGGGCCAACCCTGCTTGTTGACCAGATAACTCAGCACCGCCTTGAACGCACCACCCGAGCGCGGCACTTTGTCCGCAACCGGGTCGAGTGTGAAGTACGAATCGAACAGCGCAAGCGCGATGCCGATAATGAGCGTGTACACCGATGTGAACAGTGTGATCTCTTTGCCCTTCTGCGACATGAACCAGTGGCCCACGTTTTGCACTTTGCGATCAATGTACGGGATGGCGATCAGCAGCAGCGGCACGAGATTCGTCGGAATGATCACGCCCGCCAGCGACGGGTTCATGTGCAGGAGCAGCTCCTGCAAATTCATGAAGTACCACGGCGCTTTGGACGGATTCGGCGTGTGGTCGGGATTGGCGATCTCTTTGAGCGGCGCATTGACCAGCACCGAGCACAGCGTCATCACGACGATCGTGCCCAGCGCAATGGTGAGCGCCGGCACGACGATATAAGGGAAAGCCATCACCTGATCGTCGGGGCGCAGGTCAACGCGCTCCAGCGTGCGCTCGTGACCCGCAATCAGCAATGGTCGCAACGGACCTTCATACTCACGCGCTTCGGTGGACATACTCTCTCCTCACTTCGGTAGAGACGTTACATCTAATGTCTCTACACATCTTTCTTTGCATAGGGACCCGACAGACCGCCGTCCTTGCGGATGCGCCAAAAATGAATCGTGAGCAGCGTCGCGGCGATCAACGGCAAGAACACGACGTGCAGCGTGTAGAAGCGCACGAGTGTGGATTGCGAGACTTCGGGTGTGCCGCGCAGCACAAGGATGCTGAACTTGCCCATGATCTCTTCGGGTGGCACGTATTGTCCGAGCGACGAGCCGACTGTCACTGCCCAGAACGACAATTGATCCCACGGCAGCAAGTAGCCCGTGAACGATAGAAAGAATGTGACGAACAGCAAGATCACGCCGATGGCCCAGTTGAACTCGCGCGGCTCTTTGTGCCCGCCCGTATAAAACACGCGGCACATGTGCAGGAACACGCCGAGCACCATCGCGTGCGCCGCCCAGCGGTGCATATTGCGCATTAACGCGCCGTAATTCACGTTGGCGATGATGTTCATCATGTTCTGATACGCGCGATCTTCGGCGGGCACGTAATAGAACATGAGCAGTACGCCGGTCACGGTCAGAATCAAAAAGAGGTAGAACGAAATCAAGCCGAGTCCCCACGTGTACGTCGCCTTCAGCGAGTGCACACGCACTTTGACGGGGAACAGATGCAGGAATACATTGGTCTGCATCAGCAGCGCTTGATTACGCTTGGTATCGGGATAACCGTGACGGAAGAACGAGCGCCACACGCGGTTCTTCGTCAGAAAGTCCATGACTTCGGGGATGGACGGACGATGAGGTCGGAATGGTAGGCGATCAGCAAATGGGAAGTGCATCGCTACGGCTCTCCTTCTCAGAACGAAGTGGCAGCGCGTTGCCGGAGGACAAACACAGAATCGTACGCGCTGACTTGTGAAGTATCATACAAAAGCAGCGCACGCTTGTCAACTTAAAAATTGCGAATTACGAAGGGCGCTTGCACATCATTGCGAACGCGCCGTAGCAATCTCCCTGTCGTGAAAAGGACATTGCTTTACTGCGTTCGCAATGACGTGGGTTTGCAAATCGCAATTCACCGCATACTCGTTTGACGCACACATTGAATTTGTCTATTCTCATTGCGGGGGTGGTTGTGGCCCGGTGGCTGCCACGGTCTTCAAAATCGCTGGAGGGCATTTCAAGATGACCTCGGTGGGTTCGACTCCCATCCACTCCCGAAGACAGGACCGAGTAGAACACTCAGGGCTTAGGGCTTACTATGCAACTCACTCTCGCTTTGCTGGCAGATTACGCCAACATCTCGCGCGAAGGCAAGCTCAACATCATGGGCATCTTCGAGCAGATTCACGCCTTCAACTTTCCTGCCGTCCACGCGCAGATGCAATTGGTGCTGCGCCTCGAAGCGACGCCGTTTGAAGCGGGGATGCACCAAATCAACGTGGCGTTCATTGACGAAGACGGACACGAAGTGTTTGCCATTGCAGGCATGGTGCAAGTGCCCGACAGCCGTGCAGGCGAGAACATCACGGCGAATCAACAGTTTGTGCTCAACGGCGTCGTGTTTCCCAAGGCAGGCCAGTACGAATTTGTGATCCGAACGGCGGACGACGAGTTGGGGCGCGTGCCGCTGCGCGTCTCCGCGCTGCCGCAGCCGACAAGCTAGCTGTGCACGCTTACCTACAAGACAGAGGTGTCACATGGCAGATGCTCGCATTCCACTTGACAGCAAAGGCGAAAAATTATTGAAGCAGGTGCAAAAGGCACTCGATACGATGCTCGCCGCCAACACGGGCACCGCGCTCTCAGTCGCGCATCCGCGCGTGCTCGACGCGATCAACGAACTTTCTAAGCACCGCTACTCGCAGATTGGCGCGAGCGAGCCGCTGCCCAGAGGTGGGCACATCATCCACACAACTGCCGACAAGTCGAATAATTAATTTTTTCGCCGCAGAGGCGCAGCACGCGCAGAGTTCTAAAAAAATTCTCTGCGGCGACGGCGGTAGAAATGGGAAACGCGCATGGATCCGAAATTCGACGAACTCAAATCGCGCCTGCACGAGATCACCGATTTGCGTTTGGCGTCTGCGGTCTTGAATTGGGATCAGGAGACGATGATGCCGGAGGGTGGCGTGCGCGCGCGTGCCAATCAAATCTCGACGCTGCGCCGCCTCGCGCATCAGAAGTTTACGTCGGAAGAGATGGGCGCGCTGCTCGAAGACCTCAAGCCAGCGGCGGCGCAGATGCCCTACGATTCATTCGAGGCGAGCCTCGTGCGCGTGACGTGGGACGATTTTGAAAAATCTGTGCGCGTGCCGGCGGAACTCGTCGCGGAGATGTCGCGCGCCGCGTCCGAAGGACAGCAGATTTGGCAGAACGCGCGCGCGCAGCACAACCCTGTGCCGCACGCTGCGCGTGCAGGCAGGCGAATGCCTGCGGCACAGGGCAACTTCGAGATGTTTCGTCCCGCGCTGGAGAAGCTGCTCGCGCTCACGATTCGCTATGCCGAGTGCTTCGCGCCCTACGAGAGCGTCTACGATCCGCTGCTCGACCGTGCCGAGCCGGGACTGAAGACGAGCCAGCTGCGCCCAATCTTCGCGCGCATGACGGAAGAGATCGTGCCGCTCGTCAAGGCGATCACGAATAAAGGCAGCGTTATTGACGACAGCGTACTCTATCAAGAGTACCCCGAAGACAAGCAGTGGCAGTTTGGCTTGGAGGTGGCAAAGGCATTCGGCTACGACCTGCATCGCGGGCGGCAAGATCGCTCGGCGCATCCGTTCACGACGGGTTTCTCGATCAATGACGTGCGCATCACGACGCGACTTGATCCGCGCTTCTTTTCGATGGCGCTGTTCGGCACGATGCACGAGACGGGGCACGCGCTGTACATGCAGGGACACGATCAATCGCTCGAACGCACGCCGCTTGCGAGCGGCGCATCGTCGGGCTTGCACGAATCACAGTCGCGCATGTGGGAGAATCTCGTCGGACGCAGCCGAGAATTCTGGCAATGCTGGTTTCCGCGCTTGCGCGAACATTTCCCGAACCAACTCGCACATAGCGCCGTCGAAAAATTCTACCGCGCGATCAACAAGGTCGAGCCGTCGCTCATTCGCGTCGAAGCCGACGAGGTGACGTACAACTTGCACATCATGCTGCGCTTTGAGTTGGAAGTCGAGTTGCTCGAAGGACGACTGGACGTGAAGCACTTGCCCGCCGCGTGGAACGCGAAAATGCACGAGTATCTCGGCGTCACGCCGCCCGACGACGCCGCTGGCGTGCTGCAAGACATTCACTGGTCAGGTGGAGGCTTTGGCGGCTTTCCATCCTATACACTCGGCAACATTTATGGGCCCCACCTGTTCGAGCGCGCGCTGCACGACATGCCCGATCTGCGCCAGCAGTTCGCGCTCGGCGAATACTTGAACTTACTCACGTGGTATCGCGAGCATCTGCACAAGTGGGGGCGCATGTTGAAGCCGACCGAATTGATTCAGCGCATCACGGGACAGCCGCTCTCCGTCGAGCCGTGGATCCGATATATCAAAGGGAAGTTTGGAGAAATATACGAGGTCTGATGGCAGATGGTAGATGGCTGATAGTAGATGGCGTGGTGCATGGTGTGTGTTCCGTTCAGGTTTCGTTCAAACGGAACACGCACCACGCACCGTGTTGCGGCGATATGCGATTCGCGCTATGCCTTCAGCCATCAGCCATTCGCCATCTGCTACTTCGGCGTTGGCTCATAGTGCAAGTCTTTGCCGCTCAACAGCCGCCAATATGCCTGCACATAGGGCACGCCGAAATAGAAGACGGCGTTGGCAAGCAGCAGCAGCCACTCGGCAACCTGAATAATTTCGTACAGCCGCGAGACCGGCTTCGCACGCTTCGCATATTGCTGACGCAAGCGGATGTTGATCGCCAGTGCGACAATCACGCCGATGACCGACGGCGAGAGGATTAAAGGTGCGAGCACGGCGAGCGGAATGCCGAATGCTGTCGTCTGCACGGCGGGGTTGATGAGCGGCGGCACGAGCACGCCGAACGTGATCACGAACCACGACGCGGGGATGATGAGCAAGCCTTCGATGTACGGCAAACATTTTTTGAATTTGTCGGACAGCGGAATCTCCGGATGGCGCGCCCACTGGTCGGCGATGAACGGCAGATTGGATGCCGTCCACGCCCAGCGGCTCATTTGTTTGTACTGAATGCGCAGCGTGTCCCAGAAACTCGGCGCGTGCACCGCGTCGAGTCCGACGGGCATGTAGATCGGCACGATGTCCACCTTGCCGCGCAGCGCGAAGAACGCGCGAAAGAAAATGTGGCCATCCTCGACCAGCACGCGCGGGTCCCAGTAGCCGATGTCGTCGAGCAGGCGCAGACTCATCGAATACACTGCTGTCGTCATGCGCTGGTAGTGCGTCACGCCCGTGACGTACGTGAATGTCCAGAACGCGCTGAGCGCGCGAACGGGCGCGTGCAGTTCCCACACGTTGTTCATCAGCATCAGCACGCCTTGATAGAATTTGCGCGTCGGCTGCTTCGCGCTGATGAACTGCACTGCGAGTGCGGCGAGGTACTGCGGATGCAAGCGCGTGTCCGCGTCCACCGTCGTCACCATCACGCGCGCGAGATTCCAACCGAGCTCTTCACACTGACGCTTGACTTGGCGCAGCGAGTACGATAGGCTCGCACCTTTCCACGCAGTCTCGTTCGGCATCAGCGGATGCGCCGTGATCCACAAGTGCGCGAAGCGCGACGCGAATTGCGCCTTCAACGCTTCCGCTTTGGCGAGCGCGCCTTCTTCGCGCTCTTCCATCGCCAGCACGACACTCAATTGATCCGACGGATAATTGCTGTGCGCCAAGCGCTCCAGCGTTGCGACGAGCGTCTCAGGTCGTTCTTTAAAATTGGGGACGACGACCAACTGCTGTACGACCGTGCCGCTTTGCTCGTAGCGTGCGCACCAATTAATTTTCGTCCATTGCTGCAAGCGGCGATACGATACGAACGCGGCGAGCGAACTGTAGAGTGCTTGCGCCGTCCAGTACACGTCGTACAAGACGACCACATAGACGAGGAACGACGGGATGAGCAGCGCGCCCCAGAATGGCAGCGACCACAAGGCGAAGTACGTCAGCGCAAACATTACGGCGTAGATGCGCTCGTGCGCTAGAATTTGTGGCGGCGCAACCCGTCGCAGCTGTTCGGCGCGCGTAGTGCCTTGATTCATGCGATGCCTTTCCGTGACACAAAAAATCCCTGAGGATGCTCAGGGGTGAATGATTTCATTATAACAGGAATAGATGTGGATAGATGGGTGATAGTTGGTTGGCTAACCCTCCGCCAACCAACTATCCATCACCTTTCCCTTCCAGAATCGCTTCTGCCCTCGCCCACTCGTCATTCAAGCGCGCGACGCGCTCCTTCAGCGTTGCCAAAATTTCGACGCGCGGCTGCCGCTCGAATTCTTTGGTCAGCGCGCCGACGACCTCGGCGAGCTTGCCGACGGCGCGCACATGCGCGCGCAGTTG
Source organism: Anaerolineae bacterium (assembly GCA_038198935.1). Lineage (GTDB taxonomy): Bacteria > Chloroflexota > Anaerolineae > JACRMK01 > JACRMK01 > JBBPZQ01. Next base: position 17,868 of record JBBPZQ010000020.1, read on the forward strand.
TTGACTCGCTTGTGAACGACTGCTTTGCTTGTCACTTGTCACTCGTCACCCGACACTTACCCCGCGTACTTGAAGCCGGTCTCTTTCAATTGCAGCGGCGTGCCGTCGCGGATCACGCCGGCATCCACGACTTCCGCCGTGAGCAAGACATGATCGCCTGCTGGCGACTCACTCCGCATTTCACACTCGATCCACGCGAGCGCATCGGGCAGCACGATCTGGCCCGACGGCGTGCTCTGCAATTCGCGGTTGACGAGTTTGTCGCCGACCTTGACGCTGTGTCTGCCAAACCAGCCAGCCAATTCGCGCTGCCCCGTCTCCAACACATTGACGACGAATCGCTGCGCGGCGCGAATCACTTGCAGCGAGTGCGCGTCTTGCTCGACCGCGACGGCGATCAAAGCAGGCTCGAACGAAACTTGGGTCAGCCAGTTCGCCAAAAACGCGCCGCGATCATTTTCACTGTGGCTGGTGAGGACGTACAAGCCATACGGAAACATGCGCATGGCTGTCTTGCGTGTGTTCGGATCCATCGTGCTCCATGGGTTTGAAAAATGGTTGCCGTGCATGTATCATCGTTCCTGAAGATTGTAGCATCACTCCATTTGCAAAACAACGCCGAGAGTTTATGACACGCCTCAAAGATTTTATTGTCGGCTGCTTTCGCGGCTTCTTTACCAACTGGAATCAGCCGCTGCCGCTCACGACCAAACTCGGATTGCTGACGCGCAACATGGCGATTCGCGCCGTGAAGCTGGACACCTGCTGCGGACATCACGGCGAGCCCGGCTGCTGACAAGTCGAAGACGCCGCCAGTTAGGCGGCGATCTCAGGACAGCAATCGTCTAAATGCATTGGCGATTGTTTATTGGTCATAGGCGCTGGTGAACTGACAAGGAGCATTCCAAAATGAAACTCAGTATTGGTGCGTACGTTGAAGTTGTTTGCGCTACCGATGAAACCCTACTACTTGAGTATATCGGCAAGCGCGGAGTCATTACGGGATTCAATACTAATGGCGAGACTGGCAACACAGCATCCGACCCGCTAATCGAAGTCGAATTTGATGACAGCTCATCATTCCACTTCTGGACAGAAGAACTATGCTTAACGGAATGGATCCGCCCAGAGGTCATTGCGACATCCCTTGCGAAGGCTGCTTTCCCCTTCGCAAGGCCAACCACCGCTGAGTAGTTACATCAGAATTATCATCACAGGACTAGCTGCGTATGAATGTCAGGTTCGCTGATAACATGAGTCTGCATCTCACGGACGTTTTGATTGATAACGTTCAAGATGCAGATGACGTTAAATTCGCCGTTGCATTCATGAAGTATTCGGGCTTGCGGCTCATTGAAGCAGCGTTACATCGCTGTCTTAGTCGAGCTGGCCGCGTCGAGTTTGTCGTGGGACTCGATTTCCGCACGACCGACGCGATGTCGCTGCGTGCGATGAACGGAATGGTTAAACGACACCCGAACTGCTATCTGTATTGCTACAGTGATACGTCGGACGACGCTCGCGCTTACCATCCGAAATTGTATCTGATGGGCAAAGAGCAATTACTTACTGCCGTCGTTGGTTCTTCAAATCTAACTCAAGGCGGATTGCAGGGCAACGTTGAGATCAATGCGGTCTTTCAAATGGAGCGAACAACCGAACACGCTGAAACCCTGTTTGACGTCTTTGCGGCAATTAAGCATCAGCCTTTGCGATTTGCGCCAGACGAAGACTATATTGACGCTTACGAGGAATTAGCAACGCAAATGCGCGTACAATCTCGACAGAGCAGCCACAACACGAACATGCAAGATGCTCTGCAATTACTTCGACGCAAAGAGCAAGAGTTGCCCACCGCTTCGGTATCACCGCGCGAATTAGGTGGATGGCAGCGGCTTGTATTTGACAAGCTGCCGTCCGATGAATTCAGTACGGATTCTTTGTATCGTTATGTTCCAGAGTTTCAACGCGTGTACCCCGATAACAGAAATGTTGAAGCCAAGATTCGGCAAGTGCTTCAGCAGCTTCGTGATCTCGGGTTGATTACACATCGCGGTCAAGGACGGTGGTTGAGCCAACCACCCAGGATTAAGGAACAGATTGTGGAGAGTGAATGAGCGCTGACTCGACGAACATCGAAGCTGCTCAACACCTCGAAGGCCAATTCACCGGCGCGACGGGCCAATTGTATTGGCAAGCGTGGAAGCCCGATGTGCCTAAGGCTCTGCTCGTCATCGTGCACGGTTTCGACGATCACTCGAGTCGCTACGCGCACGTCGCCGATTATTTCGCAACGCGCGGCTTCGCCGTTTACACGTTCGATCAAATCGGGCACGGCAAGTCGGGCGGCGTGCGCGGACATGTTAATCGCTTCGACGACTACGTCGCTGACGTAGAGCGATTCGTCGCGCTCGTCAAGAGCCAACAGCCGAACTTGAAAACGTTTCTGTATGGGCACAGTCAAGGCGGCATGGTCGCCCTGCGCTACGGCATCGTTCATCCCGACGGCGTGAATGGCATCATCACCAGCGGCGCGGGCATGCTGCTTGCGATGCCGACACCCGCGTGGAAGGTGTCGCTCGGCAAGGTGCTTGCGAACATCGTACCCACTTTTTCGATGCCGAACGGTATTCCGATGAATGGACTCACGCACGACGAGCAGATGCTGAACGCGACGCGTGACGATTCACTGCGTCACGGCAAAGCGACTGCGCGCTGGGCAAACGAATTTTTCAAAGCGCAGCAGGACATACTGGCGAGCGCCAATCGCTTCGACGTGCCGCTGCTGATGTTGCACGGCGGCGCGGACCCGATCATCAGCCCCGACGCGACAAAGCAGTTCTATGCGGACGCATCGTCCAGCGACAAGCACATGAAAATTTACGACGGCATGTTGCACGAAATCAGCAACGAGGTCGGACGCGAGCAAGTGTTCGCCGATATGGAGCAGTGGTTGAACGCGCACGTATAAGGATGCAGCGTGCTGCGTCATACGATATCGAACATGCCCCAATATATCCTCTCCCTCGATCAAGGCACGACCTCATCACGCGCGATTGTGTTCGATCACGACGGACGCGTGGTGAGCGCGGCGCAGCAAGAGTTCGCGCAACTGTATCCGCGTCCGGGTTGGGTCGAGCACGACCCCGAAGCGATTTGGCAATCACAACTCAGTGTCGCGCGCGAGGCGATACAGCAAGCGCACGTAAGCGCACGCGACATCGCGGCGATTGGCGTGACCAATCAGCGCGAGACGACCATCGTGTGGGATCGCAAGACGGGCAAGCCTATTGCCAATGCGATTGTGTGGCAGTGCCGCCGCACCGCCGACATGTGCGAGACCCTGCGCGCTGCGGGACACGAGGCGCTGTTCTTGCAGCAGACCGGACTCGTGCTCGACGCCTATTTCTCCGGCACCAAGATTCAATGGCTGCTCGATCACGTGCCCGATGCGCGCGCGCGCGCCGAAGCAGGCGAACTCGCGTTCGGCACGGTGGACACGTTTTTGATCTGGCGCTTGACCGGCGGCAAGGTTCACGCGACCGATCCATCCAATGCCTCGCGCACGCTCATGTACAACATTCAGCGCGGCGAATGGGACGACCAACTGTTGAGCATCTTGCGCATTCCGCGCGCACTGCTGCCCGCAGTGTGGCCCTCGTCAATTCACTTCGGCGAAACTGAGCCTGAACTGTTCGGCGAACCGATTCCGATTTGTGGTGTCGCAGGCGATCAGCAAGCCGCGACGTTCGGGCAAGCTTGCTTCAGCGAGGGACTTGCCAAGAACACCTATGGCACAGGCTGCTTCATGCTGCTCAACACGGGCCAGAAGCCGATCGTGTCTCGTAACGGATTGCTGACCACTATCGGATGGCAGTTGGTATTTCTCAGCGACCAGTCACCAGTCTCCCGCCTCCAAACTCCAATCACTTACTGTCTCGAAGGCTCCGTCTTCATCGCGGGTGCAGCCGTGCAATGGCTGCGCGATCAATTGCAGGTCATCGCGCGCGCGGACGAGACCGCATCGCTTGCGGAATCGGTTGACGACACGGGCGGCGTTTACTTCGTGCCCGCCTTCGTCGGACTGGGCGCACCGTATTGGGATCAACACGCGCGCGGTGCGATAGTCGGACTGACGCGCGGCTCGAATCGCGCACACATCGCACGCGCCGCGCTCGAAGCGATTGCCTATCAATCGCGCGACGTGCTCGAAGCGATGCAGTCTGATTCGGGTCATCCGTTAAAGACACTGCGCGTGGATGGCGGTGCGGCGGCGAACGATTGGCTGATGCAGTTTCAGGCGGACATGCTTGGCGTGCCCGTCGAGCGGCCCGCCGTGATCGAGACAACCGCGCTCGGCGCGGCGTATCTGGCCGGACTCGCGGTGCAATTCTGGCGCGATCAAGACGAGATCGCAGCGCAGTGGCGCGCGGAAAAAATTTTCGAGCCGCGCATGAGCGCGAGCAAGCGCGAGCGATTGTACGCGGGCTGGCAGCAAGCCGTCGCGCGCGTGCGCTGATGAGTTCGCGATGGAGTCCGCGTGATTGCCGATCGGCTGATGACTCCTACATTTTCACTTGACGGGAGTCGGCATGATTCACTACATCCTCGCCGCCGTCGGCGGCGCGATTGGCGCGACGCTGCGCTACATCGTCGGCGGCATCGTGCAGAACGCGCTCGATCGCCCGGACTTTCCATACAACACGCTGCTGATCAACGTCGTGGGTTGTCTCGTGTTCGGCATCGTCATTGGTCTGCTGGATGAGGGATATCGCATCACGCCGGAGCAGCGCACGTTCATGCTGGTCGGCGTGCTGGGCGGCTTCACGACGTTCTCGACATTCGGCTATGAGACGTTCGCGTTCTTGCGCGATGGCGAATGGCTGTACGCCATGCTGAACGTCGGCGCGCAAGTCATGCTTGGTATTCTCGGCGTGTGGCTGGGAACGATCATCGCGCGGTTTGTGTGAGGTGAACCATGCTGCCATCCGAGGGACACCTGCTGCGCATCTTCATCGGCGAGAGCGACAAGCACGGCAACCTGCCGCTCTATGAATGGATCGTGCGTGAGGCACGCGCGCATGGGTTAGCTGGCGCGACGGTGCTGCGCGGACTGGAAGGCTTCGGCGCGCACAGCCGCATGCACACCGCGAAGATTTTGCAACTCTCAGAAGACTTGCCGATCATCGTCGAAATCGTGGACACCATTGAGAAGATCGATTCATTCCTGCCGCTGATTGACGACGCGATTGGCGAAGGGCTGGCCACCTTGGAGAAAGTGCAAATCAGATTCTATCGTAGTGGACAAAACAAATGATTGAAGTTGCTGAAAACATCGTCTGCATCCGCGCGAACAATCCTTCGCCGATGACGCTCGACGGCACGAACTGCTACATCCTCTCGGCGCACAGCGATGCCGTGCTGATTGACGTGGGGCCCAACGACGACTCGCACCTCGACGCGCTGACGCATTATGTGCGCGCAAACCATTTGCGTCTGCGCGCCATCCTGCTCACGCATACGCACAGCGACCACATCGGCGGACTCGACGCGTTTCGTCGGCGCATCAACGTACCCATCTACGCATTCAAGTCCACCTACGACGAACCATTACGAGACGGTCAGCGCTTGCACATCGGACAGTGCGCCCTCGACGTGCTGCACACGCCGGGTCACGCCGGCGATTGCGTCTGCTTCTTTCACCCGCCGACCGCTGTGCTGTTCGCGGGCGACACGGTGCTCGGCATCGGCACGTCGGTGATCGCGCCGCCTGAAGGCGACGTGTCCGATTATCTCGATTCGCTCGAAGACTTGAAGACGCTGCCGATCCAGCTCATCGCGCCCGGACATGGACCCCTAATTCACGAGCCGCAGGCGAAATTGAATGAGTACATCGAGCATCGCCTGATGCGCGAGCGGCAGATTATTGAACAGCTGCAAACGGGAGCAAAGAGCGTGGCTGAATTGGTGAAAGAGATTTACAAAGACGTGGACCCGAACCTGCACGGTGCGGCGGCGTGGAGCGTGGGTGCGCACTTGAAACGATTAGAGCGCGCGGCGAAAGTGCGCGCGAATGGAGAGCAGTTCGAGTTAACTGCGTAGTTGGGTAGTTGGATGGTTGGTTATTGATTGCGGCCACACCATCAACAAACTAACCCACGAACAAACTTCTCACTCATGTACGTCCACCAGCGTGCCGACCTCTGCCCAATCGAACAGCGTCTTGGCGTCGTCGAGCGAGAGCACGATGCAGCCATGCGTAGCAGGATAGTGGCCGACCGCATCGGCCCACACCACTTCGCCATCGTCGAGCGTGGGCAGAGCGTGAAAGCCATCTTCCCAATCGCCCACATCGTAAATGCCCATCCAGTACGGCATCGTCATGCCCCACAATTCCGAGTACGCGTCCTGCTCGATCTTGTCTTGTATCACGTACTCGCCCAGTACCGTCGGTGAGCCTTCGTCGCCGGTCGTCGCCGCGAATTCAAACACTTTGTCATCGCCCTGCCACGCGATCACGCGCTGCGTACGGATGTTCACTTCGATGCGCTTCGGCGCAGACGGATCGAGTCGCAGCGCGACGCCATCTCGTCCGACGACTTCGCCTTTCGCGGTGGCGATGCGCTCACCCGCTGCGTGCACAGGCGCACTTCGCGCAACGCTCGCCGCTGACTGCGCTCGGGGCAGTTCCGATTGAGTCACATATAGTTGTGGATCGCTTTGCGTTGCCGCAGGGGAAGCAGACGCGAAGAATGCGAACAACGCGCCCAGCGATACGACAACTAAACTATAAAGCATCACTTTGTTGCGCATAGCGTTCCCTCACCGTCGTTGATGCGCTGTGTGTTCAATCATAAGCACGCGCTGCACTCTCGTAAAGTTTCGGGTGTAAATCATGGTTGTCATCGGTTTGATGTCGGGCACGTCCGCCGACGGCATTGACGCCGCGCTGGCGGAACTCGACGGCGCTGTCGCCGAACTGCAATGGCGGGTCGTCGCGCACGCGCACAGCGCATTCGATCCAGCCATGCGTGAAGCGATCCTCGCCGCGTGCAATCCGCCGACAAGTTCTGTGGATGTAATTTGTCGTCTCAACTTCGCGCTGGGCGAAGCGTTCGCGCGCGCGGCGCAGCAGGTCGCGTCACAGGCTGGCATCGCACTCGCGCAAGTTGACTTGATCGGCTCACATGGCCAAACGATCTGGCACGATGTTGACGAAAGCGGCCGCGTCACGTCCACGCTGCAAATTGGCGAAGCCGCCGTGATCGCCGAGCGCACGGGCGTCACGACCATCGCCGACTTTCGTGTGACCGATGTGGCCGCAGGCGGACAGGGCGCGCCGCTCGTGCCGTTCGTGGACTATATTCTGTTTCATCATGCGACAAAGTTCCGCGCCGTGCAAAACATCGGCGGCATCGCCAACGTCACACTGCTGCCGCCGAACGGCGCGGCATCCGACGTGAGCGCCTTCGACAGTGGGCCCGGCAACATGGTAATGGATGCGCTGATCGAGCGCATGTCCGATGGACGCGAGACATTTGATCGCGACGGTCGCATCGCCGCAAGTGGTCACGTGGACGACGCGTGGCTCGCGCAATTGCTCACGCATCCCTACTTCGCGCGCACGCCGCCGAAGACGACGGGCCGCGAGTTGTTCGGCAGACAATACGCGAATCAATTGTGGGACGATGGCTGCGCGCGCGGACTCGCCCCGCAAGACATCATCGCCACCGCCACCGCGCTCACCGCGGAGACGATTACCGCGCCCCTCTCCACTTTAGGGAGAGGGGCTGGGGGTGAGGGTGGGTTGCACGAATTAATATTAGGCGGCGGCGGCGCGGATAACCCAACGCTCGTGCGCATGATTGCCGAGCGGCTGCCGCAGACGACGCTCTTGCGGCCCGATGACTTCGGCATTGCGGCGCAAGCGAAGGAAGCGCTCGCCTTCGCCATCCTTGCGTATGCTGCGCATCAGCATGAGCCGAACAGCTTGCCGTCCGTCACAGGCGCACGACGACCGGTGGTGATGGGTAAAATCTCAAGACCATGACGGAACTCGGAAGATGTGGGGCGTATCCTCAAGTTCCCGTCTTCCGTCAGCTTTCGATACATGACACACAACATCCTCGCTCAACTCATCGCTTTCACCCCGCGCGGCGCGACGCTCGCGCCTGACGAAGAAGCGTTCATCACGCGCAATCGCATCAGCAGCTTCGTGTTGTTCGCGCGCAACATCCCCGACCTACAATCGGCACGACAATTGATCGCACGCTTGCACGAATTGGCGGAGCGGCCGCTCATCGCCGTTGATCAAGAAGGCGGGCGCGTGATTCGCTTGCCCGACCCTGCGACGCACTTGCCCAGCGCGATGACGCTCGGCGCGACGCACTCGCCCGACCTCGCCTTCCGCGCGGGACAGGCGACCGCGCGCGAACTGCGCGCACTCAACTTGAATGTCGTGCTCGCGCCCGTGCTCGACGTGAACAACAATCCGCAGAACCCCGTCATCGGAACGCGCGCATTCGGCGACACGCCCAATCTTGTGAGCGAGATGGGAACGGCGTGGTTGCGCGGTGCGCAGAGCGAAGGAGTCGCCGCGTGCGCCAAGCACTTCCCCGGCCACGGCGACACACGCGTAGATTCGCACGAGGCACTGCCGCGTATTGATAAATCGCGCGCCGAGTTGGAGCGCGTTGAGCTCGCGCCGTTCCGCGCGGCGATTGAAGCAGGCGTGCAGATGGTCATGCCCGGCCATCTGCTGATGTCCGCACTCGACGACGCGTGTCCCGCCTCGCTCTCGCAACCGATCATCACGGGACTGCTGCGCGATGCCATGCAGTTCAACGGTGTCGTCATCACCGACGCGCTCGACATGCACGCCGTCGCGTTGCAATACGGAATTCCCGGCGCAGCATTCGAAGCGGCGCGCGCGGGCTGCGACTTGCTGTGCGTCATTACGCAGCACGAGGAGACGCTGGCCGCATTGCAGCGCGCAGTGGATGACGGCTCGCTGGCGATTGAGAGAATCGAGCAGTCGGTGCAGCGCATCACCCAGTTACGGCAACAACTCGCCGCGTCGCCGTCCGACCCCGCGTGGCTCGGCGCGAGTACGCATCGCGCACTGGCACACCAGATCGCGCGCGCAGCCATTCGCGTGCACGACACGAACCATTTGCTGCCGTTGCGTGCGTGGCGAGACACATTCGTCGTCGAGTTCGCGCTCGGCAGAGCGACGATTGCCGAAGGCGCGCCAGTCGCTGCGGGCAAACTGTTGGCGCGTCTGCGTGAGTCCGCGCCAACTTTGAATAGCATCGCGCTGCCATTCAACCCCGACGACGCGACGATGCGCGACGTAATCACGCGCGCGAGCGACGCGCACACGCTCGTCATCGCCACGCGGCAGACGCTGCACTTTGATTCGCAGCAACGTCTCGTCGCGCAACTGCTTGCGCTCGGCAAGCCAACCGTGCTCATCGCGCTGCGCGATCCGTACGACCTCGCGCTGTTTCCTCAAGCCCATTGCACCGTCGCCACGTTCGACGATTCGCCCGCGATGCTCGACGAAATGGTGGCTGTGTTGATGTGATCCGTCTCAACATGATAGACGGGACTCAGCAATTTTACGAAGCGGGGGTGGATTGTTGGGGCGACAGCGCAACTGCCGCCCCTGTTGTTTTGCGCTCAGAACGAATTGCAGACGGCGACCGCCGTGAGCGACTGCGTGCTCGTCAGCGTATTGCTCGCGGTGACTTGCCAGCCGTTGCCACTCTTCGAGGAATTGGTTACCACGAGTCCGGGCGCGGTATTGTAGCCACCGCCGCTCACGATCTGATTGTTCGGGCAATCTGCTGTGACCGTGCCGCTCGCGTTCGCACTCACGTCGGCTTGCTTCGTGACAGAAGTCGAGTTCGCATTCGCACCGTCGTAGCAGACCGCGAATACGTTCAGCGTTTGCGTCGTGCTGACGGTATTTTGCGCCGATGCGCTCCAGCCGTTTGCGTTGCTCACATTCGCGAACACTGGCAGTTGTGCGTTGCTGCCGAAGCCGCCGCCCGTCAGTGTGCTGCCCGACGGACAAGCCGTCGTCGCGCTTGCCGATACACTCGGCGGCACATTTGATTGGCCAAATACCTGCGCCGTCGCGCCAGAAATATTCGATACGCAGATCGCGAGCGCAATCAACTGATGGCTAGCGGTCGAGTTGTTCTTGGCGATGACCTGCCACGCATTGCCCTGCATCGCGCTGCCCGTAATCGTGAGGTTCACGTCGCCGCCGAAGCCGCCACCAGTCACCTTTGTGCCGCTCGGACAGGTGGCGGCGACTTGCCCCGTGTCATTGCGGTTGACCGTGACTTGGCGCAGCGCCTGTGTCGAAGATGGCGGCACAGACGTATTGGTTGGCTTCGGCGTGGGCGGCACGGGTGTGTTGGTCGGCGGCACACTCGTCGGAGTGTTGGTGGGTGGCACGCGCGTCAGCGTACTTTGCGGGGTCGGCGATGTCGGGATCGGGGTCGGCGTGGCGGTGACGACGATGACAATCGGTGTCGGCGATGGTGGTGGTGGCGAAGGGGTGTTGGTCGGCGTGCTGGTTGACGTCGGCGTGGGAATGGGCGTGGCGTTGGCTTGCGCCGTCACTTGAATGACGGTGGACTCGCCCGTGACGTTGTTGCGGTTGACGGCGCGCGCTTGCAGACTGTAAGAGCCGTCGGCGGTGGGCCGCCACTTCAGGCTCGGCGCGAAACTCTGCAAGCCTTGTGCATTCGGGCTCGACTCGCTCGCCACCTGCGCGCCGTTGACGAACAGTTCGACGCGAATGACGCCGTTCGTGTCCGAGGCGGAGACTTGCACGGGCACGTCTTGGTTCGTCGGCACCGTCGCGCCTTGCTGCGGCGACTTGATCAGCACTTGCGGACCCGCACCCGCCGCAAGCGGACCACCTGTGTTGCGCGTGAAGAATGTGGCGAGCGCAAACGCCGCCACGCATATCAAGACAATCGTCGCGAGCACGCCCGCGATGATGACGAATTTTTGTTGCTGTGACATAACGTCCTCCACTATCAATTCTAATGGAGTGGCGTGGGCATCGCAACACGCGCCTAAAAAGACACAGGGCGCTATGCTGAAGCGCCCTGTGCTATTTGATCTGCATGCGACTGTGCCGACTCAGCGCAAGCACGGCGACGGCTGAGATGAGCCGCTGCGCCAGCCACACCAAGCGAAACTCGTGTTGTAGTTGCCGTTGAACTGCAAGTCGTTGTAGCCGAACAGATAAAACTTGAAGGGGCCGCTGAGGGACGCGCTCAAGCGCCACGTGCCGGTCAACACGGCTTGCCCGCCGCTGTATGAGATCGCGCCGCTCTCAATCGTGCCGCTGCTGCTGCCGTTGGAGTACGTGCCCGATACGCCGGTTCCGTTTTGCGTCAGGTTGAGCGAGCCTGCGCCGCCGTTCACGTTTGCGATCCACGCACCCGCGAAGGCGCAGCCAGCCGGAAAGTTCTGGCCCGTGCGCGCGCCACACCACTTGAACGCGCCGCTGTTGAAGTTGCCGTCGAACGTCTGCCCGCTGCTGGCGAGCGTCCATTGGATCGGGCCCGAGCCGCCACTGATTGACCACGTGCCATTGAACGTGTTGCCCGTCACCGTGCCTGCCACCGTGCCCGACGTGCCGAGGAGCGAATTGACGTAGCTGCCGGTGACACTGCTGCCGGTCTGCGCGAGGCTCATCGTGCCGAAGTTGTGATACCACGTGCCCGCGAAGTTGCCGGGGCACGTCAGCGTGAACGTCGCCTGATTTGACGTGAGCGCGTTCGGAGAGATGATGCGCACGCGCTCCCAATGAGTACCTGCCGCGCCGATAGTCCACGTCGTATTCACCACTTGAGTGCCCGCACTGCTGAACACGAGATTCTGGTTCGGCGCACTCGCGCCGTCGCTGCGCTCCCACACGTACGTCACCGTGCCTGCGCCGTTCGCCGCGATCTGCGCGGAGAAGTTGAACGTGGTCGGGCAGACGCCACTCGACGGCGGATTGACGCTCGCGGTTACACTCGTGACCGCAAACGGTGCAGGTGTATTGGTCGGGGTACTTGTGCGCGTGCTAGTGGGTGTGTTGGTGGGTGTGTTGGTGGGTGGCACAGATGTATTCGTCGGCGTTGCGGTGGGCGGGATAGCAGTGGGCACAGCCGTGTTTGCAGCCGCCACAAGCGTGCTCGTCGCCAGCGGCGGGGCACTGCTCGCAACCGGAACAGCCGTCAGCGTGTTCGCAGCAGCAGCGGTCGTCGCCGCGGGTGTCGTCGTCTCAGCCGCGCCGCCCTGCGCCGTGATCGTCAGCTTGGCCGGATCGCTCGTCACGTTGTTGCGATTGATCGCGCGCGCTTCGAGCGTGTACGTGCCCGCGCTAGTCGGTTTCCATTTGAGCGTAGGCGCAAATGTTGGCAGACCTTGCAAGGTGGGCGCTTGCTCGGTGGCGACGACCACACCGTTTGCCGCCAACTCGACGCGCAGCACGCCGTCGTCATCGGTAGCGGTCACGTCCACCAACACATCGCTATTGACCGGCACGCTCGTGCCGCTCGGCGGCGACTTGATGAAGACCACCGGCTTCTTGCCAAACGCGATGTTGTTGCCGTTGCGCGACGCAAACGTGAACAGCGCCCATGCGCCGACACAGATCAGCACGACCACAGCCAGCCCGAGCACGCCCGCCAGAATTTTTTGATTGCGCGACATATTACGTCTCCGTGCGAAGATAGACTTGCGAGAATCGTGCGGATTGTAGCCGCAATGGGGTTCGCGCGCAAAGCGATGTAAGTCGTAGTTTATCTCAGGTAGCGATCATTGATTCAAGAACGCCTGCAAGCGTAGATTCTCAAAATGCAAAATGCTGAAACGCGGTGCGGCATTTGGTGTGCCATCCGTCTCGGAGGTTGAAGTCAGGTGATAGTTGCCCGTTGCGACTGCGCCCAGCGGCGTTTCAAACAACTTGCCGCCATAGCTCACCCAACCGTCAATCGGCGCGCCGTTGCGAGTTCGGACGAGAGGCGACCACCACTTTTGGTTGTCCGCGCTGAAATAAATGTACAACCGCATCGGGACATCGTTCTCGCGCCACTCCAATTCCAGTGAGCAATAGGTCGGATTGCCAGGATCGCCGCCGACAATGCCATTGCCTGGGCCTAGGAACTTTTTGCCGCTCGCGATAATGTAGAAGTCGTCGGCTTCCAAAGATACGCGCGAGCTCCGCCAACTGACTTTGTTCTTTTGCGCGCTGGTCGGAAACGGAGTGAGCGCCGTAACTCTGGTTGGCACAATGGTCACGGTGGGTTGCGCGACAATTGGCGTACTGGTGAAGAGTCGCGTTACGATGGGGCTTGCCGTCGCAGAGGTGAATGGAGTGAATGCGGCGGGCGTATTGCTCTGGTGTGCCGCCGTCGCAAGCGTGGACGTGACGTGCGCTGATGTGCTCGTCGGATATGCTAAGGCTGGACTGAGCGCGTTCGCGTTCCCCAGCGCACTGAACAGCAAGTACGAGCCAAGCATCATCAAGCCGACAGAGATGACGGCGATCAATGATGAGGTGTATGATTTGCGCAGCATGGCCCCCCTCTTCTGTGGTTCGCGTTTGAGAGATGGACGTTGCGTTAAGCGACACAGTTCCGCCGCGCTCATAGCAAATCCATCGGATCCACATCCACGCGCCAACCGAGCGGCAGCACGAAGTCGCGCAGCAACTCGTGCGGCTCCGCGCCCTTGACGATGACGTGCCAGCGATACTCGCCGCGCATCTTGTGCACGAAACACGGCGCGGGCCCAATCAGCTCCAAATCGCTTGCGCCGAGTTGACGAATGCGCTCGTGCAATTGACGATGCAGCGCGACGGCTTCAGCGCGCGCGCGCGCCTCGCCGCGTCCGACGAACAGCAGTCGCAGCAAGCGACTGAGCGGCGGATAATTCAACGCGGCACGAAATTGAATTTCGTTTTCATAGAACGCGTCATAATCGTGCTGCGCGGCGGCGACAATGGCTGGATGCGTCGGCGAGTACGTCTGAAAGATGACGTTGCCCGCCAAGCGACTGCGCCCGGCGCGTCCGGCCACTTGCGTGAGCAGTTGGAATGTGCGCTCACTCGCACGGAAGTCCGGCAGGTGCAGCGACGTGTCCGCCGACACGACGCCGACCAATGTGACGAGCGGCAGGTCGAGTCCCTTCGCGATCATCTGCGTGCCGATCAAGATGTCCGCCTCGTGCGCAACGAATTTTTTCAGCAGCCGAGCGTGCGCGCCTTTGGCTGTGGTCACGTCGCGATCCCAGCGCAGCGCGCGCGCCTGCGGAAACAATTGTCTGACGAGTTCTTCAACCTTCTGCGTGCCCGCGCCGAAATGTTTGATGCGTCGGCTCCAGCAGTTCGGACAGTGTGGCGGCTGTGCGTAGCGGCGATTGCAATAATGGCAGACCAGATCATCTTGATCCGAATGATACGTGAGCGGATTGTCGCAGCGGCGGCAGCGCAGCACATAGCCGCAGTCGCGGCACATCACGAACGTGGCTGCGCCGCGCCGATTGAGAAACAGGATCGCCTGCTCGCCCGCCGCAAGTGTCTGCGCGAGTCCGTCACGCAGCGCACGCGAGAAGATGCTCGTGTTGCCGGCTTTCAGTTCGGCGCGCATATCCACGATCTCGACGGCGGACGGAGGCCGGCTCAGCGCAGACGGCGGGTGGTGGACGATGGGGCGCGGTCTGCTGTCTGCCGTCTGCCGTCCGTCGCCCGCCGTCTCAATCCGTTCGCGCAGCTCCAGCAGCCGATACTCGCCGCGCCGCGCCTTCCACATCGTCTCCAGTGAAGGCGTCGCGCTGCCGAGAATGACCATCGCGTTCGTGAGGCGTGCATACTCCAGTGCGACCTCGCGCGCGTGATAGCGCGGCGACTTGTCCTGCTTGTAACTCGCTTCGTGTTCTTCGTCGAGCACGATCAGTCCGAGGTTCGGCAGCGGCGCAAAGATCGCCGAGCGCGAACCGATCACCACATCAATCTCGCCCGCGCGGATGCGCCGCCATTGATCGTAGCGCTCGCCCATCGAGAGTTGACTGTGCAGCAGCGCGAGGCGATTCGGGAAGCGCTCGGCGAAACGCCAAATCGTCTGCGGCGTGAGCGCGATCTCCGGCACGAGCACGATTGATTGTCGTCCTTGCGCCAGCACTTCCGCGACGGCGCGCAGATAGATTTCGGTCTTGCCGCTGCCCGTCACGCCGAAGAGCAGGGCGGCACTTGGAAGATGAAAGACAGACGTTGATGTGCTCGCCGCCGTCCGCCGTCCGCCGTCCTTTGTCAGCAATTCACGAATCGCCTCCCACACGCCGTGCTGCTCGTCCGTCAGCGTCGGCGGCTCGGTCGGCGGCACGTCGAGGTCGGCGAGCGGGTCGCGCCAGACGGTGCGCTGCTCGCTGCGCATGAAGTTCGCGTCGGCAAGTGCGCGCAGGGTGGACGTGCTCGCGCCGGTGGCGCGCGTGAGCTCGCGCGCCGATACGACCACATTCAAGCCGCCGCGCTGCTGCAAATATTGAAGCACAGCAAGTTGGCGCGGCGCGTGTAATGCCGCCAGCACTTCCTCACTCGGCTCCGCAATCAATCGCACGATGCGCTCATGCTTTTCTTTCGCACGCGGCGGCAGCAATTCGGTTTGACGCAGCAGCACACGGCGGCGCACCAGCGCGTCAATGGCTTGTTGTGTTTCTCGTTTGCGCACATCGCGCAGCAATTCATCCAATGGCAGCGGTCGCTCGCGCAAGCGCTCGACGAGCTGCACGTGCAATTGCTTCGGGTTGACGAGGCGCGGTGCGTCGGGGTTGAGCGCGATCATTGTGCGCGTGTCGGCTTCGAGTCCGGGCGGAAACATTTGCAGCACGCACTCGATCAGCGGCGCGAAGTAGTACGCGCTCAGCCAGCGTGCGAGTTCGAGTTGCGCGCGTGAGAGCACGGGCACGACATCAACGATCTCGTACACATCCTTCACGCGCTCGACCGTCGTCTCGTCGGCGAGCGCCATGACGATGCCCTGCAGCTTGCGTGCGCCAAACGGCACCGTCACGAGTTGGCCCGCTTGCAACTGCTCGGCGAGGTGTGCGGGAATCGAGTAGGTGAACGTTTGAGCGAGCGCCGCGAAGCCCTCAGTCCGATTGAGATAAGGAACGCGCCGTCTGCTCAACGGCGCGTTCACGACAATTTCGGCGAACATAGAAAAGTGACGAGTGATAAGTGACGAGTGGCCAGTACTTTTGGTCACCCGTCACTTCAAAAAAGCGGCGCTCAAATATCCGACTGTATACGTCCCCTCGCTCTTGCGGTCGGTGACTTCACCAGAATTAGTATAACTGAGAACGTGCGCGCGATTGGCGCCGAGCGCCTGCGCGGCAGCGGCGGCCGTCAGAATCGGCGCACGCCCGCAGACGGTGTAATCGGGATCAAGCAGCATGTCAGCCATGTGCTGCAAATCGAAACGCTCGACGGCGCGCACCACGTCCGCGTCGCGCCGCACGACTTCACGATAACTCTCGACGTGATTGAGGTCGCTGCTGGCGACGAGCAAGATATTGTGACGACGCATCAATTCGGCGATGGCTCGACCTAACTGCGCGCACGGTTCGAGTTCATCCGCGCTCATCAGAATCGGAACGAACGCAAAATTGCCGAGCGCGACTTGCAGAAACGGCAGTTGCAATTCAATCGAGTGCTCTTGCTCTTCGTGCGCGGCGACAAGGCTCACGTGCTCGGCTAATTCCTCGACCAACGCATTCGCAAGCGGCACTGCGCCGAGCGGTGTCTCGTATGCGCTGGCATACGACAGCGCGTAGTCGCCGACCCACGCGAAGTGAGAAGGTCCCAACACGATCACCGCGTCGAACGTTTTCCCGATGACTTGTTTGTAACTGTGCGCGGCCGTCTGGCCCGAAAATGGATACCCTGCGTGCGGCGCGACGAGCGCACACAATTCGCCGTGCAACGCTTGGTCGGGGACGTTCGCGAAGAGTTGCTCGATCAGCGCGCGCAGTTCAACGGGGTCGGACGGATACCAGCGCCCGCGCAGTTCAGTGCGGCGAACAGATGGCGCAGTCATGCTCAGCGGTTCTGAATCTGCTGCAACAGATCGGCCGCTTTCGCGCGATTGGCGTCGGGCAGGCTCACATATTGCTGTAATGCGGCGCGTGCATCGGCGTAGCGTCCGACGTTAGCATAGGACAGCGCGAGGTTGTAATGCGCCGCTGCCCAATCCGGCTTGAGCGTGAGCGTGTTCTCGAATGCGCGCGCGGCGTCGCCGTAGTGTTCTTGATCGAAATAGGCGAGACCGAGATAGAAATAAACTTCGGGCCGTTGTGGATCGCGCGCCATGGCAGTTTGCAATTCGACAATCGCCGCGCCGAATTGGTGCGCCTCGTACAATTTTTCGCCTTGCGTCAGATGAGTCTGCGCGCTGTCTTGATTCGCCTGCATCGCATACGCCGTCGTCAGCGCGAGCGCGCCACCGAAGCCGAGCACGAGGAACCATGTGAGTAACGTATCTCGCCGCCTGATTTGCGGCACACCAGACAGGTCGCGCGTGAGTTCGTAGCGCGGCGAAAGCGTTGCGCCGACGGCGATGCCGCCGAGCAAGCCGCCGACGTGCGCCATATTGTCAATGCCCGCGATGCTCGCGCCGAGAACCAGATTGAATGCGGCGATGGCGGCGATGTTGACCAGAATGCGATTGGCAGTCGAGCCGAACAATTTGCGATGCAGCAGGAAGAACACGCCGAGCGCGCCGACCAATCCAAAGATCGCGCCCGACGCGCCAGCCGAGATCGAGTTGGGGCTGAACCAATAACTGGCAAGGCTGCCGCACAGACCCGCGAGCACGTATAAGATGCTGAAGCGGATCGAGCCGAAAAAGCGTTCGAGCACCGTGCCCACGTTGTAAAGTGAGTATTGATTGACCGCGAGGTGAATGATGCCGATGTGCAAGAACATCGCGGTGAACAATCGCCACACTTCACCTTGATTGATAAGCTCGTTTACTTTCGCGCCGAACGCAATCAGCGTGTCCGTGTTGTCTGAGCCGCCGTTCATTTCCATCAGCAGCCACACGATCACGTTCGCAGAGATGATGAGCCACGTCACGATTGCGCGATGCGACGGAATGGCGAGGCGGGCGGGCGGAGGCGCGGCGGGCGGAGCAGGTTGTGATGCGGAATTATCGTTCATGTAATCATCTTGATTCAATGTCATTCTGAGCGAAGCGAAGAATCTCTATGGTGCCGATTCAACACGCAGGTAGTCATGCACTCAAGTCGTGGCTAATAGATTGCATGAGTACGAGACTCTTTGACCAACGCCTCAGAGATTCTTCGCTTCGCTCAGAATGACACGTTCAGAGCCGAATCCGTCTGGGCCGCACGCGCGCTTTCTCGGCTTTGATGACGGCGGCAATGGTAGAGGCCGTGTGGTCGAGGTCGCAGTCGCGGTTGACGACGCAATAATCGAACTCGTCAATGCGCTTCATTTCTTCGCGCGCCGTCGCCGCGCGGATGCGCAAGCCTTCGGGCGTCTCGCTCTTGCGCTCCATCAGCCGCTTGATGAGCGCGTCTTCGGATTCGGCGGTGAGGAAGATGAACACGGCGTCGCTGACCAGTCGCTTGATGGTCGCCGCGCCCTGCACGTCAATGCGCAGCACGACGTCCTTGCCGCTGGCGAACGCTTCGCGCACTTGTTGTTTGGGTATGCCTTTGTACTGGCCATACACGACGGCGTATTCCAATAGGTCGCCCGTTTCGATCATGCGCGCGAACTCGCCCATGCCGACGAAGAAATAATCCACGCCCTCAATCTCGCCGTCGCGCTTCGGGCGCGTCGTCGCCGTCACCACAAAATGAAATGGATAACCCAACTCCTTCATGCGCTTGATGGTCGCATCTTTGCCAACACCCGATGGACCTGAGATGACGACCAGCAGCGGCGGCGGCTCGTCACGTCGGTATGGGTCAACCGGTTCGTTCAGGTGCAGGTCACTCACCCAGCGCCTCCATCACTCATTCGGCAATCTTCCATGAGACCTCTTGCATAACTCAGCAAGACGATCCGTAGTAACGACTTCAGTCGTTGATGTCATCGCAAACAGCGACTAAAGTCGCCACTACGAAATACTTTTGCAAGAGGTCTATTCCTCATGGAATTCGACTCGGATTTGCTATAATTTGGAGAAGTAAATACAAACGGGTCAGAGCGTAAACGGGGAGCAGTACTCGTTTACACGGTGACCCGTTTACCATGCTTTGGAGTGTTTAGTATGCCAACTTACGAGTATCGTTGTCAACAGTGCCGCAGGCGCAATGCGTACAGCGTGCGCGGCTTCAATCCGCCCGACGCGCCCGTGTGCAACTTCTGCGGCAGCACGAACCAGAGCCGCGTCATCTCGCGCGTGGCGATCATGAAGTCAGAAGAGGCACGACTGGATGCGCTGTCCGACCCATCGAGTTTCGGCGACGTGGACGAGAACGATCCGAAAAGCATGGCGCGCATGATGCGCAAAATGGGCGGCGAGATGGGCGAAGACTTGCCGCCCGAATATGGCGAGATGGTGGATCGGCTCGAAGCGGGCGAAAGCCCGGAGTCCATCGAGCAGAGTATGGGCGACACAATGGGCGGAATGGGTGGAATGGGCGATGATGGAATGAGTGGGATGGGAGACGAAATGTAAGGGCGCAGTGTGACGCGCCCCTATCCCGTCACATCCGCTCTGCGCGTTCCACATTCAGCACAAAGACGGTCGCGCCGCCGACTTCGACCTCGATGGGATTGGGCATGTACAATTCGCCGGGCTCCATCACAGGCGGGAGCGGATTGACGTACTGCGTGCGCCGATGACAGTTCTCGCGGATGACGTTGAGCACTGCGCCCACCTTCTCTTCGGCGACGCCGATCATAATGGTCGCGTTGCCCTCGCGCAAGAAGCCGCCCGTCGTGCTGATGGTGGTGGATTGATAACCTTCTGCTTTTAGTGCCTCCGTCAAGTCGTGCGCATCGTCGCCGTTTACGATGCTAACGATTAACTTCACACTGCCTCCTCCGCGCGTGACGTGCTGCGCGCACTCAAAAATTTGTCGAGCACTTGCCGCACCTGCTCCTGAATCTCCTCCACGCGCCGCGCGGCGTCAATCACGATCCAGCGCTGCAGCTCCTCTTCCGCCATCGCCAGATAGCCGTGACGCACGCGCTCGTGAAACTCAATCGTCTGCGAGTCGAGCCGATCTAACGGCGCGCTGCCGTCGCGTTTGCGCTGTAAGCCGACCCGCACATCCAAATCAAAATAGAACGTGAGGTCGGGCAGCAATCCGCCGGTGGCGAACTGCGTGACTTGGCGCAGAGTGGCCAAGTCGAGACCATGCGCATAGCCTTGATACGCAAGCGACGAGTCGGCGTAGCGATCACACAAGACGATAGTACCGGATTGCAAATGTGGACGAACGACCTGCGCGACCAATTGCGCGCGCGATGCCGAGAACAACAAAAACTCGGCGGGGGGCGACAACTCGGCGTGCTGCGGCGAGAGGATCACATTGCGGATCATATCGCCGATGCGCGTGCCGCCGGGCTCGCGCGTGCGTACCGCCGGCAGGTTTTTTTCCTGCAAGTATGCACACAAAAGTTTGATCTGTGTGGACTTGCCGCTGCCTTCAGGACCTTCAAAAGTGATGAAGAGACTCATGAACGTGCCGGGTGACGAGTGACGGGCGATCTCGTCACTCGTCACCCTGACTTACCCGTTGTTCTGATAAATTCTTACAGACCGCTTCGGTTCTTTGCCGTGACTGCGCGAAAGCAAGTTCGCTTCGCGCGCCATCTCGTGCTGCTTGCGGCGCACCAACGCATTCTGCGGCGAGAGCTGGACGGAGCTGCGCCGACCGCTGCGCACTTCGTCAATCGCGCCGCGTGTCTCAACCGCCACGTCGTCAAAAGGGTCGCGGTTGTCGCGCTGCGTGATGCCGAAGATGTCCGCCAGCGCCGTCTCCAGATGATTGGCGCTGTTCGACTTCACGACATACACGGGGATGCTGCGCCGCTCGGCTTCGCTGATGCGCTGCGGGCGCTTGCGATAATAGTTCTTGAGCGTGAGCACCACATCCGCATCATCCAAGTCGTTCACGACATGCACGGGCAGGCGCAAAGAGCGCGCGACCTGCTGCAAGCGCGCTTGACTCACGCCATACGGGTAAGTGCGCAGCGTGCGCGTCGCTTGCGGTGCGGCGGCGTGAGTTGCTGCTGGACGCGGCTGCGCTTCGATAAACGCTTGCGGCGTCTCCGTGTGCTCGATACGCTCGCCGCGCATACGCAGCGCGGTCGTGGGTGGCGGTGTGGGCGCGCCCTGCTCGACGCTGATTTGGCCGTCGCCATTCCGTGAGCGCAGTTCCGGCGGCTGTTGTCGCCCGCGCAGAATCATGTCCACCGCTTTGGCGACGTCGTGATGCACGACCAGCCGATCGCGATCTTGAATCTCGATCAGCACGTCGAAAGTCGGCGGCGCTTTGCGTTCGAGGATGGACTTCTGCGTGCCGCGCCGCCGCGCTTCTTCGTCGGACAGCGTCACGCTCTGAATGCCGCCGATCAAATCGGCAAGCGTCGGATTCATCATCAAGTTGTCGAGCGTCTGCCCGTGCGCCGTGCCGATGAGTTGCACGCCGCGCTCGGCGATGGTGCGCGCCGCTTCGGCTTCGAGCTCGCGCCCGATCTCGTCAATGACGATCACTTCGGGCATGTGGTTCTCGACCGCTTCGATCATCACTTCGTGTTGCAGCACCGGCGTCGGCACTTGCATGCGCCGCGCTTGACCCACGGCGGGATGCGGAATGTCGCCGTCGCCGCCGATTTCGTTCGAGGTGTCCACGACCACGACGCGCTTGGAGTCGCTCAGCACCCGCGCCGCCTCACGCAGCAGCGTCGTCTTGCCGACACCCGGCCGTCCGAGCAGCAGCACACTCTTGCCGCTCTCGATGATGTCCTCGATGATCTCGATGGTGCCGAACACGGCGCGGCCCACGCGGCATGTCAAGCCGATCACGCGGCCGCGCCGATTGCGGATGGCGGAGATGCGGTGCAGCGTACGCTCGATACCCGCGCGGTTGTCCTCGCCGAACTCGCCGATGCGCTGCACGACGTAATCAATTTCAACTTGTGTCGCCTCGTGCTCGCTCAAATCCAACTCGCGATCCACATAGCGGGCTTCGGGCTTGCGGCCAAGGTCGAGCACGACTTCGAGCAGTTGGTCGAAGCGGTCTGCACGCCGCAGCGATTCGCAAACGTGCGGCGGCAGCACGTTCATTAAAACTTCAAGGTCGTCGGTGGTTTCGTATTGCATAGATGTTTTCGCATGACCGCAGACGATGGACGGTTGACCGCAGTCTGATCTACCGTCTATCGTCTGCCGACTGCTGTCTTCTGTGTGATTAATCTCGTCGAGGTCACAGTGGGCCGCGCCTCGATGCCTTCGATGACGGGCAGTTGTTTGCGCACCAATTCGCGCACCAGCACCGTCGTGTGTTTGACCATCAACATTTCCGTCGCGAGCCACGAAAAGCCCGCGCGCAAAAATGCTCCTTCCAATTCGCTTTGATATTCGCGCACGCTGATGAACAGCCGCTCACTGCGCGGCGGCACCAGCCGCATGGCATCTTGCACCAGTGCGTCGGCGCGATCCAGCTCTTGCGGGTGCATCATCAATTGCAGCCAGCAGCTGTGATGCCCGCGAATGATGCGCAGCGCGGCGCGCAGGTCGTCTTTTACTTTCCACACGTAGCGGCGGTCAATACTGCCGCCGAAACTGTCTCGATAAGGTGCAATCGCGTTCGTCTGCGGCAAGTTCTCCGCCTGCTGTACGAGTTTCGGCGTGACTTGGCAGTACAGTTGCCCCACGTTCCACAAATCGCGCGAGCGCTGCGGTCGCCACAGTTCTTCGGGCAACGGCTCCGCAAACGTCGGCACATCGTTGCGCCGATAGGTGCGCTCGCGCGCATATGCGCTGAAGCCGAGCTGCCAGAACAAATCGAGTTCGAGCGCGCGATCCAGTAGGCGCGCATACACGCGCTGTATGCCATGCTCGCCGACGCGCACGACCAGCTGTGAGATCAACTTTTGCCAGATGCGTCGCGCGTGCTCGCCGTTGGTGCTGTCGAGCGCGGGCGCGCAGAACATGATGTCGGCTTCGGGGAAACTGAGCCGCTCGCGATATTGCACGAAGCCCGTCGCCTGACTGCCGTTCAACTGTTCCTTGAGCACGAGCGTGCGCAGACGTCGGCGGCTGAGTGGCACATAGGCCGACACGGCTGCCGACAGCGAGTTGTGGGGCCACAGCAGCGCCATCCGCAAATCAAGATGCGTACCGTGCGCCTGCAACTGCGTGATCAGCGGCGCGTCCGGAAGTTGAAAAGAGCGAATCATTGGTGAGTCATCAGTCGTCAGTCATCAGTCGTCTGTACGATCCAATACTGACGACTGATGACTGACGGCTGGCTACTGGTATGAACAAGCGGTCAGCAGTCAGGCGCAAGCCCAACCGTATGACCGCTGGCTAAATCCTCTGCATCAGTTTAGAAACCGAACAAACGGCTGACCCAATCGCGTCTGTGCTCCATAAGGCGCAGGCGCTGCTCGACCTGCTGACGATACTCCGACTGTGAGCGGCGCACGTCACCTAACTCTTGTTCCAGTTTCAACATGCGCTCGCGCAGTTTGGCGTTCTCTTCTTTCAAGTTAAAGTTGTCCTGCACGACGACGCCCATCAGATTGCGGTTGGTTTGCTGGCTGTTGAGTATCGCCTCTTGCCCCGCCGCGAAGCCGGAAAGCATGTCGCGCAGAAGCAGCCCAGAGTCACCGTTACGCTTTACGTCATCCGCCTGGATTACCATTGCGGTGGGCAATGGCTCCGCGCTGTTATCGGGTGCGTCGCCCAATTGCTGAGACACTTCGGCACTGCTCTTGCCTTCTGCCATCATCTCTTTGATCGCCTGTAAGCGCTTCACGTCGTCTGCCGTGTAGCGATAGAAGCCCGTACTGACCGCCGCAGCCGACAGCTGTGCCGAGAACTCCTGCGTCCAGTGCCGCAGTTGCTCAGGCGCGATTTGCAACTGAGAAGCGACCGTGTGCGCGTTTTGTAGTTGCGAGTCGGACATAAAATCTATTACAGATATCACTCGTCCATGACGCGATAGGTGCTGTCCACCGTGTTGCCGTCAGTGGTATTCGGGTCCGGCGGTTCATGCTGGCCCAGTTGGTTGCGATACCACTGCACGACTTCGGGCGGGCACAGCGCGATGAACAAACGGATGCCGAGCAAAACGATGGCGATGTCGTCCAGTTGCCCAAAGCCGACGATCAAATCCGGAATCAGATCAATGGGTGAAACAACATAGACGAGCGCAGCGGCAGGCACCAACTTCGCCAAGAGGGAAACGCGCGGGTCAAGCAGCAGATGCCACGCGAGGTTTGCGTTGCGCATCAAGTCCTGAAGCATGTTCAAGTGCTGACCCGAGTTCGGTGATTGATTGCTCATGTGCCCTCAACAAATGACGTCTCAACGCTATTATAGTGGACGACAAATGTTTTGACAACATGCGCGCCACACGATCTGCAATACGACAGTGCTGCCTATATGTGAATCGCAGCGGCGCGCCGTCGGCTTGCCAACCTGGTTTCAACACACGTCCTCATTGAGCCTCTATTGCGCCCTACGGTGAATATTTTGCCTATTCGCTTGTTAATATTCGCTATGGTATAATCGCTCAAGAGTGAACGTGCAGTGCTATGGAGGTCGGAATGATCGAGGTGGCAATAGATAGCGTCAGGGTCAGCCTCGTCTCGCAATATCGGCTGGTGGTGCTGAAAGAGTCCGGCTCGGAACGCTATTTGCCCATCTGGATTGGACCCTTTGAAGCCGAAGCGATTACCTTGCAAATGCAGGGTGTCGAAGTGCCGCGCCCGCTCACGCACGATCTATTGAAGAAAATGATCGGCACGCTCGGCGGGCACGTCTCGCACATCGTCGTGACCGACCTGCGGCAAGAAACATTTTACGCGACAATTGTGCTCGACTTGAACGGACGACGCATCGAAATTGATTCGCGCCCGAGCGACGCCATCGCCCTCGCCGTTCGCAGCAGCGTCAAAATCTTCGTAAACGAGACCGTGATGGAGAGCGCCGCTATCGTGCCCGAAGAGGACATCTCCGGCGCCGTCTCGAAAGAAGAAGAAGAACGGCTCTCCGCCTTTAGTGATTTCATTGACACACTCGACTTGGACGACCTCGGCAAAGAAAGCAGTTGATCGCAAACTGACGATGAACTCGGCGGGGATTTGGGTGCAGTAGACCCAAGTCCCCGTCTTTTTGAATTCTGAAGGATGAAGGCTGAAGGATGAAAAAACAATCCATCCTTCAGCCTTTATCCTTCAGCCTTTATCCTTCAGCCTTGTTTTATGACTCTTGACCGAACACCCCCGCACAACCTCGACGCCGAGCAAGCCGTGCTCGGCTCGGTGCTGATTGACCCCGAGTCCATCCATCGCGTGATGGCGATGCTGAACGGCGACGACTTTTTCAGCGAGCGCCACCGCTGGATTTGGGAAGCGGCACTCGCCATCAGCGAGCGCCATCAGCCTGTGGATTATGTCGCGCTGCTCGACGAACTGGAGCGCCACCATCAACTTGATGAAGTCGGCGGCTCCGGCTACATTGCTTCGCTCATCAACAGCGTGCCGACCGCTGCGCATATCGAGACATACGCCACCATCGTCGAGCGCACCTCGACGCTGCGCAAACTGATCGGCGCGGCGGGCCAGATTGCGGGAGTCGCGTACAAAGACGAAGGCGAGCTCAGCGACATCATTGACCAGTCCGAGCAAGCAATCTTCGCCATCTCGCAGCGCAAACTGCAAAAAGACCTTATCCCCATCAGCACGTTTCTCAATCGCGTGCACGCCGATGTGGATTACATGCAGGAGCATCGCGGCGAGTTCGTTGGCGTGCCGACAGGCTTTAGCGCACTCGACAAATTGCTCGGCGGCTTGCAGGCTGGCGACCTCATCATCATCGCGGGGCGACCGTCCATCGGCAAGACGAGCTTCGCGCTCAACCTCTCGCAACACGCGGCGACGCACCTGCCGCGCAAAACGTCGGCCGTGTTCTCGCTCGAAATGGCTGGCGAGCAAATCGTGCAGCGCCTTATCGCCAACATGACCGGCATTGACGGCCAACGGCTGCGCTTGGGACAAGTCTTCGACGACGAATACGACCGCATGATGGAAGCGATTGGTCGCCTTTCCGAAGCGCCGATTTACATTGACGACACGCCCGCGACCACGCCGAACGAAATCCGAAGCAAGTCGCGCCGCCTGTACGCCGAGCGCGGAGTAGATTTGATTTTGATTGACTACTTGCAGTTGATTCGCACCACCGGACGCAACGAGAATCGCGTGCAGGAACTGGCGAACATCTCGCGCTCGCTCAAAGCACTCGCACGCGAATTGAAAGTGCCGGTCATCGCGCTCTCGCAACTCTCTCGCGCGGTCGAGTCGCGGCCCGACAAACGTCCGCAGTTGCAAGACTTGCGCGAGAGCGGCGCCTTGGAGCAAGACGCCGACGTGGTGATGTTCCTCTATCGCGAGGACGCGTACGACAAAATGACCGAGCGGCCTAACATCGCCGAAATCATCGTCGCCAAGCACCGCAATGGGCCCACCGGCACCGTCGAGCTGCACTTCAACCGCGCGCAGTCGCGCTTCGCCGATTTGGAATATTACCGCGAAGACGAAGCGGACATGGCGTTCTGACATGAAGTTTGTCGGTTTTCCCTCTGGCAGATTGCGCGTGACGCCGCTGCCCGATTTGTTTTTCAGCGAACTGCTCGCGCAGATAGACGATTTGGCGGAGTTGAAACTCACGCTGCATGTGTTGTGGCGATTGGCGCATCACAAGTCGCCGCTGTGTGTGAACCTCAGTGAATTGCGCGCCGATGCAGTCCTGCGGCAAAGTTTGAGCGGCGCTTCGCTCGAAGACGCCTTGACGCGCGCAGTGGGGCGCGGTACGCTGATCGAGCTGCACACGCGCAGCAAAGCCGCTATCGTCGAGCACTGGTATTTTGCGAACACAGCTGCAGGGCGACGCGAAGCCGCGCAAGTGCGCGAGCGCAAACTGCGCCTTAGCACTGCCGACGTGATCGTGCCGCCGCCAACGCCCGCCGAGCGCCCGAACATCTTTGCGCTCTACGAGCAATACGTCGGCATGTTGACGCCGCTCATCGCCGAGCAGTTGCACGATGCGGCACAAACTTATTCGCCGCAGTGGATCGAAGAAGCGTTCACCATCGCGGCACGACAAGACAAGCGTAACTGGCGCTACGTCGAAGCCATCTTGCAGCGTTGGGCGCGCGAAGGCAAAGGCGATGCTCAGACGCGCGTGCGTCGTGCGGCGCGCGCTCAACCGTCACTTAAACCACAACGACAAAGACTGAAGGGGTGAGCGGGTGATAGGGTGAAAAATCACCCGCTCACCTTGTCAGCCGTTCATCCTTTCACTCGCTCACGCATATGCGCGACTCGCTCATTACTCTCCTCACGACGATCCTCGCGCGCGCCTTCCCCACATGGCGTTTGCCAGCGCGCGTCACCTTCGAGCGCATCCTCATCATCAAGCCGTGTTGTCTGGGTGACGTGCTGCTAGCCACGCCAGTCATCGCCGCGATACAGCGCGCGTACCCGCACGCGCAAATTGATTTCGCCGTCGGCTCGTGGTCGCGCCCTGTCGTCGCGAACAACCCGCGTCTGCATGGCGTTGTTGATTCGGGTCGGGTGGGACAAGGCGCGTATGGCTGGCGCGATGTGTGGCGACTCGCCAAACAACTGCGCGCCCACGATTACGATCTGTGTCTCACGCTGGACCGCTCGCCGCGCGTCGGCATGGTCGCGTGGCTCGCGCGCATTCCGCTTCGCGCCGGATTGGACAGCGGCGGGCGCGGCTTCGCGCACAACATCCGTGTGCCCGTGCCTCCCATCCGCTACGAACCGGAACTGTATCTCGACGTGGCGCGCGCAGTCGTCCCGCAAACCTCGCGCGCAAAATTCGAGATTGATCACTCCGAATTTTTTCCAACCGCTGATGACATAGCGAGTGTTGCAACTATCCTACCCGACTCAGCACTCAGCACTTCATCCCCGCCCCCGCAAAGCGGGGCGCGCGAAGCGCGCGGCGGGGACATGCACTCGCCACTCATCGCCGTCCATCCCGGCGGCGGCAACAACCCCGGCATGGTATTAGCGTCCAAGCGTTGGCCGCCCGAACGCTTTGCTGCGATTGCCGAGCGACTGATCGCGGAACACAATGCGACGGTCGTGCTGATCGGCGCACGAGACGATGCGCCGCTCACGCGAGCCGTGCGCGCGGCGATGCTTCACCCTCGCCCAGCGGGAGAGGGAAGGGGATGCCCTGTGCCGCAGGCTGCGCCTGCCGACGCCGCGAATGCGGCGTGGCACAGGGTGAAGGGAGAGCTGATTGATTTGACAGGTCTGCTGACGATTGGCCAACTCGGCGCGCTCTATCAACGCTGCGCGTTGATGCTCGGCAACGATTCGGGCGTGATGCATCTGGCGAACGCGGTGGGCACGCCCGTCGTCGCGCTGTATGGACCCAGCGACCCGCGCGTGTATGGACCGTACGATCAAAAAAGTCTCGCGCTATGGCACGAGGTCGGCTGCAATCCCTGTTTCGTCAACGGGCGCGCGCGCGCCGACTGCTGCCCCCATCACTCGATTGACGCGCTCAGTGAGGACGAAGTATGGGAGGCGGTGCAGATCGTGTTGAGGCGGCAGGGCGTTGTACAGTCCTGAGTGCTGAGTGCTGAGTTTCAAGTGTCATGGGCCAAGTGTCATGTGCCAAGTGCGATTTACGTGACACGTGACACGTGACACTCATGACTCAGCACTCAGCACTCAGCACTCAACACTATGCATATCACCAGCACCAGCAACCCGCGCATCAAAGCCATTCGCGCACTGCGCCAGCGCAAAGAGCGCGAGCGCACGGGCTTGTTCTTCGTCGAAGGCATTCGCATCGTGACCGAAGCCATACAGACGAATGCCGAAATCGAATCGCTCGTCGTCGCGCCCGACTTGCTGACGAGCCAGCACGCGCGCGAGTTGGTGCGCGCACAGCAGAAGCGCGGCGTCACGCTGCTCGAAGTTTCGCGTGCGCTGTTCGAGAGCATCGCAGCGAAGGACAACCCGCAAGGCATCGGCGCGGTGGTGCGGCAGCAATGGGCAGACCTGTCAGGTCTCGAAGACCTGACAGGTCTCTTGCGACTGTGGCTCGCGCTCGACGCAGCGCAAGACCCCGGCAACATCGGCACGATCCTGCGCACGAGCGATGCGGTCGGCGGCGCGGGCGTGATCCTGCTCGGTCACGCCGCCGACCCGCACGATCCATCGGCGGTGCGCGCGAGCATGGGCGCGCTCTTTTCTCAGCGCTTGGTGCGCGCGAATTGGGATGAGTTCCTCGTATGGAAGCAGCAGCACGCCGTCGCGCTCGTCGGCACGTCGGGCGAAGCCGAACACGCTTACACGGATGTCATATATCCGTCTCCGCTCGTGCTGCTGATGGGCAGCGAGCAGAAGGGCTTGTCGCCCGACCAGCAAGCCGCGTGTGACCTCGTCGTGAAAGTTCCGATGGTGGGCCGCAGCGACTCGCTCAACCTCGCGGTGGCGACAGGCGTTGTGTTGTACGAGATTTTCAATCAGAGACGCCATCGCGCAGACGCTATCAGATTAGGGTCCGAACCGATGTCACCCTGAGTGAAACGAAGGGTCTCTGACATGTTGGTCATACACGCATGTCATCATGCACCCAATCCACTGCTTATTAGGTGCATGACCACGTTCGCCTTACAGTCACGTCAAAGAGATTCTTCGCTCCGCTCAGAATGACAGTTCGGGAAATGTTTCTTAACGGAGTCTTAGAGCCTGTTTGGAAAGTCGAACATAAGCACTACATCGCAGGTTGATGAGTCACGCGCCTGAGCATGAGACGAACCATCGCTGCATAAATGAACGATTCACTCGTCTCCGGCAAGCTTTCATAATCC